>CAZXGG010000030.1:0-21096 GCA_964640125.1 uncultured Rikenellaceae bacterium
ATTGCATGACCATTGCCCTGGAGGTTAACGAAAACCTGAAACAACCATCAGCGGATCAGTTCAAGGATTGTTTTGCCGGTGCTTGCTGTTGGCCATGAGATATCGAGAAAGTAAGATAAAGTAGGGGCAATATCGATCATGGACACTGGTCTAAGGAGTGTGCTACGACTTATTTTCCATCCGTACCAGATCAATGGTACATGGGTATCATACGGGTAGGCAGAGTTATTTCCGGTTGAGTTGCCATTCTCTTCAATCCACCCGGGTTCAAGGTTAAGAATAACATCACCCGATCTTTTCTGGTGGTAACTATTCTGGATCTTATGGAAGATACCCTCCGTGAAGTGAGTCGTCTGGAGTGTTGTAGCGGTAATGGAGTTTGCCACACCGGTGAACTGAATCATGAAACGGGCAACCCGGGTCTGCATCTCCTCCAGGTCAATGTTTGAATCTTCAATGAGGGTATGATTCAAATAGATCTGTTGCTGGGTATAGGCGCTTACCCAATCTCCATTTCCATAAATAATATTGAGATAGCTCTTTAAGAGTGTCATTGCCTGCCTCTGTTTAAAATAGCCTGAAGGTATTTTTGATTCTGAGAGGTATTGTGGAATTCTTGCCACACCATGGTCTGCTGTCAATACAATCAACACATTCTTTTTTCCTATATACTCATCAATAAACCGGAGAAAATGTGCAATATCCTGGTCCAACCGAAGGTAGGTATCTTCCATTTCAACAGCATTGGGACCAAACTGTAAACCCAGGTAATCGGCAGATGAAAAGGTAATGTTCAGCAGATCGGGATAATCATCCATCCCCAGTTCTTCCTCTACTATGGTGGTAAGTGCAAGGTCCTTGGTAAAGGTATTTCCAAATGGTGTAGTAAGCAAAACCGCATAGTTCTTTTTGTTTCTTCCTTCCCTGCTGAGTATTTTCAGGTCATAAGGAAAAACGGACCTGCCGTTAATTCCTTTCTCATACCGGGTTGTGTCACTGGTACTTTCGGTATACTGTTCCAGTGGAAGGAGTGTATTCCATTCGCGTTCCAGGTAAAGATCGGGGAATTTTTTTTGGTTGAATTCCTTCAGCCATACCGGCAGTGAATCCATATAAAAAGAACTGGTCATCCATGTTCCTGTTTCATCATCGTACCAGAATGCACCATTAGAGGCATGTCCGCCGGTCAGTATTGAGGATTGTTTGTTCAGCGCTACAGAGAATACTTTAGACCGGAAATTGGATGAGAGCCTGAGCTCATCACCCACTGTTGTAGAAAGCAGGTACTGGGGTGAATGCCTGCCATTCTCGAAGCTTCCTCCAACCGGATCGACGGCTGGATCGTCGGTAGACCCGACCATTTCATCTTTTAACCGGATATACCATTGATCCGATACTATGGCGTGATGATCAGGTGTTGTGCCGGTAGCAATGGTTGCATGTCCCGGTCCAGATTGGGTGAAGAGGTAGGGGAAATTGGCATTTCTGCAAAAGGTGCCTTCGTTAATGAGTCTCTTGAATCCACCCTCCCCGAATTTATTCCAGTACCGGCTTAAATAATCATACCTCATCTGGCCTGCAATGATCTGAATGACAAGTTTTGGTTTTTCCGGAGGGATCTGTGTGTTTGTCTGAGAAAACGTGATGTTGAAAAAACCTGCCATGCAGGAAAACAGAGAAACAAGGGCAAAATATCGTACCATGCTATAGCTTTTTGATAATTTTCTGGTCCATTACTAATCCTGTGATTACTGACCTGATAATATAGGTTCCGGGAGGCAACCGGTTCAGGTCCAAATTAACCTCTATTTTCCCCGTAGAATGAAACGATGAATAAGGAACCATCTGCTTCTTCCCAAGGATATCATAAATCTGAAACTCCAGGTGTGCCGGTTGATGTAATTCAAAAGAGACTGTCAGGGTATTCCGGAAAGGATTTGGAAAGCAACTCATCGTAGATTCAGGAGACGATAATTTTATCCTTGCACTCTTCAGAGGAACCATCTGCACATCCAGCCGGGTTTTCTGGCGGTTCTGAACAATAACATCAGGAATTGTTTTATCATAATACCCCGGGGCAGTAAATCTCACCTGGCAGGTTCCTTCCTCAATAAGCCGGTAATAATCACCATGGAGTGAATCGGAGTAAACATGAGAACTATCAGAGTCATGCCCGATAACCTCGATCCTTGCCCGGAGGGGGGCACCGGTAACAGAATCGGTTACCTCTCCCGAAATTCCGAACAGACTTTGTTCCATAAAGTGCAACAGGGATCTGAAGTTATAGTTCCAGAGGTCCAGCAACTGACTTTCCGGAGTGATAAAGTCATAGTCCAGTTCTATGGTAACTTCTCTCCCACCCCTGAAAAAGGTGATGTAATCCTGTCGCCCACCATTGATCATATACCAGTCCGCACCATTCGTAATGCCATCGTCAAAACCTGTCATATAACCGGTACTGAACTCCTGAACCGTATCTGCATATTCATGTGAGATAAACTGGAACCAGGCATCATCAGCATGTCTGGCTTCCCAGGTATCCCACGGATAATTTACAACTTCTGTACCTGAATGGAAGTTTGCAGAGAGTGACACCTGCCGGTTTTTCATAAACTCCATCATGGCAAGGGTTTCCGGTTGATAATCGTTTCCATCGGGATGTGGTCCATCTGCCGGATCCGGGAAATTACGGTTCAGGTCAACTCCATCTGCATTTCTTCTTGTCGCTTCAACAATGGTTTGATTTCCTCCTGCATATGTTCCATCCGGGTTAGCCAGTGGATTAATCCATATCTCAAGGTTGTCGATGAGGTTTGTGACGGATTGGTCAATTTGATACTGTTCCAGGAGGTAATCGATCAGGTGCAACATCAGGACAAATCCTCCGGTTTCATCTCCGTGCATGGTAGAGGAGTACATGAATTCCGGTTCCGGTTCATCCAGATTCACATTATCGGAGATCTTGACAATGAAAAGATAGCGCCCCTCAATGCTTTCACCCAGGGTATCGAGATGGCAAATAGCCGCGTAATTCTCTGCAAACTTCTGCATAATGGAATCATACTGTTCATATGTGGGGTAGGCTGACCATTCGGTAACCGTTCCTTTTCTGCTCTCTCTTGTATTGACTTTCGGGAAGATTGGATCGATTACAACGAATGGGATCCCCAGAGTAACAAACCGTTGAAATTCTCTATGATTCAGGTTTGCAGTTACCCGATCTCCATCCAGTTTTCGAATTGAGAGGAAGTTCAGGGAGCGTATAGTGCTGGATTTTGATTCAATGGTAAATTGAAGGTTCACTTCGGCTTTTCTATCCAGCCATTCCAGGGCTAACTGATAATTTGCATCACTCCGATCCTGGGCAAAAAGCAGTGTGCCGGGAAGGAGTGGGCTGATCAGAATCAGGAGAAAAAACTTTTTTACTGCTTCACACATTGAATCGTATATAGAGGATATCGCCATCTTGCACTTCATACTGTTTTCCTTCCACGGAGAGTTTTCCAGCTTCCCTGCATTTATGTTCCGAGCCATAGGTTACGAAGTCCGTATACTTCATTACTTCTGCACGGATAAAGCCGCGTTCCATATCGCTATGGACAGTACCTGCTGCCTGCGGTGCTTTCATTCCCCGTTTCAGTGTCCAGGCATGGATCTCCTTGGGATTCATGGTAAAAAAAGTATGCAGGTCAAGTAATTTATACGCTGACCGTATCAATTTGTTCACCCCCGGTTCATGTAATCCGACATCTTCAAGGAATTCCTGACGGTCATCCGCATCATCGAATTCGGCAATATCCGCTTCGAGACTTCCGGCAATCACCAGTAATTCTGCCTCTTCCCCGGCAAGGACTTCACGGACTTTTTCCACATAATGGTTCCCTGAAACGGCTGAAGCATCATCCACATTACAGACATAGAGAACGGGCTTGGCTGTTAACAGGAAGAGGTCTTCCACTATTTTCTTCTCGTTATCATCCAGGGGTATTGTCCTTGCCGAATTGCAATCCTCGAGGTGGTTTTTGTAGAGGTTCAACAGTTCGACTTCATTTTTTGCTTCTTTGTCTCCTGCTTTTGCAATTTTTTCGAGTTTCTGAATTTTTTTCTCCACCGATTCGAGGTCCTTGATTTGCAGTTCCAGTTCAACGGTTTCTTTGTCCCTGACCGGATCAACCGTACCATCGATGTGGGGGAGATTATCATCATCAAAACACCGGAGGACATGGATCAATGCATCGGTATTTCGTATATCATTAAGAAACTTATTCCCAACGCCTTCGCCCAGGCTTGCCCCTTTGGTTAATCCCGGGATATCGACAATTTCGAAGGTAACGGGTACAACCTTTCCGGTTGGATATAGTTTTTCCAATTCGGGCAACCGGTTATCGGGAACGGAAATTCTTCCAATATTCGACTTGCTACTGGTAAATGCATAGCTGGTTGTTTCGCCCCGGGTATTTGAGAAGCAATTAAACAAAGTTGTTTTGCCCACATTGGCAATTCCTATTATTCCACACTGAAGTGCCATTTTTTACGTTTTGATAAATAAAACGTTCGGTAAAATTACATTTAATTTTTCTTACCTTTAACTCTGAATCCATTAAAACCTCTTATTTTGAAAAAAATCATCTGGCTATTCACAAGTATACTTTTTCTTTTTTCCGTTGGCTCAGTAAATTCTCAGCAATCGGGTTCAAAAAAGGCCTTAACCCGGATATTATTCGTTTTCGACTGTTCACAAAGCATGTCCGGCATATGGGAGAGTGATCAAAAGATCAATATCGCCCGAAATTTTCTGAATAAAACGATTGACAGTCTTGAGCAGGTTGACGATGTAGAGATGGCTCTCAGGGTATACGGACACCAGAGTTATGTGCCGCCCCAGGACTGTGAAGATACGAGATTAGAGATCCCATTTGCTCCAAACAATGGGGAAAAGATCAAGCACAAATTAAGGAATCTTAATCCAAAGGGTACGACACCCATTGCCAATTCGCTACGCTATTCTGTACGAGATTTCCCGCCCTGTGCAACCTGCAGAAATATTATCATTTTAATCACCGATGGAATAGAAGCTTGCGATGGAGATCCATGTGCCGTATCGAGAGAGCTGCAAAAAAAGGGGATAGCTCTGAAGCCTTTTGTTATTGGTATTGGGCTTGATCCCCGATTCAAAAATACATTTGAATGTGTCGGGCAATATTATAACGCCACCGATGAAAAGAAGTTTCAGGATGTACTGGAAATTGTCATATCGCAGGTGCTAAATGCAACAACTGCCCAGGTGAACCTTCTTGATGAATCAGGCAATCCCACAGAAACCGATGTTAACATGACATTTTACGACAGGGAAAACGGCCGGATCAAGCACAATATCATTCATACGTTGAATCACCGGGGAAATCCGGATACGCTGTTACTTGATCCTCTGATCAACTACAAATTGGTTGTTCATACTATCCCTTCTATTTTATTGGATCCTGTTGAGCTCATTCAGGGCAAGCACAACATCATTGCAGTGGATTCACCCCAGGGCTTTCTCAGGGTTGAAACATCCGGAGGGACACAATACCAGGATTTGCAATTTTTTGTACGCCGGCCAGGAACAACAGAAACACTCAACATGCAACCGATGAATACGAGTGAAAAATACCTTACCGGAACCTATGATATTGAGATCCCAACCCTGCCAAGGCTTACGTTCAATGATATTGAGATTTTGCAGAGCTATACGACCACCATCAAAATACCAAGGCCCGGAGTAGTCACGCTGCAAATCGCGAATGAAGGGTATTGTGGCCTGTTTTTAGAAGATGAAAACGGGCTTACCTGGATCACGAATGTTAACACAGCAAACCGGTCTGTACCGGTTGTGCTGCTTCCCGGCAATTACCGTGCTGTTTATCGCTCTGGTAGTGCAAAACGGTCCCATTTCACCATCGAGAGCAGCTTTACGGTTGAATCCGGGAAATCCACCTATGTGAAAATAATATAATGGGGTAAAAACGGGTCACGAATCACGGGTATGAACGAATAAACCATTGGGAGTATTCGGTGTCTAATAACCAGGCAACCGATAGATGTTAACGGACCATGAGCGGGAACCGCGACAAAGAGCTGCTCGCTTTATTCAAAGAGAAAGAGAGCAGGAATTATGCATTTAATCAAATCATCCATACCTATCAGGAAAGGTTGTATTGGCATGTGCGACGAATTGTTGTGCTGCATGAAGATGCTGACGATGTGCTACAAAATACCTTTCTTAAAGCATGGAGCGGACTGGATGATTTCAGGGAGGGTTCCCGCTTGTATACCTGGTTATACCGAATAGCAACGAATGAAGCATTGAGCTTCCTGAAAAAGAAGAGGAAAAGGGTACTGATCCCAGACCATGACTTTGAAAACAGCGTAATGAACAGATTTGAAGAAGGGGATTATATTGACGGTAACGAGATCCAGATGAAATTGCAAAAAGCAATCTTTACACTTCCCGAAAAGCAGAGAATCGTGTTCAATATGAAGTATTACGATGAAATGAAATATGAAGAGATGGCTGAGATCCTGAAAACATCGGTCGGAGCACTTAAAGCATCATTTCACCATGCTGTAAAAAAAATTGAAAAAATGATCCAGGAGGATTAAACCTTTTATTCGTTTTGGCATCCTATAAATCAGGGAATGATACCGATGAAAGAGTCAAAAAAAATAGCACCAAATCTTTCAAAGATTAAAAAAGAGAACGTTTTTCGTGTTCCCGATGGTTATTTTGAGGAATTTCCCGGTAAACTGATGGAACGAATCGCTCATCAGGGTGACAGGCAGGAAATACTGGGTCCTTTGCGGAGGTTTTTAAAACCCCCTCTTGCCATTGCGGCAGCCATTCTGGTTTTTGCCATCCTGGGGTACCTGTCCATCAGGTATCTTTTTTCGGATGGTGTTAACCAGGAGTTTTCTTCACAGGAGATTGCCGAATACATTGAATATTACTCTTCTGACCTCGATGAAGGATTATATTATGAAGTATTGGATGAAATCGAGGTTGATGAAACGGTGGAACTTGATTATGAGGAAATAATAATCGATTACTTGCTGGATCAGGGCATTGATTATCAATCTATTATGGAAAATTTATAAATTTACAGAAATGAAACATATCCGATCAATTATTCTTGTTATACTGCTGGTGACACACGCAATGCCGGGTAAATCCCAGGAGATTCCGAGGAGCACTCTGGAACGGTTTAATGCACAGCGCATTGCTTTTTTTACCGAGCGGTTGCGGTTGACTCCAGAAGAGTCCCAGAAATTCTGGCCTGTCTATAATGAATACCAGGATGAAAAAAACAAGATCATCGAGCGGAGGAGAGAACTGACCAAAAATCTGATCCAGAATCAGAGGACACTTTCCGACAATGAAATTGAAGAATTAGGGGACAAATATGTTGCAACGATGATCGAAGAAGCCGAGTTGCTTACGACCTATCATGCCCGGTTTAAGGAGGTTCTTCCCATCCGGAAAGTCCCAAGGATTTATTATACTGAAAACCAGTTTAAGACCTATCTGCTCAGGCAGATAAAGCAATCACAGCAGCGTCGGTCTCCGGGTGGTATCCAGTAGCTGGATACTGGACAGGGAAGCTGTATCGAAAGCATGTGACGCGATCGCTTCATTCAATCCTCAAGTTTTCCGACTTCTTTCTCAACCTCATCCAGGATTTCGCAGGATTTGACCAGTTCTTTCATCCGGGTATGGTCGGTGTATAGCGGACGGTCAACATCGAGAAAATCGACGTACCGGCGAATCACATTTTTTGCCCTGGATACTCCTTTTCCGAATGTATAATCACGGAAGTCCAGAGCCTGGGCAGCTGCCATAAACTCAATACCAAGAATTCCGTATGCATTGTCCAGTATCTGGTCATTTTTGATTGCTGTATTCATCCCCATAGAGACGAAATCCTCCTGATCAGCGGCTGCAGGGATGGAATGGACGGAAGCCGGAGCAGAGAGGATCCGTTGTTCGACAATCTGCATATCAGCCGTATACTGGCTCAACATAAGGCCGGAGAACATTCCTGCTCCTTTGGTCAGGAATGCAGGCAATCCGACGCTCAATGCAGGATTATTAAGCCGGTTCATTCTTCTTTCTGACATAACACAAACCATGGTAATTGCTGCACCAGCCATATCCATGGGGAGAGAAACCGGTGTTCCCTGGAAATTAGCTCCGGACAGATGAAGGTTCTCATCCGGAAAGAACACGGGATTATCCCCTACTCCATTCAGTTCGATCTCAACCTGTGTACGCGCAAACCGGAGGGCATCTCTGGCTGTTCCAACAACCTGCGGTGTTGAACGCATGGAGTAGGCATCCTGAACCTTGCATTTTATTTTACCTTCAATGAGGTCCCCTCCCTGAATGATCTTCTGGATGGATTTTGCACTTTTCACTGCACCTGAGAAACCTCTCGCTTCGTGTAGTTTCGGGGTATACGGTTTCATGTTAGCCATCAGGGCTTCCAGCGACATGGCGGCTGCTATTTCAGCCTGTTTGATCCATCTGTTTGCATCGTAAAGGAAGATTGCGCTCATTGCGGTCAGGAGGTTAGAGCCGTTAATGGTGGCTAAGCCATCTCTTGCTTTGAGTCCTGGGATTGGAATTCCTGCCCTGTCCAATGCTTCTTTGCCATCAAGGAGTTCCCCGTTAATATATGCTTTCCCTTCACCCATCAGGAGCAGGGCAATTTGAGCCATTGGGGCAAGATCTCCCGACGCACCGACGGATCCTTTCTGGCATACGAAAGGTGTTACTCCCTTGTTCAACATCTCCACCAGGGTTTGGGTAATCTCCAGGCGACAGCCTGAATTACCGTGTGCATGAACGTTTATCCGTCCAAGCATGGCACCCCGCACATATTCTATCGGTGCCGGATCGCCGATACCTGCTGCATGGTTATAGACCAGGTATTTCTGAAAATCCATCAACTGGTCGTCGGAGAGTACCACTTCGGAAAACTCCCCAATTCCGGTATTTACACCATACATGATTTCATGCTTTTCGATCTTCTTTTCGAGCATTGCCCTGCATTTCCTGATGCGTTTGATCGCATCCGGATGTAGTTCAACTGGTCGGTTTTTGCGGGCTACATCGACCAGATCCTCAATGGTCAGGCCTGAACCGGTTATTTCTAATTTCATTCTATGATAGGTTTAGTTCAACAATGTAAAGTATATACTTTGATTATCCGATCACAATATCTTATAGTGAAGGATTAAGGTAATGATAGTTATTACAGTATTGCGAAAGGATAAGCAGAAAATGTGAATCAGAAAGATTCACGATCTCAAGAGCAGAAGGCAAAGTGCCTTACGGTTAATCTTGATCTTGAACTCCAAATTCCAGTTATTCATGAGTCAGGAATGGGTTTCTGACGTAAAATTAGCAAAATAAATTGGAAACTCAGGTTTCGGCGATCTTCCGGATCAATTCATCCAATTTAACCTGCCACTGTTCTCCCGACACCATATCTTTCAGTGTAATATAGTTCCCGGTGATCTCGGACTCTCCCACTAATGCAACATAGTGGATATTCCTAGCATTTGCATAAGCCAGTTGTTTTTTCAGCTTTACCTGATCGGGAAAAAGTTCAGCACGAATGCCTTTATTTCTGATCTTTTCAAGAAGTGTCAGGCAATGTTTTTCCTCTTTTTCTCCAAAATTGGCGAACATCAGGGTCATGGATGATTCTGAATCATCGGGGAATCCATTGGTTTGAGATAAAACATCGTAAATCCGGTCGGCGCCAAACGAAATACCAACACCCGACACTCCGGGAAGGCCAAATATCCCGGTAAGGTCGTCGTATCTTCCTCCACCCGCTATACTCCCCATCTGAACCTGCGCAGAGAGTACTTCAATAATTGCGCCTGTATAATAATCCAGTCCCCGGGCCAGTGTCAGATCAATCTCAACAGGGGAATGGGTTTGAAGGGTATTGAGGTAACTGAATATTCCGTAAATTTCTTCCACTCCTCTCGTGCCAATTTTTGATTGTGAAAGGATTTTCTGGAGTTCACTTATTTTGTATTCAGAATCGCCTTCCAGAAACAGGATGGGTTGAAGTTTATCTATGGCTGATTTCGATACACCTTTGCCTGCCAGTTCCCGGTTTACCTGATCCGGACCGATCTTATCCATTTTATCGATCGCCATGGTAATTTCCATCATCCGCTTACTTTCTCCAATGGTTTCAGCTATACCGTTCAATATTTTCCGGTTATTAATTTTCATTACAATTTCAATGGCAAGATCCCGGAATATTTCATCAGTAATTTGAATCAGCTCAATCTCATTCAGCAGAGAGTCACTCCCAATCACATCCACATCACACTGGTAAAACTCCCTGTACCGGCCTTTCTGAGGACGATCGGCTCTCCACACCGGCTGGATCTGGTACCGTTTAAACGGGAAGACAAGTTCATTGCGGTGTTGAACCACGAAACGGGCAAACGGAACGGTCAGATCGTACCGTAATCCTTTTTCGCACATCCTGGAAGATAGTTTTGCTGCTCTGTCATGGGTCAGTTCAGCCCGTGAGATTCCCGAAAGGAAGTCTCCTGAATTCAGTATTTTATAAATCAGCCGGTCTCCCTCCTCTCCATATTTACCGAGCAGTGTTGACAGGTTCTCCATTGCCGGAGTTTCAATGGGGAGGTAACCATACCGGGTAAAAACCTTCTGTATGGTATCCAGGATGAAATCTCTTCTCACCACTTCAAGCGGTTTGAAATCTCTGGTTCCTTTTGGTATGGAAGGTTTTTCAGTCATGCGGATAGTAACAAGCGAATGCGTGGCAAATTTAAGAAATCGGGATAAAAATCAATGATGCAGAAGATAAAATGTGGAACGACATTTTGTCCTAATTTATAAAATGGATCGAAAGGGGATAAGAAAACTCTTCTCCGTTGTTTGCCTTTATGCTGCCCAGAATGATAAATATGATGTTGATTATTCCGAGGGCAACGAGAAAAAATATTCCGATAAGGATGAAGATCATGATTGCCGAGATAAACAGATAGATTGTCATTGATATCTGGAAATTCAATGATTCCTTACCATGCTTATCAACCCAGGGATATGTTTCCTTTTTCAGGGACCAGATGATCAGTGGCCCGAGGATATTTCCCAGCGGAAAAATAAATCCGGCGAGTGCTGACAGGTGACAGAGCATACCAAAAGTACGTTCATCACTGCTCAATTGTCTAATTTCTACCATGTCTTTTTATGTTATTGGGTTTGCAATCATTGATATTCAGTGGCAAGGGAATCTACCGGAGTCTTCTGAAATCTTTTTCAAGTAATCCGTCCGGTCGTTTCTCCGAAACGTTATGGTGGTCGAAAAAATAGAGTTTTGAGTCTTCGGTACCAAAAAAAGCTTTATAACACCATCCGCTTTTGTTTGTATTCTCAGGGCCTACTTTGTGGACAATAATGGTATTCGGAGCTTTGTTTTCAATGGCTTCCACCACCTCTTCCTCCAATACAAGCCTGACATCATGTGGGTAGGTTGCCTGGATTTTTTTCAGGGTATTCACTTCACCTGCCAGGTCGGCGGATGTGACCAGGAGAATTTTATCCTTAACCTGGTTTGAGTACCTGTTATAATAACTGAGATTTTTCAGTCCGATTGATTCGAAATTCTCTGCAATCAGCTTGACATGATCCTGCATGAAGGTGAGCATTATACCCAGCTTGGTAGGGTATCTTGGTTCTTCAACTTTTGAATAGGATAATGGGATGGAGCAAAACTCCGGCATTTCATTAATATATTTTACATCAGCTCCAAGGAGCAGGTTCAGGAAGTTGTAATAAACATTCGATTTATCGCGCTCGAAGCTGGTCTGTATCAGCACCAGGAAGGAGTACGATGAATCAGCCCTCTTCTCTTCAAATTCCTTGAATTCAACAAATTCGTAGGGAGTGATTTTCCAGTGCTGTTCAACGGCTTCTTTGATATAAATATTGAAATCGGAAAATATATCCGGTTCCAGCACAACAAGGGTTTTCGATTTCTTAAACAGGTTCATATCCCTTTCAGTCGGAAAGGGAGCCTGGGAGAAGGCTGCTAAGGATAACAGGCAGAATGATAATAAAAGGTGCATTTTTTTCATGATGTTGTAGCTATAGATTTCACTATGTGATTATTCAACCGGAATATATACCGGGTTGCGTTCATTGAATTGCCGAATATAAAGGAATTTCCGCTGTTTTTTCTTCCGGTGACTCAACGCCATGTATTGGTCGTGTAATTCCGGATCTCTCATCAGCGACATCTCTACGCTATTCACCGTATATTCCATTACTTTTCCTGAATCGAATTCGAGGATAAACTGACGCATTTCCGTTTTGGAATAGGTATTTGGATAGGATGGGTAATAGTAATTATAATAGCTATACCGGTAATAATAGGGGTCATAATACCTGGTTTCATAGGTAGTGATATTCGCCACAAAATGGCAAATTCCTCCAAATATTGCTATTCGATGGAAATCGCCACCGACCTGGATGTAGAGGATACCGTTTCTGGAATACCCCCAGATGTTATCCGTCTTCACTTCCTGCCTGATCCCGAAATCATCATAATAATAAATCATATCTTTCGTCAGGACTTTTCGAAAGAATTCTTTATCACTCAATTGGACTGGAGTAAGCAATCTGGCTTTGGGGATAGGACCGTTGTTTTTCACCTGATCAAAATTGAGAAATATCCCCTCATCAAACCGGAAGTCATGGGTATATTTGACTATCCTTGTTGAGTCCCCTTGCCCAAAAGACCATGAACAGATCAACAAAAAGATTCCGACGGTTACGATTTTCCGAAGAACAACTGTATTCATCACATCTCGCATTAGTGATTCACTCTTCACACAAAAACAAAATTAAAATTTTATCCTCAATCCCGGAAACAAATCCTCACTTTGTAACGAAAACAGGTAAGATTGATATTTTTTTCTTACTTTTAGAATGAATAATTGGATCTTCATTTCATACGGATTCAGGCTCAGGATATGGGAAAATGGGAAAGAATCTCCAGGTGGTTCATGTTCGGATTTCAAGATACGCAAGAGAAACGGATAGAGTCCAGGGTACTGCTGATTAATTTCATGAGTGTTTTGTTTGTTGTTACAACGCTCTGTTTTGCTTTTTTTTTCCTGCTTAATTCAACATTTCTCATCGGATCCATCCTGGCTCTATCATCCATTTTCTTTACACTGAATTTTATCTATTTTATCCGTTCAAAGAATTACCATGGGTATGCCTATGCCTTTGTCACTCTTGTTTCGATTTTATTTGTTGCTTCTA
This sequence comes from uncultured Rikenellaceae bacterium, assembly GCA_964640125.1. Lineage (GTDB taxonomy): Bacteria > Bacteroidota > Bacteroidia > Bacteroidales > VadinHA17. The sequence continues at coordinate 13,364 of CAZXGG010000030.1, forward strand.
TTGTGCTATCCAATTTGGGGGCTGAAAGTGGGTTGATTTGGCTCTATTTCATTCCTCCGATTGCATTTTTTCTTCTTGGAAGGAAGCCTGGGACGATATTTTCCATTGTTATTCTTTTCATTGCATCGGTTCTATTATGGACTCCGGAACATCCGATGAATACGCTGCATTATTCCTTCCCCTTCAAGATTCATTTCACCGCTGTTTTTCTCCTTCTCCTGATCATTCTTTATGGATATGACAGTGTTCAGAGCACGATCATTAATAAACTAAAAAAATCGAAGGAAATATCGGCAAATGCAAACAGGGCAAAGGAGGAGTTTATTTCAAAGTTATCTCATCAGATCCGCACTCCTCTCAACGATATTGTTGTACTGGGTGAACTCCTCAATACCGATCGGTTGAATAAAAATCAGAAGGACCTGGTTGAAACGATCATTGCCTCCACCAACAACCTTGTCAATGTGGTGAACAGCATCACAGAAGATTCAGGCATTGAGATCACTTATCAGAAAAAGGAACACATCAAGTTTGACTTACAATCCACGATAAAGAGCATTACGAATCTGATTTCCAGAAAGGCTCCATCGGGTTTTGAGTTGAAACAGCCATCCTTTGAGCAGGTTAGTACTTATCTTATGGGGGACCCCATCATTCTGAAGCAAATCCTCCTGTATGTCTTTGACACAATCATTAAGTGTAATTCCGGTGGAACATTGACAGTGGGTATGAAGATCAACCATGAGAGGGAGAGTGATAAGTCGGTTGAACTGAAGTTTGACATATCGGTTACTCCCAAACTCTTGATTCAGCTGCCAAAAGAGGAAACGGGATCACGGGCAGGTATGGAAGGAGTATCCCGTGAAGCTGCCGATAAATTTGATATCTCCATGACACGGAAGTTAATTGAAGAGAAGGGGGGAGAGCTGGTTTATGACTGCGATGAAAAATTTTCACGGTTCTCATTCACCATTCCTTTTGACAAGCCCCTTGTGGATGAGACTATTCCGGTAACCAAGGAGAAGGTTGTTTCCATAGATAAGTTTAAGAAACCACCAAAAGTAGAGGTTAAGCAATCCAATATACTATTGGTAGAGGATAATCTGATCAATCAGAAAATTGTTGTATTGAGTTTGAAAGAACTGGTCCGTAACATTGACCTTGCCAGGGATGGGAAAGAGGCTCTGGAAAAATTTGGTACTTCAAAATATGATGTGATCCTGATGGATATCCAGATGCCGGTGATGGATGGGATCGTTGCAACCAAAAAGATCAGAGAGATTGAAGCAAGCACCAACTCACACACACCCATCATTGCTATCACTGCCAATGCCATGCTTGGTGACAGAGAGACCTGTCTGTCAGCTGGTATGGATGATTACATCAGTAAGCCGTTCCAGATCGAAGAGCTGGTTCATAAAATCAAGATTTTACTTACCTGATCTGGATTTACCCAGCGGCTTGATTCCGATGATCAGTATATCATCCACCTGGTCAAGATTTCCCATCCACCCCTCAATGCTTTCTTCCAAAAATGCTTTTTGATCTTTCATCTTCAACGGGTGGATGGTAAGTAGCAGGTGCCTGAATCTCCGGTACATAAATTTTTTACCCTGGGGGCCGCCAAACTGGTCGGCATATCCATCCGAGAATAAATAGATCACATCATCTTTCTCCAGGGGAATCACATGATTGGTGAATGAAGGGGGTTGATGCTCTTCCGATATACCAACCGACATCCGGTCGCCCCGGATTTCGGTCAGTGTATTATCCCTGAGCAAATAGAGGGGATTAAACGCGCCAGCGAACTGTAACATTCCTTCCTTCCTGTCGATCACACAAAAGGCGATATCCATCCCATCGCGTAATGTTATATCCTCCTCCTCTTTACTGAAGGTCACTTCGATTGCTTTACTGAGAATATTAAGGATCTCTGCCGGTTGTTCTATTCCCTGATCATTGATGATCTTATCGAGAATTTCGAAACCGATTAATGACATAAACGCTCCGGGTACACCGTGTCCTGTGCAATCCACAGCCGTAACAAACACTTTGTCCTGTTTTTCGTTGATCCAGAAGAAATCGCCACTCACAATATCTTTCGGGCGATAGAACACAAATGATTCAGGGAGCAGTTTACTGAAATAGGAATGGGGGGGTAACAGGGCTTCCTGAATTTTCTTTGCATAATTGATGCTATCGGTTATGTTCTTATTTATAATGGACAACTCTTCTTTTTGCCGTTCGATTTCGAGTGATGCCTTCTGTTTTTCCTGCAGGATCCTGTTTGCATTTTTCAGATGGGAAGTGCGGATTTGTATGAACAGATAGATTAATACAAGGATGGATGTCAGATAAAAGCCATATGCTACTTTTGAATTCCAGAATGCACTTTTAATCGTAATATGAAGGGTGATCTCCTCTTCGTTCCATACCAGGTCGTCATTTGTTCCTTTCACCCTGAAAATATAGTTACCGGCATCAAGATTTGAATAGACCGCTCTGCGCTCTGTTGTCTGGGGTTGCCATGTCTCTTCCAGTCCCTCCAGGTAAAACTGATACTGGTTTTTATACGGGTTTGTATATTCAAGAGCGGCAAATTCAACGGCAAACATATTGGTTTCCCGGGTTTTAATAACCACCTTCTCCCCTTCGACTGGTATCTCTTCCCAGCCGTTCGCTGACAGGTACTCAAAGGAAGTTAAGACTAGCGCGGGAGGATAGGGATTTATTTGTATTGAATCAGGATAAAAGGAGTTAAAACCATCCATTCCTCCGAAGAAAAACTCACCCCGGTTGCTTTTATAATAGGCTCCGATATTGAATTCCAGGCTCTGTATACCATCAGAAGTATCGAATGCATAGATCTCTTCTGTCCGTGTATTGAATTGCACAAGACCACGGTTGGTGCTAATCCATAAATTGTGGTTATTGTCTTCAAGTATTGCATAGATCAAGTCATTGGGTAATCCGCTCTTTTCAGTGAATATTGTAAACTGCTCAGCCTGCTTATCAAAACGGTTCAATCCCGAACCGGTTCCTATCCATAAATATCCATCCGCCCCCTCATGGATATAGTAGACATAGTTATTACTGATTCCAACGGGTATACCAATGTTGTCATTCTGATAGGATGAGAAGCTATTGTTTACGGGATCATACCGGTTCAACCCTTTTCGTGTCCCGATCCAGAAGATCCGGTCTTTATCCTGGCAGGTAAAATATACAAAATTGTTACTCAGGGAATTAGGGTCCTCGAGGCTATGTATGAATTTGACGATTCTCCCGGTGCTTTTATCGTAAGAGATCCACCCTTCTGATGTGGAAAACCAAAGGATTCCCGAGGGATCCTCGTATATATGATTAACATACATTCGATCAAACTCTTCACAACCCGGTATATTTGCATATTCCGAAAACGGTATGAATCCACCATGAACTTCCCGATAGATGTTAATTCCATTTTCGGTTCCCACCCAGATCGTACCCTCTCTATCCCGGGTAATGGAAGAGATAACATTATCACTAATACGGGATCTGTCATTCTGATTTTTATTAAAATAACGGACAACATCATTCCTGTTTCTGTCATACAGCACCAGGCCTGCTCCCCATGTGCCCAGCCACATTAACCCTTCCGGTCCTTCAAAGATTGCCGTTATTCCGTTTCTGCTAAAGTCCGGATCATTGGGTGATTGGTTCCGGTAAAGGTTAAATTTCCCTCCTTTTTTATCGCACTTAAACAATCCCTGGCTTCCACCTGCCCAGATAATCTCCGAGCGATCTTTAATAAAGGTTGAAAAGGAGAAATATCCACCGATCTGGGCTCTGTTAATCATTTTTTCGAAATAGGTAAATTTCCCGTCTGCCTCATCGAAAAAAAATATCCCTGAACTTGTTCCTACCCAGAATATTCCGGTTGGATCATGGTAAAGGCCCTGTATGAGAACATCTTCATTATTTTCCGCCGAAACATAAAACCGCTGGAACGTGCTGTCCTCCGGATTGAACTTATGAATGCAACTGGTTGTTCCAATCCATAACTGGTTCCTATGATCTTCCATTATGGAATAGATAAAGTCACCGGCAAGGCTTGCGTGAGATCCCGGTTCATGCAGAAACCGGTGGTACTTATTCCGTGCCGGATCAAACAGGAAGAGGCCTTGATTTGTTCCGGTCCAGATTCTCCCAAGATGATCTTGAATCATTGGAAAAATATAATCAATTGGAGGGGAGAATGGATCAACCGAAAAAATATCATAGCGCTCAACCTCTCCTTTCACCGGGTCAAGTTTCTCCAGAAACCGACCTGTTTTCACCCACACAGCACCGGTCGAATCAACAAGTGTCTGATAAACGGGACCTGCACTAATTGATTTTAGGTTGGATGGGTTATGGTGGAGGTTTTCAAATATTCCCCGTTTTCGGTCGTATTTACTCAACCCATTTTCTGTTCCAATCCATAAGTTACCTGCCTGATCCTCGGAGATTGAATTAATGGTATTTTCGCCTATTGAACTGGTATCGTAGAGTTCATGCCGGAAGATCTTGAAATCATAGCCATCATACCGGTTCAGTCCGTCCTGTGTGCCAATCCAAAGAAATCCTTTTACATCCTGGTGAATACACCTGACCCAACTCTGTGACAATCCCTGATCAATTGAAAACTGATTGATATCCTGTGCAAAAAGGCATATCTCGGTCACAAAAAGGTGTGAAACGAAAAGTAACAGCAGGGATATTTTACATTTCACCGGCATCAAAGGTCAATTGGTAATGGTTTGGATACAACGGTTAATTTACATAAAATGACGAAAAAAAAAGGCTGTATCAAAGCCCTTTTCGATACAGCCCCTTGTAAATCAAGTCGCTTTATTTTCCTGCAGCGATATCTTCCAGCATAGCTGTGGTGAGGGATTTGGGTCTTTCGATCGGATACCCAAGGGCACGATCCCAAACAATATTTGAAAGGACACCAATTGAACGGCCTATACCGAACAATACGGTATAGAAATCATACTCTCTCACTCCGTAAAACCATTGTATAACGCCGGATTGAGCATCCACGTTAGGCCATGGATTCTTTGCTTTGCCATGTTCCTGCAGGATATCAGGAACTACTTCATACAGTGTACTAACATACTGGAATATCTTATCATCGGGGAGGTGTTTCAGGCAGAATTCGCGCTGAGCGGTATAGCGTGGATCTGTTTTCCTCAACACGGCATGGCCATATCCTGGAATAACCTGTCCTGAATTGAGGGTATTCCAAACAAACTGTTTCATCTCCTCTTTATCGGGTACCTTACCACCCATTTTATCCATCACACCCTGAATCCATCTGAGCACTTCCTCATTTGCCAATCCATGCAATGGGCCGGCTAATCCGTTGATCATAGCAGATACTGCATAGTATGAATCGGATAATGCACTGGCAACGAGGTGTCCGGTGTGAGCACTAACATTGCCACTTTCGTGATCGCTATGCAGGATAAAATACAACCTGCTCAGGTCATCGTACGGTTTATCAATCCCCATCATATGAGCAAAATTTCCACCCCAGTCAATTTTCGGATCGGGCGGTATAATGCTATCCCTGTACTTTTTACGATAGATATAAGCACCTATTTCAGGCAGTTTAGCCAGGAGATTCATGGCATCTTCATAGGTTGGATCCCAATATTCCATCTTACTGATACCCTCCCTATACTGTTTTACAAACAACGATTCCTTCTGCATGGAAAGGAGCGCTGTTGAAAACATGACCATGGGGTGTGAATCTTTCGGCAATGCATTAATGACATCGAATACATAGGAAGGGACCTTTCTTCTTTCTGTAAACTCTTCCGCAATCTCCTCAACCTCTTTTTGGGTTGGTAAATCACCGGTGAGGAGGAGGTAAATGAATCCCTCCACATAGGGGGCTTCTACTCCGGGTGGTTTCGGAAGTTTTTCAAGCACCTCGGGAATGGTATAGCCCCTGAACCGGATTCCCTCGAAAGGATCCAGGTAGGATATATCCGTTACCAGGCACTTTACTCCTCTCATTCCGCCGATAGCCTGTGCAATAGTAACATCGCCCAATTTTACATCTCCGTGTTCTTTAAGTAGTTTGACCGTTCTGGGCCTCCAGTCTTCAATTTTCTTTGCAAGTTTCTTTTTAAGTTCCGACATGTTGTTTCTATTTTATGTTTTAGACAATTGCTTAAGCTACTAAAAGTAGCAAGATTTGGCTTAAAATCCTAAGCAAATAGTATATTCAACAACATACTGAAAAAAAAAAGGGGTTGTTGATCAACCCCTTCCCAGTTCGTGAATGCGGTTATCTTTTCAGAAACCTGAAGTCCTTTCCGATAAATTTTGCAGCGCTGCCCAATGATTCTTCGATACGAAGCAGCTGGTTATATTTTGCGATGCGGTCTGAGCGGGAAGCCGATCCTGTTTTGATCTGACCCGTGTTCAGAGCCACTGCCAGTTCTGCAATGGTAACATCTTCTGTTTCTCCTGAACGGTGACTGATGACCGAGGTAAATGAGTTGGCATGCGCAAGCTGAACTGCATTGATTGTTTCTGTAAGCGTACCGATCTGATTTACTTTAATCAGGATAGAGTTTGCCACTTTCTCTTCGATGCCTCTGCTAAGTCTTTTCACATTGGTCACAAAGAGGTCATCGCCAACGATCTGTACACGGTCACCGATTGCTTTTGTCAATGCCTGGAATCCTGCCCAGTCATCTTCATGCAATCCGTCTTCAACAGAGATGATCGGGTATTTTGAAGTCCATTCCTTCCAATATTCAACCATTTCGTCTGATGATCTGTCTTCACCGGTGGATTGGAAATGGTACACTTTTTTCTTTTCGTCGTAAAATTCGGAGGCTGCGGGATCAAGGGCGATCCAGATATCTTCTCCGGGTTTAAATCCTGCTTTTCCGATGGCTTCAAGGACTACTTCAATTGCCTCTTCGTTGGATCCGAGATTTGGGGCAAAACCTCCTTCGTCCCCCACGTTTGTAGATTGGCCTTTGGATTTGAGCACGGATTTCAGATTATGAAAAACCTCCACTCCCATGCGCAGGGCTTCGCTAAAGGAGGTCGCTCCAACAGGCATAACCATGAATTCCTGAATGTCAATTTTATTATCAGCATGTGAACCGCCATTGAGGATATTCATCATCGGGATCGGCAGTGTATTGGCATTTACACCTCCGATGTACCGGAAGAGTGGTTGTCCACTTTCCAGTGCTGCTGCTCTGGCGACAGCCAGTGATACTCCGATGGTTGCGTTAGCGCCCAGGTTGGATTTATTATCCGTTCCGTCGAGTTCAATCATAGCAGCATCAATGATGCTCTGTTCGGATACAAAGAATCCTTTCAGCTCCTCATTGAGAATGGTATTGACATTATTAACGGCTTTGAGAACGCCTTTCCCCAAAAATCTTCCCTTATCACCATCTCTAAGTTCCACTGCTTCATGCACACCGGTTGAAGCTCCTGAGGGGACAGCTGCTCTTCCAAGAAAACCTTCATCGGTAATAACATCCACTTCAATGGTTGGATTACCCCGGGAATCGAGGATTTGTCTTGCCCGAATTTCTGAAATTTGTCCCATATTTTTAGGTTTTTATGGTTATTTTTTCTGTTTCTCGTCTGACTCTTCCGGTTTCTTTTCTTCCTCCTCTTCAACAGCCTCGTCTTTCGGTTCAACAGCCTCGTCTTTCGGTTCAGCAGCC
>CAZXGG010000030.1:21196-41576 GCA_964640125.1 uncultured Rikenellaceae bacterium
CAGCCTCGTCTTTCGGTTCAACAGCCTCGTCTTTCGGTTCAGCAGCCGGTGTTTCGTCCTGATCTGCAGCCGTGCTATCTTCAGCTTCTGCTAGGGGTTCTTCTTTATCGGGTATTGCTTCTTGGGTTTCTTCAGCCTCTGCTACCGGTTCTTCTTTTTCAGGTTCTGTCTGCTCAGTTTCTTCATCCAGCTGTTTCGGGGTTATTTCTTCAGCAACTGTTTCGACAGCTGTTTCCGAAGGTTTTTTCTTGCCGCCGCGTCTTTTTCTTTTTGCTTTGGTTTTGGTCTCTTCAGCAGCAGAAAGCATATTTTCATTGAAATCCACCAGTTCAATGATACACATATCGGCATTATCGCCCAGGCGATTTCCGGTTTTCAGTATCCGGGTATATCCTCCCGGCCGATCGGCTATTTTCGGAGACACTTCACGGAACAATTCCGAGACGGCTTCTTTATCTTTAAGGTAACGAAAAACCACCCGTCGCGAATGTGTTGAATCCTCTTTCGATTTCGTGATCAAAGGTTCGACGTATGTACGCAACGCCTTGGCTTTTGCAGTGGTTGTTTCTATCCTCTTATGCAATATCAGCGATGATGCCATATTGGCAAACATTGCTTTTCGGTGTGCACTTTTCCTGCTTAACTGATTAAATCCTTTTCTATGTCGCATCGTTAATTAACTCCGTTACCAAATGATTCTCAACATTATTCTTTATCCAGTTTAAATTTACTAGTATCCATTCCAAAGGTAAGGTTCAAAGATTCAAGCAGGTCATCCAATTCGGTGAGTGATTTCTTTCCGAAGTTACGGAATTTCAGGAGGTCATTCTTATTAAATTTCACCAGATCTCCAAGTGTTTCCACTTCAGCTGCTTTCAGGCAGTTGAGTGCCCGAACAGAAAGGTCAAGGTCGACCAGTTTTGTTTTCAGCAGTTGTCTCATGTGCAACACCTCTTCATCAAACTCTTCGTTGGCAAATTTCTCATCTGAATCGAGGGTAATTTTCTCATCGGAGAAAAGCATGAAGTGATAGATGAGGATTTTCGCTGCTTCTTTCAGGGCATCTTTGGGATGAATGGAGCCATCGGTAATGATTTCAAGTATCAGTTTTTCGTAATCGGTTTTTTGTTCAACCCGGAAATTGTCGATTGAATATTTTACATTCCTGATGGGTGTAAAGATCGAGTCAACTGCAATGAGTCCAAATTCCTCTTCCTCCGGTCTGTTTTCTTCAGCGGGGACATACCCTCTTCCTTTTGATATCTGGATTTCCATTTGAAGTTTGACATCGGGTTCCATACGGCAGATCACCAGGTCCGGGTTCAACACCTCAAAGCTGTTGAGGAATTTCGAAAGGTCACCGGCTTTGAATTCCGTTTGTCCGCTAATGGTAACATTAATTTTTTCGTTCTCAACTTCTTCGATTTGTTTTTTAAACCGTATCTGTTTGAGGTTAAGGATAATCTCGGTAACATCTTCGATCACTCCTTTAACAGTAGAAAATTCGTGGTCTATACCCTCAACCTTAACTGTAGTAATTGCATATCCTTCGAGGGAGGAAAGCAAGATCCTTCTCAGGGCATTTCCAACGGTAATACCATAGCCAGGTTCTAACGGTCTGAATTCAAATTTTCCAACTGTTTCAGATGATTCAACCATTATCACCTTATCGGGCTTTTGAAATGCTAGGATGGCCATAAATTATTATTTAGAATATAATTCAACAATTAATTGCTCCTTGATATTTTCCGGGATCTCTTCCCGTTCCGGAAGGTTAAGGAATTTACCCGCCATTTTATCGTTGTCCCATTCCAGCCAGGAGACACCGGCATGGGAAGCTGAATCCAGCGTGGATGTGATCATCTCCAACGATTTTGATTTCTCTCTGACACCGACAATATCTCCTGGTTTTACGGTATAGGAAGGTATATTAACCACTTTATCATTCACCACGATATGACGATGTGAGACGAGTTGACGGGCACCATTTCTTGTTGGAGCAATTCCGAGCCTATACACCACGTTATCGAGGCGGGACTCAAGCAGTTGGAGCAACACTTCACCGGTAATACCTTTACTTCCTGAAGCCTTTTTAAAGAGGTTTGAGAACTGTCTCTCCAGCACACCATAGGTATATTTTGCTTTTTGTTTCTCCTTCAGCTGAATTCCGTATTCAGATAGTTTTTTCCTTCGTTTGTTCATTCCATGGTGACCCGGAGGATAATTTTTCCGCTCAAAATATTTGTCCGGTCCGAAAATCGGGTCTCCGAATTTTCTTGCAATTTTTGTACTTGGTCCGATATATCTTGCCATTTAACCGTTTATTTTTCTCTCAAGTAAATAATCTACTGGTTGTTCAATCTTTCGTTTTATTCGTGTTATACTCTTCTCCGGTTAGGGGGTCTGCATCCGTTATGCGGCAGGGGTGTAACATCGATTATTTCCATCACCTCAATTCCATTGGAATGGATGGTTCTGATGGCTGACTCCCGTCCTGACCCCGGTCCTTTGACAAACACTTTCACTTTTCTTAATCCAAGGTCGTATGCAGTTTTAGTGCACTCCTCGGCTGCCATCTGCGCTGCATAGGGTGTGTTTTTCTTGGATCCTCTAAATCCTATTTTCCCCGCGGATGCCCAGGAGATCACCTGTCCGGAATTATTGGTCAGTGAGATGATGATGTTGTTAAAGGAAGCATGAATATGGGCTTGACCTGTCGGTTCAACCTTCACCACCTTTTTTCTTGATGATCCTGTCTTCTTAGCCATAATTCAACTCCTATTTAGTCGCCTTCTTTTTGTTTGCAATGGTTTTTCTTCTCCCTTTCCGTGTCCGGGCATTATTTTTCGTACCCTGTCCACGAACGGGCATACCGGTTCTGTGACGGATTCCACGGTAACAACCGATATCCATTAACCGTTTAATATTCATCTGGACTTCCGACCGCAATTCTCCTTCCAGTTTGTAGTTCTCATTCAGGATTTTCCGGATCTTATTGACATGTTCATCGGTCCAGTCTTTCACTTTAATATCTTTATCAATTCCCGCTTCCTCGAGAATTTTAGCGGCGGAGCTTTGTCCAATACCATAGATATAGGTAAGTCCAATTTCGCCTCTTTTGTTTTTTGGGAGATCAACACCTACTATTCGTGCCATAGCTCATTTTTAAAATAGAGTGCAAAGTTATACAATTTATCCCTGTCGCTGCTTATACTTCGGATTTTTTTTATTTATCACGTACAGGCGTCCTTTCCTTCTAACTATCTTACAGTCAGAACTTCTTTTTTTGACTGATGCTCTTACTTTCATGATCTGAACAATTCTGTTATTTATATCTGAATGTGATTCTTCCTTTGGACAGGTCATAAGGAGACATCTCCACTTTTACCTTATCTCCGGGAAGGATTTTAATATAATGCATCCTCATCTTGCCGGAAATATGAGCAGTAATGACATGTCCATTTTCAAGTTCCACCCGAAACATTGCATTTGACAAGGCTTCGATGATGGTCCCATCCTGCTCAATTGAGGGTTGTTTTGCCATATTGAGATCTTCTTAATTATTCAATATATCATCAATAAAATCAAATGTTGACAGGACATCGGCTTTTTCTCTGTCGACAGCCACGGCATATTCGAAATGAGCCGAGGGTCTGCTGTCAACCGTTTTGATGGTCCAGCCATCGTTATCCTGAACAATGTTTCGCAATCCCAGGTTAATCATGGGTTCGATACAGATTACCAATCCTTTAACCAACTTTATACCCTGGCCTCTTTTGCCATAATTGGGTACTTCGGGTGGTTCGTGCAATTTTTTTCCCAGTCCATGCCCTACCATTTCTCTCACCACTGAGAATCCTCCGCTTTCAGCGTGATGCTGGACTGCATATCCGATATCTCCGAGCCGTTTACCTTCCACCGCATTTTCAACCCCTTTCTCCAGTGCTTCCCTGGTATATCTCAACAGTCTGGCCACATCATCATCAAGGTCACCCACCGGGAAAGTAAAGGCTGTATCGCCATAATAGTCATTGAGTATCACTCCACAATCAATGGACAAAACATCGCCTTCTTTCAACTGATAAGAGGAGGGTATCCCGTGCACCACCTCTTCATTGACCGATGTACAGAGCGTATTTGGGAAACCATTATACCCTTTGAATCCGGGGATTCCGTTATGGTCCCGGATAAACGTTTCGGCCACCCTGTCGAGGAAAAGGGTAGTTATTCCCGGTTTGATCAGTTTTGCCATTTCGGCAAGTGTTCTGGAAACCAGAATATTGCTTTCCCTCAATCGTTCAATTTCATCCTCTGTCTTAATCCGTATCATCAAAGAACCAGATTCCAAATATTATATAGCAGCAGCACTACCTGTTCTTCCCTTAATCCTTCCGGATTTCATCAATCCATCATAATGGCGCATTAGCAGGTGGCTTTCAATTTGTTGCAAGGTATCAAGAACCACACCCACCAGAATGAGAAGGGACGTACCGCCATAGAACTGTGCAAATTGACCGGTTACTCCCATGTTCACCGCAAAAGTTGGCAGTATAGCAACGATAGCCAGGAAGATCGACCCCGGAAGGGTTATCCTGGACATGATGTTATCAAGAAACTCAACGGTTTTCCTTCCCGGCTTGACACCCGGAATAAATCCTCCGTTCTTTTTCATATCCTCTGCCATCTGCGTTGGATTGATGGTAATCGCGGTATAGAAGTAGGTAAACAGAATGATCAAAATTGCGAAGACCAGGCTATACCAGAACCCATACATGTTTGAAAATGCAGCAGCAAAGCCGGACATTTTATCACTGGCATATCCAATGATAACGAGCGGCAGCATCATGATTGCCTGAGCAAAAATAATCGGCATTACGCCTGCTGCATTAACTTTCAGGGGAATATATTGTCTAACTCCCCCGTATTGTTTATTCCCCACAATTCGTTTAGCATACTGAACGGGGATTCTCCTTGTTCCCTGGACCAACAGGATAGTACCCAGTATAATGATAAAGAGGAATACCATTTCGAGAAGGAATGCCACCAATCCTCCCGCACCTTCAAGCCGGGAGCCAAATTCTGCTGTCAGTGCGAAGGGTAATCGTGCGATAATTCCAATCATGATGATCAGTGAGATCCCGTTACCGATTCCTTTATCGGTAATTTTTTCACCCAGCCACATGACAAACATTGTTCCTGAGGTAAGTATGATCACGGAGGAAACAGTAAAGAATGTTCCTTTCATCACAAATGCCGTATCGGGCAACTGGGCATTAAGGTTTGCGAGGTATCCCGGAGCCTGGAGAAACAATATACCCACGGTAAGGTACCGGGTGATCTGGTTTATTTTCCTTCGTCCGCTCTCTCCCTCTTTCTGGAGTCTCTGGAAATAGGGAACTGCAATACCCAGGAGCTGTACAACAATGGAAGCTGAGATGTAGGGCATGATCCCGAGTGCGAACACGGATGCCTGGGAGAAAGCACCTCCGGAGAACATGTCGAGCAAGCTCAACAATCCCTGTGATGTTTGTTGCTGAAGCTGGCCGAGCTGCGAAGGGTCAACACCAGGGAGTGTAATGTATTTACCCAACCGGTAGATCAGGAGAATTCCCAGGGTATAGAGGATCCTGTTTCGCAGGTCTTCAATTTTAAAAATGTTTTTTATGGTTTCAATAAACGATTTCATTCATCTTATATTTTTACGGCTGTTCCTTCCTTCGCCTCAATTGCTTCTATAGCGGATTTGGAAAAGGCATGTGCCTCAACTTCCAGTTTAAGTGTCAACTCTCCCTTGCCCAATATTTTAACGAGTCTGTTTTTAGAAATTAATCCGGCATCGATCAATGTTTTAATATCAATTTTTTTCAATCCTTTTGTCTCAGCCAGTTTCTGAATGGTATCAATGTTTATTGCCTTGTACTCTATCCGGTTGATATTTTTAAAACCGAATTTGGGGACCCTGCGATGCAGTGGCATCTGGCCGCCTTCAAATCCCAGTTTTCTGGAGTATCCGGACCTGGATTTCTGGCCTTTATGACCACGTGTAGCGGTTCCACCTTTACCGGAGCCTTCGCCTCTTCCGATTCGTTTCACCTTTTTTACGGATCCTTTTGCTGGTTTTAAGTTACTTAAATCCATGACTTCTGAATAAATTGTATAATTACTTCAACTCTTCAACCTTTATAAGGTGTTTCACCTTATTCACCATTCCCAGGATCTGGGGGGAGGCTTCCACCTCAACCGAGCCATTGATCTTTTTTAGACCAAGGGCTTCAAGCGTTCTTTTCTGTCGTTTTGAACTCCCTATTTTACTTTTCACCTGGGTTACCCTGATTTTCGGCATAATCAAAATTTTTAACCGTTAAATACTTGTTCAACAGAGACTCCACGCTGTTGTGATACAGTGGATACATCACGCAGTTCCAGCAATGCAGCAAATGTTGCCTTCACGAGGTTATGCGGGTTGGATGATCCTTTTGATTTTGCCAGGACATTGACTATTCCGACACTTTCCAACACGGCGCGCATTGCTCCGCCAGCCTTAACACCTGTACCTTCAGAAGCCGGTTTAAGAAACACGCGTGCTCCACCATATTTAGCAGTCTGTTCATGAGGGATTGTTCCTTTGTAGACCGGTACTTTGATCAGATTTTTCTTTGCATCTTCCACTCCTTTTGCAATGGCAGTGGTTACTTCATTGGCTTTTCCCAATCCATATCCGACAATTCCATCTTCATTGCCAACGACAACAATTGCGGAGAAGCTAAAGGTTCTTCCACCTTTTGTCACTTTTGTAACCCTCTGAATACTAACCAATCTATCCTTAAGTTCCAGATCGCTTGTTTTTACTTTACGAATACCGTTTGACATAATATCTTAAAATTTTAGACCGCCTTCTCTTGCGGCTTCGGCTAATGATTTCACTCTTCCATGATAGAGATATCCTCCCCTATCGAAAACAACATCAGAAATTCCCGCTTTCAATGATTTTTCAGCGATCAGTTTTCCAACCAACCGGGCCTGTTCAGTTTTTGTTATTCCCTTTTTTTCGGCGACCGGTTTCTCGAGCGAAGATGCTGATGCCAGGGTTTTTCCCTCCAGGTCATTGATTACCTGGGCATAGATCTGCTTGTTGCTTCGAAAAACACTCAACCGGGGATGATCTGTAGTTCCGGAGATTTTTTTCCTGATTCTTTTTCTGATCCTGTTTCTTCTCTCTAATTTCGTTAATGTCATAATTTTCAAATCGATGGATTAAACGCTTGCAGCTTTCCCTGCTTTTCTTCTAATGTGTTCACCGACATATTTTACTCCCTTTCCTTTATAGGGTTCAGGTGGTCTGAGTGAACGGATCTTGGATGCAATGTGTCCAAGCAATTGTTTATCGATGCTGGTCAAGGTGATCACAGGATTACTTCTCCTTTCGGTTTTTGTTTCAACTTTCACTTCCGGAGGTAATTCGATGACGATATCGTGTGAAAAGCCCAACGACATTTCAAGCATTTGTCCTTTTGCTTCGGCTCTAAAGCCCACCCCTACCAGTTCCTGCTGGATAGTATATCCTTGAGAGACCCCGATTACCATATTGTTTATCAATGATCTGTAAAGGCCATGTAATGATTTATGGCGTATTATATCAGAGGGCCGCTCCAATTTACACTCGTTTCCTTCTACCGCTACTTTAATTTCCCGGTCAACCAGCTGGCTCAGTTCACCCAGTGGTCCTTTAACGGTTACCAGGTTCTTATCATTTACAGAGATGGTAACGCCTTCCGGTATTTCAATGGGTAGGTTTCCTATACGTGACATATCCTATTTCCTCCAACGGTTAATGTACATAACACAATACTTCACCACCAATTTTTAATGTTCTGGCTTCTTTATCTGTCATCACACCCCGGGAAGTTGAAAGGATAGCAATGCCTAAACCGTTCAACACCCTGGGGAGATTATCTGCTCCGGAATATTTACGCAAGCCTGGTCTGCTGATTCGTTTCATTGATTTGATTGCCGGCTTTTTAGTTTGCGGATGATATTTCAACGCTATTCTGATCTTCCCTTGCAGGTCATCCCCTTCAAATTTATAGCTCAGGATATACCCCTTTTCATAGAGAATTTTGGTTATCTCTTTTTTCAGGTTTGATGCCGGAATTTCCACAACCTTATGCTTTGCCATAATTGCATTTCTGACTCGCGTTAAATAATCTGCAATAGGGTCTGTCATTTCTAACTGTTTTGAATTAATTTTCCGATCAACTATTTCTTAACGATTCAACGATTCCGTTTACCAACTTGCTTTTTTAATCCCCGGAATCAGTCCGGCAGAAGCCATCTCCCTGAAGGTAATCCTGCTCAATCCGAACTGCCGCATATAGCCTTTTGGTCTGCCTGTAATTTTGCAACGATTATGCAGTCGGTTGGGATTGGAATTACGCGGCAAGCGGCTGAGTCCGACATAATCTCCTTCTGATTTCAGTCTGGCTCTTTTATCCGTATATTGATTCACCATCTTGAGGCGTTTCACCTCCCGTGCTTTCATTGATTCTTTTGCCATATTAACTAACTTTTTGTGCTTTAAAGGGCAATCCAAATTCCCTCAACAGGGCAAATCCCTCTTCATCTGTCTTTGCATTTGTGACAAAGGTAATTTGAAGTCCCATTATTTTATTTATTTTATCGATATCGATCTCCGGAAAAATGATTTGTTCTGTAATACCGAGGGTATAATTTCCTCTTCCATCCAATTTGCTATTCACTCCTTTAAAGTCTCTGATCCTTGGAAGAGCGACACTTATCAGGCGTTCAAGGAATTCATACATTTTGTCAGACCGCAATGTAACGGTTACACCGATCGGCATTTTCTTCCTCAATTTGAAGTTTGCGATATCTTTGGACGACACGGTTTGCACTGCTTTCTGTCCGGTGATCGCTGTTAGTTCTTCCGCACCGATATCCACCATTTTCTTATCAGCGACAGCCTGTCCGATTCCCTGATTTATCACAATTTTCTCAAGTCGGGGAACCTGCATTACTGACCGGTAATTGAATTCCTTTTTTAACGCAGGGATAATTTTTTCCTTATACTGTATCTTTAAAGCTGGCACGTAATCCATTACTTAATCTCCTCTCCTGATTTTTTAGCATAACGCACTAATTTGTTCTTATCATTTACTCTTCTTCCAACACGCGTAGGTTTTCCGGAGGAAGGATCCACCGGGAGCAGGTTTGAGAGATGAATATAAGACTCCTTTTTAATGATTCCTCCCTGGGGGTTTTGTGCATTGGGTTTGGTGTGTTTTAAAACCATATTCACACTTTCCACAATGGCTCTGTTTTCATCGACGGATACTTCGAGCACTCTTCCCTGTTGTCCCTTATATTCTCCGGAAATAACGATGACAGCATCACCCTTTTTAATATGTCTTTTTTTTCTCATTGGACAAAATTTTGAAATTACAGCACTTCCGGTGCCAATGATATGATTTTCATATAGCGATCGCGCAATTCTCTTGGAACTGGTCCAAAGATTCGTGTTCCCCTGATTTCGTCCAGGTTATTTAACAGGACCACAGCATTATCATCGAAACGGATATAAGAGCCATCCGTTCTTCGGATTTCTTTTTTAGTCCTCACCACCACTGCTTTGCTAACCATTCCTTTTTTTGCTTCACCGGAGGGCATAGCCGATTTTACGGTTACGACAACCTTATCACCCACCGAAGCGTACCGTTTACCTGTTCCACCCAGGACACGGATACACAGCACTTCTTTTGCTCCACTGTTGTCAGCTACTGTCATTTTGCTTTCTTGCTGTATCATGACTATTTAGCCCTTTCAATGATTTGCACTAACCGCCAGCTTTTATTTTTACTCAACGGTCTGGTTTCCATTATTTTCACTGTATCTCCAACGTTGCAGGAATTTTCTTCATCATGGACAAAGAAGCGAGTTGTTTTATTCACAAATTTCCCATAGATGGGGTGTTTCACTTTTCGTTTCACGGCAACGACAATTGATTTTTGCATGTTGTTGCTCACCACGATTCCTGTTCGTTCTTTCCGTATATTTCTATTTTCCATCCTGGAGATTAACTTTTAGTTTGTTCATTCATTTTTTTCTGGTGAAGTATGGTCTTCAGCCTGGCAACATTCCTGCGGCTCTCCTTAATTTTCATGGGATTATCCAGGGGAGAAATAGCATGATTCAGCTTTTGCCTTACCAGGGAAAGTTGTTCATTATCAAGTCTCTCTTCAAGCTCCTTAATGGTCAGTTCTCTTATCTCAGATGTTTTCATGATTAACTGGATTGATGGACAAAGTCGCGTCTGACGACAAATTTTGTAGGTATAGGCAATTTCTGGGCAGCAAGACGCAATGCCTCTTTAGCAATTTCAAACGGCACGCCTTCGGCTTCGAGGATAATTCGTCCGGGAGTAACGGGAGCAACGAATGCTTCCGGGGCTCCTTTCCCTTTTCCCATTCTTACTTCAGCCGGTTTTTTAGTAATGGGTTTATCGGGGAATATTCTGATCCAGATCTGTCCTTCACGTTTCATATGACGTGTCACGGCTTGTCGTGCAGCTTCAATTTGCCGACCGGTTATCCAAGCCTCTTCAAGGGCTTTAATCCCGAAGGAGCCAAAAGCCAACTGGTTCCCTCTTTGGGAGTTTCCCTTCATTTTTCCCTTTTGTTGTCTCCTGTATTTTGTTTTTTTCGGCTGTAACATCAGTTATCGGTATTACGGTTTCACCTTCAACGATTCACCAAATTATTTTCTTCTTTTTTTAAATCCTTTTGTTTTGGCACTTTTAGCGCCGATATTTGGAGAGAGGTCTCTTTTCCCAAACACTTCTCCATTGCAGATCCACACTTTAATACCAATAAGGCCCACCTTTGTGAGTGCTTCGGCCAGTGCATAATCGATATCCGCACGAAAGGTATGGAGTGGTATTCTACCCTCCTTATAGGTTTCGTTACGGGCCATTTCAGCTCCTCCCAAACGTCCGGAAACAAGCACTTTTATTCCTTCAGCGCCCATTCTCATGGTTGAGGCGATTGCCATTTTAATGGCTCTCCGGTAAGAGATTTTTCCCTCAATCTGACGGGCAATATTACTGGCAACGATGGTCGCGTCCAGTTCGGGTCGTTTTACCTCAAAAATATTGATCTGCACCTCTTTATTGGTAATATTCTTCAGCTCCTCTTTCAGTTTATCGACCTCCTGTCCTCCTTTTCCGATAATGATCCCAGGCCTTGCGGTATTGACAGTGACCGTTATCAGTTTCAAGGTTCTTTCAATAACGATTTTTGAAATACTGGCTTTTGCGAGACGCACATTCAGATACTCTCTGATTTTTGTATCTTCAATCAATTTATCGGCATAGTTTTTACCGCCATACCAATTGGAGTCCCATCCTTTGATGATGCCTAACCTGTGTCCTATCGGATTTACTTTTTGTCCCATTTAATACTATTTCTTTTCACTTTTATGTTCTTCTGCACTAAGTGCACTATCGAGTACCACGGTTACATGGTTTGATCTTTTTCTTATTCTGTGAGCTCTTCCCTGCGGAGCTGGGCGTAGCCGTTTCAATGTTCTGGCCTGGTTCACAAAGATTTCTTTCACATAGAGGTTACTCTCCTCTATCCGCACCCCTTCATTTTTTGCCTGCCAGTTAGCAATTGCTGAAAGAAGCACTTTTTCAAGTGTATTGGAAGCCTCTTTCGGGTTATATTTCAGCATATCGAGTGCTTTATTTACTTCAACACCCCGGATCATATCGGTCACCAGGCGCATTTTCCTCGGTGAGGTAGGACAATTTCTCAATGTGGCAGAGAATCTGTTTTTCCTCTCCTCTTTCAGTTTATTTGCTCGGTTTCTTTTACGTGCCCCCATTTTCTGCTCATTTTTTCACGATGAATACTTACCTGGCTTTCCCTCCATGTCCTCTCCAGGTGCGGGTTGGAGCAAATTCTCCAAGTTTATGTCCAACCATATTTTCGGTAATGTATACCGGGATGAATTTATTTCCATTATGTACTGCAATGGTATGTCCCACAAAGTCGGGAGAGATGACCGATCTTCTCGACCATGTTTTTATCACCGACTTCTTTCCTGATTCGTTTTGTTCGACAACCCGTTTTTCCAATTTAAAATCAATAAAAGGACCTTTTTTTAGTGATCGGCTCATATTGTTCTCTGGTTATTCTGATTGTTATTTCCTCTTTTCAACAATGTATCTGTTGGACTGTTTTTTCCTGGCTCTTGTTTTGTATCCTTTTGCCGGGAGTCCTTTTCGCGATCGGGGATGTCCGCCAGATGCTCTTCCTTCACCGCCTCCCATTGGATGGTCCACAGGATTCATCACCACTCCACGCACTCTTGGTCTCCTGCCGAGCCACCGGCTACGTCCTGCCTTACCGGAGGATTCTACTCCATGGTCGGCATTTGAAACGGCGCCTATCGTTGCTTTACAGGTTACCAGCACCATTCTGGATTCACCGGATGGAAGTTTAATGATTGCGTACTTACCATCTCTGGAGGTAAGTTGCGCATACGAGCCGGCGCTTCTTGCCATGGCTCCTCCTTTTCCCGGTTTCAATTCTATATTATGAATAATTGTACCCAATGGGATATCTGAGAGGAACAGTGTATTTCCCAGTTCGGGAGGTACACCGGTTCCGGATTGTATCGTGTTTCCCGTTTTCAGTCCATTCGGTGCTATGATATACCGTTTTTCTCCATCAGCATACACCACGAGTGCGATTCTGGCACTGCGGTTGGGATCATACTCGATTGATTTAACCACTGCGGGGATTCCATCTTTTTCGCGTAAAAAGTCGATCAAGCGATATCTTCGCTTATGACCCCCACCCATGTATCTCATGGTCATTTTGCCACTTTTGTTCCGTCCGCCACTTTTCTTCAACGGCTTAAGGAGCGATTTTTCAGGAGCAGTGGAGGTTAAATCATCGAATGCACTGATGATTTTATGTCGCTGTCCGGGTGTAACCGGTTTTACTTTTCGAGAAGCCATAATTCCTTAAATATTGCTGTAAAAATCAATGTTTTCGCCTTCGGCCAGGGTAATAATCGCTTTCTTATAGGATTTTGATTTCCCGGTTATAATGCCTGACTTGGTAAACCTTGATTTGGCTTTACCGCCATAACGCATGGTATTCACCGACTGGACTGTCACGCCATACAACTCTTCAACTGCTCTTTTAATTTCAATTTTGTTGGCAGTTTTGTTAACGATAAATCCATACCGGTTCATCTCCTCACCCTGGTCCGTCATTTTCTCAGTTACTATAGGCCTTATTAAAATACTCATCACAATTAGTTTATGATATTCCAAACGTTCGGTTCAAAACGTCAATTGAACTCTCAGCAAGCACCAGATTTGATGCACGCAATATATCGTATGTATTTAATTCTGAAACTGTTACGACTTTGGCACCCGTAAAATTTCGAGAAGACAAATATATATTTTTATTTTGTTCGGGTAAAACATAGAGGGAATTTTTGTTTCCCTGGTTGATAAGTGAGTGAACCCCAGCGAATTCTTTTGTCCTGGGGGCTTCCATATTAAAGTCTTCCAGAACGATGATTTTTTTCTCTTTGGCTTTATACGAGAGGGCAGATTTTCTGGCCAGCTGTTTCACTTTTTTATTCAATTTAAAGCCATAATCTCTGGGTGCTGGGCCAAAGGTTCTTCCTCCTCCCCGGAAGATGGGTGATTTGATATTACCAGCGCGGGCTGTACCTGTTCCTTTCTGGCGTTTGATCTTTCGTGTGCTTCCGGTGATTTCACTACGTTCCTTGGTCTTTGATGTACCCTGCCTTTTATTTGCCAGATACTGTTTGGTATCAAGGTATATGGCATGGTCATTTGGCTCTATGCCAAAGATGGAATTATTCAATTCAACCTTTTTCCCGGTATCTTTACCTTCAATATTTATAACTGCTACTTTCATTACTTTGTAATTATTACATAGCCACCATTGGGGCCCGGAACTGATCCTTTAACAATTAACAGATTATCATCATGAATAATTTTCATTACGCGAAGGCTGATTGCCATTACCCGTTGTCCTCCGGTCCGGCCGCCCATTCTCATGCCTTTGAAAACACGGGAGGGGAATGATGATGCTCCCAGGGATCCCGGTGCACGTTCGCGGTTATGCTGTCCATGGGTTTTGTCACCAACACCATGGAATCCATAACGTTTAACCACACCCTGGAATCCTTTTCCCTTAGCATATCCACGGACATCCAGCCAGGTATCGTCGTCAAAGAGATTTACCTTCAGCACATCACCCAGATTAACCTCCTCGCCAAATCCGGTAAATTCTGCCAATTTTCTTTTGGGTTTTGTTTTTGCTTTTTTGAAATGCCCCATCTCTGGGTTTGAGGTACGTTTCTCCTTCTTGTCGTCGAAAGCAAGTTGTACAGCCTTATACCCATCCTTGTCCTTTGTTTTTATTTGGGTAACCACGCAGGGTCCGGCTTCCAGGACTGTACAAGGGATATTCTTCCCATTGTCATCAAACAGGGAGGTCATTCCAATCTTTTTACCAATTAATCCTTGCATTTTTGTTCAGCACTTTTACAATAGTTAAACCTTAATTTCAACTTCCACACCGCTGGGCAGTTCCAATTTCATCAAAGCATCAATGGTTTTTGGAGTTGAACTGTAGATATCCAGCAATCGTTTAAAGGAGGAGAGTTGAAACTGTTCTCTCGACTTTTTATTTACAAAAGGAGAGCGTAAAACGGTGAATATCCGTTTGTGAGTCGGTAGCGGGATTGGCCCACTAACAACAGCACCGGTCGATTTCACTGTTTTAACGATCTTTTCAGCAGATTTATCCACCAAATTGTGATCGTACGATTTGAGTTTTATTCTAATCTTCTGACTCATTCTATTTAATATTCCGTTACACGAATTATACCTTTTGTTCGTTCAATTATCTTTTTTGAAATTTCAGGTGGAACCTCCTCATAATGTGAAAATTCCATGGTCGATGTTGCTCTTCCTGAGGTTATTGTTCTCAGGACGGTAACGTAACCGAATTTTTCAGCCAGTGGCACTTTCGCTTTAATCACCCTGGATCCGGCTTTCGATTCCATTCCTTCCACCTGTCCTCTTCGTTTGTTAAAATCAGAAATGATATCGCCCATATATTCTTCAGGTGTTACCACTTCGGCTGACATGATGGGTTCGAGCAGCACACAGTTTACCTTGGCACAGGCTTTTCGGAAGGCTGTTTTAGCTGCGATCTCAAACGAGAGTGCATCGGAATCAACCGGATGGAATGATCCGTCTTTTAATACAACCTTCAGGTTCTCCATCGGGTAGCCTGCAAGGACCCCATTTTGCATGGCCAGTTTAAATCCCTTTTCAACGGATGGGATAAACTCCTTTGGAATATTTCCACCTTTCACCTGGTCTTCGAATTGAAGTCCTTTAACACCTTTATCCGCTGGAGATATCTCAACCAGGATATCTGCAAACTTCCCTCTACCTCCGGTTTGTTTCCTGAATAATTCCCGGTGTTCTATGGAGGAGGTTATGGCTTCCTTATAGGCAACCTGTGGTGTTCCCTGATTGCATTCAATTCCAAATTCTCTTTTCATCCTGTCAATGAGGATCTCCAGGTGCAATTCACCCATACCATTGATGATGGTCTGACCCGATTCATCATCGACTTTTACCTGAAAGGTGGGGTCCTCTTCAGCCAGTTTTCCCAGAGCGATTCCCAGTTTATCAATATCGGCCTGTGTTTTAGGTTCAATGGCCACGCCAATCACAGGTTCCGGGAACTCCATCGTCTCCAGTGTTATCGGTTTCTTGGGATCGCAGAGGGTATCGCCTGTTTTAAGGTTTTTAAAGCCAACGACAGCGCAGATATCCCCTGCTTCAATTCGTTTTTTCGGATGTTGCTTGTTTGCATGCATCTGGTAGAGGCGATTTATCCTCTCTTTTTTACCGGTTCTTGCATTATAGGCCATTTCTCCGGTTTCCATTGTTCCTGAATAGATTCGCAAAAATGCCAGGCTGCCAACAAAGGAATCAGTAGCAATTTTAAAAACAAGAGCGGTAAGTGGTTCTTCAGCATCAGGGGCTCTCATTACTTCCTGACCGGTATAGGGATTTATTCCGGAAACCGAACCGATATCAACAGGGCTTGGTAGAAATCCGGCAATGGCATCCAGGAGTCTTTGCACTCCTTTATTTTTGAAAGCGGATCCACACATCACCGGAACGATGCTTCTGTCGATTGTTGATTTCCGTATAACCGGGATCAGGTGATCAGGAGTTATTGAACCGGGGTCATCGAAATATTTTTCAAGCAGGGTATCATCTTTTTCCGCTATGGCTTCAACCAGTTTTCCTCTCCATTCCTCCACCTCTTCTTTCATCTCATCCGGCACATCGGTCAGCTCATAATTTGTCCCCAGGGTTTCGTCGTTATGCCACACTATTGCTTTATTCTCAATCAGATCCACCACTCCCCGAAAGGTATCTTCAGAGCCAATGGGGATTTGAATGGGAATGGGATTGGCATTGAGTTTGGTTTTTATCTGGTTTATAACACTAAAAAAATCGGCACCGGTCCGGTCCATTTTATTCACAAAAGCAATCCTGGGGACCCGGTATTTATCGGCTTGTCTCCAAACGGTTTCCGATTGCGGTTCAACACCTCCGACAGCACAAAAGAGGGCGACTGCTCCATCGAGCACCCTCAATGACCGTTCCACTTCAACGGTAAAATCGACATGTCCCGGTGTATCAATAATATTAATCTTGTAGTCCTGGTTTTTAAATTTCCAGAAGGTTGTTGTAGCAGCAGAAGTAATGGTTATACCTCTTTCCTGTTCCTGCACCATCCAATCCATCTGTGCGGCTCCATCGTGTACCTCGCCCATACGATGGGTAATACCACTATAGAAGAGTATCCTCTCCGTGGTAGTGGTTTTTCCCGCATCGATATGAGCCATGATACCAATGTTCCTCGTATATTTTAAACTCTCGTTCATGAATGATGCATCTTCACAGATCTATTTCAATCGATTAAAACCGGAAATGTGCAAATGCTTTATTCGCTTCTGCCATTCGGTGTGTATCTTCTTTTTTCTTGAATGCTCCACCCTCCAGGTTATATGCAGCAATGATCTCAGCTGCCAGTTTATCGCCCATCGACTTGCCGCTTCGTTTGCGGGCGAAAAGGATCAGGTTTTTCATGCTGATGGATATTTTCCGGTCGGGTCTGACTTCCAAAGGAACCTGGAAAGTTGCGCCTCCCACCCGGCGGCTTTTAACCTCCACGTTGGGTGTAATGTTTTCCAATGCTTTTTTCCAGATCTCCAGTGGAGTTTTTTCGGCATCTTTAACCTTATCTCCAACAATATCGAGTGCCTGGTAAAATGTTGAATAAGCCAGGCTCTTTTTACCCTCTAACATCAGGTTATTGACAAACCGGGTTACCAGTGGATCATTGAATTTGGGATCCGGCAAAAGAATTCGTTTTTTAGGTTTGGATTTTCTCATTTTACATGCTCCATTTTTCGATTACTTCCTGGGTCTTTTTGTTCCATACTTCGATCTCCTTTGTGTCCGTCCATCCACACCGGATGTATCCAGTGCACCACGGATCAGGTGATAACGGACACCGGGCAGATCCTTTACCCTGCCACCTCTGATCAATACGATGGAGTGCTCCTGGAGATTATGTCCTTCTCCGGGTATATAGGCATTCACCTCCTTCTGATTGGTCAATCGTACCCGCGCAACTTTTCTCATCGCTGAATTTGGCTTTTTGGGTGTAGTCGTATAAACACGCACACACACACCTCTCCGCTGCGGACAAGAATCCAGAGCAGGCGCCTTACTTTTATCGATAAGCTTCTTCCTCCCTTTGCGAACTAACTGTTGTATTGTCGGCATAAACAGTATGATTTACGTTAAAAATCTACTTTTTCAAATCGGTGTGCAAAGGTATTCTTTTTTTTTAAAAAACAATAATGAATAAAGATTAAATTTTTCCCGTCACAGCCGCGGTAAATCATTTTCTATAAATCATTTTCACCTATTGCAGGTATACAAAAAATTATTACTTTTGGGGCGCATTTTAAACCGGGTAGCGCGAACAAAAATCATAATATATAAACTGAAAATCATCGTGATAAAATGAAAACTTATCAGACTGATCAAATTAAAAATGTTGTCTTGTTGGGAAATTCAGGCTCTGGAAAAACAACCCTGGCAGAAGCGATGCTGTTTGAAGGGAAAATCATTGAAAGAAGAGGGGCTGTTGAGAATAAAAATACCACCTCCGATTACAATGAGATTGAACACGAAAACGGCAACAGTATATTTTCCACCGTGCTATATACCGAATACCAGAATCAGAAGGTGAATATCATCGACACACCCGGATTGGATGATTTCGTGGGTGGAGTAATATCTGCCCTCAGGGCTGCTGATACAGTGATCCTGTTGATCAACGCACAAAACGCCATCGAGGTCGGAACAGAAATTCATTTCAGAAAAGCAGACGAGGTTAACAAACCCCTTGTTTTTGTTGTCAACTCGGTTGACCATGAAAAATCCCATTTTGATAAAGCCATTGAAATGGCGAAAGAACGGTTTGGGAACCATGTAACTGTCGTTCAATATCCTGTAAATGAAGGAACTGGTTTCAATGCAATGGTGGATGTCCTGAAAATGAAAATGTACAGGTACCCTTCCGATGGCGGTACTCCGGACATCCTCGATATTCCCGATGATCAGAAGGAAAAAGCAGAGCAGTTGCATAACGAACTGGTAGAAAAGGCAGCAGAAAATGATGAAGAATTGATGGAACTTTTTTTCGAGAAAGATACACTGGATGAGGATGAAATGAGGAAAGGCATTAATGCCGGTCTGATCCAGCGGGGAATATTTCCGGTTTTCTGTACTTCGGCCAGGCAGAACATGGGTGTCGAACGGCTTCTTGAGTTCCTCAATAACACCGCTCCATCGGCTGCCGATTTACCGGCACCGAAAAATTCACAGGATGAAGAGATCGTATGTGACCCAAAAGGAAGTCCCTCCCTGTTTGTTTTCAAGACATCAATCGAGGAGCATATTGGTGAGATAAACTACTTCAAGGTCATGTCGGGTGAGATCCGTGAAAGCATGGACCTGGTGAATAACAACTCGCAGACCAAAGAAAGAATGGCTCAGCTATACGCGGTTGCCGGAAAGAAGAGAAATAAGGTGGACAAATTAGCCGCCGGTGATATCGGTGCAACGGTTAAACTGAAGAATACCAAGACAAATCATACCCTTACGGCTTCCGGACAATCATGGACCTTTGAACCCATCAAGTTCCCGGAACCAAAATACCGGACTGCGATCAAACCGAAAAGTGAAGGTGACGAGGAGAAATTGGGTGAAGCATTGCAGAGAATGCACCAGGAAGATCCCACCATTGTAATTGAATATTCGAAAGAGCTGAAACAGATTATTATTCACGGGCAGGGGGAGTACCACCTGAATATATTGAAGTGGCATCTCGATAATGTGTTTCATGTTGAGTGCGATTTCATTGCTCCGAAAATCCCTTACCGGGAAACGATCACCAAAATAGCTCAGGCGGAATACCGTCATAAAAAACAGTCAGGTGGAGCTGGTCAGTTCGGCGAAGTGCACCTGGTCATTGAACCCTACTCTGAAGAATTACCGGATCCAAAAGTTTACAAGGTCAATGGGAAAGAGATTAAAGTGAATGTCAGGAATAAGGAAGAATACAATCTTGAATGGGGTGGAAAACTGATCTATTACAACTGTATCGTGGGTGGATCAATCGATGCTCGCTTTCTGCCCGCTATTTTGAAAGGGATCATGGAGAAAATGGAAGAGGGTCCCTTAACCGGTTCCTATGCCAGGGATATCCGTGTTGCCGTATATGATGGAAAGATGCACCCGGTTGACTCCAACGAAATATCCTTTAAGCTTGCAGGACGAAATGCATTCAGCAATGCATTCAAAAATGCCGGACCGAAAATCATGGAACCGGTTTATGAATTGGAAGTCCTTGTTCCTGCTGACCGGATGGGTGATGTGATGAGTGATCTCCAGGGTAGAAGAGGCATGGTGTTGGGCATGTCCAGCGAAAAAGGATTTGAGAAAATTTCCGCCAAGGTTCCACTGGCAGAAATGGGAAAATACTCAACAGCGCTCAGTTCCCTTACCAACGGCCGCGCAATGTACTCCATGAAATTTGCGGAATACGTACAGGTTCCCGGCGACCTGCAGGAAGATCTGCTCAAAGCATATGAGGCAGAGGAGGAGGAGTAGTAGGTTAGTTCAGGGTGAAGACAGACGATGAGA
>CAZXGG010000031.1:0-41306 GCA_964640125.1 uncultured Rikenellaceae bacterium
ATGCGAAACTTTCACAGAACTTCTCAAAGGATCTGTACAACGAAGGAATCTATGCTATTGGCTTTTTCTTTCCCGTTGTGCCCAATGGTCAGGCAAGGATCCGTACACAGATCTCTGCCGGACATGATATCCATCACCTGGACAAAGCCCTGGAAGCCTTTGTGAAAATTGGGAAAAAATATGGTATTCTGGGGCTTACCAAGCAGGAGATCATCGAAAAATATGGATTGTAATGGTTCAAAGCACAGAGTTCAGGGTGAAGGTTGAAAGAGAAATGAGATGTGAGTAGTGAACAAATAAGCGCCAAAAATTAAACAAAAAAGGGGGTGTATCAAAAGTCGATTTTTCAGTCATCCTGAACTTGTTTCAGGATCTCATAATTCTGATTAACAATAGATTAAGATTCTGATCCGCCGATGGCGGACAGAATGACGATTTTCTGGACTTTTGATACACCCCCTTTTTGTTTCTCCTGCATTATATACTATCCACATTTTGAGGATCCACAATCCATGCAAACCAGGCATCCTTCCTGATACACCAGGTTATTGGATTTACAGTCGGTACAGGTTCCTCCTTTTGCTTTTGTACCATCCGGGATATACCTTTTCAATGCCCGTTCCACTCCATTCTTCCAGGTATTGATCGTTTCACTATCGAGCTGTAGTGATGAGACCAGGTTCACGACATCGGGGATTGGCATGCCATGTCTCAACACGCCTGAAATGAGCTTGGCATAATTCCAGAATTCCGGTTTGAACATATGGGAGAGTCCTCCGTTGGTGTTAATATAACCATATTTATCGGTGTATTGGAAGTCATACCTGTTCTTTCCATTATCATCCTTATTCTTCACAATCTGTCCTTTGTGGATGGTTTTTGGAATGGGAAACATCTCCTCATCTGCCAGTCCGGTAAAGATTTCATACGGTTTACCATCTTTTATTCCGACGAAAGCGATCCATTTTTCATTGTTGTTGTTGAAACGAATGATCTCTGCATCCAGCACTTTGGGCCGCTTATGAAAAACAACATCTTCTCTCTGGTTGGTTAACAGGACACCGTCTCTGGAGCCGTCGCGATAGATGGTAGCTCCTTTACACCCCGATTCCCATGCCGTAACGTAGAGGGTTGCAACAAGATCCCTGTCAACATCCCTGGGAAGATTAATGGTTACACTGATGGAGTGATCAACCCATTTTTGAATGGCTCCCTGCATCTTGACTTTGCTAACCCAGTCAACGTCATTGGAGGTTGCCTTATAATAGGGTGACTTCCTCACAATCTCCTCTATCTCCTCTTCACCATATGTTTTCACCTCTTCAGGATCATAATCCTGCGATTTGAGCCAATCGACAAATTTTTGGTGAAACACATTGTATTCTTCCCAGGCATCCCCCATCTCATCCACAAAATTGATTTGTACATCCTGATCATTCGGATTCACCTTTCTTCTCCTTTTGTACACCGGGAGAAATACCGGTTCAATGCCCGAAGTGGTTTGAGTCATCAGGCTGGTAGTACCCGTAGGTGCGATGGTTAGCAGGGCAATGTTTCTCCGGCCATGTTTAAGCATATAGTTGTACAAACCCTCATCGGCCTCCTGGATTCGCCGAATGAAGGGATTATTTTTTTCCCGTTCAGCATCATAGAGGGCAAAGGGGCCCCTCTCTTTTGCGAGGTACACAGAAGATCTGTACGCCTCAAGGGCAAGCGTTTTGTGTACTTCTGTGGAAAAATCGATGGCATCTTCACTGCCGTATCGCAGTCCCAGGGAAGCGATCATATCCCCTTCAGCGGTTATCCCAATGCCTGTTCTTCTTCCCTCTCCGGTTTTGTTACGGATGTTCGTCCAGAGATTTTTCTCCACTCCTTTTACCTCATCGCCTTCCGGGTCCTTATCGATCTTCTTCAGGATGGAATCTATTTTCTCCAGTTCCAAGTCAATGATATCATCCATGATCCGTTGTGCCAGACCAGCATGCTCCTTAAAGCGTTCAAAATCGAATTTTGCTTTTTTGGTAAAGGGATCGTTTACATAACTGTATAAATTGATTGCCAGCAACCGGCAGCTGTCATAGGGACAGAGGGGTATTTCGCCACACGGATTGGTAGAAACGGTCCGGTAACCCAGTTCTGCATAGCAATCCGGTACGGATTCACGGATCACTGTATCCCAGAAAAGTATTCCTGGTTCAGCTGAAAGCCAGGCGTTATAAACAATTTTTGCCCACAATTTTCGAGCATCTATCTCCTTTCTGACCTTGGGCTCTTTTGAATAAACCGGGTATTGTTGTATGTAGGATCCGCCATTGGTTACGGCTTTCATGAATTCGTCATCGATCTTTACGGAAACATTGGCACCGGTGACCTTTCCTGCCTGGAGCTTTGCATCGATAAATTTCTCAGCATCGGGATGTTTGATGGATATGGTCAACATCAGGGCTCCCCGGCGTCCATCCTGCGCCACTTCACGCGTCGAGTTCGAGTACCGTTCCATGAATGGAACAACACCGGTGGATGTCAATGCGCTGTTGAGAACCGGACTCCCGGATGGTCTGATGTGTGTCAGATCATGCCCTACACCGCCCCTGCGTTTCATCAATTGTACCTGCTCCTGATCAATCTTCAGAATCCCACCGTAGGAATCCGAATTCCCTTTGTTCCCGATGACAAAACAATTGGACAGAGAGGCGATCTGGAAATCATTACCAATTCCGGTCATCGGACCACCCTGAGGTACGATATAGGTGAAATTCCTCAAGACATTGTAAATGATCTCTTCACTTAATGGATTGGGATATTTCAATTCAATTCTATGGATCTCACGAGCCATCCTGTGGTGCATATCATCCGGAGTTCGTTCATAGAGGTTTCCAAAGGAGTCCTTTAACGCGTATTTGTTGACCCAGACCCTGGCTGCAAGTTCATCTCCGTTGAAATAGTCAAGGGAGGCTGCAAAGGCTTCATCATGCGTATAAATTTTCCTCTCCTCCTTTACCCTGATTTGGGTTATCTCTTCGAGAGGCAATTTCTGTACAGCGGTGCCTTCTTTTGCTTCAACATCCTTTTTTTGAGCAAGCAATTCTCCCATTGATGAAAATAATTAATGTTAAGTAATTGTTATGTTGAAAAGTAGGATTGGACCCCCCCAATAAATTGAGTATTGCAATTTATGCATTGACAGAAGGTTTGGCAACATCGATTGATTCCTAATTATTAACATTTCAGAAGAGTTTTCAACTTGCTCATTTAATTATTTGTTTATCTGCATTTTACACATGTAGATCCATTAATTTATTGATTATATAAAGATTTTCAGGTCTTATTTTCTTATATTTAATATCCCCGTTCATCACCATTAATAAACCATTTATTATGCAGTTTCATTCATTGATCGAAAATTGGTTGGTGTTAAAAAAATCTTAACAAAATATTAAAAGAACATGTTGTCCATATCAGGAAGCAAAAAAAACAGGTTCCCCCTTCTGAAGATTTTTTACCCCATGCAAAGAGGCAAAAAAAGCTGCCGTGAATGCAGCAGCTTTTTTTATAACCTGTGTTCGTTACAATGTTACTTTGGAGTCGGTCCTTCTATGAACGTGAATTCGGGATCGGGACCCGATTTGGTACACTGGAACGTAATGGAATAAGTACCATAAGAACCACTATAGGTAGCAAAGGTGGCAACATAGTATACATCAACACCCTCGACCTGTGTTGCGGCATTTGGGAATTTAGTGGGTAACAGGGCTGTTCCAATTGCCTCTTTAAGAGCCTCTTCCCATGAATCCGGATCGAATTCATGGTGACCGGGGCGGATATCAAAATTCCCATAATAGGCACTTGCGCCAAAGTATGATTCACTGGTACCGTAGCTATCCACGTATCCCGGATCGACATTGTCTTTCACATAATCCACGATGATCTGGAAATCGGAAGAAACCAGTGTGAACATAACGGTTGGGTCAAAAACCCATTTCTCGCCATTCTGGATAAACTGGCTGGATTGCTCGGCTATGGGATTATAAAGTATCCATTCTCCTCCAGAAACAGAATATTCATCGGCTTTCCAGATGGTTGTTCCCGCATAATACCGGTACATTACGGCAACTTTATCCTCTTCCTGTGCATAGGGTAAATGTGCATTTAGATACTGGGGTAAATAGTTTTCCGGCAGGTCACTGGACGAGAAATTATCGTATTTTCCGGGAGCTCCCATTGCATCGTATTCATCGGAATCCAGAACAAACAGATCTTCTAACGGGGACCAGGTTGAGCCGTTAAACTGGTACATATCATAGGCTGTATTGTGGCTAATGTCAGAGAGCGTACTCACCTTTACATCATCCACTTCCCATGTTTTGCTTTCAGCATCAGTAGAAGTATATATAAAAGCAATGTAAATTGATCCTGTCAGGGCATCGAGGGAAATTTCACCGGACTCAACCAGTTCAAATCCTCCTTCTGATAATGAATATCCGGTAAAATCTGTCCAGGTTGCCGATGTTGGATCACCCGATCCTGCATAATCGGATGAATATTTTACTTCGAGTATCGGGCCGGCATAATTGCACATGGTAGAAAAGGTAAAAATTTCATCTTCTGTATTATCCAGGTCAATTGCTGATGTGATCAACCAGTCCTCATTCAGGTGGTTTGCTCCACCAGAATAGCCGGAAATTTTAGCAAAACTATTCCCACTATAGCTTGAATTGTACCAAACCTCGTCACCGGTCACACTATATGCGGTCCATTTTAGCAGCTGATCATCATCCTCAAAATCATCCTCAAAGAGAATAATTTCGGCAGGTCCGGCAGGTATAACCGGTGAATACTTGCATTCAACAAGCACCATATCCCCTTCCACTGCTTCAGGAAATTGACTGTTCAGTATTCCGGGAAGGTGATCCTCCGGTTCATTCCCGGGAAGGAAAAACTCATATTCCTCAACTGGACCACCAACACTCTGGTAATCTTCCGAAGTCACTTCATAATAAGGTGCCTGAACATAATCAAACAGATAAGCAGGGTATTCTTCAAAAAAGTTATAGGTTATTGTCGCAACCGAGTTCTTACCGAATGCCGGGAACATAGTTGATACGAATGCAGGGATGTATTTGGAAGCGGATACCGTATCACAAAAATATTCATTCGTCTCAATGAAACTGGCATTCACAAGATCTGTAGAGTCTGTATTCAGCGCCAGATCGGCTATGGCTTCATAATCATCGCTGATGAGTGTATAGGTAGCTTCGCCCACATATTCTTTATTCATTTCATCGAGTTCATCCATGATATCATCCATGGGGTTACAGGCTGAAAACACCAGTGTGATACCTATCAAATAATATATTAATGTCTTCATGATCGTTATTTTTCTGGTTCAATTAAGGGATTCTAAAAGTTAACTCTCAAACTCACACTCCATGATCTTCCCCATCCATAATAGACCTCTGCGCTTTTCCAGTCGTGAAAATCTCCGTCATAAGCATCGGATATATACTCTTCATCAAACAGGTTGTTTATGTTTGCAAAAAAGGATGCATTTACACCTGCCAGGGTGAAGTCATATCTCAGGTTAACATCAACCAGTCCAAAGGTAGGCAACTGCCATGCTTCGGGGTTTTTCTTATCATCTTCCGGTGTTGATGTTCTGCTCAAAGGGTCAAATTCAGCAAAAAGCCTGTCGTAATAGTTATAGCCTGCACCTATCTTGAATCCCTTCAACAGTTCATAATCAACTCCGATGGCAAAGGATGTTTGGGCAGCATCTCCAACATGAACATTTGCGAGATAGAGGTCATACGATCCTACTTCCTCCTGGTTGTCATCAAACAACTTAACATCTTCCAGGTCGTTCAACCATTGCCAGTCAGCCAGTGAGACCATTCCCAGGATACTAAGCTTATTAAAGGGGCTGTAAACCAGATCCAGTTCAATTCCCTTATGCAGTGCATCCACCCCAAGGATATTGGCTGTGAAGTAATCGACCGAACCATCCGGATTGGTTTGTGAGGAAGTTCTGATAAAGGTTTTATCCAGCCATTTAGTATAGTACACATTCAGGTTTGCAATGAGCACACTGGTGTTTAATCCGTACCCCAGTTCAAAGCTGAATACCTTTTCATTCCTGGCATCTTCATTCAGGATATTCTGATAGTTCAGGTAAGTTGCATTGAAATCGGGCTGGCGGGCAAAGAATCCGGTATTGAGGAATACGTTATGGTTAGCGTTTATGTTATAGTTTGCACCACCCTTAATGCTGAAGCCCAGATAGGTTGACCAGTCAGTAACCTGGTCGGTATTCATAGCGTTGTTATAGGTGGCTTCTCCCAGCAGGTCGGTGTATTCTTGTCTCAGTGTTTCATCCTCAAGTAGTTGCTTCTTCAGTTTATCGTCAAAATAATTAAAGTAGTCTGTTCTCCTGTACATTTTGTCTGAAAAAGAACCTGCAACAAATGCAGCAAGGTTACCCAGTGTATATTCTGCCTGTGCAAAAATGCCGGCCCATAGTACTTCTCCGTCATCGTAGTAATCAATTTTATCACCAACTTTCGCAACATTATTGGGTTTATTGTAATTTCGGTTCACATCCAGAAAATACTCTCCACCCAGGAGATCCGTCACAATGCGGTAATGCTCACCCTTGTAATATCTCCCATCAAAGCCCCCATTAATTTTGAGATTTCCCAATGTATGGTTCAGGGTTGACAGGATACCATACCAGTTGTGGTTATTGACGGATGACCGGAGAATGCTTTCAGATCCCATGCTTCCCAGGGCGACGTTTTCATCAACAATTCGATCAAAATCAACCTGTCCGTTCCTAAGGTAGTCACCGTAGAATTTATCCGTATTACCGTAGCTACCGGTTCCTCCTCCTGTACCGATAGAGGCATACAAAGCGGTCAGGAGGCTGGTCTGGTCATTCACTGTCCAGAAATGGTTGAGGATTGCCTGTGGTTTGTGGTAATAGTTCTTCCTGGCGTATTCGATCGCTCCATCCTTATAACCCCAGTCAACATTGTATCGAATTCCATACTTATTAAAGGTTTCGATTGACAGATCCGTAGCTCTCTGTCCGTGCCACTGAGGAGCACCAAACAGCGAGAATGCCAGGGAGTGTTTATCATTGATCCGTTTTGATATGTTCATAAAGTAGGAATAGGATTCAAACTGGGTCCCATCGACGTATCCTTCACCGGATGTACTGGCGAGTGATATGGTTGATGCCCAGCCTTTATCAGAAAGTCCGGTAGAGAAGGTAAAGGCGATTTTCTGGTAATTATCATTCCCCACTCCATAAATGAGGCTACCGCCTCTGATAGCGTCTGTTGTGCGTGTCATGATGTTGATTGTTCCACCCACAGATGGAACAGCGACTTTAGCAGCACCCAGTCCTCGCTGAACCTGCATATACTGGGTTACATCGGGAAGACCTGCCCAGTTTGACCAGTAGACCCATCCGTTTTCCATATCATTTACCGGTACACCGTTTATCATCACCGCAATGTTGCGTTGATCGAAACCACGCAGGTTTACCCTGGAATCTCCAAATGCACCTCCCTGCTTGGTAGCATATATTCCGGGAGTTGATTTCAAAATTTCGGGGTACTCCTGGTTCCCCAGCTTTTCCATGATTTGCCTGGGTTTTACTGAGGAGACGGCAACCGGGGTCTGGCGGGCAATAGCCATGGAAGAGACAATCCTTACTTCCTGTAATCCAACGGCATTGATATTCAAAGCAATCTCTTCCAGGTCGGTCGTTTGTCCATCCCTTACATTCACTTCTACCGTTTCCGTGATGTATCCCACATAGGATATTTCAAGAGTGTAGGTGCCGGGATCCAACTGCAAGGTAAAACTTCCATTCAGATTGGATACCGTTCCGATAGACTCATCCTGCACAAGGATCGAAGCTCCGATAAGGGTTTCGTTTGCAGCAGGATCCTTAACAACGCCTTTCACAGTTCCCTGCCCGTATACCGCAGTCAGGGCAAAGCAGAGGGTAAGACTGAAAAAGGTTCTCAAAAAAGATTTCATAGGCATTTTAACAAGTTAATTATTAATGAATCGTATCGCTTCGCCGGGCTCGTTTTTAGAAACGAAAGGAGCATTATGAAGGATTTAAAATTAGAGAAAAAAAAAGGTGCCGTGGAATTAATCCATCAACAATTTTTCAACAATGGATTTTGTGGCTCCGAGGTTTGTTTTTACGTAATCCCTGGCAATGCAACCACTGTTTTTAAGGTATTCACGATCACCCGTAAGTTGCTGCAGGATGTTCATTAATTCTTCATAACTTTCTATTGCAAATGCTCCTTCCAGTTTTACCAGATCAATGGCTTCCTGGAATGCTTTATAATCCGGTCCGAAAAGCACCGGGATACCATATGCAGCAGCCTCCAGGATATTATGAATTCCTTTCCCAAATCCACCCCCTATGAATGCAATATCTCCATAGAAATACAGGGAGGAGAGCATTCCGATGTTATCTATGATCAGAACATCGGCCTTTGTAGAATCGGTCCCTTCTGCTTCAGAAAAGCGAACAGCAGGTTTCTCCAGTAATCTCAACATTCGATTGATGTGATCTTCATGGATCTCATGCGGAACCAGAATCCATTTTTGCCCTTTCCCATGCTCGTTGATATACCGGATCAGAAGATCTTCATCATCTTTCCATGTGCTGCCAGCTACCAGTGTAAAGCGATCCTGTTTGAAGGTTTCAATTACCGGCAGGTTCCTGCGCTGATTTGCAATGGCATGCACACGGTCGAACCGGGTATCTCCGGATACGCTTACCCGGTCTGATGGGAGGAATGATAACAGTTCTTTGGAACGGTGGTTCTGAACAAACAGGTGTGTAAAGAGGTGAAGGATCTGCCGGAAAAAACCACCATACCACCTGAAGAAAACCTGGCTTGGGCGAAAATTTGATGAAATGAGATAAACCGGTATGTTCTTCCTGCTGAGTGTGTGAATGAAATGATACCAGAATTCATATTTGACAAAAATAACCATCTCCGGATTTACAAGGCGAATGAATTGCTCTGCATTTTTTTTCGTATCGTAAGGGAGATAGAAGATATAATCGGCCAACTCGTAATTTTTTCTCACTTCATATCCCGAGGGAGAAAAGAATGTAAGGAGGATTTTTTGGTCGGGTCTCTCTGTTTTTATCGATTCGATAACCGGTCTTCCCTGTTCAAATTCTCCCAGTGAAGCACAATGAAACCATATTACCCCCTCTTCGGGATTTACCTTTTCCCGGATTTGTTTAAACAGACCTCTACGACCCGACCTGAATAGTTGTGCTTTTAGATTAAAAACAGAAGCTATGAAGATGAAGAAGGAGAAGGTTTTGATAGCAAGGTTATATAGAATTCTCATTCAAAAACAGATTAGGGCTTCACTAAAAGGCGGCGATGAGCAGATCAATATCTTTTGAGAGG
Organism: uncultured Rikenellaceae bacterium; assembly: GCA_964640125.1. GTDB lineage: Bacteria > Bacteroidota > Bacteroidia > Bacteroidales > VadinHA17. The sequence goes on from CAZXGG010000031.1 coordinate 9,459, forward strand.
ATTCCGAAGTGGTTGCCAATGTAACTGTTGGTCAGGATTCCATTATATATATATACCCCTTTCCTCAAGCCCTTATCCTCTTTTAACAGGTTTTTGATACCGCCTGAATTACCGATATTGAGAAGTATAGGCGCAAAAACATTGCTAAGCGCAATGGAGGCAGTTCGGGCTACTCTTGAAGGGATATTACTGACACAATAATGGACGACACCGTGTTTTGTAAATACCGGATCGTTATGGCTTTTTGTTTCGGATGTTTCAACGACACCTCCCTGGTCGATGCTAATGTCAACAATCACCGATCCTTTCTTCATGCCTTTCACCATTTCCTCTGTAATATAAAAGCGGGGACCTTTACCGATCAGATGAACAGCACCGATCACAACATCGGCTGATTTCAGTGTTTTTTCGAGGACTTTTGGATGGAAAATCGAAGTATGCAACCGTTGTCCCACAAAATTCTGCAACCGCCTGAGTTTATAGATTGAATTATCAAAGATCTTGACCACTGCTCCCAATCCAATGGCTGCCCTGGCAGCATATTCAGCGGCAGTTCCAGCTCCAAGAATCACCACCTCTGCCGGTGTAATACCCGTAATTCCTCCAAGCATAACCCCTTTCCCTTTGTGCACATTACTGAGGTATTCCGAAGCGATGAGTATGGAGGTAATGCCCGCAATTTCACTCATGGATCGAACCACTGGATAACAGTCAAACTTATCTTTCAGATTTTCAAAGGCAATGGATGTCACCTTTTTCTGCATTAACTGACGAAAATAGGCTTCCGTTTGATTAATGGCATGCAGGGAGGAGATGATCACCTGGTTCCCTTTCAACTGTTCAATCTCACCGAGTGTAAGGGGAGCAATTTTCAGAATGATATCAGCACTAAAGATCTCTTTTCGGCTATCCACAATGAACCCACCGTACTCACTATAATCTGTATCAGTGTAGCTTGCATCACTACCTGCCTTGCTCTCAACATTCACTTCATGTCCCTGATCCACCAGCAATCCTATTGCTTCCGGTGTTAATGCCACGCGGTTTTCATCTTTCTTGGATTCTTTGGGGATCCCAATAATCAATTTCTTCTGTCTTTTTCCAACTTCCAGCACTTCCTCCTGCGGAAGTAAATTGCTCTTACCGAACATGAGCGACTCTGATCCCTTCTGATCTTTCATAACAGACTGGTTTAAATTAACTTTCCTGCTTTCGATTGCAGTGCATTTAAAATTACGACAATTTCAAATGAATTTCAAACTTTTTCATGTTGCGGGAAGATTTTCCGGGATCGAATCAAAGCGGTTTATCGAACTGAAAAAACCGTTTCCCGGCCAACCCAACTTCAATTTTAACGGGTATTGTACCGGCAGGCAATATCTCCTCAATCAATTCAGGCCATTCGATGAAGCAATAGTTCCCACTGTAAAAATAGTCTTCGTATCCAAGATCAAAAACTTCTTCTATTTTTTCAATCCGGTAGAGATCAAAATGATACACCACCAATCCTTTTGCGGACCGGTATTCATTCACGATAGAAAAGGATGGGCTGTGGACCACGTCATTCACGTTAAGTTTCCTGCAAATTTCCTGGATCGTGGTGGTTTTACCCGATCCCAGTTCCCCACTGAAGGCAAAGATCCGATAATTCTGATACGCTTCCAGAATAACCTGAACGATTTTACCAAGCTGGCCTTTACTATCAATCTGGATTCTTTTCATCCTTGAAAATTCCAGTTTATCCAACGGTTGCAAGGCTGACAAAAGGAATCAGCATTTCCTGCATCGATATCCCTCCATGCTGGATGGTGTTTCGATAGTATTTTACATAATGGTTATAATTCTGGGGATAGACAAAGAACTGGTCGTTAACAGAAAATATATAACGTGAGCTAACATTCGACCTGGGCAGAAAAGCCAATTCCGGTTTTTTGATATCAAAAACCTTCTGGGGATCATAATTCAGGTTTTTCCCTTGTTTATACCTCAGGTTCGTTGAAGTACTCCTGTCCCCCACAACCTTAATGGGTTCCTGAACGCGAATCGATCCATGGTCGGTTGTAATGATCAGCTTCACATCATGGTCTGCCAGCGATTTAATCAACTCCAGCAGAGGGGAATGCTGAAACCAGGAGAAGGTTAGTGAGCGATAGGCCGGTTCATCATCTGCCAGTTCCCGGATCATCTCAATTTCTGTCCTGGCGTGAGAAAGCATATCTAAAAAATTGTACACAACAACCAGTAAGGGTCGTTGGATATAATCGGAAATATTGTCGACCATTTTCTTCCCGGCAGCTAAATTGTTTATCTTCTCGTAGGCGAAAGAGTAGTTTTTCCCTGCACGTTGTAGCTGCTTTTCCAAGAGTTCTTTCTCCCAGAGGTTTTTTCCCTTATCTTCATCATCAAACACCCAGAATTCGGGATAAAGTTGCTCAATTTTCAAGGGCATGAGTCCGGAAAATATGGCATTTCTTGAATACTGGGTCGCTGTCGGTAATATGCTGCAATAGATCTCTTCCTGTTCAATCCGGAAATAGTCGTTGATGGAAGGATATATAACTTTCCATTGGTCCCATCTGAGGTTATCAACAAGGATAAAAACAACCTTCTCTCCCCTATCCAGCATTGGAAAGATCCGCTGGGTAAAAAGATCCGGTGAAAGAAGTGGTTTGTCAACGGTGTTTGATGGATCAAACCAGTTGAGGTAATTCGCTTTTATGAATTTTCCGAATGCATGGTTGGCTTCGGTTTCCTGCATACCCAGCACATCAGCCATACCGGTTTTCCCCGATTTATCAAGTTCCAATTGCCAGTAAACCAATTCTTTATAGATACTTAACCAGTCTGAATACCCCATAGCAGTATTAATCTTTCCGGATATTTTCCCAAATTCTTCCCGGTAATCTGAAGTGGTTTTTTCTGTTACAAGCCGTTTCTGGTCAATATTTTTCTTAATGGAATGCAGGATCTGGTTTGGGTTAACCGGTTTGATCAGGTAATCATCAATGTTTGATCCTATCGCTTCTTCCATGATATTCTCCTCTTCGCTTTTTGTTATCATAACAACGGGAATATCGGGAGCGATACTCTTTATCATCTTCAGAGTTTCCAGTCCACTCATTCCGGGCATGTGCTCATCGAGAAATATCAGATCGAAATCTGACTGTTTTACCAATTCAATGGCATCATCACCATTGGTAGCGGTTTCGATGATAAATCCTTTTTCCTCCAGGAAAAAAATATGAGATTTCAATACATCAATCTCGTCATCCGTCCATAAAATTTTAACTTTTCTCATAGCGCATGTACCTTACCATCCAAATAAATGGTTTCTGCTTAATATACCAAAAGTAGCGGATGTTTGAATGGCAGAAATCCTCACCGAAGATACTTCATTTTAAAAAACTTATCGTACTTGGAAACCGATTTATCGTTTTTCAAGGTGGTGAAATTTTCATCCGAGATAATGAAAGAATAGTAATCGCCCTGTTGAAGTTCGTTGATAACACTCTCTTCAAGGATAATTTTTTCTGAATAGTCCTGTGCATCGGACAGGGTAAGAAACGGTTTTACCGTGATGATATGCAATGTGTCGTTCAGCATTTCTCCCCCTGTTTCAAAATCCACCTGACTGTAATGGTCAAGGTTGTAATTGATAATGTTAAATATGAGCTGGTTTACATTTACCTGAAACCGGTTAACCACCAGCAAATAATAATGAACAGCACTATCGTTGTAGGCATAAATTTCCTGTGCCTCGATCACTTCTTCCTCCTCTTTTAAGACCGGGATTGTTCTGTCGAGGAAGGCTGCGATTTCGTTTGCCTTTTCCTTTTCCCTGCTATCAGGAAATGCTTCACTCAGTTCAGTTAATGCATTTTTAAACGCTCTAACATCCTGGGTTCTTCCAATAGAGAGCGCTCTCAGCAGCCTGAATTTGGGTAGCAATTCATCGCCAGCATATGCAGAATCGGCATAATTACACCGATCAATCACCTGCTGATACTCCTTATTCAAATAGATCTTGTAGGTTTCTTCATATAATGTCACCACCTGTCTCTCCTCGGCTTTCAGCTTATCAAAATAATCGGGATCAGAAATTATTTTAGCGTATTCGCTTCCCGGGTATTGGGATAAAATCAGGTTTTTATAATGGCTTTCTCTTTGCCGGTCGGGCAGATTTTTATTTAACTCATAGAGATAATAATAGGATGATAGCTGGTATTCATTCGCCGGATACCGGTTATTAAGGTCCTCATAGGTTGTAATTGACCGTTTGAAATCGTTAAAATCGTCTTTATAAATTCTGCCAATATTGTACAGTGCACCTGCAATTTTTATGTCGGATATCTTCAGCAGGGAGTCATTTACAGGAAGATCTCTCAGGTAATATTCACGTGATTTTACATCAATGGTACCCAGGCTCTCACCTGTTGCATCTGGATTTACCTGGTTGGATTCACTGGTGAACTCAACGAAGCTAATGGTTGATCTGTTAGCACGCCGCCAATTATCTTCCAGCCTTCTCTCTCCCCATTTTAACCGGAACTCATTCCGTCCAAAGCTCAACGCCGAAGGATTATAAAAGTACCATTTCCCTTCCCGTTGAATATCATTCCTGAACCGTCGTTCGTTCTCATAGTAATTCATGGTATTGTACTGCCGTTCAATTTGTTCTTCCCGCTCTAAACGCTCATTTTCATTCAGTTCTCTGATGATCCCATCAATCAGTGCAAATTTGTCCTGGTCAGATAATCCGGCAACCATTTGCAGGCTATCTTCCAGTTCAACGATGTTTATATACTTGACCAGTTCAGTCAGGTTTTGCGATTTTGTACGGATCTGATCCAGGTTGGGATAATCTTGCGCCAGGAACGCAACGGCACTATCATAATAAGCCTGGGCCTGTTGATAATCAAGCTGGCTGAAATAGATATCGGCAACTTCCAGGAAGGATTGTCCCTTCTGAAAGCTGTTTGATATGCTGCTTGCAGCCGATTTTTTATAATAATCGATCGCCTCCTCAATCCTGTTTTCCTTGTATGCTATTTTACCATATGCATAATAGATCTGATCCCGGTAATCGATATTCTTTTTGTCCCTGAGCAGTTTTTTCAGGTCCTTTTTGATCTCTTCACTATCCTCTCTGGTTACATCGAATGATCCGGCTTTATTGATTCTTGCATTGAATGTCATTTCATAGGGTGGATTCATTCTGATCACATCTTTGTACAGATCAGATGCTACCCCAAAGTCACCTGTCACTTCATGAAGCTGTGCAAGGACAAAGGTATCTCTCTGTTTATCTTTTTTCCGGCGGACTTTATCCACGACAAGGGTCAGGTGAGGGATAGCCCGTTCATACTCTTCCTGTTTCAGGAAATAATGGGCATAGGTGGCATGATACTCCACAGCCATTTTCTCCTTTACCGGCTTTTCATCCGCAATGAGTGTTAAAATCCGTTCTGCTTCCTTATATTCATCCAGTTCGATGTTTGTTCTGGTAAGCCAGATATAGCCTTCCATCCTTGTTTCTTCATCAAGGGCTTCACTGATTAGGAGTTTCAGCGTATTCAGGGCAATGTGATAGTCATGTTTATAAAACTGAGCCTTTGCCATCAACAGATAACTGTCATCCACCCACCTGTTATATTCAGGTTGATTATAAAACGCCCGTTCATCATCGGTCATTTCGCCCGTTTCTTTTTCCGGTTTGGCCGTGATTGAATGCAATGTGATAATTTTGTATGCTTTTTGTATGGCAAGGTCCATTTCAGGGGCGATCTGTTTAGCAATATTTTCATCGACATAGGTAAACAGGGAGAGTATTTTGGAATAATCATCAACAAATGCATCCTCACATTTTTCCACGCCCCGAAGAAAACTCTCATAGCCGTTAAAATAGATATTATAATGAGAGGTGAGTCCATGGTAATTCCGGCTCAAGCTGGTATTCTTTTCAGCTGAACAACCGGCAACCAGGATCAATGTGAGTGAACCCAGCAAGCAATATGTAACCTTTTTTGTAATCAATCTACCGGGTTGTCTTAGAGAATAAACTGGTAATTTACAAACATATTTTATGATCCATGGAATATTTTATAATCCGGTTTATTCCCGGCAAAAAAAAAGGGCTTACAAAGCCCTTCAGAAACGGTGAAGTCCGGATGTTAATCGTTAACAGGCTGAACCTCCTTTATTTCAGGGATCTCTTTTAACAGTGCCTGTTCAACACCGGATTTCAGGGTTTGCTGGCTGAATGGACAGCCAAAGCATGCTCCTTTCAGTTTTACTTTGACAACCATGTCATCGGTCACATCGATCAGGGCAATATCTCCCCCATCCGCCTGAAGATAAGGACGTATTTTATCCAGGGCACGATCTATCCTGCTTAAAAGTTGGGTTTTCTTTTCTGCTTCCATGTTCATTTTTTTTATATCATACAATGCTTAATTACGGGAAATTTCAACTCGTTTTGTGGGTTCCTGTTCTCTGTTACGAATCTCAACCTGCTTTATCACATTTTCAGCCAGCTTTACAAATGCTTCGCCTGTAGATGATTTTTCATCCAAAGCGGAAGGATTTCCCATGTCTCCATCTTCACAAATGCTCTCAACTACCGGGATCTGCCCCAACAGGGAGACGTTATATTTCTTTGCCAGCTTTTCACAACCATTTTTACCAAAAATATAATACCGATTTTCAGGCAGTTCAGCCGGTGTAAACCAGGCCATGTTTTCCACCAGGCCAAGAATCGGCACATTGATTCTATCGCCTGTAAACATGTTTATTCCTTTAATGGCATCTGCCAGTGCTACTTCCTGCGGCGTGCTGATGATAACTGCACCCGTCACAGGAACCTCCTGAACCAATGTAAGGTGGATGTCGCTGGTTCCGGGTGGAAGGTCAACCAGTAAATAATCGAGTTCTCCCCAATCTCCCTGCCCGAGCATTTGCTTCAGGGCATTGGTAGCCATGGGTCCACGCCAAACCAGTGCACTATCCGGGTCAATAAAAAATCCGATGGATAACAATTTCACTCCGTGACGTTCTATCGGAACAATCATATCAACCCCTTCAACCTGATTAACAAATGGTTTGGCATTTACCGCACCAAACATTTTCGGAATGGAAGGTCCATAGATATCTGCATCAATCAACCCCACACGTAATCCTTTCTTCGCTAACGATACAGCGAGGTTAACAGCGATGGTGGATTTTCCCACGCCCCCTTTCCCCGAGGCTATCGCCACAATATTTTTTACACCGGGTAACAGTTCCTGCTTTGGTTCAGCCTGTGGAACTTTTACCGTAATGTTCCCCTGAATTTGAGCCTCTGAGTCAATGTCTGCCAGAACTGCCTTTACGCATGCTTTCTTAATTGAAGAAACAAACGGATCATTTGATCTGGTAAACAGGAGTGAAAAATGAATCTCTTTGCCCTTGATCGTAAGATCATCAACCATCCCTAATGAAATAATGTCCTTTTTCTTTTCCGGATGAACTACGTTGCTTAATGCATCTAAAACCTGTTGCCGGGTAAAACTCATGACAAAATCTATTTTATTATGTTAATTTGATTTAAATTAAAATACAAATATACAGTTTTTATTTATATAATGGACGGATCGCTCAGTTCCTTCCGTGGATCCCAGTAATGCTTTTCGAAATCGATGACCCGGTCATCTTCAACCCTTATGCCTTCATTCTCGAGAAGCTGGCTCATGGTATTTGTATTTCCAAAATGATGCTTTCCTGTGAGGACACCATTTCTGTTTACCACCCGGTGTGCAGGTATAAAATCGGGAAGATGATGCGAATTGTTAAGAGCCCAACCGACCATCCGGGCTGCTCTTCCCGAACTGAGATACCTGGCGATGGACCCATACGTGGTAATTCTTCCATAGGGAATTTGCCGGGTAACTTCATACACCCGTTCAAAAAAAGAGCGTTCCAGCAACTTATTCCGGTTCATGGATTACTGTATCTACAGGCAGTTGAAAACAAAGGTATTTAATCGTCACATGTTGTTCAAGAAACTGTTTTTCATAATGGGTTGTGATGGAGAAAACGGGGTCGATATTGGGTTCTTCATATAGATTTTCTGATGCAAAGATCAGTGGAAGGTCATTGTGTGCAATTATTTGCATTGTATAGTCGTAGAGGACTTTACTATCCGTTTTCAGGTGAATGCATCCGCCGGGTGACAGGAATTCCTGGTATGCATTAAGAAATCGGGCTGTGGTAAGTCGTTTTTTATTTCTTCTTTTTTTTAGTTGAGGATCGGGGAAGGTAAGCCAGATTTCAGCGATCTCATCCTTCGCAAAAAAGGAGGTGATCTGTTCGATACGCGTCCGGATGAAAGCAACGTTTTTTAACTGTTCATTCAATGCTGTTTTTGCCCCTTTCCATATGCGGGCTCCCTTGATATCGATTCCAATAACATTCCGTTGAGGAGTGTTGGCAGAAAGTCCGATGGCATATTCACCTTTTCCGCAGCCCAGTTCGAGTGTAATGGGATTATTGTTCTTGAAAAAATTTTCTTTCCACAGTCCTTTCAGGTGAAAGTCCTTATTATAAATTTCCTGAAATGAAGGCTGAAAAACGTGTTGGAAGGTCTCCATTTCAGCCCATTTTTTACGTTTTCTCTTCCCCACAGGATATCCGTTTGTGTTCATTTCATTCGTTCAACCCGCAGACCTATATCGAACACATGCTTTAACTGGTCGGTTCGCATGGCTTGTTCAATTTCAAAGCTATACAATCCCCGGTAAGGGAAGCGTACATTCACCTTGTAAGGGACCTGGAGTGTAGCGATATCTCCCAGTCCGCTACCCAGCCAACGTCCTTTTTGGTCAGCCAGTGTGCATTCAATCGTATCACGAATCCACTGTCCGGACGGTGATACGGTTCGAATAAAAAGAAAAAGGTTGCTGTACTGATACTGTCCTCCATTTCTAACATTCACGCAGATGTTATGGGGGTTGATTGTATCTGTTATTTCCACATTAAAAACGAGAACATTTGTTTTGTCCCATCGATGATTCGGTAGCGTTATGTTTTCTTCAAAGACCCGGTTTCGATCGCAGGAGCAAATCAGTGCAATCAACACCAGCCACAGAGTCGGGTTGATTATTGAATCATATTTCACGGGTTTTTCCTTTGAATTAGGAACATTCATTAACGATCCGGTTGTTCGGAAAATAGTCCGGAAGTCTTTACCTGTCATTAAGGTTTCCTGTTATTGGTCCGGTATTTCCCTTTTCCTTTTTTCCTTTTGCTTTTGCCAGATTTGCCAGATTTGCCAGATTTTTTATCAAACCGGGTTAAACTGTCTTCATTAACACCATTCTCGTAATTGAGGATTTTGCGGTCAGGAATATTCTCTTGAGCAATGAGTGATGGTACTTTTTCCCCTTTCTTATTCAGTTGATGGATTTGCAGCACCCGTTCTATTGCAATGGGTGTAAGGTTTACTGAGGAATCTTTCTCGTATGAATACCACATCAGCCTTCTGAAGATATCTGTTTTTTGATGATACGCTGTCCCCTGTTCGGTTTCCAGGGGAATGGATCTGTCCGGAAAATCCTTTTGAGCATCTAGATAGCAATCCAGTTCATAATTCAGGCAGCATTTCAGTTTACCACACTGGCCAGCTAATTTTTGCGGATTAAGTGACAACTCCTGGTATCTGGCCGAATTGGTAGTAACAGAGACAAAATTTGTTATCCATGATGCACAGCACAATTCCCTGCCGCATGAGCCAATCCCTCCTATCCGTCCCGCCTCCTGCCTGGCTCCGATCTGTCTCATTTCTATTCTGATTTTAAATTCATCTGCCAGGACTTTTATAAGTTCCCTGAAATCAACGCGCTCATCAGCGATATAATAGAAAATGGCTTTGGTATTGTCTCCCTGGTATTCAACATCTCCGATTTTCATGTCCAGGTTCAGGTCTTCCGCTATTTTTCTGGCTTTCAGCATGGTTGAATCTTCCAGGCTAATGGCCTCCTGCCATTTTTCGATATCGGCCGGTTTTGCTTTTCTGTATATCTTTTTAAGATCATCTGATTCAACAGGGGTATTGGATTTCTTCATTTGGTAAAGGACAAGCTCTCCCGTTAATGAAACGATTCCGATATCATGTCCCGGAGAAGCTTCCACAGCAACTATATCTCCGATCATTAGCCGCAGCCTATTTGTATTTCGGTAAAACCCCTTTCTTGTGTTTTTAAACCGCACTTCCACCAGGTCACCTGAGATCTCTGTTTCCGGAACATCATTCAACCAATCATAAACGTTGAGTTTAAAACTACCTCCGGAATATTTTGGAGATTTTACCTGTAAGGAGGTACCATCGAGTCTTACATTACTGCCACGTTCACTCATTGCTTTTCTGATAGTTAAACTCAATTGTTTAATCCCTTGGAGGGGAATTTGGTAATCTACTTTCCTGTAAGCGGGAGGTAAAGTTAATTAAAAATCCATTTTAATCAATCTCATGATTGTCATGCAAAGGTCAAACAAAACAATCCTACTGTTTGCATTTGCCGAGATATTTGCGAAGGCTTCATTCAACTCATCCACGATATGTGCCACGTTTTTCTCCCTGATAAATGGAGAAAAGTTCTTTGAAAACTCTGCCTCCTTCTCAGTGAGGTAAATCACTTCGGGATCTTTACCGGCCATTAGATTCAGCATAAAATTTTCACGGATCATGCGTGTTGCGTAGAGAAGAAAATGTTTCTGTTTCTCCCTTCCCAGAGCAACCAGATCATCAATCCATTGCAGGATATCCGGTATTTTACCCCCATAGGTTAGCCTCATCATTGCAGTGAACTGGTTTAGGTATAATTCATTTTCTTCTCTTTCATAGAGTAAATTCCGGGCCATCAAATAATTTCCATTTGCCAGCTTCACAATATTCTGCAACGCTTCCGGAGTGAGCATATTGTTTTCTTTCAGTGATTCTGTCATGCTTTGATCATCAACCCTGGGTATCTTAACGATTTGAGTTCGGGATAAAATGGTTGGTAAGAATGTATGTGTATTTTCGGAAACCAGTATAAACAGGGTTTTTGGTGGTGGTTCTTCCAGAATTTTCAATACTTTATTTGCGGCAACCTGGTTCATTTTTTCCGGCATCCAGATAATCATCACTTTATATTCCGATTCAAAAGATTTCAGGTTAAGAATGCGAATCATCTCGTGACTTTCCTTCCGGCTGATGAGGCCCTGTTTATTTTCTATTCCAATTCGTTCATACCATTGAGATAAGGAGAGGTATGGATTGTCAAGCAGAGCGCTCCTCCACTCCTGCATAAAATCATTACTGATGGGATCTTTGGTAATGGTTTTTGTGGTTGAAACGGGATAGACAAAATGGAGATCAGGATGGATGAGTTTTTCGTATTTCAGGCAGGAGGGACAGGCGCCACAGGCATCCGATTTTCCCTGATTCTCGCATGCTAAATACTGAGCATAGGCAACTGCCAGGGCCAATTTACCACACCCTTCAGGGCCCAGAAAGAGTTGTGCATGACTTATTCTGCCCTGAACCACAGAGTGGATTAATCGTTGTTTCACCGTTTCCTGTCCGACAATGTGTTTAAAAAGCATGATTGATGCAATGCTGTTACGATCTGGCAAAGGTACGCAAAACTTAAAGCAATATCACGGGAAAAAGTTGTTCCCGTGTAATCCCGTTTACCCTTCACCACGGATTGGTATCTCAATTATTATTTCACTTCGCATTGCGAAACGCGTTAAACTTAATAATTTTGTTTTCTAATGAGGTAGAGATGGAATCAATTTTCACTAAATACGATTGGAAATGAAAACAATTGACAACTACAATTTCGGGGGAAAGCGGGCAATTGTCCGCGTTGACTTCAATGTCCCGTTAAACGATCAATTCGAAATTACTGATGATACCAGGATACGGGCAGCGTTACCAACCATTAATAAAATCCTGCAGTCCGGCGGTGCGGTTATTCTGATGTCTCATCTTGGCAGGCCAAAGGGTCAATATGAAGAGAAGTTCTCCTTAAAACATGTTGTTCCGCATCTTTCCGAATTGCTGGGACTGCCGGTTGAATTTGCTCCCGATTGCATTGGGGATGATGCATTTCAACTGGCCACAAACCTTAAACCGGGAGAGGTGCTTTTACTGGAAAACCTTCGGTTTCATCCGGAAGAGACAAAAGGCGATGAGGGGTTTGCCAAAGAGCTTTCCCGTCTGGCCAATGTTTATGTGAACGATGCCTTCGGAACAGCACATCGTGCCCATGCTTCAACCACTATTGTTGGAAAATTTTTCGAAGAGGACAAACTGTTCGGATACCTCATTGGAAATGAACTGAACAGCATGGACAGGGTATTACACAATCCGGTTAAACCCTTCACAGCCATCATGGGAGGAGCGAAGGTTTCGGATAAGATCCTCATCATTGAACAGCTTTTAAGCAAGGTTGATAACCTGATCATCGGAGGTGGGATGACGTATACCTTCATCAAAGCCCAGGGTGGTAAAATCGGTTCTTCACTGGTCGAAGAAGATAAACTTGACCTGGCCCTTGAGATCATTGACAAAGCCAAAGCCCACAATGTGTCCCTTTATCTCCCCGTTGACAATGTAATTGCTGACGCATTTGACAATAATGCCCGGAGGGATTTTTCAAAAGCAGGTGAAGTACCGGATGGTTGGATGGGACTGGATATCGGGGATGAAACCATTCAAACATACGAAAAAGTCATCTCCCAATCTAAAACCATCCTCTGGAACGGTCCGATGGGTGTATTTGAAATGGAAAATTTTAAAAAGGGAACACAACGAATTGCAGAAGCCATTGCCAATGCCACCCAAACGGGTGCTTTCAGTCTCATCGGTGGTGGGGACTCTGTAGCTGCAATCAACCAGTTTCATCTTTATGACAAGGTTAGTTACGTCTCTACAGGTGGTGGTGCAATGCTTGAATACATGGAGGGGAAAGAACTTCCGGGGATCAAAGCGATTACGGGTTAGTGTTTTTTTACCCAGCTGGCAAACACAAAACAGTAACCATTCCGGCATACTTATTGATAACAGGTTAGGGATATGAATAGAATAAAGCGTGATCGTGAAAATTTTTTTGCGTTAACAGGAAAAAAAATACTGCCCTGGTTGGTCCCTCTTTTTCTGCTTGGCGTTGGAACCTCCTTGGAAGCACAGGAGAATGCTTTTCTCATCTATACTTTTAATAAACATTCGGATTTTATCAACTCGATCGATATTCATCCTGAAAAAGAGTTGCTGGTTACAGGCTCCAAAGATCAAAAGGTAATTCTCTGGGATCTCCAGGAGAAAAAAGATCTAGTAACGTTAGATGATAACACCGGAGAAATCCAATGCGTTGTGTTTTCACCGGATGGCAAATACCTGGTCGGTTCAGACCGTAATATCATCCGGGTTTGGACCGTGGAAGGAGAATACATTAATTCATTGAGTGGTCATGCTACAGCAGTATGGTCAATCGATTTTAATCCTGCCGGGGACCGCATTGTAACAGGCTCTTTTGATCGCTCATTCAGGCTATGGGACTTCATCAATCTGACGGCATTATCAGAGTTTGAAGGCCACTCAAAAAGTGTGCTTGCGGTTGCTTTTCATCCCGTAAGGAACGTGATTGCCAGTGGGTCATTGGATGAAACGATCCGGTTATGGGATATGACAAGCCATCGAGTTATTCACACCTTCAAGGGCCATTCCGGGAACATCTATTCACTTGATTTCAGCCCGGATGGCAAATACCTGATCAGTGCTTCACGTGATCATACGATCAAACTTTGGGATGTGGAGGAGAAAGAACTGATCCGAACCTTTGAAGGACATACTGCTGCTGTTTTTAGTGTAGCATTCAGCCCGGCAGGCGATCATCTCCTTTCCGGTTCAGTGGACCAGACGATTAAACTATGGGAACGGTCCACGGGAAATTGTATTCATACCTATACCGGACATGAAGGGGCTGTCTGTTGCGTCGCATTTTGCCCTGACGGAGAATCCTTTATCAGCGGATCATACGATAAAACGGCAAAATGGTGGCAGCTTGCTCCGGAACTGTTCGTTAATTATTATTTTAAGGAGGAGATCGAGGCTGAGATGAAAGAAAATCCTGCTTTTCAGGAAAAGTCCAGGTCAGAATCCAGGCAGGAATATGCTGAAAGAATGGAAGAAGCAAAAAAACAACGAGAACAGTTGTATCAAAAATATTACCGGAAGTATCTTGAACAGCTCAAAAACAACAGATTGGATAACAAAGAATAGCATGAAAAAAATCGTATGGTTCTGGATAGGATGTTTCATCCTTGTGACCGGGTGCGATGAGGATGGTTCCACACCAACAACGGGCGAAGTAACCATCACTTCGGAACTCATCCTGGAAGGGGATACCTATACATTCAATGGGTTTTCCTTTGAGTTGGGAAAAGTTGTTTATTGCAATCCGCAATCCTGCAAACATCCTCCGGATCTTATCGTTATACCAGACAACTCTGGAGAGGAGATGGTCGCTTATCTGGAAATCTTTAATAACGTCCAGGAAAAACCGTTGATTGCCCTGGCCGGAGAATTTGCAGATTGGAACAGTGCGGTCGATTTTTTTGACAGTTACAAACAAATAGCGGATTCCCTTACCTATACATACTGGGCCAAACCTGCACTTGAATACCAGATCTGGATCGTTAAAACACTGAGTGGAAAATATGGTAAAATTGTTGCTAACGATGTTTTAACCTACCTTAACGGAACAAAACCCTATGCTGAAATCACCTTTAAATGGGCTTATCAACCCAATGGTTCCACTCTGTTTGACTGAGCATCTATCCTTTCCGTCCGTCTTAAGATAACGATTGATGAATAATCCATTCAGGGAAAAAATGTTTGAAGTAGAGACTTTTCAGCAACTGGAAACGATCTCCCTTGAATTTTTCCGGTACCAGGCAGAATACAACCCGGTGTACCGGGTTTACATCGGAAATCTGGGAGTTGATCCGGGAAAAATCAGGAAGATCATTGATATCCCGTTTCTCCCGGTGGAGTGTTTTGCATCCTTTCCAGTACTTACCGGCAAGGGTGCCATTGAAGCAGAATTTACGAGCAGTGGCACAACTGGGGTAAAAAGAAGCCGGCATTGCATTTATGACCTCTCCATCTACGAGGAGAGTTTTACCCGTGCATTTGAAAACCACTACGGCGACCTGAAAGATCTCTGTATCCTGGCACTATTGCCAGGTTATCTTGAACGGAAGGAGTCCTCCCTGATCTACATGGTTGATGCATTGATACGGCAAACGGGACATCCCAACAGCGGATTCTACCTTGACAATTTCCATGATCTCAAGGAAATGTTGATTCAGCTGGAAAAACAGGGGCAGCAAATCCTGCTTTTCGGGGTCAGTTTTGCCCTTCTTGATTTTGCAGAGTTCTTTAATTCGCCGCTAACAAACACCATTGTAATGGAAACCGGCGGAATGAAAGGAAGAAGGAAGGAGATTACCCGGAATGAATTACACCATCGCCTGTGTAAAAAATTTGGGGTAAGCGAAATTCATTCCGAGTATGGAATGACCGAGATCCTCTCCCAGGCTTATTCCAGGGGAGGAGGGATCTTTCATACACCCCCCTGGATGAAGGTACTCATTCGCGATCCCTACGATCCTTTTGAGTATTTACCGGCAGGCCGAACCGGTGGAATCAATATTATTGACCTGGCTAACATCCACTCGGTATCATTCATCGAAACCCAGGATCTTGGCAAATTGTATGAAGATGATGGATTCGAAGTGCTCGGCAGGTTTGACCATAGTGATATCCGCGGCTGTAACCTGCTACTGTAAGATCTGTTTACTGCTCATTGAACCGGCTACACCAACTACCTTATAAATTCCTCCGTTAAAATCCACTGGCTCCTCCGGACACAATGAACTTCATGATCTCTGCAGATGATGCCTCAAGGGGCCGCACGTATTCGCTGGGCACGATAAACAACTCTCCTGAAAAATTATAGGAATGGGGAAAGTATACAGCCACTTTATTGTCTTTAACTCCCAGGTTCACCAGGTCGCTCTGTGTGAGAAAACCCAGTTTTTCCAGATTGGAAAGGTGATTCACCTTAACAATGACGGGGGTATTGAACTTTTTCTCTTTCCCCACAAATGCAGATAACAGATCCCGGATGGCTGAATAGATCACTTTTACCAACGGAGCTTTTTCAAGTAGTTTTGCAGCAAGTTTTTTAATTGGTCTGGCGATAATGGATTGTCCAATAATTCCAATGAGTATAATCACCATAATAACTGCCAGCAGGTTAATCCCGGGAATATTGACCGGTAAAATGGGATCGATGTATTTGTCCAGCAACCGGTCAATGAAGGTAAAGATCAGATAAACGATATATGCGGTTATTCCAAGTGGTACAATATAAATCAAGCCCTGAATAAAGAATCCTCCGATTTTTTTCATGATAGTATGGTTAAGGTGTTGTCTTTTGACTGCGTATTTGTTTATTCGAAAACCTTGTATTGCTTTGTTACCGGAATAATAATTGGTAATTATCGTAATGTTGGATAAAATGCCCCGTCAATGTGATCAATTTCGAATGATTTGGGGTAAAACACCACGGTTATGACGTCAAAACGTGTTTCCATATCCAGGTCGTTTGCCCGGATATATGCGTCTGCTGCATTGATCAGGAACTGTTGTTTCTTTACGGTAACAGCATATACCGGATGTTCATAATAGTTGTGATCCCTGGATTTGACTTCCACTATAACCAGTTTATCTTTATCCCTGGCAATGATATCGATCTCCTTCGCGTTGTGACGCCAGTTACGTTCCAGTATCCGGTATCCTTTTTTAAGGAGAAATGCAACGGCTAACTCTTCCCCCCGTTTTCCCAGTTCATCTTGTTTCATCGTTTTTACTCGAACAGCAACAGATAAAAATAGGGGATTTTATTCTCTTATGGTGAATTTCCAATCGATTTTATATTCCGAATTCTTAAATTATCTTTGTCAAAATTGCTGATGCCCATCTAACCAGCTTCGAAATCCATTCTGCATGAAAACGTATAAACGATACCTCATTACTTCCGCATTACCCTATGCCAATGGGCCAATTCACATCGGGCATCTGGCGGGTGTTTACGTCCCATCGGATATTTACACAAGGTATCTGCGGTTAAAGGGTGAAGATGTTATTTCCATTTGCGGATCGGATGAACATGGGGTACCGATAACACTGAAGGCAAGGCAGGAGAATGTTCATCCCCAGGATATCGTCGACAGATTCCATACATTGAACAAATCTTCTTTTGAACGATTCGGGATCGATTTTGATATCTATTCCCGGACATCTTCCCCGGTTCACTATGAAACGGCAACCGAATTTTTCAAAAAACTGTATGAGGAAGGGAAATTCATTGAAAAGACTACGGAGCAGTATTACGATAACGAAGCAGGTCAGTTTTTAGCCGACCGGTACATCATTGGAACCTGCCCTCATTGTGGAAACGATAATGCATACGGTGATCAATGTGAACATTGCGGGACATCGTTGAGTCCAACGGATCTTATCAATCCCAGATCCACCATCAGTGGCAGCCAACCGGTCCTGAAAGAGACAAGACACTGGTTTCTTCCCCTGGACCGGCATGAGCCCTTCCTGAAAAAATGGATCCTTGAAGAACACAAAAACTGGAAGATCAATGTATACGGGCAATGCAAATCCTGGTTAGACCAGGGTCTGCAACCAAGGGCGGTAAGCCGTGATCTGGACTGGGGTGTGCCTGTCCCCATTGAAGGTGCTACCGGTAAGGTAATGTACGTCTGGTTCGATGCCCCCATTGGTTACATATCAGCGACAAAAGAACTGACCGATGAATGGGAAAAATACTGGAAAGATCCCGAAACAAAAATGGTTCATTTTATTGGCAAGGATAATATTGTTTTTCATTGCATTATTTTCCCTGCCATGTTACGGGATGAAGGGACCTATATTTTGCCCGACAATGTGCCGGCTAACGAATTTTTAAATCTCGAAGGAGATAAAATCTCCACATCCCGAAACTGGGCTGTCTGGTTGCATGAATACCTGGATGAGTTCGAGGGGAAAGAAGATGTGTTGCGTTATACCCTTTGTTCCAATGCTCCGGAAACAAAAGACAATGACTTCACCTGGAAAGATTTTCAAACCCGGAATAACAACGAATTGGTTGCCATACTGGGAAATTTTGTAAACAGAACGATGATTCTGACGCATAACTATTTTGGAGGGGAAGTCCCACCTCCTGACAAACTTACCCCTTTCGACCGGAAAGCTCTTTCGGAAATAACCGTACTGAAGAAGAACGTTGAAACGAGTCTTGAACAATACCGGTTCAGGGAAGCATTGAGGGAGGCCATGAATCTTGCACGGCTGGGGAACAAATACCTGGCTGATACGGAACCATGGAAAGTGATAAAGGAAGATAAAACCAGGGTTGGAACCATCCTCTATATTTCGTTGCAGATTATGGCTAACCTAGTCCTGTTGCTTGCTCCCTTTCTGCCATGTACCGTCAGGAAAATCAGTGCATTCCTCAATTTTTCTGCTGATAAATGGGAAAATATCGGACAGGAAAACCTGCTGCCGGTGGGTCAAAAAATTAACAAACCTGAATTGCTTTTTGAGAAAATTGAGGATGATATAATCCAGAAACAAATTGACAAACTGATGAAAACAAAAACTCCTTCCGATTCGCAGGAGAAAAGTCATTCTCCCCAAAAAGAGAGGATCACATTTGACGATTTCTCTAAACTGGATATCCGCTCCGGAACCATCCTGGAAGCTGAGAAAGTACCTAAAACAAATAAACTGATCAAACTACTCATCGACACCGGCCTTGATAAACGCACCGTCGTTGCCGGGATAGCCGAATTTTTCGAGCCGGAGAGGATCATCGGACAGCAGGTATCGGTGGTATTAAATCTTGAACCCCGCAAGATAAGAGGGATTGAATCCCAGGGCATGATCCTGATGGCTCACGATAACGAGGATAAACTCACCTTTGTCTGCCCAACCAATACCATTGATAACGGATCAGAAATCAATTAATTCTTACGCAGAATCCACAGCTCCTTATTGGAAGGGTCTTTTCTCAACTCGGCAAGCGCCGATACTGCTTCCTCTTTCGTGGAGTAACCGTTCAGTGTTACCCGGTGCAGTCCATTCACCGGCTTCATGACGGTTGGGGAATAACCCTGCCCGGCAAGTCGTTCCTTATACTGCTCAGCATTTCCCAAAATGCGGAAGCTGCCGGCAATGATATAATACTCATCCGATGGAATGGTTTCAGCTGCTGTTCCTTCTTCCACACCATCAGACTCTTCCGGTAAAGCAACCTGCCTTATTTCATTATCTGCTTCCAGCTGGCTTTCCCCGGTTATCTCTTCTTCAATAACTTCTGGTTGAATGACTTCCTCCGGTTGTTCTGTATTGGAATCAACCACATCTGTGTTTGAAATGGGATTTAACGACGAGACATTGGTTCTGAATTTCAGCAGGTCAGTCTTTAACGGAATAACTACAAGAGCAACCAGCAACGGAACGGCTATGGCAACCCGCCACAACACTTTTCTCCGAAAATTGGTTCTTGAGGGCTCTTTGTCTGCAAATTTTCTCCTGATTCTCTTTTCTACATCATACTCCTCAAGGGGTGTTAGTGCAAATTCATACAACCCATAGGAATCCGGCAAAAAATTGGAGGTTGCATCGGGTTCAAATTGAAGATTCCCATAATGGTCATAATAGAACGTCCCCACCTCCTCAAATACAACTCTTTTTCCTTTCTCAAGTTTTCTGTTCACTTCATTTACAAAACCAGTTACCATCCTTTTTGAATCCACATAGCCAATCCCTTTCTGTTCTGAAATTAAGCTAATAAGCAATCCGTCATTATGAGTCAGGCTCCTGTTAAAACGGATGTCCTTGCCCGGAGGAACGATGGTATTGCTTTCGTGGTTAATCCTGGCAGGTCGATAATCCGTGACAAAACCGCCAAACTCTGGAATAATCACACAATCATGAATGAATAACAGCTCTTTTATGTACCGGTACAGATCCATTGTCACTCTCTTCTTAGCACAAATGTAATCAAAAAAATTTTGTCCGTACGTTTTGTTCTGCTGAATAAAAAAACAAAGAGCAGCTGAAATATTTGTAAGTTTGATTCGGGAAATTTATTTGACTAAATTCGCAACATCCGTTCATCACTGTTGAAGTTAAGGTTATGAAAGAGATACGCATGGTTGATCTGGTTGGTCAGTATCAGAAGATACAGGAGGAGGTAAATAAATCCATTGAGAACGTAATCCTCTCATCCACTTTTATCAATGGTCCGGAAGTTCAGCTATTTTCTAAGGAACTGGGGAAATACATGGATTGTAAGTACACTATTCCCTGTGCAAACGGAACCGATGCGCTGCAGGTGGCATTGATGGCACTGGACCTCCGTCACGGTGATGAAATCATCACCCCAGGGTTTTCCTTCGTTGCTTCGTTGGAAGTCATTGCCCTATTGGGATTAACCCCGGTACTGGTTGATGTTGACCCGGAGACCTTCAACATAGCCCCTGAACGGATTGAAAAAGCGATCACTTCAAAGACCAGGGCGATTATCCCCGTCCACCTGTTTGGCCAGTGTTCCGATATGGAGCCCATCATGGCTCTTGCAAAGCGGCACAATCTTTTTGTGATCGAAGATGCGGCACAATCCATGGGTAGTATCCACTCGTTTAACGATGGCAGGTTGAAAAGAGCAGGGACCATTGGAGATATCGGGTGTACCTCTTTTTTCCCATCCAAAAATCTCGGCTGTTATGGTGACGGAGGAGCCCTGATGACCGACAATGATGATCTGGCAGAGAAACTTTTTACCATTGTAAACCATGGTGCAAAGATCAAGTACTATCACGAAAGGGTTGGTGTCAATTCACGACTTGACAGTTTGCAAGCAGCCATTTTGCGGGTTAAGTTGAAGCACATTGAAGAGTATATTCTCGCCAGACAGGATGCTGCAAGACGGTATGATGAATTCCTGAAGGATACAAACGGGATAAAAATCCCTGTCCGTTCATCCTTTTCAACACATGTCTTTCATCAGTACACGGTAATCCTGGAAGAAATTGACCGGAAGGAATTTGCCGGGTATTTATCTTCAAAAGGGATCCCAGCCATGGTTTATTATCCGGTTCCGCTGCACCTGCAGGAAGCCTATCGCTACCTGGGGTATGCACGCGGGGATTTTTACCATGCAGAGTACCTTTGCGATCATGTCATCTCGCTCCCCATGCATACGGAGCTGGAGAAAGATCAGCAGGAATATATCACCGAATCCATCATTGAATGCTTAACCAATCCATCACGTTAACCTTTTAGTAGCTTATGGAAAAGGATTATTTTGCTCACGAGACGGTTGTAATTGATGACCAGTGTAAAATAGGGAAAGGAACAAAGATCTGGCATTTCTCACACATCATGTCGAACTGTGAGATTGGAGAAAATTGCAATCTTGGCCAAAACGTGGTGGTCTCTCCCGAAGTGAAACTGGGGAAGAATGTCAAGGTGCAGAACAATGTATCCATCTATACGGGTGTGGTTTGTGAAGACAATGTATTTCTTGGGCCCTCCATGGTATTTACCAATATTATTAATCCGAGAAGTGCTGTTGTTCGCAGGGGTCAGTACAGTAAAACACTGGTAAAGGAAGGTGCTTCCATAGGGGCGAATGCCACCATCATCTGTGGTATCACCATTGGAGAATATGCCTTCATCGGTGCCGGTTCAGTGGTTCATAAATCGGTTAAGCCCTACTCCCTGGTTGTTGGTAATCCCGGGCGCCATATTGGCTGGATGAGTGAGTCTGGGCACCGGCTTCATTTCAATGAGCAGGGGATAGCTGTCTGTCCGGAAAGTGGAATCACCTACCAGCTTAAAGATGGAAACGTAATGAAAAAGATTGATCAGATTTGAATAACTTTACCGTCAGAATTAGAAGGTTCGATCCATGAAAAAACCGATTCAAGATCCGTTTAATTTTGCTTTGATAGGAGTTGCCGGATTCATTGCCGTTCGCCATCTCAAAGCGATAAAAGATACCGGGAATAACCTGGTTGCCACCCTCGACAAATCAGACAGCGTAGGAATTATGGACAGCTATTTCCCGAAAGCCGATTTTTTTGTTGAGTTTGAACGGTTCGACCGCCATATTGACAAGCTGAAACGTCATGGTACAAAGGTGAATTATGTGAGCATCTGCTCTCCCAATTATCTCCATGATTCTCATATCCGTTTTGCATTGCGGCATCAGGCAGATGCAATTTGCGAAAAACCGCTTGTCCTCAACCCCTGGAATATCGATGCGCTTCTTGAAATCGAAAGGGAGACGGGAAGAGGGGTATACAATGTTTTACAGTTAAGGCTTCACCCATCCATCCAGGCATTAAAGAAGAAAATTGAAACCGGTCCGAAAAATAAGGTTTACGATCTCAATCTGACCTACATTACCAGCAGGGGAAACTGGTATTTCATCTCGTGGAAAGGAGATCTTCAAAAGTCGGGCGGTATTGCGACCAACATTGGAGTGCATTTTTTTGATATGTTGACCTGGATCTTTGGTCCTGTGAAAGAGAGCATAGTCCATGTTTCGGAGCATAACAAAGCCGGGGGATTTCTACATCTTCAGCAAGCTAGGGTGCGGTGGTTTCTCAGCGTTGATGCCAGGGATCTTCCCGGGGAACATGAAACCAATGGTCAGCGTACATACCGATCCATTACCATTGAAGGGGAAGAGGTTGATTTCAGCCAGGGGTTCACCGATCTGCATACAATCAGTTATAGAGAAATACTAAGTGGTAAAGGATTTGGCCTGGAGGAAGCAAGAAACTCCATCGACACCGTCTACACGATCCGAAACAGCACTCCAATAGGATGCAAAGGTGATTATCATCCTTTCTGCAAAACCATATAGTTTTACCAACACTGTTTTCGAAGTTGAACCATGTATAAAAAATTACTCAATAGGGAAACAAAAATTTCGGTAACGGGTCTCGGATACGTTGGGTTGCCAATCGCATTGGAATTTGCCCGTAAGGTACAGGTTGTCGGGTATGATATCAGGGAAGACCGCATTGAAAAGCTGAAAAAAGGGATCGATCCAAACCAGGAGGTACCACCGGAAGCATTCCAGGGCACGGATATTCTGTTTACATCAAATACGGAAGATCTCGCAGGGGCATCGTTTCATGTCATTGCTGTCCCCACTCCGATTGATGAACATAACCTGCCGGATATCTCTCCCCTGATCCAGGCTTGTGAAACTATAGGGGTAGTACTTAAACAGGGCGATTATGTGGTATTTGAATCGACTGTCTATCCAGGCTGTACTGAAGAAGAATGCATTCCGGTGCTGGAAAAATTCTCAGGGCTGAAATGTGGCAAAGATTTTAAGGTTGGATTTTCACCCGAGAGGATCAATCCCGGTGATAAAATACACACGCTCAAATCGATCGTGAAGGTTGTTTCCGGTTGTGATAAGGTTAGCCTGGAGAACATTGCCAATACCTACCAGTTAATCGTCGAAGCAGGCATTCACCGTGTGAGCTCCATCAAGGTTGCTGAAGCAGCTAAGATCATTGAGAACACCCAGCGGGACATAAACATCGCATTCATGAACGAGCTTTCACTGATCTTTAACCGGATGAATATCAATACCTATGAAGTGCTGGAGGCGGCAAGCACAAAATGGAATTTCCTTGCCTTCTATCCCGGACTGGTTGGCGGCCATTGCATTGGTGTTGATCCCTATTACCTGACCTATAAAGCCAGGGAGCTGGGATACCATGCCCAGGTTATCAACTCCGGCCGTTTTGTGAATGATTCGATGGGCGCATACATTGCCAAACAGACGGTAAAAAAGATCATCGCCATAGATAAAAATCTTAAACATGCTAAAGTCCTGATCCTTGGGGTGACCTTTAAAGAAAACATCAGTGATATTCGAAACTCAAAAGTGATTGACATCGCCCGGGAACTGCATTCGTATGGAGTCGACGTTGAACTCTTCGATCCACGTGCCAGCAAACAGGAGGTGAAAAGAGAGTATGGATTGAATTTGATACGTGAGATAGGAAAAGATTACGATGCTGTAATTGTTGCGGTAAACCACGCTGAGTTTTCATCGTTCGATGAATCATTCTTTTCATCCATTACCAATCATAAAGCGGTGTTGATTGACGTTAAAGGGATATACCGTGGGAAGATAAATAATTTGAATTACTGGAGTTTATAATTATGAAATCACTCGTGCTGGTCACAGGTGGTGCCGGGTACATCGGTTCACATACAACGGTTGAGCTGATCGATGCGGGGTATGATGTGGTTATTGTTGATGATTTAAGCAACTCAAGAATTGAGGTTCTGGACGGGATTGAGAAGATAACCGGCATCAGACCCTCCTTTGAGAATTTTAATCTTTGTGATGCTGCCCTGCTGGAAGAGTTCCTGGCCAACTATCCGAGGATACAATCCATTATTCATTTTGCTGCTTTCAAGTCGGTGGAAGAATCGGTTAAGCAGCCACTGAAATACTACAAAAACAACCTGCTTTCGTTAATAAACCTGCTGGAAGGGATGTCTAAGCACCGGATCCCCAATTTGGTTTTCTCCTCCTCCTGCACGGTGTACGGGCAGCCCGATCATTTGCCGGTAACAGAAGAATCACCGGTAAAAGCGGCAAAGTCACCCTATGGAAACACCAAACAAATTTCCGAAGAAATCATTTCGAACGCAGTGGAGGCTAATCCCGCTGTGCAAGCCATCTCATTGCGCTATTTCAATCCCATTGGAGCCCACTCTTCTGCCGAAATTGGAGAACTACCATTGGGTATTCCCGATAACCTGGTACCGTTCATTACCCAGACAGCAATCGGTATCAGGGATTATCTTCGTGTCTTTGGCAACGATTACAACACCCCGGATGGATCATGTATCCGCGATTACCTGCATGTTGTCGATCTTGCCAGAGCACATGTTGTTGCTATCTCCAGGTTACTGAACCTGAAAAACAGGGCAAATCACGAAATCTTTAACCTGGGAACAGGCGAAGGAGTTTCCGTGCTTGAAATGATCACCTCGTTTGAAAAGGTCACCGGGTTGAAGCTTCCGTATAAAATAACCGACAGACGTCCCGGCGATATTGAGCAGGTATGGGCAGATACACGTAAGGCAAATAGAACATTGGGATGGAAAGCAGAATATTCGATTGATGATGCCCTGCTGTCAGCCTGGAACTGGGAAAAGAGGTACAGGAAAAGTCATTAACTCCAATACAAACAAATTCGCAGTCGATGAAATATACCCTATTAATTACCGGTGGTGCAGGATTTATCGGATCTCATGTTGTCCGCCTCTTTGTAGAAAAATACCCCAGTTACCGGATCGTCAACCTGGATAAACTAACCTATGCCGGGAATCTGGAGAACCTGTCGGATATCGAAGACCGGGAAAATTATCATTTTGTGAAAGGGGATATTATTGACTCGTCATTCGTGGAGGAGCTATTCATGGAATTTCCCTTCGACGGGATCATTCATCTTGCCGCTGAATCACACGTCGACCGGTCTATTTCTGCCCCAAAAGAATTCATTACCACCAACGTCAATGGTACAGTGAACCTGCTGGATGCCGCAAGAGGACTCTGGGGAGAAAACCGGAAGACAAAACGGTTTTACCACATCTCAACGGATGAAGTGTACGGATCACTGGGTGAAAAAGGATTATTCCGTGAAACCACGCCGTATGATCCAAGGAGTCCCTATTCTGCCTCGAAGGCAAGTTCAGACCACCTGGTCAGAGCCTATTACCATACCTATCAACTACCCGTAGTCCTGTCCAATTGTTCAAACAACTACGGCCCGAACCAGTTCCCCGAAAAGCTTATCCCCCTTGCCATCAATAACATTATGAATGGTCGTGAAATTCCCGTTTATGGAAAAGGAGAAAACATCAGGGACTGGTTATACGTGAAAGACCATGCTGCTGCCATTGACCTGATCTTTCACCGCGGGAAAGCGGGTGAAACCTATAATATCGGCGGAGGGAATGAATTGAAAAACATTGATCTGATCAGGCTGTTATGTGATATCATGGACCAGAAGCTCGGACACAAACACGGCACCTCCGCCAAACTCATTCGCTTCGTTAAAGACCGTGCCGGACATGATTTGCGCTATGCCATCGATGCTTCAAAAATAAAAAATGAGCTGGGGTGGAAACCGGAAGTTGAATTTGCCGGGGGACTGTCACAAACCGTCGATTGGTACCTCGCCAACCAGGAATGGCTGAACCACGTTGTTTCCGGCGAATACGAAAAATACTACGAGGAACAATACCGGCAAAGGAAATAAAAGGAAATACAACGTAACTGCCGTTCCAGAAGAGAATCCTGAAACTTTACCTTTCTGTCCATAATGACCTGAGGTCATTGTTTTTTTTCCCTTTTTTAGTAAATTGCATCTATTAAACAAAAAACTAAACCCATTTTCTGAAATTCTCATATTTGTTACTCTATATCATCCATTAGCCTCATTTCAGAAAACAGAACATGTCCGATGAAAATACCACTTCTTACACTCGTAAGGGGAAAAAGAATTACGACCTTCATTCTTATTAGCTTATGGTCTGTTTTTTATGTCTCTTCCCAAATCGTTGTTGAATCCAAAGCAACAGTTGAGAATGTCAATTTTGCCTACCTCATGGAACAGGTATTGATCACGTATGATCTTGTGAATACCCGGTTCTACGAAAAATTCACCGTTACTCTTAAGGTCTATAATACAAAGGGAGAGCAAATACCAGCTGTTTCAACAACCGGAGATATCGGAGAAAACATCTCCAGGGATGGTAAGAAAAGAATTACCTGGAATATTCACAATGATCTTGAGCGGTTGGATGATAACATATACGTGATAGTAGAGGCAGAACTCAATAAAGTAAGGATCATTGAACCCATTAGCAGGCCAATGGGATTGGTCTATTCAACCCTCTACCCAGGATATGGAGGGTATCGCATCACCCGGAAAAAAATTCATCTTGCAAAAGGTATTGCCGGTTATGGTCTGATCGGCACTTCAATCATGATGAGGGTGAAGGCTTCCAGTTCGTATGACTCCTATAAGGTTGAAACAGACCTGGATAAACGGGATGAATACTATCAAAAGGTTGAATCCCAGTTATTAACTTCCAATTTGCTTCTTGCCGGAGCAGGGCTGGTCTGGATTTCCGATTACCTGACTGTTCTGTTGGCTGAGGATAAAGTTCGTAAAAGGAATGGAAGCGGACCGGATATTTCCTTCAGACCAACTGTTTATCCGGAATATTCAACACCCGGATTTTCTATGCGGATAACATTTTAAACTGACGCAACTGGTCACCCATGAAAAAAATCACATCATTTATTCTATTATGCATTATACCGTTGACAACACTGGCTCAGGAGAAATTCATAACCAGTGATAAGAGTGTCATCAAGCACATTTCATTCCAGAAGAATTCATCTGAGAATTACATCAAAGCCCTTCCCATTTTCCAAATGGTTGATTTTCTTTTCCTGGATGAAAATAATGATCAGGTTATTGAAGCAGAAGAACGGTCTGTTTTCCGTTTTAACCTGCTAAATGTTGGGAATGGCAAAGCACAGGATGTAACCCTTTCCGTTTCATTGAAGCATCCTGATGTTACCGGGCTTGTGTTTGATAAGGAAATTGATCTCGGTGAAATTTACAGCATGAATGGAAAACCGGTTTCAATAGCCGTCTCAGGGAAATCCGAACTTGTGAATGGAGTAGCTGAATTCCGGATTGACATTCTGGATCAGGATAAAACCAATCCGGATCCTATCGAGCTGGAGATCCCTACAAAACGGTTTGCAGCGCCACATGTAATCATTGCCAGTCATGCATTTTATATTGACACTACCGCACAACCCGAAGTCGGTGAAACCATTTACCTTAAAACAATGGTACAAAACATTGGCAAGGGTACAGCATCCCAGGTCCAGGTAGAATTTATATTACCCTCATCCCCCGTCAGATCGAACAACATGTATCACATTGGTCAACTTAGCAGCGGGGAGTCCGTTGAAGTTAAATTCCCATTCATCCTTACCAGGGATTATGGATTAAATCAGTTCAACATCACTATAAAACTGTCCGAAAAATACAACCTCTATTCCGAAAACAAAAACATTGCATTGGATCTGTTAAAACCCCTGCCACGAAAAGAAGTTCACCTGACCCCACTGGAGGTGACAAATCAAACCGAGGTTGAAACACCGGATGAAAATCTTCCGGATGTTGATGTGAATATTCCCAGGCATCTTGTAAAATATTCAAATCGACTGGCTCTGGTAATCGGAAACCAGAATTATCAATTCATATCCCCTGTAGCGGAACAAAACACACATCAGGTTCGTGATGCTCTCGTATTTAAGGAATACCTCATCCGCGTCCTGGGATTGAAAGAAGATAATGTCTTTCTATTGACCAATACAACTGCAGATAACCTGATAAACCATGTACAACTGATGTCAAAAATAGCATCAAGGGTAGGTAATGCAGAACTCTTTATCTATTTCTCCGGTCTTGGTTTTCTTGATCCGGTATCGTATACACCCTATCTGTTACCGGTTGACGCCCGCGGTGAACAAAAAACGCCAAACCAGAATCTGTTCGACCTGTTTCAATTGTTTAACCAGACAGGAGCAGCCAAGATTCATTTCTTTCTGGATGCTACCACAATCACTCCGGAAGAATATAGCATTGAGGACAAAATGACTTATCAAAAAAAAGTCTACGAACATTTGGGTAAGAATACGATATTATACTCTGCTACAGCTCCCGGACAAACCGCTTTTCCCTATCCGGAAGGATCCCATGGCCTTTTTACGTACTATCTATTGAAACATGTAAAAGATACAAAAGGGAAAACATCCTCCACTGCACTTGGAGATTTTCTATCAAAAAATGTATCCCTCGAATCGTTGAAGATATTTCAGAAGGATCAGACTCCCGAGATTTTTACCGGCAGTCAGGCTTTTTCAAGATGGAGGCATTCGAGATTTATTGAATATTGATGTTTATTTCATCAGAATAACTATTTTGGTGCAACGTGTGGTAAGGAAAGTAATACATGTGCCCAACGATTTAAATGAAGTAGATTATTCATGTAAAAATTCAATGTGACTATTTTCATTATTAATCGGTTGGGGCAAATTATTAATATTACTTTCATCTAAGATTCTGATTTACATAGTTTTATTATGAGGAATTTATTGGATCTCATGCTTTCGGATATGGTTTCCGCCGATAAGTTATACCAGCCTACAAATTTTTGGAATGCAGGCATAAAGCGTATTCTGAAAGATCTGACATCAGATGATGATTTTAAACGCTTTAAGTCTCATATTTCAGCCAGATCCTTTTATGTCCCTGCCTATGAACACCGCGTTTATAAGAAATACAGAAAATGCATTAATCAACTCTTTCGAATTAAGATCACCCATAATCACCCCATTCCTGCATTGGAAGGTTTCTTTGGTACGCTTAGTGGATATAACAAAGCAAAAACCGATTACAGAATTTTCCTTGCTACCGATCGTGATACATATCCTGATTTATCAAAATCTCAGGAAAGCCCGGTTGGTGAACCCATTGAATTTTTTTTATTTGAAGAAAAGCGATTCAGCAGGTGCTTTTTGAACTATTTGCGCGGATTAACATTCCTGAAAAATTCAGTCGATACGAATGGTATTGAGAATGTTCTTGAAATTGGTGGAGGATACGGAGCCCTTGGGGAAATATTATTAACATCGGATTCAACATCATTTTATGTAAACATCGATATTCCTCCGGTTGCTGCAGTTTCGAGCTATTATCTCACTCAGGTATTGGGAAAAGATCAGGTGTTTACGTATGACCAGAGCAAAGATATGAAGCACATTGATATCAATAGAATCAAAGAAAAATACAGGTGTGCAATTCTTTGTCCATGGCAGCTGCCGAAAATTATTGGAGAATTTGAGTTGTTTGTAAATTTCATCTCCTTTCAGGAAATGGAACCTGATGTAATTGAGAATTATATTTCGTATGTTGAAACGTTGACTACAAAATTTGTATTATTAAGAAATAGCCGGACCGGTAAATCGAAAGCAACAAAAAAAAAGGATATCGGTGTTATTGAACCAACAACTATAGACCGAATGACAGAAATGTTCCAAAAATTTGAAGTGGTCAACAGGGATTATAAAGTTTTTGGAGATTATAGTAAAGATTTCATATCTGAGCTGATCTGTTTATCTAGAAAGTAATATTAAAACCTATCGATAATGTATCCATACGGAAGATCATTAACTAGAGCTATTGGTTTTTTACTGATCTGTTTCTTAATAAACCAATGCGAAGATGAATTCCAACGGCTTGTGCTACTTTCCACGGATCGTGTAACGGATATTACCGCTGTTTCTGCCAGGGTGTCCGGAACAGTTTTAGATAAAGGGGAGGGCATTAAACAGTATGGCCATTGCTGGAGTACGGAAGACAAACCCAGTATCAACGGATTCAAAACGGATCTGGGATCCAGAAAAGATACCGGTGTATTTATCAGTACACTTGAGAATCTGGATCCCAATGAAAAATATTATGTCCGGGCATACGCATCGGATGGAGCAAGGGTTTTTTATGGAGCCACCAAATCATTTTATACGCAGGATTTTACAACACCTGTGGTTCAAACCGGAGCGGTTGATCAGTTAACCCTGACCTCCGCATCCGTGAGCGGAAACCTCCTGGATCTGGGGAATGGAATCGATATTGTTTCACAGCACGGGCACTGCTGGTCGTTAACACCCTCTCCGACAACAGCGGACTACAAAACCGAACTGGGTTCAACGACTTCGCTGGGTGAATATATTAGTTTGCTATCAGGGCTTGAAGACAGTACCAACTATTATGTCAGAGCGTATGCAACCAATGAAAAGGGAACGGCTTACGGATCTGTAATTTCCTTTATGACTCCCGGATATTTGCCGCTAATCCTGGGGGATACATTAGAAATCCTTTCTGCAACTTCTGTTCGAATCATCAGTAACCTTGCCTATCTCGGTCCGGAGAATCTAGTAACCAGTCATGGCCACTGCTGGGCAAATCATGATCAGCCAGGTATAAACGATAATAGTACAGATCTTGGGAGCACTACATCAACCGGTTCGTTTTTCAGTACGCTATCCGATTTAACTCCGGGATTAATTTATTATGCCACATCCTATGCCACAAACAGTTACGGGACTGCTTACGGGATAGTGATCCCTTTCGTTGCCGGTGATCCTGCCCTTAACTTTATTGATGACCCAAACCTTGTTGCCTACTTCCCGTTTATCGGAACAGCTGAAGATTATGGCCCTCTTGGCATTGATGGAATAATCAATGGGGCTGTCTTTACATCTGACCGGAATGGGATTTCAAACTCAGCGTTGAGCTTTGATGGAGTAAATGATAATATCACATGCGGAAGTGGTGATCGAAATATTACAAACACAGTTTCAATAAGCGTTTGGGTTAAGACAACAACAAATGATGGACATATTGTGTGCAAATACGATGGTAAAAATGATAGAGGTTGGTTTATATCATTTAATAATGGTGGAAACCTTGGATTGTATGGAAGGAATACAGGAGGTGAGTTCGCTCGTGCAGAAACTTCACTGAAATTTAATGATAACC
>CAZXGG010000032.1:0-2058 GCA_964640125.1 uncultured Rikenellaceae bacterium
ATATCAGTAATCGGTATCTGCTGTGGACATTGTGACTGGCATTTCCCACACAAACGACATGCTGTCCTGTCAGCTTCAACAGTCATCATATCGATTGCCTGAGCATCCCGGGCACTTAATTCCCTTCCAGCGCCTGAATAGGTTTCAGCAAATTCATCCAGGTTTCTGACCCGGATAACAGCAGCATCTAGCTTTGTCTGTGTGGTGAGCCATCGTACAAGGGCGTTATGTGGGGATGTGCCGTCCGGCAATTTGTCCATGAATGCCTGATCCTGCTTCATGCGGCCGATTCCCCGTGCAGTCTTCATGGCAATGGTACCAAAATTCCTTTCCCGGGCGAACTCAATGAATTTGTTCATTTCCAGATCACCGCCGTAGGAATGCATAAACTGAGCATGCTCATACATGCCCTCTTCGACTACAGCCGTCAGTATCTCCGCGGCACTCTCTCCATTCTCAACCCTGGGGCTTCCATCATAACTGTGCTGTGAAAGGCAGAGATGTTTTACGAGTCCTTCTTTTTTCAACCGCTCAAAAGCACGAATAAAACTTCTGTTGGTTTTAAGTTCTTTAACATTGTGATAACCATAATGCAATTGCATGTCATCAAAGTAGCCAAGGCCGGTTTCTTTTAAAGCTTCCTTCACATACCGATAATGTTCCTCCTCATTGAAATGTCCACTATAATGATCTGAGCCTACACGGTCGACTGTAACCTGGCAGTAATGAGTCTCCCTGTTCTTCAGGATGATTTCGGGAACTCCGGTCCTCATCCACTGGTTTGCTTTATGCCAGTAATTCATCCCACATCGAGCCCCTGCTTCAGTAAGGAGCGAATCCATATCCCCCATTCCGATCAGGACTGAGACCTCCCTTCCGCTGTACCCCAGTTTACGGCGGGGCAAATCCCCAACTTTTTGTACAACCTCTTCCAGCATTGATTGGCCACCCGGTCTGGGACTACCAATAAGTGTTGGTGTCATTCCGGCAAGAACTGCAGTTGATGACAATTGTAAAAATCTCCTTCGTTTAATTGGTTTTTTATATGCCATAGTGTATTCCCTCCTGGATTATGGATTGATGATATCACTTTCAAATTTAATAAATTTTCCTTGATCCGGTCAGTTTAGCGGGATGTCTAATAGGTACAGCTACCAACTTAAATATTCAGCTAATTACAAGTACATGTCCCTGCTTATTAAAACTTGCTTACGCATTTGCCGGTTCATCCTAATGAATGTAAAATCTTTTACCTATCTTTCCGGTAGCATGATAAATTAGCTACAATGTCCCTTGAGCAGGAACTCATAAAAGAATTGAATGATCAGGGTGCAGACTTTGTATACTTCGTTGATATATCACACTTATCCGACGAACAAAATAAACAATATCCTGCTGCCATATTGATGGGGGTTGTTTTATCTCCCGGTTACATCAAAAAAATAACCAGCAACCCGGATTATGTACAGGATATGATTCATAATAATCAGATCAGTGAGGATGAATTTGATCAAAAAGAGATGGCTACAGACAGGATGGCTGATTATATCGCATCATATATTACCGCAAAAGGATATTCCGCATATTCCCAGTCGGAAGACAATCTAAGTTCGACCGGTTTTTATGACGGAAAAACAAAAAGCTCACCGCTGCCCCACAAAACGATCGCAGGATTAGGAGGCCTGGGATGGATCGGGAAACACAACCTGCTGGTCACCCCTGAATTCGGAAGCGCCATTTCAATGTGTACCGTTTTAACAGATGCTCCAATCCGGACAGTCTTGCATACACCTGGTAAATCACTGTGTGGGGAATGCAGGGTTTGTGTTGATATTTGTTCACCCAAAGCCATTAAAGGGAAAGAATGGGATATCAGCACTTCAAGAGATGAACTGGTTGATGTTTATCAATGTACTACTTGTTTGAAATGCCTGGTTTTGTGTCCATGGACACAAACATACATGCAGAAAAGACTATGAAAGCAAAAAAAATCAATCGGAGAAATTTCCTGGCAAAATCATCCCTCGGAATATTGGGAGCAGGAGCAAGTACTGGTTT
>CAZXGG010000032.1:2158-40001 GCA_964640125.1 uncultured Rikenellaceae bacterium
CTTTCCACGAGGCAATTGATCAGATGAAAAACGAAGGAAGAGTGAGATATTGCGGTGTTTCCAGCCACGGAGCTACCTGGGATGGAAGAACGAAAGACAGTATGGGGCAGGTTATAGGTGCTGCAGTCGAGGACGGAAGGTATGACCTGGTCCTGTTTGTATACAATTATGTGCAACAGGAGATGGGACAGCAAATCCTTAAAGCATGCGCGAAAAAGAACATTGGGACAACACTTATGAAAACGGATCCCTTCGGAGGAGTTGCGTTAGGAATCCTTGATATGGTTAAAAACTATGAAAATGATACCATTCCGGAATACCTGCGTTCAATATATGAGCGGATTAACGAGAAACAGGCAAATGCCGAATCTTTTATTGAAGAGCATCAATTATACGATGAAAACGGGAAAAGAGAAGCTGCCATTGGTTTCGTACTGAATGATCCTGCAGTACATTCAGCGCTGATTTCGTTCAAGAGCTTTACTGATATAGACGATTATATCAGCCTTTCTGGTAAACGATTGACAGCAGAGAATAAAAAGATGATTAACTTACTGCGGGAGACATTAGGCCATTTGTATTGCCGCCATGCCTGTGGCATTTGTGAGAACCAGTGTCCTCATGGAGTTCCGATCAATACAATCATGCGCTACAACCACTATTTAATGGCTCAGGGACGAGAAAAGTATGCGATTAAGAAATATTATGAGCTGCCGGGCAGTAAACCAGATGTATGTTCAGAATGTGAAGGGTTGTGCGAAGCGTCATGTCCGTATCAAGTATCCATCCGATCACTCTTATCCATTGCTCATCAAAATCTGTCTGTTAGCTTAGTATAACAGTAGAAACATGGAAATTTTAGGTGAAATATTAGAAAATGCCACGGATATGACCATCGGTGAATTTTCTCAAAAATACTTATTTGAACCATTAGGAATCAAATCTTTTGATTGGTGGTTAACATTCAGAACGGGTGAGATTAAAAAAATGGTGACAGCTTCCCCTTTTTTTATTGTTAGAAAAATATATTTATATAACTGTTATTCTGCTATTTATAACGTTAATGAACTAAATAAATATTTATTAATCCTATTCTAACTTATTTATTTACAATTGATTAAAAATTTTTAATAGGAAGCTGTCACTAATTTTTAGTTTATGCAAACGGGTACTACCAATCGGGATATCAAAACCCCGCCGGCAGGCATTGGCATACTGCTTCTTGTTGGTCCGTCCCTGGTCTGGTGTTCGGAGTATATTGGTTCCGGAGAGGTGATCCTCGCTACGCGCACTGGTTCAATCCTTGGGACCTCGGTACTTTGGGCAATCGTCATTGGAATTTTCCTGAAGTTTTGGATTGGAATGAGCGGTGCACGTTACACGGTCTGCACCGGTGAGGGGATGATTGATATGTTTAACAGGATGCCGGGTCCAAAACATTGGGCAGTATGGATTGTTCTGGTCGGCCAGTTAATTGCAGCAACAATTTCAATCAGTTCCATTGCTTCCGCGTCCGGTATTTTTCTGAGCACTCTGGTTCCTATTCCTCAGCATATCAGTGGTTGGATTATCACTTTACTGGCTTTCCTCATAGCGTGGACCGGTGAGTTCAAGTGGTTAAAAATTGTCATGAGCCTATTAATTCTCCTGGTTATCCTTGGTGTATTTTATGTTGCTATCCGGGTATTTCCTGGAATAAAATCGCTCCTGGAGGGGCTTATACCCCACCAACCGGAGGTCCCATCCTGGGCATTATCGAAAGGGATTAATACAAATCCGTGGAGAGAGATACTTCCCCTGATCGGGTGGAGTGCAGGAGGATTTGCGAGCCAGGTCTGGTATTCGTACTGGGTGATTGGTGCGGGCTATGGGAATGCCAAAAAAGATGTGTACGGGAAACCTGCTGACACTGAAAAGCTGAAAAGCATATCCGTTATTACAGCGCGGAAGATCAAAGGCTGGTGCAGGGTGGTCAGCGTGGATGCTTCGGTGGCTATGATCATAGGAATTGCCACCACTGCGGGATTTCTGATCGCGGGATCAGGTGTGCTGGGCAGGATGCAAATTGTTCCGGAGGGAGAGGAAGTAGCTATCCAGCTTTCCGAGATTTTCGCTTCGCGCTGGGGGGGTACCGGTGCAATCCTGTTTATGGTTGGAGGCACTGCTGCCCTTTTTTCAACCCAGATTGGTCAGCTTGCCGGATGGCCCAGGCTGCTTGCCGACACATTCAGGATATGCATCCCTGCCTTTGGGAAAGCACTAAAATGGAAGAATCAGTTTCGCCTTTTCCTGATATTTTTCTTTTTATCCAACATGATCATTGTTTACACCATTGGTTACAAACCGGTCATGCTGGTAAAACTCGGAGCCATACTGGATGGTCTGTTGCTCACCCCTCTTCAGGCAATCTGGGTCTTTACCGGGCTATACGTTGTCATGCCAAAGCTCCTGCACAACCATGCCTGGAAGATCCTTAAGCCCCACTGGATCTATGGAGCGATCCTAATTGTAGCTTTCCTTGTATTCGGATATTTTTGCATTTACCAGATACCCAGGATCTGGTAGGAAGATCCCATGGCTTACGATGTTTTCTCATGGACACCTTCCATGTGGGCTACTGGGGTAATAATACTTCAAATGGGACAATTCAATCCCTTCAGGTAATTAAAAACTAAATTCGATACCAGAATTTTAAATACGGGTTATATTTTCATTAACCTGCCGTCAAAATCGTCCCTTCCGGTTTCCGGCATAAGAGGGAATTTTACCGGTTTTTTATCCCTTTCCGAGCGGTATATTGCTGTAAAAACCTCTACGGTAACTCGACCATCCTCCCCGGTGACCATGGGTTGTCTGTTCATCAGAACCGATTCAATAAAATCTTCTATCTGAAGCTGGTGGAAGTATTCCATAGCATCAATCCGATTGAAAAAGTCTGTATCCTCACTGCGCCATTTCTCAAGCATTTTCTCCTCGCCGGGTATTGTCCAGAGGTCATTCACCGGAGGTTGCAGGATATCGGACACACCGGCAATGAACATGGTTCCGCCATCGGTCTGTACTCCTACCGATGCACCGTTGCCCCCATGTACATGAATCTTGCCAAAGAGTCCGGGTTTTTGAGAATTGCTAACGGTTAAATTGCCAATACCTCCATTTTTAAATGTAAGAACAGCGAGGGCTGTATCGTCCACTTCGATATGCGGATGATTCAAGTTTCTCCATACCCCGAACAGTTCATCTATCTCACCCATGTACCAGTGCAGGATATCCAGGTAGTGAGGTGACTGGTTAACCAGGACTCCCCCACCCTCTTCTTTCCATGTTCCGCGCCAGTGATCCATGGTATAGTAATGTTCATCGCGCCAGCCGAGCATATTCACGGTGCCAAGCAGGGGTTTTCCAAGTTTACCATCCTCTATTGCATTTTTTACTCTCTGACAAGCCGGGTAAAACCGGCGCTGACTGACAACTCCGAGTGTCTTATCACACGATTTTGCTGTTTCCAGCATGTCATCGCAGTCGTTTAGCGAAGAAGCAAGTGGTTTTTCCACCAGGACATTCGCTCCGCATTTCAAAGTTTCAATCACGGGATTCCTGTGAAAGGGATGGGGAGTACAAACCGACACAACGTCCAGGGTTTCCATTTTCACCATCTCCGTTACGCTGGTATAGGGTTTAACCTGATACTCCTTTGCAAACCGTCTGGTCTTCTCTATTTCTCTTCCACATACAGCAGTAAAAAGAGATGATTTTAATGCAGAATATGCTTTCGCATGGAGGTGCGCAACTTTTCCACACCCGACTATTCCTGTCCTGAGTTCAGTCATAACCCCGGATTTTTAAGAGACAAATTTACCTGCCTGGGATCAGAACCACTTTAAATAATCCTTTTTCCCTTTCATATAACCGTTGAAACCATTCAGCTCCCTCAGAAAGGGGAGCTTCAGCGCTCAGTAGTGCGTCCACATTTATCTTTCCGGAAGCAATCATTTTCAGAACAGTGGGTAACTCTCCGGCGATGGCATAAGATCCCTGAAGTCTCAATTGGTGGGTTACTACACGCTGTAACGGCATTTCAACTGATGGAACAAGGTTTCCAATAAGGGTTAGTGTACCTCCTTTTCTCAGGCTTCCAATGGCTATTTGAAACGTATCCGAGTTACCTGCTGCGTCAAAAGCAACATCAACGCCCCGGTGACCGGTAATTTTTCTTGCTTGCTCAATTATATCCTTTTCCTGTGGATTTAAAGCAGCAGTAGCGCCCAACTTCTCAGCCATCTCCAACCGGTCATCTCTCACATCCACTGCAATGATTTCCCTGCATCCGGCCAATGTTAATCCCTGGATAATAAATGATCCGATCATTCCAGTTCCGATCACCATAGCCGTATCAAGATTTGAAATAAGTGCAAGGTTTATTGCATGGAGGGCTACAGCGGCTGGTTCGGTCATGGCAGCCTGTGTAAAAGATACATTTTCCGGTATCTTATATAGAATGTGTTGCGGGATGGCAATGTATTCAGCAAATGCTCCGTCCCTTTTAAACTCTTTTGCAGATACACCAAGCACTTCCCGGCCGTCACTGAGATTGTACATTCCATGGCTGGTATACCAGTCATCCAGCCGGTATATTGTCGAATCAAAGATTACACGGTTCCCAACCTTCCATTTCTTTACTTTTTCTCCCCGTTCAACGATTATTCCGGATGCTTCATGTCCCATGATTATAGGGTGTAATCTCCTGCCTGTGCTGCCATCCATACCCTGTATATCACTACCACAAATTCCTGCTGCCTTTACATTTACAAGGACCTCATCCGGGCCAACTTCCGGGTCCGGAACATCCATATAGTCAAACTTCATATAATCCGTCAGGACCAGGGCTTTCATTGGTCAACCATCATTAACCGGAAGCTATTTATTCAGGAGGTATTTCTGCAGTATTTCCTTCCCCTTTCTGATCTCTTCCCGGCCGGAGGATTCAATACCATACCATCCCCGGTAACCTGCGTCATGGCATAATCTGATCATTTTTGCAGATAGTTCTTCGGTTGGCTGGTTGCGGTATGACATCCCCCCGGCATAGGGTAATGTTTTCTCCAGGTAGGCGTAATTATCAAACCTGTCGGAGGGTCCACGCCAGTCGGGATAGGTCCCGAAATAGAGGCTGTCAACCTCTTTCATCAGAGCGACAATCCAATCCGGATCATCGGAAACACCACCATGGTTCTCAATCAGGATGCTGATATTGGCAGGTATTGCATATTCGAGCATCATGCGGTAGGTTTCTGCCGACCATTTCAGTGCATCCTCTTTAGAAACATCCCGTGGTCCCCTGCAATTAGTGCGAATGGAGTGACATCCCAGGTAGTGTGCAATATCGATCCATTTCTGATGGTTGATAACGGTTTGTTTCCTTTCCTCTTTTAACGGAGTGCATGTTTCCCCTTCATCATCAATCATGATCAATACCATGGTTACTCCATACTCTTCGGCATTTTTCTTTAACCTGTTGAGATAAGCCAGCGTTGGAACACCAAACAGTGTATTCACGAACTCAATTCCATTAATATCAAAATCTTCGCGGGCGATTTTTGGAAAATCGAGTGTTTCCCATTTTCCTGCCCGGATCTCTTCAACCAAGGCCCACTGGGCAATGGAGATGTCGTCTTTGGTCAGCCGGGTGCCAGCCAGAAGATCAGCGTTTTTCAACAAAGCAGGGGCAACAAGGCCTGTTGCCCCAAGGGCTAAGGATTTTCCAAGAAAATTCCGTCTGCTAATAGGCTTTTTACTCATAATTATTTTATTTAGTTAAACGACTACAATTCCCATCCTTTGCGGTATTCGCGGCGAAGGTATTTATTGGCTTCCGGCAGGTTTGTGATTTCCATTTTTTCGGGATCATAAACAATTTTTTTACCGGTCCGTAATGCAACGGCTGAAAGGAGGA
The DNA here is from genome assembly GCA_964640125.1 of uncultured Rikenellaceae bacterium. Lineage (GTDB taxonomy): Bacteria > Bacteroidota > Bacteroidia > Bacteroidales > VadinHA17. The sequence goes on from CAZXGG010000032.1 coordinate 8,112, forward strand.
TTGTTTCGGTAACAGCCTGGGCATACAAAAAGCTTCCCGGTGATTGGGTACGGTTCCTGAATGCATTTATCCAAATATGGTCCCCGCGTTCAACGGCATCTTCGGATACCTCTTTTTGTCCCTGGTACTCACGCATTTTTTGTTCCGGAACAATTCGTGGGTTTTCACCGCGGAATCCCCCCAGTATTTTCCCTTTATCTCCGACGAACATCATTCCCTCTGCAGCGAATTCCTTACCATCAGCTTCCAATTCCTCAGGTAGCGGGGGTTTCATGCCTCCATCGTACCAGAATATATCGAGTGGCTCCCATTCTCCCTGTGCCGGGAATTTATAATGGAAGATACAGGAGTAAGGGAATGCAACATCATTGTTATGGCTTCTGCTCACATGGTCGATGATGGTACAGGTAGTGGTTCCGTAAGCATTGACACTGGTTGGAGCGCTGTTCAGTCCAAACGTGATAAAGAGGGGCCAGAGGCTGTATGTACCCATATCTGCAACGCTTCCGGCTCCAAAATCATACCAGCCGCGAAACACAGCATGTGTATAATTGGGGTGATAGGGTCTTTCGGGGACACAACCCAGCCATAAATCCCAGTCAAATCCTTCCGGGATTGGTGGTGAATCGGTTGGGTTAGCGGTCCATTGCGGCCATACCGGCCTGTTTGACCAGTTATGGATCTCGTGAAGGGTTCCAATGGCACCATCGCGTATCCATTTCAGTATCAGATCATACTCTTTTCTTCTACTCCAGGCCAGGAGGTGAGTACTAACCCCCGTTTCACGGGCAGTATCGATCGCCAACCTGGCCTCATATACCCGGTTAGCAATGGGTTTGTGAATCACTACATGTTTCCCTTTTTTCATTGATGCGATAGAGATTGTGGCATGCAAATGATCCGGGGTCATGACTTTCACGGCATCGATGTCTTTTTCCTTTTCGAGCAACTCCCGAAAATCAGCATACGAGGAGCATCCATTAAAATGTTCCGAAGTTCTTTTCTTTGCATAATAGGAATTTACTACTTCCTGACCGATATCACGTCCCCCCGGGATGCCGGTAAGACCTTCACCCCAACGGGGCTCTTCCAACACATTACGTATTCCGTTCCGGATGCCATGTAACGACCAATCAACGTAATTGGTGGTGTACTTGTTCGGATCGCATACAGCGACAATCTGTATCTCCGGGTTGGTGACAAGCCGTACCATTTCGCGTAAACCCTGGGTACCACAGCCGATGTATGCCAGTGTGATTTTATCGCTGGGGGCAACATAATTGAGTCCGCCAAGAACGCTTCTTGGAACAACTGTAAATGCTACTGTTGCAGCAGCAGAACCCAGAAATTCACGACGATTCATGTTCTTTTTCTGTGTCATTTTTTCTTTTTTTGGTTTCTGGATATTTTCTATTTATCTATTTAAAATCCAGGAAAAAGATCGTATGAAATCACGTCAGTTGCTATTCTGTCGTTTAAGCCTTCTGCCAAGTTTGTAAATCGCTGATTCAATGGACTCGTCCGGTTTTATCACGTTATAATCGCCCCAGAAATCAGGATCTTCAAAATAAGCAACCTGCTCTATCAGCACATCGCTTTTTTTTGCCGACTCACGGATTTTAAATTTATTTATATTTTCCCGGGTGATGTCAGTCACAGCCATTTCTGACATAACTGTATAAGTGGATTTGAAAAGCCTCTTATCCCATTTGCAATCGAGAACAAATTCTGCTCGCACATAATTCAGGTACCATTTCCCCTGTACAAGCCGGTAATTGATGAGGTAATGACCCGACAGCACGTCCACCTTCATGCCAGCTGGTTTTTTTTGTATCATGTACCTGGCAGCGGTTGAGATCATCTTTGGACTAATATTGAATTCCAATCCGACAATGGCATAACTTTCGGTATCGATATAGATTTTCCCTTTGTACAATGGATATTCCACTGCAATTTTCTGATCAAATTCGACGATCCATGTCTGTTTGTCATCGATGCTAATCATGCCTCCCATGGTATAATCATAATCTTCGAGCACATCAATTGAAAGAATATCTCCGGGATTTTTCACAATGTCAAGCAGGAATGCAGTAAAGTGTCCTCCCTGATATTTGAGCATCACCGTATCCATCCGGTTTACATCCTGTCCTTTCCTACCCTTGAATATCCTTATCCTGTCATTATCAATCTGGCTGCTATAGGAAGCTTTATAGACATCCAATACGGCTTCGGAAATGGCAACATAGTTCCTGTTTTTCTTTATGGTTTCCCTGTAGAAGGTGATCATCATCATCGGTTCAGTCGGATAGTTTTCATTAATGTTGTACATCGCCTGTTCGATCAGTTTTCTGGGATCAGGGTTAGACACCACAACCTCTCTGATAGGAATGGGTGAGATTTCCAATTCAATGATATTATCTTCCGGTTTCAGGGTCTCAATGGGCACAGTGGCCCTGCCGTAGCCAATGTGCGTGATCCCAATGTAGTTCTTCAACAGGTTTTCAGGGATCTTAATGATGAATTCACCATCGGAGTTTGTTACCGTCCCCAGGTTAGTTCCAGCAATAAAAACATTGGCAAACACGATGGGAGAACCGTCTCTTTTATCGACAACTTTACCTGTAAACGTTACATAGCGGACCGTATCGCTACCGGTCGTTAGCGTGTTCAGGTTGAAATCGTTTGTGTTAACCAGGGAATTGGCAAATCCAGGGAAGATGAACAGTCCCGAAATTGCGAAAAGAAGAATTAATTTCTTCATATTATTAGTCGTGTCTCGTGTAATATTCAGGGTATAGCAATTCGACTAATAAAGGTAATAATAAATTGGCGAGGAACCTATACGTAACAGGGTTTATTGTTGTGCGAAAAGAGCCTGTCGGTCCCCTGGCGGAAGGGTTGTAATGGAAAGGTCGGGTTACTCAGCAATTTTTTCCCAGCCAATTTTCTTCATATTGAAATAGATGATACTCCCGGCAACGAGGCCAATCGCTATAAAGAGGAATCCTTTTCCAAGTTCTCCAAAAATGATCCTTCCAAACCCAAACAGGGTAAAAATCACCAGGATACAGCCTGCGGCCCAGTTGATAAACAGGTATTTATAACCGGAATCTCCTTTCACTTCTGGCATCAATCCAGCGATTCTTTTCCATCCGGCTCCGCCGGGATGAACACGGGAATAAAAGCTTTTCAACTTCTCTTCCCGTTCCGGTTTAGTCAGGAATGTAACGACAAGCCACACCAGTGATGACCAGGTAACAATAATCAGCAGTGTATTTGGAAACTCAACGTGTTTGTAAATGAAAGGATAGATAGTAAAGGGAGCCAGAATAGCTGATATTTCAGTCCATGCATTGATCCTCCACCAGAACCATCGCAGGATCAGTACAAGGCCGATTCCTGCGCTGCAATTCAACACAAAGATCCAGGCATCACTGATCCGATCAAATTTGGAGGTAACAAACAGGGAGAATATCATCAACACGAAGGTGGTAATCCGGGCAACCTTCACATAATATTTTTCTTTTGCGCCACGCTTAATAAAGGGTTTAAACAGGTCATTTACAATATAGGATGTTCCCCACACGGTCTGGGAAGCAATGGTTGACATGTAAGCAGCGAGAAATGCTGCCAGGAGTAGTCCGAGCAATCCGTGAGGCAATATATCGCGGATAACCATTACATATCCTTCTCCCTTTTGATCCAGTGCAAGATCGGGATATAAAATGAGTGCAACCAGTCCGACAATCACCCAGGGCCAGGGTCTGATGGCATAGTGTGCAATCTGAAACCACAAGGTTGCAAACAGGGAATGTTTCTCATCTTTCGCGGACATCATCCGCTGAGCAACATAACCACCTCCACCTGGTTCAGCACCAGGATACCAGCTTGCCCACCATTGAACACCCAGGAAGGTGATAAATGCTATTACGGTCATCTTTAATACACCGGCATCTGCTGTTGCCCCTCCGGTACTTCCGCCCACTCTGGGAGTAAAACTCAACACCCAGTCGGGTAGTTTTTCTTTCAAACCGGCAATCCCTCCCACATCCACATGATTCACAGCGACTACAGCAAGGATAATGGTACCGGTCATTGCCATGACAAATTGAAAGGTATCGGTGATGGAGACCCCCATCAGTCCGGACAAGGAGGAATACAATGCGACAAAGAGCATCATGCACCCCACAATCAGCAGGGGGGCTGAAAAGGTGAACCCCAGAAAGGAGATCTGGTCAATTCCAAAAAAGGTTATCCCGGGAAACATAACGCTAATAATTTTCACCATTGCGAGATTTACCCAGGCAATCACGATCAGGTTCATGAAGATCCCGATATAGACCGCCCGGAATCCCCGCAGGAAGTTTGCAGGTCGACCGGCATACCGGATATCTACAAACTCGGCATCGGTCAGGATCCCGGCTCTACGCCAGAGGCGGGCAAAAAAGAATACGGTGAGCATACCACCGAAAACCAAATTCCACCACAACCAGTTCCCAGCTATCCCATTCTTTGCCACCAGCTCGGTTACCGCGAGGGGTGTGTCCGCTGCAAAAGTGGTAGCCACCATGCTTGTTCCTGCAATATACCAGGGCAGGTTTCTACCGCTTAGGAAGAAAGTACTTGTATCTTTTCCCGCCCGTTTAGACAGGAAAAATCCAATGGAAAGACTGATGATCAGATAGAGGACAATGATTCCCCAGTCGATTAGGTTAAGAGACATGGTGGGTGGGTTTACGGTTTATGGTTTATGGTTAATGGAAATGCCTACACGGCAGGCAAGGTTTTACGTTATTTCAAATTCTGGATAAACCCGATCAGTTCTTCTGCTTTCTCATCGATTGGTTTTGATTCTTCGAGTAATTCTTTCACAAATTTATTTTCTTCATACTTACCCAGTACTGCTTCAAAATCCCTGTTCTTTTCATCCAATCCTCCATCGATTCCATACCCAATTCTACTTTTTTCAGAAAATTCCTTTTTTGCATCCAGGAGGACCAGGTGGTTGAATTCCAGGTAACTCTCCTTCCAGTCGCTGATAATCTGGATCATCTGTTCTCTGGTAATATCACCAAACAGGTTACCCAGTCGATCCTGCAGCAGGTCAATACACCATGCCCAGGAATATTGATCATAGGCTTCATTAATCTGGTGTAATTTGGAGATAAACTCATCAATCGTACGAATGGTGTCATTGTAAACTTCTGATATAAGTTCATCAACACTGTTTTGCGGGGCCAACATTCCCGACATATCGACCCAGTGTCCCAGGGCATTGGGATCGCGCAGGTACATTTTGCTTATCAAATCATCGAAGGATTCTGTATTCCGGTTTATTTCAAGTTGTTTAATAACCTCTCTCCCGATATAGATTCGGATGGCCATTTCGTAATTATGGTATCCAAATTTAAGTTTGCTCCGCTTAATATTTAACCCATTGTATTCCACGAAAGGTTCTTCTTCTGGTGTATTTTCTTCAAATTGTTTCAAATGATCCACTCCCATGATCATTTTACCAACGGTATATGGGCTAAACATTTCAAAATTCAGCAAGTCTTTTTTATCGGGATCTTTTCGGCGATCGCGGTTTGGCCATTTTGAACTATCGCGAAGGGTACCCACTGTACCCAGGTTCATTGCTGGCATGATCACGCTTTTACCGTTGCTATCAAGGATGTATGAGAAAGGAAGGTCTGAACTATCGAAATTTGCATAATGTTTCCCGATAACAGCGGTAAATGCTCCCACCCTACAAGGCCACATCATGTACGAAAAAGATCCCGTTTTTGCTCCTCGTTCAAGGATCCCCTGGTGGTTTGGGCCGAGTTTATACATGTGGTTTGACTGATTGGAGCCACTACCTGCATTATAGAAGGAAAAAAGAGCGGCAATCAGCAGTGTTGATTTATGATGGGTTACCGTATATGGTCCGGCAAAGATGCTCAGTGCTTCACCATGAAACCCTTCACAGTTTGCAAAGAAGCCTGAATTCTCACCCGAGAATTGTTTTCCTATTTTAACTCCCTGTCCGATGAAACATTTTTCTATCACAGATGCCCCATCGATTTTCGAACCGGAGAGCACAATGAACTGTTTAGCAATAACGCCTTCACCAATAAAAACCGGATCATGCTGGTTTGAAGCAATGGTTCCTTCCTCCAGGAGAAGGGCGCCTTCGATTCTTGTTTTCTCCCCGATGTAACAGTTTTTCAATATTGATGTTGACATGATCCGTGCGCCTTCCCCGATGGTACCGCGGTCACTTTTCCTGGTTTTCACATACCGATCGATCATGCGATACAATTTCTCGATCAGTTTCTGGTCATGCCGGTAAGTAACAATAATATACGCCAGTTGTGAGGTCAGTTTATCGAAAAGCGGTTTTTTCCTTCCCCCACCCTCGTTCAGCACCTCTATCATCACACCGTTACCAAAGGTTGATTCCCCGGTCATGGTTATGGAGGATACATCTTCAATACCCACATTATCGGCAATATCGTACCGGATCAGATTCCTGACTCCTGAGATGTAACAATGATCCCCAATGGTACAATCGTGGATAGAGCTACTATAAATCCCGGTTTGTTTTTGAATGGCATTCCCCATATCCAGAGTACCCTCAACCTTTCCTATTCTTATTTTACCACTGAAAGCAACATTTCGTATTCTTTCGGGGTTGAACTCCTCTTTTACGAGGACCGTGTTCCAATCTTCAGCAGAGCAGCCCTGCCTGGTCAATGCTGTGATCTCTTCCTTACTTAATTTTCTAAATTCCATAGATTTTTTTCTGTTGGCATCAAAGGAAAAAGCGATTTTCCGGATATCCTCTATTGCACTAAATCCAAAAATCGCTTTTTCATAAGACCGGGCCTTTTTATCAGAATGGCAGCTTTTTTGCTACAACACCTTCAATATCTTTAAAGTATTTAACCGTTTCAACCTGCAATTCCATGGTAGCCGGATCATCGCAAACGATAATTCCCTTGGGATGCATCTGCAACATGGAGACGGTCCACATGTGACTGATACCGCCCTCCACAACCTGTCGAAGGGCACGGGCTTTCCCATATCCCGTGATTATTATCAGCACTTCCTTTGCATCCATTACGGTACCAACGCCCACGGTGAGGGCTGTAGTCGGCACCTTGCTCATATCACCATCGAAGAACCTTGAATTTGCCAGGATTGTGTCGTAACTGAGTGTTTTCAACCGGGTTCTTGAAGCCAGGGATGAACCGGGTTCGTTGAATGCGATGTGTCCATCCGGGCCAATACCACCAAGGAACAGGTCGATACCCCCCACCTCTACGATTCGCTTTTCATAGTCCTTACACTCTTTTGCAAGGTCAGGAGCATTACCATCTAAAATGTTGATATTTTCTTTCGGAATATCAATGTGATTAAACAGATGTTCATACATGAAATAGTGATAACTTTCCGGGTGGCTTTCCGGAAGACCGACATATTCATCCATATTGAATGTAATCACATTCTGGAAGGATATTTTCCCTTCCTTGTTTAATTCAATCAAATGTTTATAGGCAGTAATGGGTGAGGAACCGGTAGGAAGTCCGAGGACAAAAGGCTTATCTTTGGTTGGATTGGCTGCATTGATCCTATCCGCAACGTAGTTAGCCACCCATTTCCCAACTTTCTTTTCATCTTTCTTAATTACTATTCGCATTTTTTTTCAATTAATGGTTCATCATTTCACTACCGCCAAAAATAATCATTTTACATTTTCCGGAAAGTATTTACCGGTAATTTTACTCTTATTGTGGTCTTGGGAGCGGGATTATCCTTCTGTACTTTTCTCCAGTTCTCTTGCCTGTGACAGGAATTCATCAACGTTCATATCCCTGAAAAATAGTAGTCCATGTGCTGACCGGATTCGTGGATGCAGGTTATTGAAGAAACATTCCTTACCCATGAGCAGTTGCATATCCTTAAGCTGTTCGACCCATATTTTCTGAGCAAGTGTACTAAAATGTCCATCGTGTTCATAACTGGGGAATGATGCATCCACCTGGCTGAGGTAGCAGTTTTTAAATGAATCGGTGAGGACTGCCATTGAGTTGAGTGATACCGGAACGATTGTATTCACTTCAGATGGATGGAATTTATACCAGACATTCCGATAGCCCCACACCCTGAAGTTCCTCAGATCTTTTTCCTTTCCCCACTCCCTGATGGCTTCAGCTATAGCCTGTAACACTTTGTAGTGGGTATCGGGGCCACTACCTTCCGGGTCGAGCGCAAGACTTAAGACCGTTGGTTTGACTTTACGAAGTAGATCAAGGATTGGTATAACATCCCTTGATCTGGTCGGTTGTTCTGTAAAAATATCACCGGTATAGAACCCCAGGCGCAGGTGGGAGATGTTCTTTACCTGTACCCCAAAATGAGCCCAGACCAGCTCCTCTTCAAATTCGCGAAGCATGCCTTTTAATTTCTGGATTTCGGGAGGATTTTTTTCTCCGTCATAGCTTTGATTGATCTTATTCAGGATGTCGTAGATCTTATCCATCAATTCCTCCTCATTCCTAACCCGATAGGTATCAACGATTGCTCTAACCAGCCGATGGCTTAACCCGCGTTTCTGACCTTCCCTATCGAGAGAAGCCACTTTATTAAGATAATGATAGACATCTTTATCCCATTTAAACTTGTATCCCCCACTGAAGAAATCAGGATATTTGATCATTTCGATGCGTTCCTGTCTGAGAAATTCCCGTGTTTCTTTCAGTGCAATCCTGATAAAATTATTGGTAACGGCTGTAAAGCCGGATGTTAAAACGGCAAAATGGAATTCGTTGGTTGGTTCCCTTAGCTGGTGTGCAACATGAGGAAGTATTCCCAGCATGATGTCGTCGTGGTGAGGACCGGTATGGAGGTAGACCTGATTTTTCTCATTTTCAAGTCCCTTTTCCAGTTTTTGAGTAATGGAATCGATGACCGACTGCACCGTTTGTTTTCCGAGGTTTGGGATCATCCTGCACTTCTGGCTTGCCGTAAGATCATCAACTGTAACATCAGCACCATATTTATTGATGTGTCTGCAAAGATTGATCACGGCTTTTTCCGTCTTTGCATGCGTCCATTCACCCCCCTTATAATGCATTATCCGTACATCTTCCAGTTTTTTCCCTGCTCCAAGAGTGATGTAGAATCTGCTATTTTTCAGCTTCTGCAATACGGTTGCGGGGTAAAGGTTGGTAGGTTCACTCTCAAGGGAGTTTTTAACAATATCTGCTTTTGATTCACCGGCAGCAAATATAATGGCAACCGATTCGGGGTTGTGGGTAATGGTTTCCAGTCCGATTGTTATGACCAGCCGGTGTCTTGATATTTCTATTCCACCCAGATCACCAGCAGCGACAGCCTGGGTTTCAAAGTTTGTTGGAGTGAGTCGGGTATTTGAATTCGGGTCTGACCCACGGGTATTGAAGGCGATGTGTCCATCCGGGCCTATCCCACCCAGGAAGAAACCGATACCCCCTTTATCCCGGATCTTTGCTTCATACTGGGAGCACCAGTTATCGATATGATATATTGACAGTTGCTGAAGTCGTTCAAGGTTTGAGCGACTCTCCCTGTATCGCAGGGAAGTATCTATGGTAAGGTCGGGGAACACCTCCCTGAAGTTCTTTCCTTCTTCAAGCGGTATCTCTTCACTGTTTATCAGCAATGCTTTTCTCTTATCCAATCCAAACCCTTCGATATAGAATTTATTGACGTAATGATAAAAGCTATTGTGTTGCGCGGGATCGATTGGATAAAACTCATCAATCTGAACGAACTGAAGGCCTTTGAAGTCGGGTGGTGTTTTCCCGATAAGTCCATATTTTTCCCGTTCTGCTTCTACTTTCTTGTCATTCCAGTTCTTCAGGAGGTGCTCTGTCCATTTTATAAAATATTCCGGGGTTTTTCCGGTGGGCAGGCTAATCACTCCTTCGGGATTTCCGGCAACCCATTCGAGGAAACGCATGGCGACAAATTTGCCCAGCTTGGGGAAATTGTCAATCAGGATATAGGGTATTTTTGTGGTGATGTTTTTAACGGGGGACTCTTTCAAAAATTCCTTTTCAACACTGGTCAGGTTTTGAATTGTCATGATCTTACGATTCATTTTTTCATAAAAGCATTTAACGTTCATCGAGTTTATGCAAAGCAAATGCATAAGCTCCGAGGGCTATTGCCCTGCTTGTTCCGATTTTTGATATTCCAACTCCTATCCTGGGAACCGGATCATACTTCACTTTACCCAGGCCTCCGGGAATATCAATTTCTCTTTCAGATCCCTTAAGAAAGAGATTCAGTTTCTCATTATTCTCCAGGTTAAACACCTGATGGGCCAGCCGGCGTACTTCTTTTCCGTCCATCGTCCGGAAACTGCTATTCATCTCCGCCACCATCTGATCCAGAAAGAGAGGGTATGCCCCGGCAAGTCCACCGCCAATGACCACCAGCCCGTCAAGTAAGGTAAGCACATTGGAAACAGCATCACCAAGTACTTCTGCCATTTCATGGTACGCTTTAACGGCGGCTTTCTGATCGCCCTTTAACCGTCCCATTCCAATTTCGAATACATCTTTTGGTGTTGGCGCTTCCTGCAGTGATATGCCAGCATTACCTGCATAAACACGCTGAATGGCTCGTATGCTAACGCCCTCTTCGGCAAAGGTATCAGGAATCAGTTTATGGCGTAAGAGCCATACTTCTGCTGCACAGGCATTATCTCCGATGAATAATTTCCCATCATGAACAATGCCTGCTCCAAAACCTGTCCCGAGTGTAAAGCCAATGAGGTTCCTGAACCGCTTATTGCTCCCAGCTTTCTTCAGTAACCGGTTGATGTATGGAAGGTATCCGGATATGGCTTCGCCATAAGCATATAGATCCCCATCGTTATTTATAAAGACCGGCATGTTGAATTTTTTGTCGAGCAGTGGTCCAAGGGCAATACCGCCCTGATAGGCCGGCAGGTTACCCAGGTCACCAATAATACCACCTGGATAATCAGAAGGACCAGGAAAAGCAAAACTTATAGCTACAGGATCCTTATCCAGCAATTCCCTAACCGATGTAAATCCCTGGATGATGTTTTCAAGGGAGCGGTCCAGGTCATGTGCCTCTGAAGGCAACGTCACCGGTTGGACGATCTCCCTGTTCGCCTGAATGGCTGAAAATACAAAATTTGTACCACCGGCATCCAGAGTTAGAACAATCCGGTTGTCTGAGTTATAATCCATAGTGCAAAATAAATCATTTATATGGTAAAATTCACATGACCCATGATCAGTTTTTATCCGTGATTGAACAAAGGCTTAATCAAAATGGATCATGGCTTTTAACACACCGTCTGCATAAGATGATACTAGATCAAATGCTTTTTTTGTATCCTGAAATGAGAACTCATGGGTTATCATGGCTTCAGGAAGAATAACACCCTCCGAGATCAGGGTAAGGGTTTTTACTACTCTGTGAACCTGCCTCCGGACATTTTGAATGGATAGTTCTTTGTGACGCAGGAGATCCACGGGGAATCTCCAGGTATCAAAAGAGGGAATCCCGACGATCATGATTTTACCCCCGGGTTTTAGCAATTCAACTGCCTGGTCCATTGCTTCCTGCTGGCCACAACATTCGAAAACCACATCGAGCATGGCTGGTTCCCTTTTGAGAATTTTCGAAACCACATCCGTTTTTAATGGATTACCACTCCATGAAGCACCAAACTGCATGGCTAAATTCACCCGTTCATCAATTTTATCGGTCATATAAACATCACCTGCCCCCATGGTCAAAGCCGGTAATAAAACGCTTATTCCAATGGGACCTGAACCCAAGATACCCACTTTAGCATTTTTCAGGGGGATAGACATTTCTGCAGCATACAATCCAATAGAAAGCGGTTCTGATAAAGCAGCCATTTCAAAACTCATGGTTTCCGGAATCGGATAGAGGCAGGATTCCGGAATGACAATAAATTCAGATAAGCACCCTTCTGCCTGCCCCGGACACCCAAGGAAGGCAAGATTTCGACAGGTATGCGGGCGTCCTACCAGGCATTGGTCACACTTTCCACATGAGATGGCCGGATCAAAAGCAACACGATCCCCCGGCTTTACGCGTGTAACCTCCTTTCCTGTCTCATAAACAGTGCCGGCTCCCTCATGACCAACACAGAAAGGGTACTGTACAACTTTTTTACCGATTTTACCCTCTGTATAGTAATGGATATCAGAACCACAAACCCCAACAGCACCCATCCGGATAATCACATCATGTCCGGATGTCATAATAGGGTCAAGAACTTCCCTCATTTCCATTCGGTTAAGTCCGGTAAGAACCATCGCTTTCATACACTCATCCTATTAATGTATCCTGGTAACGCACAATCAATTTCCCAGGTGTAAAACCCTTTTGAAAAGACCAGCCTAAAATTATAAAAAGCAGCGAAAAAAACAGGATAAATGAAAAGGGATTTCTCCTTATCCCTTTTTTTTTGATAAATTTGGAGACAAACAATTGGTCTATCACTCAGCTAACAAATACTGCACATGAATAAGGATAAGATCTCCGGGATTCTGGAAACAGAAGCCAATGCAATCAGACACATCCCCCTGCCGAATGGTTTCGAACATGCAATTGAAATCATTTACAACAGTGTTCATAAGGAAGGAGGCAAGTTGGTAGCAAGTGGTATGGGAAAGGCAGGACAGATCGCGATCAACATTGCAACCACGTTCAGCTCAACGGGAACTCCTGCTGTTTTTCTTCACCCTTGTGATGCTCAGCATGGTGACCTTGGTGTAATTCAAAAAAACGATATTCTACTCCTGGTGTCGAATTCAGGAAAAACACGTGAGATTCTGGAGCTGGTTGAGCTCGCAAAGGGACTATTTACTCATTTACCATTGATTGTCATCACGGGGAATCCGGATAGCCCGCTGCCTGAACTTGCCGATGTGGTCATTTATACCGGTAATCCGGCGGAGGTATGTCCCCTCGGTTTGACACCAACCACTTCAACCACCACGATGACGGTCATCGGAGATGTGATGGTGGTAATGATGATGGAAAAGATACACTTTTCCAATGGGGCGTATGCAAAACGGCATCATGGAGGCTATCTGGGGAAGAAGTCACGGAAGGAAGAGTAATGGCGCACATTTACACCATAGGGGAAATAGTATACGATCTGATATTCAAAGAGAACCAACCTGTATCGGGGACAGCTGGAGGAGCGATGCTGAACACTTCCGTCACCCTTGCCCGGTTGGGTTTACCGGTAAGTTTTATCAGTGAAACCGGGCGGGATAAAATTGGAGAGATCGTCCTGACGTTTCTTCAACAAAATCAGATTTCAATCCGGCTGATCCGGCAGGAGAAAAATTGCAAAACCGCTCTTGCTCTTGCTTTTCTTGATCAGACAAGCAATGCACAATACGACTTTTATAAACAATACCCGGAAAGTGATTTCATAATCCCTTCCCCAAAATTCAGCCCGGGAGATTTTTTCCTTTTCGGATCTTTCTTTGCACTCACCCCACGGTACATTCCTATTCTCAGGATCCTGACATCTGGAGCACGGAAAGCGGGATCGATTGTTTTCTATGATCCCAATTTCAGAAAGGCTCACCTGGATGAACTGGAGAGACTGAAACCGGTGATCATGGAAAACATTCGATCAGCCGATATCATTCGTGGATCGGACGAGGATTTCAGATGCATTTTTGGAAAGGGGGACCCTGAAGAGGTATGGAATGTGATTGATGATCCCGGAAAGGTGCTGATCTATACAGCGAACCAGCGCGGAGTAACCCTGATAACTGAACGGCTCAGGAAGAGCTACCCGGTACACAATATAACCCCGGTAAGCACGATCGGAGCTGGTGACAATTTCAACGCCGGGATAATCTATTCCCTGTTTCATAACAGGATTTCCCATAAGGAGATATTGCAGATGGACATCAAGGTTTGGGATGATATCATCAACTACGGAATAAATTTTGGTACACTTGCCTGTCTTACCATGGAAAACTACCTGACGAAACAAGAGGTAGATAACTTTTCCACTCAATGACTGAAACCGGAGGCATGGTGTAACAGGTATTCCTCTGCTTCAACCGACCAGAGTCCATTATGCCTCTCTGTTATTTCGGCTAATTCCCTGAAGAGAGGGTTTGTTTTTCCTAATCGTTCGAAATCTTCAATAGCGGTAAGATCCAGGTGAAGGTGTGTATAGATCAGTTTTTTGCCACCTGCAATCCCGGGCAATCTTTTTGTTGTATCGATCACTGCATTCAATCCGCCAATGTGAGTAACCAGCCCGGCAGGATCCAGACCCTCTGCCATCATTGACAGGGCGGTTACCATATCGTGGTTATTCCCACCGGAAGTCCCGACAATATGGGTTGATTCATAGTGGAGGTTGTAGAAGTTGATCCTTGCAGTAAATCGAGGATCTTCCGGACCGGCAAAAAAATTGAGACATCCACCCCTTGCCAGCAATTGGTCACCCTGTTCAACTACCGCTGATACAGGAGCAAAGACAAAAACATCACTATAGCCTGAACCACTGGTAAATGAATGCAAATAATTTACCGGATCATCCAGGTTGCCGGGGTTGATGTATTTCAGGTCAATGCCTTTTCCCGTGGCATGTTCGACAGAATAGAGTGATTCTGCCCGTTGAAGCCGTTGATCATCCACATCTGTAACCACCATCAGCTTTGGCTTTCCGGGTCGATTCAGCACATAATTGATGGCTGCCAATCCCATAGGGCCTGCACCGGCAAGGATCGCCAGCGATCCACCTTCGACAATTCCCATTTTATGGACATAGGATCCCGGTTCGGTATGGTAATTTGCATTAAATGCACCGATAACACAGGACATGGGTTCAGCCAGAGAGGCAGGGAAATAGCCCGGACCATCATAAGTCAGCAGGCAATCCATCTCCATGACCTCTTCCGGAATGAGGATATGGGTAGCATTACCACCAATATAGGGGTATGAATAACCGGGGGCATCCAGGCTCCCTTTGTAATTCAAAGCCGGTTGAACAGAAAATTTCTGACCCGGTCTGAACTTATCCGACCATTTCTTTCCCACTTCGATAAGTTCCCCGCTGAATTCATGACCTATGATGGTGGGATTTTCTGCTACATTGTCGGGAATGCGTTTGTGTTCTGGTCCCTGCAGCGTTGCTTTATGAGAAGACATGCAAATGCTGTCAGTGACCACCTTTGCAAGTATTTCACTCTCTTTCATTGGAGGTAATTCAAACTCCTCCAGCCGGAGGTCGTTTTTCCCATAGATTCGTACTGCTTTTGTCTTCATCACGTTTGTGCATACAAAAAATAACGTTTCATCTAACTCAACATGACCTGACCACCGGTTACGGGAATGGCCTGGCCTGTTTCATATTTCTGATCCACCGCATACCATATGGCTTTCATCACATCATCTACCTCACATCCCCGACCCATAGGTACCAGGCTTTCATACTGTCTTTTCACATCGGCAATTGATTTTGCTCCCGGAACTTTTCCTGCCCTTAAATACTGGACAAACAATCCATTTTCCGGATCTGACCAGAGGGGACCATCAAAAAAGTTACCGGGACAGATCGAGTTCACCTTGATTTTAAAGGGGATCAGTTCAAGTGCGAAAGATTGTGTTAAACCGATCCCTCCAAATTTACTCCCGGCATAGGCAAAGTTCTTATTGCTCCCTTTTAGTCCCGATTTTGAGTTGATCTGGATGATGTCTGAATATTTATCGGGTCTCTGTTTTTGTTGAATAATGAAAATTTCAGATGCAGCTTTTGCACAGTTAAAATAACCGGTATAATTCACCTTTGTCACAAGATTAAAAGATTCCGGATCCATTTCATCCAGGCTCCCGGCCTTCAGTACACCTGCATTACTGATCAACAAGTCCAGTCCGCCGAAGTTAGCAACCGTTTGAACCATCAGGTTCTTAACCTCCTTTGGTCTGGTAACATCCGCTTTCATGAAGAGTGCTCTGTTTTTCAGAGCCTGATCATTCAGATGATTCTCCAACTTCTTTCCCTTTTTCCCATTAATATCGGCAATTACAACATCCGCTCCGGAGTGAAACAGTGCTTCTGTTATTCCCTTACCAAAACCCTGTGCTCCTCCGGTAACGAGGGCGATCATATTTCGTGCAGAATGACCTGACATAGATCCCTTTGATATCTTTCGCCGATAGTTCTCAACCTCCCATTGATCAATAAAATCGATCTGACTGTTCGTCAACACCTTTCCCCCTCCAAAGAATTCTGAATAATATCGAATCTTAACAAGGTCTTCAAAGACTTTTAAGACGGTATGAACTGAGCGTGAATCACTATCAATACCCAATACTCCGACGTTTTTGAGAACCACAATTTTCGGTTTATACCCGTTGCGATCCTCGTATTCCTTCAGCTTATGACCCAACTCCTCCAGCAGTTTATCCGGATTGCTGGTATTTTCAATGTAAATCCACTCCTTTCGGCAATAAACCACCGTATCCGGGATAAATGGTTTGCTGATTTTATCAAATGAAGTTTTATTCCGGGTATATGGAAGGAGCAAAGAATTTGTACATAACCTAACAACCGGAAAGGCATCACCGGCCAGCATCATCCGGACTGCCGGTACTGTTTCAATTACCATTCCGGGTATTGGTTGGGATGTTATTTCAAGCGGTTTATCTATGGCAGTTTGAAGGGCAGACATGATCTCCCGGTATATTTTCTTTATTTCCCCAACTGAATCGGAGCTTGCAATAACTCCATGGTTCTCAAGAAAAATAATTTTAGGATCCTCACCGAATGCTTTCCTGAAGGATAAGACTTTCTTTTTCAAAGAGTGAAAGAGGGTGTAACCTGGATCAGTATAGGGAACGAAGAGTGCTTTTTCACCGAACAATTTATGCGTAATTGTACTGGCATTTCGGCTGCACATCAACCCATTAACCAATGTCGGATGCGTATGCACAACGAACCTGTACCGGATCAATTCGTGCAGGGATGTTTCCACAGAGGGTCTTTTACCGAAGTTTGGATCAACAAGGCATTCGGACAATGCTTCCTTAACCTGCACTTCGCGTTGTTGCGGATCATTTGAAAACGTTTGTTCCGATAGTGACTTCAACTTATTACGATGCAACACGACAAAATCATCGATCGGGATATTTGCCAGGCTGGTTCCGCTTGCTTTCACCCAGATCTTCTTTTCATCCTTACAGGATGTATTGCCTCCACCGGCGATGACATAGTCTGTTTTTGAACCATAGAACCTACTGATTTCAATAAGTTGTTTCAGGTATTTGTTCATGATTGTTATGGAGTAATGAATTTTTCTATTACTGCATTTCCCAGAGCAACAAATTTTTCCTTTTTGGTTATGCCGGCGGCAGCATCTGCTTTAATCAAACTGGGCTTTCCTTTTGCTTTCAGGTACTGATGGGCTGCGATAATACAGGCGCCCTCACAGGAAATTCTTTTCATCTCCTCATCCAGCGGGATCCCATTCCTGCATGAAACGGTAAGCGGCAAGAGATCGGGAGTGTTGTGTTCTGTTCCAAAAAGGATCACGAAGTTATGCTGGGAAAAGAAGCTGATAAAATCCTTCAATACATGGAAGTTATTCCTGCCGGGGATCAGTTCAATGCAGAAGACGTGGTAGCTGGTCAATCGCTCAATCAGGTTATACCAATCCCTTTCCAGGTCGGTAAATTTTCCATTTATATCATCGAGCAGTACCGGATAACAGGGTATTCCACCGCCATCCAGGATTATTTGTATTACCTGTTCAACTGGAAGAAATGCCTTTTTATTCTCCGGGACAAAAGCGGATCCACCTGCTTTCAGGAGGTTTGAACGGATTTCATTTTCCAATGCAGCAATACTTCCCGGATCTGCTTCCGGCTGCGTTCCTCGATATAGTTTTCTTAGAAAGTCATGCCGTTCAGCTTTCCCCTGTATTTTTTCATGCAACGTAACACGGATCGCTTTTGCCACATGTCGCTCCCGCACGAGTTCCTTTGCAAAGCGATCCCTGATTTCGTTCATGGATATCTGAAATGTGGGATACAATCCCTCCAGCAACCTGTTGGTCTTATCGATCATCCGTGCAACCTGCTTATGATTTTCCTTGATTACCCGATCAATCCTGGCTACATTTTGCTCACTCATGGTGACAGGGAAGTTCAGTCCTTTACCACTGAGATAGATCCTGCCAGGATTGTTCGGATCGTTTATCCGGATCCCTTTTCTTTGGTCTTCAGCAGATAATCCAATGAACTCAATGTTAAACAGCGGAAATATTTTGTATTTCAGACAATATTGATAAAACGGCTGGTACCCAGCCGTGGTATAGAAATCGTTAATACCCAGCACCTTGATTTCTTCCTGGTGTGCCATGCGGAAGATCTGATCGAAACCGGTGAAAGCACTGAATGAAAAGGGTGTATGGATATGCCCGTTTACCTTGTATAGCGGCAGTTCGGATTTCTTGAAACCATCCATCAGGAGTTCAGCCGGTTCCGGGAAGTCTTTTAAAATGTTATGTTGTTTTTTTGTCATTTTATAATAACTCAAATCCCCAGCCGGCTTGTTCTGATCTGTTCTTCATCACTGAAGTCATTCGATGGATTGTATCCTTTCAGTGGCATGATCTTCTGGTGGCAGGCATCCAGGATCCACTCTTTTTGTGGAAAGAAGGACTCTTCCAGTTCATGAGCTGGAACGATCCAGTTTCTTGATCCCACAACCACAGGGGGGGCGTCCAGGTAATCGAACGCCAGTTCTGTTACCGTTTGTGCCATCTCTTTCATGAACGATCCCCTGGATGATGCATCACTGGCAAGAATGATCTTTCCGGTTTTTTTCACAGACTCCAGCACCGGTTCATAATTGAACGGTACCAGGCTGCGGCCATCGATCACCTCTGTTGAGATCCCCCACCTGGCAGACAGTTCGCCGGAAGCTTCCATTACAGTATAAAGGGTTGCTCCTACCGAGAGTATGGTTAAATCTTTCCCCTGCTTCTTTATGTCGGGTTCTCCGATGGGGATCTCATAGTATTCCTCAGGAACACCGCCTTCATGAAACAGTTCACCTACATCATAGATTCTTTGACTTTCAAAGAAAACAACGGGATCTGTTCCCTGCAGGGCAGCATTCATCAATCCCTTGGCATCATAGGGTGTGGCGGGAAAAACAACCTTTAACCCGGGAATATGTGCTACGATGGATGACCAGTCCTGGGAGTGCTGTGCACCATATTTTGAACCAACTGAAACCCTCAGAACAACGGGCATTTTCAGGATATTCCCACTCATGGATTGCCATTTTGGAAGCTGGTTGAACACTTCATCACCTGCCCGGCCCAGGAAATCACAATACATGATCTCGGGGATAACTCTTCCACCACACATGGCATATCCCACGGCGGCACCGGCGATCGCCCCTTCAGAGATCGGAGTGTTAAACAACCGGTGGTATGGCAGGGCTTCCGTTAACCCCCGGTACACAGCGAATGCCCCTCCCCAATCGCGGTTCTCCTCGCCAAAGGCGATCAGCGTCGGATCTTTATAGAACCGGTCAATGATGGCTTCAAAAATGCCATCCCTCAATTGAAAGGATTTGACTTTCGAGAAGGGCTTTCCATCGGTATCGAGTCCAAACCGTTCTTTCTTTTTAATTTGAAGAACTCTCGGGTTCTCCCCGATTGGCAGACAAACTTCCGGATCCCTGTGGTCAAAGGTATCGACTGATCCGTTGGAGAACATCTTCCGGCCTATTGCATCGGGATCCCTCGTGAGGTTCATGCGGGGGGATTGCGTATCATCCACCACAAGGACCATGATCTCAGTAATCAGATCCTTCACTTTTCCCCGGATGGATTCCAGCGCAATGGCAGAGGCTACTCCAGCAGTCACCAGCTGGGTCCCAAATTCAATGATGGAGTCAACATTTTTCCATGCTTCAATCTCCTCATTAGAACGGTAGGATGAGGCATCGGATGGTGAATGTCCGCTAATCCGGTAGGTCAGTGTATCGAGCAGTACCGGGCCTTTTCTTTCTTCGAGGATTGCTTTTTTCCGTTTGAAAGCATCTATCACAGCAAGTGGATTGTAGCCATCGACCCGTTCTGCATGCATCATTTCAGGATTTACTCCGGCACCTACCCGTGCCAGTATATCATAACCCATGGTTTCACCCCGTGTTTGACCGCCCATTCCATACTGATTGTTCATAAAATTGAACAGAATGGGCAAACCTCCCCTGTATTCTTCATCCCAGAGGGTTTTGAACTGATCCATGGAAGCGAAACTTATTCCTTCCCAGACCGGACCACATCCCATCGAGGCATCACCAATGTTTGCCACTACGATTCCCGGTTTTCTATTCACCCTTTTGTACAGGGCAGCGCCCACAGAGATATCCCCGGATCCGCCAACTATGGCGTTGTTGGGATAGATACCAAAAGGTGGAAAAAAGGCGTGCATGGATCCGCCCAATCCCTTATTGAATCCGGTTTCCCGGGCAAAAATCTCAGCCAGTGTCCCGTACAGTAAAAACCGGACAGCCAGATCCTTTACCTCTCCTTTACCATCTTTTTCCACAATACGCAAAATGGTTCCGTCAAAATACCCTGACATAATCTGCATCAGGAAATCCTCTTCCGACCGGTAAATGGCAGATAATCCTTTTGCAAGGATCTCTCCATGGCTACGATGGGAGCCAAAAATAAAATCATCGACGGTCAGGTGGTAGGCCATCCCAACGGCAGAAGCTTCCTGACCAATGGATAGGTGAGCTGGGCCGGGATGGTTGTAAGGGATGCCATTGTATTCTCCGGTGGTTTTCACCCTGTTGAGCATGGTTTCAAACTCACGTATGATCACCATATCCCGGTAGATCCTGACCAGGTCTTCATCAGAATAATTCTCCCTTTCCTGTTGAATGGACCTGCTGTATTGATTCAGCGGGATCTTACCAAAAGATATATACCCTGGTTTCCTCTCTTTTTCCGGATCGATATATTGTTTTTTAGACACGGGTGGTATGGTTTCTGGTTTCTGGTTTCTCTGGTATTTTGCGGTCCATGAATTGCTTTCCAATTGAATAGCAAATCAGGACCGTTTTATTTCGTGCACCCCTACCCCGGGCTCTGCCCGGGGCTATTTGAGTTCAACTCCGCCGTAGTTGTTAATTCAATTCCTCCTCTTAACATTCTCACTTCTTTTACCCAGTGCCAAGAACCGAGGATCCTTCCTGCCTGCAGGCAAGGTTCTCGGTTTCGGTTTCCTACCAACTTATCAACTCATAACTTATCAACTTATAACTTATCAACTTATAACTTATCAACTTATAACTTTTAGCTTATATCTTCGTCTTCAAATCGTTCAATCTCCTCTTTCACATCTTTCAGAAAAAGAGATGCCGGGCCGCCGTCCAGTGCACGGTGGTCATAGGTGAGGGAGAGGCCGATATAGGGAATGATACCGATTTTATCTCCTTCCAGTTCAGCCGGACGTTTCACAATGGTGTTCACGCCCAGTATGGCAACCTGTGGAAGGTTAATGACCGGTGTAAACATTTCCACACCATAGGCACCCAGGTTTGAAATTGTGAATCCTGCTGATTCAGGGTTCAGCAAATCCGGATCGATATTCCCTTTCCTGCATTTTCCCGCAAGTTCTTTCAATTGAACGGATAGTTCTGCAAGGGATAATTTATCGGCTCCAATCACTGCAGGAACCATCAATCCCCGTTCCGTATCTACGGCAAAGCCCAGGTTCACGTTCCTGAACAGTTTGATCTGATCACCCAGGAAATGAGCATTCACTTCCGGGTGTTTCTGCAGTGTTCTGACCACGGCAAAACAGATCATATCATTCAGTGTGATATCGGGATATTCCCCTTTTGTCTTATTCACTTTCACCTTTTGCCTGAGCTCGAGAATTCTCCTCGCATCAGCGCTGGTATGGTGGGTAAGCTGGGCAGAACTTTGCAGGGACCGGTACATGGCTTCTGCAATCCGTCTCCGGACATTAGACAGGGGGCGGATCTCTGTTTCCTCCGGATGTTTTTGTCCGCGTTCAACCAGGTCCTTGCTGGTTACCTTTTCCCGGATTTTTTCACGGTCATACACCAGGTCTCCCTTTTTCATCATCTCCCTGGCAAGCGGGGTTATTTTTGGTTGTTGCGTCAGGGCGCGGAGAATATCTTTCTCAACAATTCTTCCTCCAGGCCCTGATCCCGTCAGGTGCGAGACATCGATTCGTAATTGTGCTGCCAGCCGTCCTGCCCGTGGAGAGATCCTGATCTCCCCGGCTGTCCCCTCATCCTTATCTCGTATCCGTTCCCGGGCATCTTCTTCACTATCCTGTATTTGTTCATCTTCAAACGTTTTCTTTAAATCAGCAGTTTCTTTCCCTGCAGGACGAAATTCATCAACCGGTTCCCCTTTCTTTCCAATAACGGCAACATTTGACAATACGGGTACTTCATCACCGGCATCGTAAAAAAGTTCAAGAAGGATCCCGTTCGTCTTCGCTTCCTCCTCAAAGGCTGCCTTATCCGTTTCATACGAGAACAACAGATCACCCTTTGATACCTCCTCTCCCTTTTGTTTAAACCACTCTGTGAGTATGCAGGTTTCGACAGACTGGCCCTGCTTTGGCATGATTACCGGTTGAGCCATGTTTTATTTCAAGTTATTGTTATAAAATATATAAACCTGTTAAGATAGGTTGAAAATCAATAACATAATATTACAATTTATATATTTATGTATCAGTTATTTATAAATATTTAACAAATATATAATTAATAACTTGTATTTACAAGTTATTTTGTGTATTTTTACATTAAATTTTACTTATTACAGGATAAATGGCAGCCTTACCGAAACAGATTCCGCAATACCGTCGTCTGTATGAGGTTCTTCGAAAGCACATCAAGGATGGGGTTTACCGTGAGGGTGATCTCCTGCCTTCCGAGAACGAATTGTGTATGGTACATGGCATGACCCGCCCAACAGTACGGCATGCACTGGAAGCGCTTGTACGCGATGGATTCATCAAGAAGCATAAAGGAAAGGGGAGCATTGTCAATCCATTGCCCAAGGGTATCGGGATCCTTTCGGTTTCGGGGACTACCAGGGCACTTGCCGACCGGAATCTGGAAACCAGGATACTGGTTAAGCCGGTGATTCAGCGCTGGAAAGAACCTTTTATGTTTCCCCTCACAGAAACAGAATTAGAGTCGGGTTGCATTTACCTGGCAAGGTTGCGTTTGATTGATGGGCAACCGCTGTTCTATGATGTTACCTACATTCCCAACATCAACCTGCCAAGGTTCAGGTCCCGGACGTTTGAAAACAGGTCTCTGTTCGACACACTGAGGAAGTATTATCAAATTGATGTAACCGGAGGTGAGCAGAAGTTGAAAGCAGTACCTGCCAGTAAAGAGATCAGTGAGTACCTGCAGATCAAGCCCGGTCAACCCGTACTGCACCTCGAACGGAAGATCAACACCAGCCGGCCCGGTTTCAGTTTTTATTCCATTCTTTACTGCAACACCTCAGAGCATGCCCTGTATGGGATATTTTGATAGTATGCAAGGATTTTATCTCAAGGGAACCACTCGCCTGTGAGTTGTTGTTATCTAAGTTTGCCGTTTTATATGGAATCTACACTACTGTGGAAATTAATGGCTGGTGGGTAAATTTATTTTATAACGTATACATTATGAGCCATTACCTCAAACAAAAACACTTTATCAAATCGTGATCCGATGTTCCAGGCTTCTATCTGGTTATCGATATTAAAAGAGGTTGATCTTTCAAAGGTATCCGCAACAATAATAAGCCACAATTCATTCAACCTTTTTTTCTTATATAACGGTAATTTATGCTCTTTTGATTTAATCCTTTCGGTAAGATATTCTTTGGATAGGGGTGGCACAAAATACCCACCTGTAATACCCCAATAAGAAGTGGTAACATTGGGGTGGTAGATGCTCTGAATCAAATCCACATGGTCCTTTGCTATTGGGTTTTGGATTTGAATCTGAAAAATAGATTTTCTATCAATTTCCATGCTGTGGTTCCGGATATCAACTGCTATCTTTTCTGCAATATCAATTATCTCATTATTCGTAACCCGAATGTTGTCATGAAAAAAAATGGACAGGTACAGTGGTATATCATTCCCAGATTCAAAGATTTTTTGTGCTTCTTTACAAATTCTTTTCTCAAGGCTGTCTATCTGAGAAACATTAAATTCACTGTTTTCTGAGTTGGGTTGGGTTAACCTGGTGAGTTCAATACCCAGTTTTCGTTTATTGCTCAGAGATATAATAAAATCCGGGGATTCGGAATCCTTTATCTTTCCTTTCGGGAATTCAGCGTATGCTTTAGAAAAGCATGTAAGAAAGCTTTTCTCTTCCTGTTTCCTGTTATTTTGAAAATCCTTCATTATTCAAATAACAATAACTGTTTGCGGTTAATTCAATTCTTCCTTAATCTCCTCGATCAATTTCTTTTTCATCGGTTCATCAAGCCACAGGGTGTCAATTGAATTCAGAATAATTGCCAGGATCTCTTCATTTGAATAGTTGAATGCATCGTGCAATGTTTGATATTCCTGGGCGAGCGAATTTCCAAACATTTTCGGGTCATCCGTATTAATTGAAACCGGGATTCCTTTCTCAATAAAGGTTTTTACCGGATGCTCTTCAATGGAATTGATAACCCGGGTACGTAAATTGGACAGCACGCACAATTCAATCGGAATTTTGTGTTCTGAAAGATAGTCCAACAATTTCAGGTCTTCAACAGCTCTTGTACCGTGTCCTATCCGGTCAACGCGCAAATCATGTATTGCGGACCAGATGCTTTCAGGTCCGGAAGCCTCACCTGCATGAGCAGTTGTCCTGAATCCACATTTCCGTGCCTGTTTATACACGTCAATGAATAATTCAGCCGGATATTTGTTTTCTGTTCCTCCTATACCTATTCCTATGATACCCAGGTTTTTCACTTCATTAATCTCAAAGAGTGTTCTCATCTCCTCTTTCGGGCCATAATCACGGACCAGGTCCACAATCAGGTTTATTTTAATTCCGGGCACTTTATGAATGCTGAGGGAAATTGCCTCAATTATCTTTAGTGCAGAAAGTTTGTCCTTAAACAAAGAGGGCGATATAAATATCTCAGCATATTTCACGTTTTGTTTCACCAGATCCGAGAATACTGCTTCCGATATGAAAACGAAATCTTCATATTCCCTGATGAACTGGTTTTTCCACACCCACATTTCGATGAAATGGTTAAAATCCCGGTATACAAATTTCTCTTTCAGTTGATCCAGGTTATGAACCGTTTCATCTCCACCATACTTTTCAATTAATTGCCAAAGGGCTTCATGGGGAATTGCCCCTTCCAGGTGCAGGTGATTTTCAATTTTAGGAATCGTGGTAAATTCCATTCCATAAATAGTTTAGACTAAATTCAGTTATCAGGGAATGATCTCAAACACCTGTATCGACTTCTATTGTACTATATAAGGATTCAATTGGTCTTCTGCCCATTTTCATTTCAAAAAACCGGAATATTCTCTGAACAATTGATTGTAGAGGGGGGCATCTTCTCCGGGGGTAAAGGTCTCTCCTGAGTAGCAGATTCTTGAGCGGGCTTCCATGGCTGAAGGGAATAGTCCGATCCCGGAAAAGGCAAACAGTGCAGCACCCAGCACGGTGGTCTCTTTCTGTTCAATGATCCTGACAGGGATGCCAAACACATCGGCGCGGATTCTGTTCCACAACCTGTTTTTCGTTCCTCCACCAACACAGATCAGAGAATCGGCTTTAAACCTGCCTGCTTTTTCAAGCACTTGAAGACCCATCCTTGTTTTGCAGGAAAGCGCTTCGAGGGCAGCGCGAAAAACTTCGCCCCTTTCAGTATTCAGGTTAATTCCCGTGATGGTTCCCGGCTGCTGACTGCCGGGTACCGGGTAAAATGCAGGATTAATCCTGACTCCATTGCTTCCGGGAGATACTGCCAGGGCCTCTCCCACCATGAAATCATAAACATTGCTCTGGTCTATAACATCCAGGAAGAACAGCTTTTTGATCCATTCGATGGCACCCGAGGCAATCCATTGGACACCCATATTGTATAAACCGGGCAATGGATCCAGTTCAGTGGTCACACCCTGACGCAACAGTTCCTCATCCGGCATAACCTCTCTTGCCCTCACCATCAGTATCTCCCATGTTCCTGAACTTAATACCGGGATATTTTCATCTGCTCCCGCCCCAAAAATGGCAAATTGCGTGTCATGCCCTGCTGCAACCACTGGAATATCGGCAGGCAATCCCGTTTCACGAGCTGCACCGGATGTCACCTTTCCTATCACCGTGCCGGGTTCAACCAGCGGGTAAAACTTCTCCTTTTCCACCCCGATAGCCCTTGCTATTTCATCTGAAAACTGCCGTTTATAAAGGTCAGTCATCATCGAAGTGCCTGCCATGGATGTATCGTTTACCATCTCACCGGTGAGAAAATAGAGGAATATGGATGGGATGAAGAGGAAATGATCCATCTCTTCCAGGATTTCAGGTCTGTTTTCCTTCAGCCATATCAGCTTGTTTATGGTATTGAATCCAAAGGGTTGTACTCCATTAATCCGGAAAAGGTGGTTTATCGGGATATACTTCCCGATATTTTCCATAACGGGATGTGTCCTTTCACACTGCCATGATATTACCGGATAAAGCATCTTCCCGGATCGTTTGAATGGGGCACCGTCGACGCCAAAAGCAGTGACCGTAACGGCAGCAATATCCGGTTTGGAGATGTTTTGCAATACTGAACCGATGCAGGTTTTAAATTTATCCCATATCATATCCACATCCCAGATCCTGTATTCCGGATAATCCGGATCGGGACCGGTTGCATTTGGCACACTGTGTATTCCCTTTATGGTTCCCGTTTCATCAATAGCGATAACCCTTACGTTGGTGGCACCGCAGTCGAGTACAAGGATGATTTTCTCTTTCATCTTTCAATTGTATTGAAATGGTCATGCAATGATCATACAATGGTTATTTGATCCGCCAAATAGCGGATCGTTATTTATGGTTAGTAGGTTATTGAGTACATCGATATAAACCATTACATCAAAGCATTTGTTATAATATATTTTCAATTTGTTTAAAATATGCACCCTGTTTTAAGTTTTGCAATTAGACACCTCACTAACTAAATAACTCACTAACTCAATAACTTTTTTCCCTCTCTGTACTCTTAACTCTGAACTTATTTATCCATACAGCGGTCCGTATGCTTTGCACGCTCTGAAATCAGCTCCTTCGGGGTTATCCGTACCGAACATTCCCCAGGCGGCTGGCCGGAAGATCCGTGTTTCAGGAACATTATGCATGTTCACGGGAATTCTCAACATGGAAGCGAGAGTGATCAGACGATCCCCGATATGGCCATAGCTAATCGCGCCATGATTGGCACCCCAGTTAGCCATGACGGAATAGACATCGCGGAAGACTCCCTTTCCGGTGAGGTTAGGCACGAACCAGGTTGTTGGCCAGGTTGGATCCGTTCTCAGATCGAGTATTTCATGGACTTTTGCATCAAGATCCACGGTAAAGCCTTCAGCGATCTGCAATACGGGGCCGATTCCTTTCACCAGGTTCACCCGTGACATGGTTACAGGCATTTCCCCGACCGTATTGAAGTTCGAGGAGAATCCCCCGCCCCTGAAATAACCCTGGTTAGCCGGGCTCCACACGGTTTCCTTCAGGCATTTTTCAACATCTTCACCGGTAATTTCCCAGAATGGTTTCATGATCGATTTGCCGGATTTTTTCATCTGTCCGGTGGCATCGAGGGTTGTCGAACCGCTGTTGATGAGGTGAATGATACCCTGTTTGGCTATTCCCTGCAATGTTTTACCCGTAACCCGTTTTACCGCTTCCGGGCTCCAGTAGGTTCTCACATCGGAAAATATCTGGGATGTATTGGTCAGCAGGTGGCCGAACATCATTGAAACGCCGTTGAGGCTATCGTTTTCAGTAGCCATGATAAATGCCTCACGGATACCATTCCAGTCAAATGAAGAGTTGAGCATCGCTTCCATGAAGTCTCCATTCGGAAAGTGGTCGGTCCATTGCCGTTGTCCCTGGAATCCGGATACCAGGGCATTAAATCCAGCAGCCTCCTCCCCGTATCCCAATTCGGTTAATTTGGGATTACCGATCATCATATCCCGTGCAATGATGGTCATTTTCACCACCATTTCCCATTCATAGTCTTTCCTCTCCCTGGAAGCCTGCATCTGTTTCGGATTTTCATCTGTGCCTTCCTTGCAGTATTTTTTAACCCATTCCAGGGCATGTTTGAACTCCTCTTTATCATAGATCTCGCGGTCGATCCGGCGGATGAATTCAGTCATATCGACCATTTCGGATCTCATTCCCAGGTAATCGAGGAAGAATTCCTGGTCGACCATTGATCCGGCGATACCCATGGATACTCCTCCCATAGCGAGGTACGCTTTACCATTCATCTCTGCCACGGCCAGGCCTGCCCGGACAAAATTCAGGATCTTCTCTTTCACATCATCCGGAACTGTTGTATCATCCTGATCCTGGACATTCCGGCCATAAATCCCAAAAGTAGGAAGGCCCTTCTGGTTATATCCTGCGAGTGCTGCTGCCAGGTAGACTGCACCGGGTCGCTCGGTACCGTTGAATCCCCAGACAGCTTTGGGTATCAGAGGATCTGTATCCATCACTTCAGTACCATAACACCAGCAGGGTGTTACGGTGAGAGAAACTCCCACTCCCTCCCGCGCAAATTTTTCGGTGCATTCTGCCGCTTCCGCAAATCTTCCGATGGTAGTATCGGCAATGATGCATTCAACCGGAAGTCCATTGGCATGCCGCAGGTTTTTGGTGATCAGATCAGCCGCTGCCTTTGCCATATTCATTGTTTGATCCTCAAGAGATTCACGAACACCCTGCCTTCTGCCATCGATCACAGGGCGAATCCCAATTTTTGGCAAACTCCCTCGCAATCTTTTTGTGGGAGGATTTACCGGAAATTTTGTATTCATAATAAACGGTTTTATGTATATGGTTATTAATCTCTTTTTATTTCAAAAGATAAAGTATCACCGGGTTGAAGCATCTTTTCTTCTTTAAATTCATAGCTCCCGTAACTTTTCAGGATGAATGTGCGGATCGCAACAGTCCCGGATAAAACACTGAATTCCAGTTTTTTCCTGTCACTATAATCCTGGATAGAGACAGTACCCCATGCATAGCCATTCGACCAGAAGTAGTTGCCTTTAAATGCTTTGAACTGTATGGTTTTTTCAACACCGGAGTAGTGGAATCCGGACAAGGAAATGACCTCCGCCCAGCTTGCCATGGCTCTGGCATAATGGTGTCCGCATTCGGCTTCATTGAATGGGTTTCGTTTTTTGCCATCGTACCGATCCCTCACATCCTGAATGCATTTTATTCCATTTCCAAGCTGTCCTTCGAACAACATACCCACTGCTGCAGTGTATTCAAACCCGGTCATCACTTCTGTGAAATAGGGAAATGGAATTTCCGGGCGTTCATTCGGGTAGCTTGCCATCAGCAGTCCTGACTCTTCTCCCAGTGTATACGATCTCATTTTATTAAAATGATCGTGGAATGATTCAACATGGTTATACTTCAGGATACTGTGCAAGGTGGTTCTCACATTGTCCCGGTCAACGAGATATCCCAGGTTGCAGATGTGTGCCATGTATTGTCCAACGAGTTGATCCACCAGGCATCCTTTTCCGAGCTGGTAATCCGGGCTGGTCAGGTCGCTGCTGCCCATACCCACAATCAGGCTTGGGGCAACATTTTCTTTTTTCATGGGTGGTCGGATTTCCTGTTCGTAGTACTCACCATTGAACAGGTTTTCATCGATCCACCGGCTGCCATTCGCAAAGAGGGACTGGCATTTTTTTGCAAACGGTTTATCACCCATCTGTTCCGCCATCTCTTCTCCAGCCCTCAGTGCTCCAAGGTACCAGATTCCCATCTGGGGATTTGGGCCGAAATACTCGACATCCATAGTATTGTGCTGTGCCCCTTCCATTACCCCATCCATATCGGCATCCCATCCTCCCGGAATCCAGCAAAACTCAATGGCTTTTTTTACGTTAGGCCAGAGACGTTTCAGCATGTCATCATCCCCGGAAAGCTGCCAGTCACGGTACATTTTCATTACCGTACCCATCTGTCCGTCTGCTGCCGCTAAAGCGGCATGTTGTGCTTTTTCAAGGGGCAACATGACACGAAAACTCATCAACCCATTTTCACTGGTAGCATAACCGAATTCGATATCACGCATTGTTTTTGCCAGTTCCCCGAACAGGAAAGGGGTAGCCTGTTCATAATTCCAGACATGTGTGCAGGAGCCGTAACAGGATCCCCGCGTATCCATGCAACCCTCCCATCCAAAAAACCGTCCATCCTCCGTCCTGAAACAGGTCTGTGTTCTTATGGTGCTCACATTAAACAAAGCGGATTCCTTTACTACTTCAGGGTAGTCACTTTGAAGGAATGTAGTTACAAATTCAATGGTTTTTGCTTCAAGGCCAGGCAATGTTGGGTAGACTTTTCTAATCACATCCCATGCATCATCGTACCGGGTAGTATAATAATTTCCCACCCGTTCATCTGCCCAGGCATACCGGTTCGGGAAATGCCAGGTAAGGTAATAGGTAAACATTTTTTCTGTTCTGCCATCGATCTCACCTTTTACCGACAGGGATGCCTGTGGGGTTTCTCTCACCCGGATCTCTTTTTCGGTCAATTCCCCATCGGCACTGAAATCATCCCAGAAGTCCAGGAGATCGTTCCCCCAATCCCCTGGCACAGAAGAGGTCCGGTAAGAGATCCGTTGATTATCAGGAGTAGTCAGGGCAATCGTGCCCCAGGCTTCATTCCCTGCTTCCACTCCTTCTGAATACATATAGATTCCCTGGATTTGTTCATCTTTTCTGAATTCGTTAACATTTCCTTTGGCTCCCTGTGGTATCCAGTCACCTTTCCAATCCTGGGTAATATTTGATCCGTCTTCCCCAATGAAGTTTTCCATTACCCAGCATACAGATGCCATCAATTTTTGCTCTGTCTTGTTTTTCACAACAATCCTGAAAACAGCAATTGGTATTCCGCTTTTGTCTGCATCACCGGGAATCAGGGGATTAAAAGCATAGATCTCCACATCAACCGGCAAGTCAGGATCTGACAGGTTAACTCTTCCAAAGGGATAGGAAGCATCAAAGCTGCACTCACGAAACCGGGGCAATCCATGGTTATCTGCTCCGCGGCCCTCCATGTGTTCATACTCAAAATACTTCAATGGTCCCATCAGGGAAGTGGTGTATTTTTTTCCATCTTCTGTTTGCACAAAGAGTGCAAGAAAAGGAGCCCTGTTCCCTGTTGGTGCACCGCTGAATCCCTTGCCTGGCCGGTTCATGATCTCCCAGTCTTTCAGTGCCCCATTGCCTCCCAATGATACAGTGCCTGTTCCAATGCCACCAATGGGTAAGGCAATCCGGGCGATGTGATCCTGGTCGTAGTGTTTAAGAAAGGGCCATTCTTTCATGACTGAATCGCTTGAATATTCCTGGGCGGACAACATGAAATGAAATAGAATGAACAGTGTAAGAGATAGTGTTCGTTTCATAAAAATCATGGAGGGGATTAAGTTATAAGTTATAAGTTATAAGTTATAAGTTATAAGTTATAAGTTCGTTAAAGGTTGTGTTGTAGTAGTTTGTTTGGGA
>CAZXGG010000033.1:0-5211 GCA_964640125.1 uncultured Rikenellaceae bacterium
CGGCTTTCTGGTAGATGTACCCGATCTCGAACGAGATCTCCGACCGACGGCTGGAAGGAATGGCCATTCCAAAACCACCGGTATACCCTTGTTTAAGTCTATCGAGATTCAGGTTGTATGTCTTGCTGAATTCGGGGATAGTGCTTTGTGTTGCAATATCCTCCTCAACCAGAAATCCGTACCAGAGGCCTCCGGTAACGAATGCCTTAACTCTGCCAGAGGTGAGGTTGACTTTCAATTTCACCGGGAAATCGATGTATGATAAATTAACAAGAACATCATCCTCTCGTACGGCAGTATCATTTGGCATTGAATGGTCCCAGAGGGAGGCATTATATGAAACCCACATTGCCTTGACATTCAGAGAGAATCGTTTCAGGAAGTAAAAATCTAATCCAAACCCAAGGTTGAAACCCATTCCCGGTTTCAGGTTCACATTCCGATAGGGAATATCTGCGCGGATCTTTAGATAAGATAGGTTGAGTCCTGCAGTAACACCGACCCGGAAGGATTTTTCCTTCCCCAGTTTATAAAGTACCATATTCTGGTCAGCCCGTGTGCACCGGTTATATTGTCTTATCAACCGGATGAGATCCTTGCTCTGGTTAGACAGGGTATTTACCTTTTCCATCACTTCCGGGCAACCGGATACAAAATCCCTCATCTTTTCAACGGATGCCTGATCCATCAACCGGGGATCATTCGGTTGCTCCTCTAAGTATTGTAAAGGCTCCCCTTCTTTTTCCAGGAGGTAAACCGATCCCTTAATGGTCTCAAAGTAATGGAGCGAGGCATATCCTTTCACCAGGCACTGCAGGAATCGTCTTCCTGATTCATCCTTCAGTTCTATCTCCCTGCTTAGGAAACATAAACCGGGTTCATAATAATATTCAATCACCTCATGCGGACTGTACGTGACCGGATTTTCACCGGCCTCGTTATCGCTGAAAGTAACTGAAAGGTATAGGTCTGTCCGTATCGCCAGGTCTTTGACAAAACCAATGAGGGTATCCCGGTTATTCAGTATCACATACCCTCGCTCAAAAAGGTTAGACTGGGCAAGCAGTGTTCCTGTTGCCAGAGCAAACAGCAGGGTGAAGGAAATGGTCTTTTTCAATCGGTCTTTTCCGTTCATTTTTCCTCTTCTTTTTCATACGGGAGTACCGGTTTTTTCCGGAAGACGCTTCTGGTTACAAAATCACCATGATCTTCAGTCTGGCATTCAACCCGGTTTATGCCGTTAGCAAGGTAATTCAGTAAGGCTGTACTATTCGCCAGTCCTGCGGTACAGACTAGCTGAAGCCATTCACCATAAGCCGTTTCGTCAGCTGATTCAGTGGTAATGGTGTAATAGGTGATGTTTGATCCGGTTATTCCCGATTCCGAAATTTTTCGGCCTTTCAACCGGGCTTCCAGCTGGACGCCTTCGTAGAAATATTCCCGGTAGGTATCCGGATCCTGTTTCCCGTATTTTATGTATCGGTCATAAAACCGATCATTCATGGCTTTCACTTCCTGCAGTGACATCACCCCCGTTGTAATGGAATCGGTGATCGCTTTCTGAACTTTCATCAGTTCCGGGTATTCTTTATCTTCAATCCAGCTAAATCCGGGGATATACCATCCGCGGGGCAGCCAGTAATTCCTTGCACCGCCCACCCTGCTGTTAACCCAGGCGCTATAACCGGCAAAATACTGTACCCATTCGTGTGTTGGAACACCGTGCATATCCACAAACACATCGGGCAGCCATGTCTCTCTCAACCGGCCTACCGCTCCCGCTTCCGGATAGATATGATCCGCATTTCTGCCTCCCCTTGGCACGTCGTAACCGAGTGCACCATACCGGCCGGCATGCAGCATAAAACCGGGATTCTCCAGGAACATTTCGTAAGCCGTTTGGGCACCATCCGGATTAACCATGGGGTAAATCACCAGGTTCACCTTTTTCAGGAATTTGCGATAGGCTGTATCGGTGGCACACAATTCCGCCAGTTTCAACTGATGGCTGGTGCTGGAGACTTCATTCCCATGAACCCGGCCAATGAGCATCAGTGTCGGCTTCAGGGCATTGAGCTTTGCCTGGGAGATGTATTTCCCATCGACAGGTAACAGGATATCGGCAGCATACACATTTTGTCCGAGGAAGGATGTTGCCATGTAATAGGCATTGATCTCGGGAAACCGGTTCAGAATAGACAGGTCAATAGCCACCTCACCGGGGGGCATGGGCCTGTTCCACTGGATGATCTGTCCGACATCCGAGGCAATGGTGATGGCCGGCAATGCGTTTTTATCCGTATCCACCATGGTGGAATTCTGTTTCAGTGTAACCAGTCTTGAATATTTGATGCTGTCTTCAAGGGTAACCCGGAACATCAGCTCGGTTACTTTATCATAACTCAACGCTTCACCATACATTCCTTTCTGCTGAAGTTTTCCAAGTATATTCACCATAGCGGTTAACTTCTCAACGGGTATGAATGCGAGGTCAATCTGTATTTCCGATCCTCTTGCTTTAAACTCTTCATACCGGTCCACTGAATCGGTTGCCACCACATCGAACAACAGTTTGTTAATTCCTTCCAAGCCGTGTTTCAGCTCGATCCCGCGCAGAAGGGGCGTTTTAACATCCATTGGCACCAGCATATACCGTTGGGTAACCATCTCATGGTCCGCTTCTTTATAGGAAAGAAACACTTCCGGCGTGGCTTTTTCCTTCCCGGTGAAGGTAATCCTGGCGTTACCCGGTTTCCCATCAACTGCTGAGTTCAACAAGGGCAATATTCTGCCCGGATATGGCAGTCCCCCGACACCGTATCTGCCACCGATCCGGTTAAAGAGCGCCAGGGTGTGAAACATGATGTCTTCGTGAAGGGCTTCCGCAGAGGAGATTACCTCTTCGTCGATACCGAGCCGATAATTGGGTTCACTCAATGTAAGCTCAACCTTCAATTCATCGAAATAGGGTGCATTCAGAACCGATGGTTTTCCATCCTGCACATCCATTACGTAATCGATAATTTTGCGGTAGGTTTCTGTTTGCAGATGATCCCAGAATGTTTCAGGATCCGTTTTGATCCGTTTATCCAGGATCACCCTGTCTCCATTCTGTACAAAGACCCACCCTGTGGTCACTCTGACCGATTCATACTCCGGAAAGAGGTCAAAGAAGGGGCGGATCACATACTTCGGATCAAACGATTCCTCAAGAATGAGCTTGCCTTCCGGGTCAATAACGTTCACAGTGTAGATCGGATCCTTCTCTACCTGCCGGTGAAAGGTGATTTTTGAAGCCGGTATGTTCAGTTCCCGGGCAAGGATGGTATCGATCGGGAAGATCTCCTGCAACCAGCGGGTGTTGGCGTTTACGGTCTGCCAGCGTATTTCATCCGATTCTTTCAGGGTATGGTAAGTGATGGCAATCTCACCGATGTCCCTCCCCCTGATTTTTGGCAGGATATAATCATGCAGCCAGCTGAATCCCTGTTTATAGGCTGACAGCACGACGATCTCGAACGATGCCGGATCGATCCCGTTTGCATTCAATTCGTCTTTGATCTGCTGTTTTATTTGCGCACGCACTTCAGGCGATTCACTCACCCGCACTTCAATGATCCCCCGGGCTCCGTTATCCAGTTCAGGCAATGCCTCGTCCCTGAACAGGCTCCAGAACTCATCCACCTCCCAGGGGATCTCAACCTCCTCTTCAAAAATCGTTTTTCCTACACCATATCCGGTGGTGAACAGATCAATATCTATTGTTGCTTTCGGGAAGTATTCCTTTACCAGGTCTTCTGTAAAGCCCGTTAATCCTTCCGGTGTCTCCTTCAGTGCCAGTTCAATGTTCAAGGATTCAATCTCCCTGTCGGCTATTCGATCCATCCATGTTTTCAGTTTATGGATTGCCACTGTTGCCTGCCCGGGAGCATTTTTCACCTGGAAAAATTTCCTGACATCCTCCTCAATGTCTTCCAGGAGGTAGTTCCCTTTCCCGTACTTCCACAGGTAGGGCATTCGTTTTGAGAGATAATCCGAAACGGATTCCAGTCCATCCTGATCGGTCCCGCTGATGACCATGGCATGTCTCTTTTGAAATGCTTCCGGGATAAACTGAATGAACCCGATCCCCGGCTCCGATGAAACTCCGTGGATCCGTTCCTCTTTTTCCAGTTTTTTGATGGAATAGTGGTCCCTGCCAAAAAGTATTGGAAATCCAGGTTTTTCCGGGTGTTCCTCTTCTCCGGCAACGACCACAAACGGTAACCGCATTCCTGCTGTTTCGAGACCGGTACGAAAAGAGAAATCAACTATACCCTGTGCTGCATCATCACCATCCAGCGAAAGGTATGCATTCACATGATCCGGAACATAATCCCGGTTGTTGTCAGAAAACATACCGGTCAGGGTGTACAATTGTGACAGCGAGAAATCGGATGTGGTGGCAGCGGGATTTGAAACCCGTTTTTCCATCGCCCATTCCTTCATGGGCAACAGGTCGATGACCTCACGTTTACCGGGACACTGAAGATCAATTTCAATCCGGTGGAGTCCAAAAAAATCAAGTGACGCCCGATCGACCTTTTTCTCCGGAACAGAGTCGTTTTTACTATTATCCGCATCCGGTTCATCTTTCTTTTTCTGTGTCAATGCCATTTTTGCCGAATCAAGGTTTACACAATCGGGAAAATCGATGTGCAGAACCAGCTTTTTTACACCCGGAATGTCTGCATCAATCACAATCCGTGAGGAAAATATCTCCTGTTGATTAATATTTCTTCCTGCGAAAAATTCAGTAAACTGTGTATGAACATCTGAAAATTTCTTACCATCCGGGTTCCAGATTTCAGGGAAACGACCTGCAAAGTAGTTTGCAGAAGCCAACAGTCCGGTTGCGTCATAGCCGGTTATGGCTATTCCCCCTTTTCTAAAAAAACCGTTCTGTTTGAAAAAACAGATATCTCCCTGTCCCGGTTTTAATCCGTTTCCGACACGGTTCTCGAGTTTATCGGACTTGTTGATCATTCTGTTTCGTGAACCGATGATGATAACCGGTTTGTCATAAAAGGGATTCTTATCCGAATCATAACCGAGCCGGTTAAAATCCGCCGAGGTGGTTTCGTATCCGAGTCGTGCCGCGATGTTGGCAGCAGATGCTATTTCCGATTCAGAAGGATTCTGGGGAAGAACCAGGGTGCACTGGATATAATC
>CAZXGG010000033.1:5311-6603 GCA_964640125.1 uncultured Rikenellaceae bacterium
AATGATGAAACGAGCCCTATATAAAGATCTGTTATTGTGGAAAAACAGTCGGAATCGTAAGCCGCTGTTGTTGCAGGGAGCGCGTCAAGTGGGTAAGACTTTCCTGGTCAACGAATTTGGGAACAATGAATATCCCGATTTCGTTTATCTGAACTTTGAACAGGACCCAGACTTAAAATCTCTCTTCCAGGGAAGTTTGAATCCTCAACATATAATCAACAATATCAGTCTGTACATTGGTAAAAAAGTTGTACCCGACAATACACTCATTTTTTTCGATGAAATTCAGGCTGTGCAGGAAGTGCTCACCTCCCTGAAATACTTTTGTGAGCAAACCCCGGAATACCATATTATTGCTGCCGGATCACTGCTCGGAATCAGTGTGGGAAAACAGCGCAGTTTCCCGGTGGGTAAGGTTAATTTTATGACCATGTTCCCGATGAACTTCACCGAGTACCTGGTAGCTTTTGGAGAAGAGCTTCTAGCTGACAAACTGATAACCACAAATTCGGTTGAGGCATTCCCAAACATATTGCATGACAAATTACTGAATCATCTGAAAATGTACCTGTTTCTGGGAGGTATGCCTGAGGTGTTACAGGATTATCTGGATCATGAAGATATTTCCTCCGTAAGGAAAATCCAGGTCGAAGTCCTTGAAGCATTCAAAAGAGATTTTTCAAAGTATACCGGTGCAGTGCAAGCCATAAAAACCTCTGAACTATGGCAATCCATTCCTTACCAGCTGGCAAAAGAAAATAAAAAATTCAAGTACAGTGACGTGCGTAAAAAAGCACGGGCAGCTAATTATGAGCAGACCTTTGAATGGCTCAAAAAAGCCGGATTGATTCACATAGCTTATCAGGTAAACACTCCCAAAATGCCACTCTCCGGCTTTGCTGATTATTCAAAGTTTAAAGTATATGTACTCGACACAGGATTATTGGGAGCCATGTTAAATCTTACCCCGGATATAATTCTTAAACCAACTGACCTGTTTAAAGAATATAAGGGTGCTTTTATCGAAAATTTTGTGGCAACCGAACTGATTGCATCAGGCAATAAGGATTTGTTTTACTGGAAATCGAAAAGTGATGCTGAGGTTGATTTCATCATCCAATCGGGTAATGAAATCTTTCCGGTTGAAGTCAAAAGCGGTTTAAGCAGAAACCTGAAAAGTCTCAGAAGCTATGCACAGAAATACCAGCCAACATTTGTCATTCGGATCTCACCCAGAAATTTCATTGAGAAGAATGATTTCATCAATCTCCCGCTTTATGCTGCTTTCCTGA
>CAZXGG010000033.1:6703-16127 GCA_964640125.1 uncultured Rikenellaceae bacterium
AATTTCATTGAGAAGAATGATTTCATCAATCTCCCGCTTTATGCTGCTTTCCTGACGATTAAATCAGATGCTATAATAAGGACAATTGGATGAGGAGCGTCATGGTCGAAGACCCTGGCTAAGCGTAGCGAACGTCATGGGACCGAGCACCCAGGACCCTGAACTACCAATACTCGTACTATGAACTGCCACCCGCATAGCTTTCACACAGTCATAGCACGAGGGTACTTTTTATTAGCCTTCGCCTTAGCCTGTTGATTCAAAAAAATTAATGGGTTTCTGTTTGAATATGGTTTACAGCAAATGATTTCTGCCTTCATAGGTTTTATCGATATTTTCAATTAACTTGCATGTATATATCTCCTCTGCCATGCATAAGATCGTTTTCAAGAACCCGGATGGGAAACCCAAACCAGCACTGGCGAATACCTATGCCTCCATCATCTCTTCCAGCCTATCCGAACTAAAATGCCCGGTTCACGATAAACCGGGAGAGTTTGAATTGAAATTTACACCCCCCGACACCTATTTTATCCATGTCACCGCATGCTGCGATGAATTCAAAACAACCATTGAAAAGAAGATCGGATTGATGCTTAGTTAACGTTACATAGATTCGATGTTTTACCCCATGCAAATCCATAGCTTATTGTTGAAACACTTGACTCCAATAGTGATATTCAATATCTTTATTTATTGCTATTCTAAAAATTTCTGCTTTCATTAAATATATACATCATGAAACGACTACTTCTTTTACTCATCACTCTTCACTCATCACTCATCATTCTTTTTCCTCAGGCACCGCAAGGCTTCAACTACCAGGCGGTAGCCCGGGATACGGATGGGTCACTGCTTGCTACACAGACGATCGATGTAAAGATAGGGATCCGTGCAGGAAGTGAGAGCGGCACGCTGGTATGGGAGGAGACCCATACCGTAACGACAAATGAGTTCGGGCTCTTTACCCTGAAGATCGGGGATCCTGTGGCCGAGCAGGGATCGGGCTCCGTAGCGACCTTCAATGAGATTGCATGGAATACCGGGGTGTACTACCTTGAGGTATCGATTAAGACCGATACTGATTTTATTCCAATGGGTACATCAGAGTTACTCTCGGTTCCATTCGCCCTGTTTGCCGAGGAGGGGAACGAGGGACCACAGGGTCCTCAGGGGCTTCAGGGTGTCCAGGGGCCTGAAGGTGATACCGGTCCGGTGGGTGCACAGGGGGAACAAGGACCGATTGGTCCGACCGGGGAGACCGGTCCCCAGGGACCAAAAGGGGATAAAGGAGACAAGGGAGACATGGGTGAGATGGGATCGCAGGGACCGCAGGGACCGAAAGGAGATTCCGGGACGGGATTGATTAACCGCGGGGCTTGGAGGGATGACTCAACCTACTACGACGGAAACTACGTGTTTGACCGTTCGACAGACGACCCGCTGATCAACTCCATGTGGATCTTCCAGGGCACAGAACCCTATACCAGTAGTACACAACCCTACCAGGATACCGACAACTGGGTCGAGTTTGAAGCACCGCAGGGACCGGAAGGCCCGCAGGGACTTCCTGGACCGGAGGGACCGAAAGGAGATATCGGTGATACCGGACCGCAGGGGCCTGTTGGCCCTACAGGTCCTACAGGTCCACAGGGACCACAGGGAAATCCGGGACCACAGGGAGAAACAGGGCCGCAGGGAACGCAGGGAGACCAGGGTCCACAGGGCCCGCAGGGAAACCCGGGAATTCAGGGTCCGCAGGGTATCCAGGGACCGATCGGTCCAAAAGGGATCGATTGCTGGGACCTGAACGGGAACGGGATCAATGACCCGGAAGAGGATGTGAACGATGACGGACTGTGGAATGCAGAAGATTGTAAAGGTCCGGAAGGTAATCCGGCAACCGACGACCAGGACCTGGAACTATCCGGTAACACCCTGAGCCTTACCAACGATCCGACAACCGTCGATCTGTCGGGATATCTGGATAATACAGATGCCCAGTCCCTGATTATGACCGGCAACGTATTAACCATCTCAGGAGGAGGGGGAATGGTTGACCTGTCACTTTTTGGCGATGATGACGATGCAAACCCGGAAAATGAACTGAATACCAACCTGGTGCTGAACGGATCGTTACTGGAGCTGACCGATCCGGGAGGAACCTTAACCGCAGACCTGGGATCACTGGAGGAGGATGCCGATCCGGACCCAACCAATGAACTTCAGGACCTCTCCCTCTCAACCAATACCCTTAGCTTGACAAAAAGTGGCAGTACGGTGGATCTCTCGGGATACATGGATAACACTAATAACTGGGTGGAGAATGGGGACACCATCTACTACCTGGACGGCAATGTCGGTATTGGAACCACATCACCGCAAGGAAAACTTGAAGTTCAGGGTGATGGTCTTGAAGTGCCCGATGAACCCCTGTTTGAGGTGAAACGTCAGGATGGACAAACGGTCTTTGCCGTATACCCAGAAGGAGTTCGCATCTATGTCGAGGAATCAGAAACCAAAGGAACCAAGGGTGGATTTGCCATCGGGGGATTTAACCCGGCTACCAAAGACATTACCAATGAGTACCTTCGCGTTACACCCGACAGTGTGAGGGTCTACGTCAATGATGACGGTACGAAAGGAACGAAAGGAGGATTTGCTATAGGCGGATTCAGTCCTCTTACAAAGGGAACAACAAACGAATACCTGAGGGTATCGCCTGACAGTGTTCGTGTGTACGTTGAAAAGGAAACCACGAAAGGGACCAAAGGGGGATTTGCCATCGGAGGGATCCACCCGCTTAAAGGAAACAGCGAAGAATACCTCAGGGTAACACCGGATAGTGTCAGGGTCTATATCAACGATGAACTGGTCAAAGGAACAAAAGGGGGATTTGCCATCGGAGGGTATCATCCATTAAAAGGTGCCGGAACAGAATATTTCCGGGTGACCGACGATAGTACCCGGGTGTTTGTCAGGGATTCCACCGCCGGATTCAGCATTTCCAACATTGAAAGTGGTATGGCACAAAACCTGATGGACCTGACCGTTCAAAACTATTTCATCGGTCATGAAAGCGGTAAATCCAACTCCACCGGTAACTATAACTCGTTTATCGGTTACCAGAGCGGACTGCAAAATACCACAGGTAAAAACAATATCTTCCTCGGTTACCAGAGCGGGTACGACAATACAACCGGAATTTACAATACATTCATCGGGTACAGATCCGGTTATAAAAACCAGGGTGGACCTGATCCGGATGTCGATCGACTCGGTAGCTTCAATACATTCACAGGATGTAAAGCAGGTTATTCCAATACCAATGGCTTTTTCAATAGTTTCTTTGGCAATATCAGTGGTTATGCCAACACAACAGGTAGCAGAAATACATTTTACGGCAACAACAGCGGTATGCGCAATACTAACGGCGAACGCAATACCTTTGTTGGAAATGCCAGTGCTTCTTTTAACCTTACAGGAAGTGACAATACATTTGTTGGTGCCTACAGTGGATATTATAACACAATAGGAAACAAAAATGTGTTCATCGGTGGATATACAGGCCTGGGCAGTACAAATATTACTGGCCAGGGTAATACCTACATCGGGTTCGACTGTGGTAGTAATATAAGCAGTGGGAAAAATAATACAGCTGCAGGTTATCAAAGCGGATTCAATAACCAGACAGGAAATTTTAACGTTTTCCTCGGAAACCGTGCAGGGTACACTGAGACCGGTTCAAACAAGTTATACATCGCTAACGGTGCAGTAAATGACAGTCTCCTTATATATGGTGAATTTGACAACAAAATCCTCAACCTGAATGCCAATGTGGGAATCGGTACAGTTTCCCCCGGCCGGCAGCTTGAAATATCCAATACCGGGGATGCCTGGCTGAGGATTGCTGCCGATAGTGATAATGACGGAGGGGAAACAGGAAATGCCTATCTTCAGTTCACCACCGATAATCAAGCCGAAGATTTTGATGGATTGATTTACCTCGAAAATCTTCAGGGTGATACGAAACTCCACTTTGATGTCGAAAATAACCTGACCATGACGATATATAATGGTCGGTTAGGTATCGGGAATACAACTCCTGTAACTTCGTTATGCAACAACGCCACACTGGCTTCTGACGGTATCAAGAGCAGTTCGATATACGGGGTTAACTGGAGAATCAGCGATGGGGGTTATGCTGTTGGTATCGAAAACACGGCCACCGGAGGAAGCGGATTGCTGGTTGACGCAGGAAACCACTCCGGAACCGGTTCAACGGTTGCCCATTTTGTTTCAGCCGATAACTCCCTGCTCTATATCCGTGAAGATGGAAATGTTGGAATTGGAACAACAACACCTGGATTTACTCTGGAGGTAATAGGAACGGCTGCCAAGACCGGAGGTGGATCATGGAGTGTCAGTTCAGACCGCCGTTTGAAAGATATTCATGGTGATTATCAGAAGGGACTGGCAGAGGTTCTCCAGCTTAATCCTGTTGCTTTTAATTACAAGTCAGGAAATGCCCGGAATCTGCCAGACAGTGAAGAGTATATTGGCTTTGTCGCCCAGGATGTTAGGGATATTTTCCCGGAAGCGGTAAATGAAGGCAAAGATGGATACCTTGACTTTAATATGCATGCGGTGAATGTGGCACTGGTCAATGCCATAAAGGAGCAGCAGAAGATGATCGAAAGCCAGCAGCAGGAGATCGATAAACTGATGGAGATGGTTGAGAAATTAATGGAGATCAATGGTGAAAGGTAATATTAAGTGAAGGGTGTTCGGTCCTTGGTACTCGGTCCTCGGTAAAAGAAGTATATAAGTTATACCAAAGGCACGCCTTCTGCGGGCTGGCATCCCCATGGGATTTGTTAATAAGTTGATACGTTATTAATCACTCATCAGTCATCACTGAAAACTGCTCCGGAGGTTGCACAGTCATGAAATCAACAACTCCAATGGAGTAGAAAAACAATAGGGGGGTGT
The DNA here is from genome assembly GCA_964640125.1 of uncultured Rikenellaceae bacterium. Classification (GTDB taxonomy): domain Bacteria; phylum Bacteroidota; class Bacteroidia; order Bacteroidales; family VadinHA17. The sequence continues at coordinate 11,696 of CAZXGG010000033.1, forward strand.
ATCAAAAGTCGATTTTTCAGTCATCCTGAACTTGTTTCAGGATCTCATAATTCTGATTAACAATAGATTAAGATTCTGAAATAAATTCAGAATGACGATTTTCTGGACTTTTGATACACCCCCTAAAGAGAATCTTAAAAAACGGGCCAACTGCTGTTGCTTATCCTGGGAAAACATTGAATGGACCGTGATCTGCCTAACCCTGATAATGATACCACTCCCCTGTTCACAAAACTGAAGATAATTATATAAAAAATTCCCCATGGTTCCCCCTATGCTTTAATCCAATGGGCTGTTTCAAAGAATATCATCATAAAATATAGAAGAACCTGACAATTTTTATTAATTTCCATGTAAAATAAATATTACATACCATGAATCGACAAATGATGAATAAAGGAATTCTAATGTATAAACCGGTATTGTTAAGCCTGGTGATCCTGTTCGCCACAGAAACCACTTTTTCCTGTATGGCGGTACCCGGGGAAGAGACGCTACAAGGTAAAAAAGTATTGATGGTCTGGGGTGGATGGGACGGCCACGAACCGAAACAGTGTGTCGATATCTTCCAGCCCTGGCTTGAAGAGATGGGGGCTGAAGTGACCGTATCCAATACCCTGGATGCATACCTTGATAAGGAGTTGATGGATGGGGTGGATCTGATCATTCAGGTCTATACCATGGGCACCATTACCGGTGAACAGGAAAGGGCGTTGCTGAATGCCGTAAAAGGAGGGGTTGGACTGGCAGGATGGCATGGTGGATTGGGGGATTCTTTTCGCCAGAACACCGAGTACCAGTTTATGGTCGGTGGTCAATGGGTTGCACATCCGGGAGGGGTAATTGATTACAGGGTAAATATTACGAATCATGAAGACCCGGTAACCAGGGGCCTTTCCGATTTTGATATGCACTCCGAGCAGTACTATATGCACGTGGATCCTAACGTGAAAGTCCTGGCAACCACCACTTTCAGTGATAAACATGCTTCCTGGATCGAGGGATGCGTGATGCCGGTTGTATGGAAAAAGATGTACGGCAAGGGCCGTGTCTTCTATTCATCACTCGGGCATGTCTCCAACGATTTTTCTGTACCGGAAGCCCTGGAGATCATGAAGCGCGGGATCACCTGGGCCTGCCAGAGCAAATATGCTCCCGCAGAAGAGTGGATCGAACCGATCGACCCAAACAGGTAAACTGTTTAAACCGGTTGGTGCTTCTCGAATATTAACTCGTAATATCCCGGATTACCATAACCAAAAATGCCGGGTGCAAAAATTTGTACAAAACGCCATCCGCTCCTGGCATGCTCTTCTATCAACTTGTGGTAGTCTTCTTTTGGTTTACGTTTAAATGAAGTTGCCTTGATGGTAATGAACTTGTAATCAAACATATTTTCTGAAATTTTTATTCCTAAGCACTAAGATACACAAGAATCCGATATCTCAACACAATACGCTGCTTAGTCTATAGATTATTAATCCTATTTAAAAAAAATAACCCTGAAGTGATATACACTCCAGGGCTCTTTTTATATAGACCTTCTAAACAGAAGGATCAGAGCACCTTGCTGGCCAGATTAAAATAGGGAGGCATCAGGTTATTATCGATAATCCCATCTTTTTTCAACTCCAGAATGTACTTCAACCCTGCAGAGTAGGATATGGATAGCCTCTTAATGATCTGACCCAATGAACAAAGATCATTCTCCTGCAGTATTTTAATAATTTCCTGCTTGGTAGGATTATTGATCTCATCCAGTCTTATTTGTTTCTTTTCTTCCATAAAAACATCCTCCTTTTCTAATAAAAAATTGTAATCAAATTTGCAAGCCGGAGAAATGCTCACCTTCCGACTTGCAAATTTTGCTCATTTCAACACTAACCCCTCAATTCAATGATGTATAATTCACCCAAAAGGTTGCTCCTTGCTATGAAAAAATCGTTACTTTTTTCTTAACATTGGAATATCATTGACGAATTCATTGAATTTGTAGATGAGTTCACCCTTCTTTGATATGAATTCATAAAGATATAGTGTACATTTAAACGCTACGATTGGTTATTGGATATTTTTTAAACAGATCAATAATTTTTTTAACAGTTCAATAGCATGTCAGGAAATCCATTCGATCTTAGAGGAAAACTGGGGTTGGTAACCGGTGGAGGGACCGGAATCGGTTTTGGTATCTCCAAATGCCTGGTCGGTGCCGGGGCATCGGTTGTAATTACCGGCAGAAGGGAAGGGGTGCTTAAAAAAGCGACTGAAGAGCTGGGTGAACGGTCCAGCTATGCCATTCATGACATCACGAAATTAGATGCTATCCCCAGTTTCGTGCGGTTTATTGAATCCAGGTACGGACCGGTCGACATCTTGGTGAACAACGCAGGCATTAACGATGTAAAATCTCCATTCAAGGTATCAGACAGTGATTTTCAGGCTATTCTGAGTACAAACCTGGCAGGTATTTTTTCGTTAACCCGTGAGGTTGCCACATTCATGGTTCAGCGAAAAAGAGGATCAATTATCATGATCACCTCCCTGGCTGCCATTTATGGGTTAAAGGATGTAGCACCCTATGCTGCATCAAAATCAGGACTTCTTGGAATGACCCGGTCTCTTGCAACTGATCTCTCTCCTTCGGGCGTCAGGGTTAACGCCATTGCACCCGGTTTCATCGTCACGGCAATGCATGAAGAAGCGATCAGGCGATCCCCGGAAAAAGAAAAAAAGATCTTGGAACGCACACCCCTGAGGCGGTTTGGCACACCGGAAGAGATCGGTTATGCTGTTGTATTTTTTGCTTCTGATGCTTCGGCATTTATTACCGGTGTTCAACTACCGGTTGACGGTGGCAATGCCATTGGTTTTTAACCTTCAGAAAATCGAGGATTTCAAAAATTGCTATTAAGCAGTCAGTTTTGGTGCAACCGATAATCCTGTATCAATCCCTCGGTAAGCCAGTTTGCCAGTGCCTGCCGGTTGTTTTCTTTTAAAAACCTCACCTGGTCCCGGTAATTCCTGATGTTTCCCAGCTCAATGAACGTAGTAACGGGTGTTGTCTTTTTTAACATGTATAAGTTCCTTGTTCCGACGGTTCCGGTATATCCCCTGGATGGTTGATGGATCATATATTTCTTTTTCAGTGTTTGCTGAAGGGTTTCAGATAGTTTTTTCCCTGCTTTGCTATTGGGATGGTGGTAAAAATAGACATCGATATTGCTGCTTTTGCTTTGCGAATCGAGATGAATAACGATTGCACGCTGGTATGGTCTGGATCTGTTTTTGCGATATAGCTGGTTTATGGCGGATGCTCTCTGCCTCAATCTTGTCGCCTGTTTTGCCGGAATTTTATGATTCGGGTAACAGGTCTCATCCCGATCCGGTTTCAGGTATTCTTCATTTCGTATACCATCATTGTTATCCCGGGTGATCATGTACACAAGTGCTCCGTGTTCAATTAATCTCCTGGCTAGCCGTAGCGTAATATCATACGCATATTCATCTTCACAAACCGTTCTGCTCCCAATCTTCACATTGGCTCCCCAATCCGGCCCTCCGTGCCCGCTAACAAGATAAAAAACCGCACCTGCCAGCTGGTTATCTTTCCTCGCTACCAACTCATACTCTTTCCCGAAAATGGGATACCGGCCAACTTCACTCACCACCGGGATCTTATAATTCTTCCCTTCAATCAGGGTATTGTTTTTGCCCAGTGATTCGGCGTTGATCTCAACAAACTCATCAAAGTATTTTGCAGGCGCAAGATTATTCCGGGCCAATAGGGAATAAATCCCTTCTCCCTTTTTGGCTTTCACCACAGTATAACTATCCTGAGCTCCTAAAGAGAAAGTGAAGCAGGTAAAAAAAATGATCCCTAACAATCCGTTTAACAGCTGTTTTTTCTCCTCCATGTTATCTTTTTCCTTCCCGTCCGGGGATTCCCAAAGATCCCATCGTAAAATTATGAAAATTCATCATGCGTATTTTCGGCCTAAATGAAAAGTAATCAACAGGATAATTAACAAAGGGAATGCCTGAAATGTCTGGAATGCCTCAAATGCCTGAAATGTCTCTTCCATAGGAATGCCTGCCCGCAGCAGGCGGGCCTTCTGCAAAATGCCTCGAATTTTTCTTTATCAAATGGAGCAAGTAGAAAAGAATAAGAAGTTCTTTTACTGGATATTAATATCAGAATAGAATGTCCTGAAAGGACAAAGTATTTGTTTTGAGGCATTTACAAATTTAAGGCAATTGAGGCATTTATTATACGAACTTCTCCCTGGCTTGCAGGTTATAGAGGCCATACAGGTTGGCAAGGATTATTCCTGTCAGCAGGTAAAGGCGGTTTTTCATGGATACTTCAGCCCATATGATCTGATTCATATCCCTGGGAAGATCGAAGGGATTGAGAAAAATATTCCATGCACTA
>CAZXGG010000033.1:16227-39222 GCA_964640125.1 uncultured Rikenellaceae bacterium
CTGATTCATATCCCTGGGAAGATCGAAGGGATTGAGAAAAATATTCCATGCACTATCTTCCAGGGGTTCGGCAGCAATGAGAAATCCAACTCCGATCACGACCATGACTACTGCAGTACCATTTCCATTTTTTATCAATGTTGAGAGCATAAAGGCAAGGCTTCCGGTAAAGAATATCGGAAACATCAGCTGGAATGACATTTCGAAAACCGGGATCCTGACCAGTGCAAATGAGCTGAGTAATCCCAGTGCAAGCAACAGCAAAAAAACGATGAGATAGATCAGTGCCAGGCGCACCAGCCATACTTTGTACCTGTAATTTGGAATACCAAAAATAATTTCAAGCATTCTGGAATCTTCATCATTCTGTATACCAAAGGCTGTGGGATAGAAGATCAGCAATATTCCCGGGAACAGCAATAAATAATAGACCCCCTCAATGGTAGCACCGGTTCCGGAAAAGAGATCAATAACGGTAACCAGAACAAAAAATGCGAATGCAGCAAGTAGAAAATAGAGGAATTTATTGGCAAAAACGATCTTCAGGTTATACCGGATCATTTTTACCAGCAGGATGACACCATTGGCTAATTTTTTACTCCAATTCATCGATATCGTATTTAGGCTTCATTGTTTCCTTTCAACAGGTAAAGGTATGAATCCTCCAGCAGGGCTTTCACCGGTTTTGCTTCCGGTATCGGTGCTTGCTCGGCCACACATCTGACCCTGATCTGATCACCATCCTGCATGTGATGAACGATCAGCAGTTCTTGTTGCAACTTATGAAATGCTTCTGCTGAAACCTGGAATTGCCAGACGTGTCCTTCTGCAATCTTTGCCATTTTTGATGGTTCACCGAGGTATTTCAGCTTCCCGTGATCCAGAACGGCGACCATATTGCATGAACTGGCAATATCTTCAATGATATGGGTTGAAAAAACGACTACCCTTTCCCGGCTAAGTTCCACCAGCAGGTTTCGGAACCGGATCCTCTCCCTCGGATCCAATCCGGCAGTCGGTTCATCCACCACCAGTATTCGTGGCAGGTGCAACAGGATCTGTGCGATGCCGATTCGCTGTTTCATACCACCTGAGTAAGAGGAGATCTTTTCATGCTTGTGTCCTTCCATATGGACTGATGAGAGAACATGATTCACCATTTCTTCTCTTTTCTCTTTGTCAATGAGGTTTTTAAGCATTGCCTGGTAGTTCAGAAATTCGTATGCCGTCATGTTTTCATACATGCCGAATTCCTGTGGCAGGTATCCAATCAGGCCCTGCAGCTCTTCTCTCTTTTCCAGGGTATCAAATCCATTGATTGTCACTTTTCCATAGCTTTGTTCCAGGATCCCACAAATGATTCTCATGAGGGTTGTTTTCCCGGCACCATTCGGTCCAAGCAATCCGAACATTCCTTTTCCAATTTCAAGGGTTACTCCATCGAGAGCACGAAAAGGCTTCCTTCTTCGCCCAATCAGTGGTATGGCAACCACAACCCTGTATAGACTGGTTCTGAACCGTTTGAATTTACCGGTCAATCTGTAAATGTTGATTTCTTCCCGGTGGATCTTATCGGAGATGGCATAAATGCCCAGCAACAGGTACCAGAAGATTGCGATAAAAACAACCAGGATCAGGTTATCCCACCGCAATTGGAAAAGGACCAGGTTCAGCATCGGGAAGCCCCAGTAAATCAGCTTTAAAAAAACATTCTGAATCCGCTTAATGAATGCTTTTTTCTTCTCCTTCGAGCGTTCCTTTAAAAAGATACTGACCGGTTTCCAAACCGGGAAGAAGAAAAGGAAGATGATATGAGGCATTACAAAAAACCAGAACTTGCTCTCCAGGTAAAAATAGGTGAAATAGAGGAGGAAGCCTAACAGGGGCATCTGCCAGATCAGATCTTCAAATAACCGCCTTCGGGTCATCGCTTCTTCTCCATCTGTGGCTTTTCTTCTTCGCTGTGCAGCCTTCCATTCCCTGATAAATCGGCTATCCCTGTCATACACCTTAACCAAGCTTCGGATTTTTATCAATATGGGATCTCTCTCTTCTATGAGTTTTGATTTTGCCTGCCGAAGGCTTGTTTTTACAAAATAGGTCAGTCCCGGGATCAATATGATGATCAAAAACAGGCAAAGAAGCTTCATAACAAACCGGTCAATCCGTAGAAAAATGAGCGCGACAAACAGTGCAAAAACAACGAGTTGTATTGTTTTCTCTTTCCAATCCAGGTTAATCAGCCAGGTTAGGGCATTGGAGAGTCCGGTATTAAACGTTGGAATAAACAACAGGGTAAGCAGGGTACTCAGCGATAATCCTCCGATCACCGTTATGGCAAACGGAGCTCCGATGGATGTTACGTATTCTGCCTTCCCCATGGCAAGGGGAAGCATGGCTACAATGGTGGTGACTGCAGTGATCAAGATGGGTCTGATGCGTGCCAGCCCTGCCATCATGAGGGCTCTGGACCGGTTAAATCCCTGCTGCTGGAGGATCCTGGAATAATCGATCAGTATAATGCCGTTATTCACCACCACCCCCAGCAGGATCAAAAATCCCGTGAGTGTATTTGCATTAAAGAGGGAGTTCCCTGTCAGGATCAGGGCAATGAGGGATCCGATGGCAGCAAGGGGAATAGAGAACATTAAGACCACGGGAGTTGATAAGGATTCAAACACGGCTGCCAGTATCATGTAAATCAATATGATTGCTGCGAGAATCAGGAAATAGAAGTCCTTCAACTCATTCTCCTCGTGAAACACCTCAATCGCCACTCCTGCAGGAATTGGCATCGCAGCAACCATCTGGTCGATTTCGAGTCTTGCAGCAGTAAGAAGCGACTTTGAGTCCAACACTTCCGGAATCAACTGGTAACGGACCTCAATCTGTTTTTCCTGGTTCACCCGGTTGATTTCACTGTTACCTGTTGCATAGATTATATCCCCCAGGTTTTCCAGTTCATAGCTGCTGCCGCTTGCTCCCTGTATTGAAAGTTGCTTCAGGTCATCCATGGTCATGGGTTGTGTCTCCTCCTCAGCCCTGTTTTTAATGATGATATCGTATTCCTCACCCCCCTGTTTGAATGTAATACCGGATGAAAATTCGCTCTGGAAAGAATTCAGTTCATTCGCGATTGAAGCCAGGGATATACCATACTGACTCAGGATATGCTGGTCGAAGGTGATATGGATCTCCGGCCGGTTATCGGCAATGCTCATGGATGCGGAGTTTATTGAAGAGATGCTTTCCAGGAAGTACCTGACATCTTCGGCGACATTCCGCATGCGTTCAAAATCCTGTCCCTTGATCAACACCTTTTCCTCCTCTGTGCCGATGCCAAGCAACCGTTCGAATCCGCCACCCGGATCTCCACCCGTCATACCCCCACCGCCATACCCTGAAGAGGGTCTGTCTAATGATATTTCAGCAGCCCGTATATCACTAACCCGGTCCTGTATCTCCCGTTTTATCTGAGCCAACGTCCGTTCACCGATTTTCTCATAATCTTCCTGCAAATTGATGGTCACAACGGCCTCCTCCTCATACACCTTACTTATCACGTCACCTTTCTCTTCCAGGGTCTCGATGTTTTGTTCAATCTGCTCCACGATATGGTTGGTTGTTTCCAGGGTAGCACCACCCGGCATGGTTACATAGAGGTTAAATTCCGAGGTATCCACTTGCTGCATGGAACTGATGCTTATTGCCAGGCTAATAAAAACCGCAATGAAAAAGAGGAAAACAGCTCCGATGATCGTTCTTGCAGGAAAACGCATACAGGCTTTAAGCAAAACAATATAGATCCTTACCAGCCGGTTATCTGACGAGAAGGTCTGGAACCTCAACTTCCCTTTCTGCAATCTTTTTGTAAGGAAGAAGTGGGATGTCATCGGGATGAGCAGAAGGGCTACCAGAAGGGAGACGCCTAGCGTTGAGATGATCGAGACACCTACGTGTTTCCCCAGCAGGCTGATGAGAAAGTCCGATGCAAAAAGGAAGGGCAGAAAAACCGCCATCGTGGTAAGGGTTGCAGCAAAAATCGAACGCCATACTTCCTTTGTCCCCTGTACCACTATTTTGTCAACATCTTTTTTCCTGGTTGCGATACGATATATATTTTCCAGCACAACCACGCTGTTATCCAATAGCATACCAATGGCAAGGGCCATTCCCACCAGGGTTAAACTGTTTAATGAAATGTTAAACGCATAAAAGAAATTAAATGCCGTAAATACCGATATGGGAATAGCAAGAGCAACGGTAACCACCAACCGGATGTTTTTAAGGAAGATCCAGAGTAAACAGATGGCCAGTACTCCTCCAATGAGAGCAAGCCGGATGATGAGATTGATATTCTCCTCCATGGTCTCTGCCATATTATTCTGGATAACAATTTCAATATCTTTTGAGCGCAGATCATGGTTGAGTTTTTCAATAACCTCATTGGTTCTGTGGGAGAGATCGATCATGTTCACCTGCAGGTCCCTGACGAGTTGAATGGTAACGGCTTCTTTTCCGTTGACCCGGCTATAGGAAGATTCTTCTTTAACACCAAAGAAGATCTCAGCAACGTCTTTTAGCAAAATGGGCCCCCTGCCATCCACTACCAGGTTTTGAATATCATCTATCTCAAGATACTCTGCTGTTACATTCACGAAATACCGGCGGTTATTCTCGACCACATCCCCTACAAAGGTTTTGGTTTTTGTGCTTTGAGAAAGCAGGTTTCTAACCTGTGACGGAGAGATTCCATGGGCTCTGCATGCCTCTTCATCCAGGATAATCTCGATCGATTTTTCTCTTCCGCCAAACACCTCTACACTGGCAATTCCATCCACATTTTCCAGTTCGGGTTTGATTTCCTGGTCCACCACGTTCCGAACCCGGTCTGTACCTCCACTACCCCGGACCTGTAATCCCATGAATTGATTGGATAGCTGTTCAATATCAATCTTTACCACCTGGACATAAAACCCTTCCGGGAGGGTTGGCTTTATGACTTCAACCCGTTCCTGCAATTTCAGGTATGCATATTTGATGTTTGTTTTTTGGGAAAATGAGATGTAGATAACTCCCCTTCTCGAACTGGCGGTGGATTCAATCTCTTCTATTCCTTCCAGGGAACCGATCACCCCTTCCAGGGGGATCACTGCTGCATTTTCCATGTACTTCGGATCAACCTCGAGCGGGCTTGCCACGTTCACAATCAACACAGGGAGTTCTGCATTGGGGATCAACTCAACCGGGAGGTGTTTATAGGATATATAACCCAGCAAGGTTAATCCAATGAACAACATGCTGATCAGCGTTTTCCTATGTATGATGAATTTCATGCATTCCCTTTCATCTGTTAATCTTCTTTGTGACTTTGCGGCTTTGCGGCTTGGCGAGATAATTTTTCTTTCAATTGATCCAAAACATAATAGACACAAGGAATAACGACCAGTGTCAACAGGGTAGATGTTACCAGTCCCCCGATCACGGCGAGGGCCATGGGAGACCGCAGTGATGCACTCTCGCCGAACCCGAAGGTAAGGGGCAACAGAGCAAGAATGGTGGTTATGCTTGTCATTACAATGGGCCGGATACGGACCCGTCCTGCTTCAATGATGGCCTCTTTCCGGGACATCCCTTCCCGGATCCGTTGATTGACAACATCAACCAGGATAATGGAATCATTCACTGCAATGCCCGCCAGCATGATGATCCCGATATAGGCCATGATGTTTAAAGATAGTCCAAGGATAAAAAAGATCAGGACAGCACCGACACCTGCCAGGGGAATGGTAAGCAGGATGGTGAAGGGATGGACCAGTGATTCAAACTGGGAAGCAAGGACCATATAGACAAGGATGATGGAAAGCAGCAGTGCGAATGTCAGGCTACTCATCGATTCCTTGCGTTTCAGCTCTTCACCAACCAGTTGGATCCTGTAATCGGGAGGCAGTTCGATTTGCGATATATTTTCTTCCAGCTGGTGTATCAGATGATCGAAGGCAATATCTTCCCTATACTGAGCCATGATTTTACCAATGCGTGTCTGGTTCCGCCGGTGTATCTCTTTGGGAGCTACCGTAGTTCTGATCGTTGCCAGATCTGAGAGATGAAAGGTTTGTGCACCACTCTTGATCAAGGTATTGTGTAATTGGGAAAGGCTGATATCGGGCAGTTTGATGGTTATATCCTTCATCTCCCCTTCATCCTCAAGTTCTCCGGCTTTTTTCCCCATCAATTGGTCCGTCAATTGGTTGCTGATGCTATTTACATCCACATTGTACATTCCTGCCCTGAGTCTATCGATGACAACTTCAATTTCCGGGAATCCTTCTTCGATAGAGGTTTTCACATTATACAACTGATCCATGTTCTTAACCACTTCCACCACCTCTTCTGTGAGTTGTTCGATCTGCTGGAAATCCTCGCCCTGTATTTCTATTTCAATGGGGGCATCACTGGTTCCCAGGATCTCCTGCAGGGCTGTCTCATCCTTGAGGAATCGAACTTCCAGGTCGGGGATATCATTCAGGACCATCCCCAATGAGGATATGATGGTATTGCTGGAAAGCTCTCCCTCTTTGTTCAGGATAATTTTTATTGAAGCTGTATTTTCGTCCTCAAAAATGGCCTGTTCACCTGATCCTGTTTCGGGTGAGGGGCCTATTTGACTATAGATTACATCCAGGTCGTCTCCCAGGACATCCCTGATCATCTGCTCGACGGTCTTAACGGTGGTGGCTGTTCGATCCAATTGGGTTCCTGCCGGCAATTCCAGTTCCAGAGAAAATTCCCTTATATCCGTGCTGGGCATGAATTCACTGCCAACCAGAGGGATGAGCAGGATTGAAGCAGCAACGAGCAGGGTAGCTACCGATATAATGATCCATCGGCGATCGATGATCTTGCTCAACACGGCAGGATACCATTTGAACTTCACCGATCCCTTACCGGTAAATGCAGGAGGTTTTTTAAAAAACCGGTGAACCAGAACAGGAATTACCAGTATGGCAACAAACAGGGAAGAGATCAGGGAGAAGGCAACGGTCCATGCCTGGTCTTTAAACAGCTCACCGGAGGCTCCATGCAGGTATACGATGGGTAAAAAGACAACAATGGTGGTTATGGTTGAAGCCGTAATAGCACCTCCGACTTCTGCTGTTCCTTTGATTGCTGCATCCTTGACAGACATTCCGGATTCAAGGTTCCTGAATATGTTCTCCATAACCACGATGGCATTGTCTACCAGCATTCCGGCACCCAGTGCCAGTCCACCCAGTGTCATGACATTAATGGTAAGGCCATTGAAATACATCAGGTTAAACGTGGCAATAATGGAAACAGGAATGGCAACACTGATGATAAATGTGGTTCCGATGCGGCGAAGAAAGAGATACAGGATGATGATGGCCAGCAGAATCCCGATCAATCCGGTTTGTTCGACTTCGTTAATGGCGGACGTGATAAAGTTCCCCTGGTCACGGATGACAGTAAATTCATATCCCGGAAGCGCTTTTTGAATATCCTTAAAAGCCTCTTTGAGGTCTTTTACGGCTTTCACGGTATTGAATTTTGTCTCTTTGTAGATTGATAATCCGATGCACCGCTCCTGGTTAATCCGTACAATATTCACCGGGTCTTTATTCTGGTATTTGATGGTAGCCACATCCTTCAGGAAAATCGGTACGTTATCTGTATTCACCTCCGTCTCTTGCTGGTTTGTCAGGTTTGCCTGATCGATTCCCGGAGTTTCGGGTGATTTGTACCCAACGATGATGTTTCCAATGTCGTCCAGATTCTCAAGCAAGCTAACGCCTTTAATGATATATTGCCGTCCCATTTCAACAATGGATCCGCCGGACACATTTCGGTTAAAGCTCTGTATCCTGGTGGTGATTTCACTGGTGGTCAGGTTATGCGCCTCTAGAAGGTAATTGTTCGTTTCAATCAATACTTCACTCTCCTCCTGACCCGATAATTTCACTTCCGCTATTCCATCCAACCGGATCAGCTCATTCCTCAGATAATTCTCTGCCGATTTCCGAAGTTCATTCATGTCTCTGATGGAGCTGTGGGTAATCCCAACAATCATCACCGGTACGGCATTCGGATCGTGCTGAGTAATGTTAAACTCTTCTATTTCAGCATTCTGACCAAAGCTTGTTAAGGTTTTCTGAAGGTCAAGAAAGGCTTCATCCATGTCTGTATCCCAGGAATATTCAACGGTAATCTGAGCTGATCCAACCCTGCATATTGAAGAGACCTGAATGGCTCCTTTCTGTCGGATAGAGAGCGATTCAATATTTTCCACATATTGTTTTTCGATCTCCTCCGGTGGTTTTTCACCGGCTTTTATTTCAACGAATATTCTCGGGTTATTCAGATCAGGAAACAGGTCTATTCCCAGTTTGCCAAACGATATGATGCCAAGCAGAATAACTGCCAGAACGATCATAAAAATGGTTATGGGATAATTGACGGAAAATTCAGTTATTTTTTTCACCAGTTGATCTTTTAACGTAACCTATCATCTTTCCTCTGCCATCACCGGATAATTCTCACCTTTGACTGGTTTCTGAGGGTTTCAAATCCACTGACTACCAGTCTCTCATTCAGTTTCAATCCTCCAATCACTTCAATGTGTGTCGGATTTTCAAGGCCGGTCACCAGGATCCGTTCTTCTGCTGCTCCCTTATCGACAACGAAGACGGTTTTACCGCGTTGTTTAACGAGGATAATATCTTTCGGGATTACGATGGTACTATCTTTACTTGCCACCACGATTTCAGCCCGAACGAACATACCCGGTCGAAGCAGGAGGTTTTGATTTGCGATCATGACCGATCCCTTAAATGTTCTTGTTTCAGAATTAATAGCCGGAGACAACTGGGTAATGTTTCCCGACAGGGTATCTTCCGGCAGGGAATAATTCATAATCCGGACCGGTTGATTAACCTTCACTTTCCCCAGTTCCTTTTCCGGCATTTGGATCTCCAGGTAAAGCAGACTGTAATCCATGAGTTTCGTCATGGGGAGTGACGCTTCAATCCGTGTTCCTTCCGTATGATACGCCAGGTCGACAATGACTCCTTTGAAAGGTGCTTTGATGCTCATTTTTTCAAGCTGCAGGAGGGCATTCTCATAGGCATATTTCGCATTGATAAAGCTGATCTCTGCATTCTTCAACTCCCGCAGTGTCACTCCCCCTTTTTCATACAACGATTGTTGTTTATTGAATTCCCGTTCAGAAATATCCAGGTTTAGCTTTTGCGATTCAATTTTTATCTCATTCTCAAAGGCTGGATCTTCCAACTGAATGATGACCTGGTCCTGTTTTACGATATCCCCCAGTGCAAACTGCCGGCCGGTAGCGGGATTGGTCATTAACCGGTAATAGCCCGGAATCTGGGATTTAAGCAACACTTCCTTGGTGGGAAGAACAGTACCCGTTGAGGAAACGTATTGCTCAATCGATCTGGCTTTGACTTCCTCCACTGTAACGGGAACGGCAATCTCCGTATCCAGCTCATCTTCCCGGTTGTGACAGGAGGATAGCAGGGAGGTAATTACTGCGACGACAAGAATCGAATTTTTCAAATTGAATGGATTTGTACTCATTATCTTCAGTGTATTATGTTTCGGTTATATATGGTTTCTTATATTTGATTTTCAACTGCTCAACCTGACTGGGTGAACTCTTCCGGGACGATGGATTTGTTTTCGACAAAATCCCATAATGATTGGATCTTCAGGTTCAGCAGTTCAATTTTATAATTGATCAATGCTCTTGAATAGGCAATTTTCTTTTCTGAGAGCTGGTTTTGAAACAGGCTGAGATCCATGCTGGTAAGGTCTCCGTTTCGGTACCGTTCCAGGTTAATCTCGTATGTGAGTTCGGCATTTTTCCGGTTTTGATCCGCTATTTCAATTTGTGTCAGAAGGTTTTGCAAATTACGGTAAATGGTTCTTATGTTGATGATGATGTTGTTGCTTTCATCTTCCAGGTAGAGTTCCTGAGATTGCATGGCCGCTTCCGCTGCTTTGAGCCGGGCTTTTTTCTCACCCCAGTCCCAGATGGGAATCTCGAACGACACACTCACCTGCTGGTTATCGGTGGGTGAGGAATAGATGTTCTGCAACTTTTCATCATCTCCGAAGAGACCAACAGCAACGGATACATTCCCTTTGAACTCATTCATTGCGGCTGTTCGGATCATTTCAAACTGTGAATTTTCAATGCTGATCTCCCGTTGCCGGAGTTCCATCCTGTTTTTCAGTGCATGATCTATTGCTTTTTCCATTTCAACGGTCACTTCTGGAATGGATACGTCCGCCAGTACGGCTATTTCTTCGTAAAGAGAGAGACCGATGAGCTGTTTGAATGCATCCTTTGCATTCTCCAGAGCAACCTGCTGGTTCTGGAGGTTTGATTTACTGGTCATCAGGTTTAGTTCAGCCTGATACAGCTCTTCCATGGCTGACAACCCGCCTTCCACCTTGTTTTTTATGATTTCATAACTGGTTTGCTGGTTCTTGTATTCCTCTTCAGCAATCTGAAGTCCCATTTGATAATCAAAAACATTATAGAAACTCTGGGTAACGTTTTTTTCAATCGCCAGTTTTTGAATGGCATAACTCAAAGCAGCATTCTCAAAATCCAGCTCCAGTTCTTCAAGCTGCATTTTAGACCGGTTGTAGGTAAAGAGTGGCTGATCGAACTGGATATAGAGGTTGTTGCTGAATGCCTGGTTGGTTTCATCACTGAATTCACTGTAGGAGTTCTGGAAAGAGAACCGGTCTGAAATTGTCAGGATACCATCGGTGATCTTAATGGGTTGTGAGATGGTAAAAGCACCGGATGACCGAAATGTTTCGCTGGTATTCCAGGTGGAATAGAATTCATAGAATTCCCGTCCATGGCTGTAAGAGAGGGGTGTAACTGAAAGAGCAAGCTTCGATTTATAGGAGGCATACTGAGCATTCAATGTCTCCTCATAACGCTGGAGATTCAACCTGGAATGCCGGATATCCGGGCTATTCATCTCCGCTATTTCAAGTGCTTTTTCCAGCGTAACCAGTGTTTGTGACAAACCCGAAGGTTGAGTCCA
This sequence comes from uncultured Rikenellaceae bacterium, assembly GCA_964640125.1. Lineage (GTDB taxonomy): Bacteria > Bacteroidota > Bacteroidia > Bacteroidales > VadinHA17. The sequence continues at coordinate 27,333 of CAZXGG010000033.1, forward strand.
CGAAAAAAACAACAGGGGAATCAGAAGTTTTATCGTCTGCGAAAGGGTTTGATTGATCTTCATCATTTTAGTATTTCATTTTTTACTGTTCAATGTTTGCATCGCCTGTTTCTTGATCTTATTGTTTCACCCATTTTATGGCATCGGCAACGACCAGTCTTCCTTCGGAGTCGTTTGACATCTCCACTTTTGCCGTATCGGATGAGAGGAAATAGGTGCCCATAAAATTCCAGCCCTTTTCCCTGTTTTGAAGCTCCATGACGGTTTCCTCTATTCCTTCATCATGAAAAACCTTGAAATGGTATTTCGCATTCTGCTGGTTCCGGTCCCGGTATAAAACACCCGTTTCATCTCCAATATAACAATAGATATCGTAAAATCCTTTCTCATCGATTGGTGTTTTCCAGAGGGCCCGGTTCTCTCCGGATCCTGATTTTGTATAGACTGCTGAACGGATGTATTTACCATAGAATCCCGATTGTGTAATGGTCTGCCAATCGACCGGTGGTCTCCACCAGCGAACTCCGGTATATTTTTGTTCCTCTGTTTTGGAATGCTTCTTAACCAGTTTCCTTAAATAACTGTCCGTATAGGCTTCAACCAATTCAAAGGTAGGGTCTTCATTGTCCACAACAATTTCATCCGGGTCTTCAAAGGAGAAGTCCGATGCGAGTATTCGTTCTCCGTCAAATGCCGAAGCCCTTCGATTTACTTCCAGTTCACCGAAGTTAAAATCAACAATGGATGGAATGTTTTGGGAGATCACGGAATTGATGGTCATCGATCGGGGTGGGGCGTCCAGAACTGCCCCAACCTCTTTGCTCTGCCCCGGTCCAAGATAAATGATCCCTCTTCCTGTTTCATCCGATCCGCTCAATCCTTTATCATAATTTTGATCGTCTCCTGTCCGGAAATTGACCATGAACAATCCTTCAACCGGTTCCGGATTGGATGCTTTAAACCGGACCTGGTAACGGGTTCGGTCACCTTCAATGAATTCATAGCTTTCCAATCCACCAATCAGGAATCCGGGCAATTGATCGCTGCGCAACCAATCATCTACCTGGGTTTGAATATCGAGTGAGTAAGCACCCTGCAGGACTTCATCAAGCATAGTCAGATCCATGGATTTAAAAGAGTACTCTTCGAGCAAAGACAACAAGGATTCTTTAAAACGATCCTCCCCAATTTTACTTTCCAGCAGGGTAAAGAAATAGAGTCCTTTGAGCCGGATTACATGGTAAATGATGTCGTTTTCTTCCTGATCGAGCAGGATCTGGTTGAAATTTTTTTCCTGCAATGCGAGGTTGGCTCTTTCTTCGTCACTCAAGCCACGCCAGTTTCTGCTCCAGAAATCATTTGATCCTGCTGCTCCTTTATCGAGGTAAGATTCCAGTGCCATATTGATAATGGGGCAGTTCTCCGATTTAATATTGTACACGTAATTGCAATAATTGGGGTAAACAGAGTATGCGCTTCTTCCATACCCTATATTTTCCCCATAAAACCATGTTTCCTGGTTGCCTGTAGTGACGATCTCACTAATGAAATATTGCAGCATTTGAGCCTGGATCTCTTTATCGGATAACACCTGGTTATCTCTCTTGGCATTTCTTTTCCGCCTTTCTGATCGTCCGTGAAAATCTGCCTGCCACATGGGCAATCCCATTTCAGGCAGAAAAACCATTTCTGGCTGAACTGTTTCCTGGCTCATCGTCCAGAACCGCGGGTAGGAAGTAAACTGGATGGGGACTTCAACCAGGGAGAACCGTGGAAAAAGATAGGGCAAATTGATCTCCCGTTCATAATCCTGTTTGAGTTCCCGTATCACAGGACAAAGAGTATCACCCAGCTCATTCAAATAGGGTTCAAAGTAATCATGCCCCTCCAGAGTTAACAGGTTATATTCAACCGAATCACACATGACGGTTCGCCGGACATACTTCCCGATCACCAGTGATATCCGGGATAATGGATTTTCCGGGACAAAATGGAAACCTCCATCACTCATCCGGGTCATCCGACCCTGAGAAAACGCTTCAAGGTGTTTGTCAGAAGATACCGTCAGTGTGTAGTTCACAAAGGAAGTCCTGTGATATCCGGGTATGGCCGAACAATAATTTACCCCGGCTTCGGGATACCATAAAAGTTCACCGGTAAGAAGAAGGTATTCAGGGGTTACGAAGAAATATTCACGATGCACAGTCAGCATATCCAACCGCAATTCACCGGATCGGATGGATTCATCAATATCCAGATAGGAGGCCTGGTTATCAATCACTCCCTTATACCGCAAGAGCAATGAATCCTCCGCCCCCGGTGAGAGGATCTGGTCTGGCTGAATCCGTACCAGGTGCAGTTCCCGTTCAAACGACAATGAACCATCGTTTCCCGATACATCCAGAATTTCCAACCCCGGGTTTAAGGTAAAAAGATACTCCCGGATAGCCGCTCCTGTGTTGTTCACAAACTTAAGTCTGGCCGTTACCTCAATCTTCTCGTTTTTGTGTATCAGGTTCAGGTCACAATGTGTTACTGTAACCTTTGGATCATCCACGTATTCATTATTCAGGGCTACCATATTTTCTCTCAATCTTTTGCCCTGAGAAATGGGATCCATGTAACGCTTAACCAACAAACCGGAAGCAATTAATAACAGGATCATGGCAACCCATGATACCCGGGTCATGATCCTGGATTGTGGGAGTCGTTTGAAAAGGATAATGGTTAAAAAGATGAAGCTGAATCCCAAACAAAAATAGATTCCCCGTTGTATGATCATTGCATAAGTGTTGCTAAAACCAATAAATTCAGATTTCATCAGTGGAAAAGAGAATGCCATGTAATCAAAGAGGAAATGGAATTTCGGCCCCAGATAAAAAAGTATGGAAGCTATATAACCTAGCAACACGACGATGGTTACAGCCTGGTTTCTGATCAGGATCATCAGCAGAAAAGAGAGTCCCAGGATGTAAATCAATGTGGGAAGAGAAATGATGGCAGGGTAAAGAAAGTATGCTGGCAAATCGAATTCAATATTGGGATTTACCAGGTTCATGACCGCAGCAATGGCTAATACGAAGAAGTTTAGAAGGAAAAACACAACCAGTATTCCAAGGGTTTTACCAAGCACGTAGTCACTATTGCTCATGGATCGCATATAAACGACTTCGGTAGTATCCAGTTTATGATCCCGTTTCAGGAATTCCGTGGCGAGGAAGGCGGCAATAATCGCCTGGGCAATGTTTAGCATGAATAGTGTGCTCAGTGGAATATTGGCTGGAATTCCCCTGATCAACCAGATTCCCTGATCCACCTCTGTGAGGGCGACAACATCAAAAATAACCAGGATGAACAGCGCGAGTCCGGCAAAAATGCGAAAAAGCCAGCTTCTGAAGAGGGTTTTGATCTCAAAACGGGCAATAATGAATATTTTTCTAATGGCTAGCATCCTGTATTACTTGTTGTTTTCATCGGTTATAATTAAAACGCTCATCACTTCCTTATCGCTTAATACACCACACGATCCTGGTGATATTCCATAAAATAGACATACGCATGTTCCAGGCTCGGATGGATCTTTTCAGCATGAAACCCATCGATTGTGTCCGCCACAACCTGCACTTCCCAACCCGTTTCAGATGGGATGGTGGATATGACAGGAAACCGTTCCTTGATGGTTTCAAAATCTCCCATTGTAGCCTGAATCAGAAAGACATGACCTTTTGCCACATCAATCAGTTGCTCCGGTGGCCCATTAAAAACCACTTCTCCTTCATTCAGCAGGGCCATGTTTTTGCAGGTGCTGGAGATGTCAGCCACAATATGGGTTGACAGCACGATGATAATATCCTTCTGGCTCATGTCCGACAAGAGGTTCCTGAATTTGATCCGTTCCTCCGGATCCAGTCCGGTCGTGGGTTCATCCACCACGATGATTTTTGGATCACCGATCAGGGCCTGTGCTATTCCCAATCTTCTTTTCATTCCCCCCGACAGTTTATTTGCCATGCGGTCCCTCACCTCATACAATCCCACCTGATCCAACATTTCATCCACCTGCCGGTTCCTGAGTTTTCCCCTTTTTAATCCAGCCAATCCGGCAGAATAATCGAGGAATTCCCAGGTTTTCAATTTCGAAAAGAATCGAAAATCCTGGGGGAGATATCCCAGCATGGAACGAATTTGCCGTCTGTTTTTCTGAAGATCCCAGTCATTTACCTTGATCGTTCCGGAAGAGGGTTTCATCAGCGTAACCAGGATGCGCATCAACGTAGATTTTCCAGCTCCGTTTGGACCTAATAGACCAAACATGCCGTTTTCGATCTCCAGGTTCACATCCTTCAACGCCTGGGTCCCGTTCTTATAGATTTTGTTCAGTTGGTTAATTGAAATCTTCAAATTTTCCTCCGCTGGCTAACATTAAGGTATTTTAAATGGTATTAAATTTTTGCATTCTCTGCAAGTAAATGGTTTTATTTCAGGTGATCATCCAACTTAAGTCGTGTTTTAGAAAATTCCAACTTAAGTTGTTCCCTCTATTTGTTTCAATCCCTTTCTGATCCGGTTCAGGGTTTCTTCTTTTCCGAGAATTTCAATGATATCAAAGAGATGTGGACCCATCAGAGCTCCTACAACAAGCAGGCGAAAGACATTCATCACCTCACCCATTCCCAGTTCCTTTCCGGCAATCCATTCCTTTACCACGGATTCAGTATTGGATGCAGTAAAATCGTTCACATCAGAAAGCAGGGTCATCAGTTCTTTCATGATCAATGGGGTCTCTTTCTTCCACCGTTTGTTCACCACATTCCGGTCATATGTTTCAGGCGGCTTAAAGAAGAAGAAGGAGTGGTCCCATAAATCGGATATAAAGCCGGCTCGCTCTTTAACCAGTTCAACAACCTGTTGCACAAATTTCTTCTCTGCTTTGATCCCTTTCTCAGTCAAGATTTCGAGATACCGTTCTGCCAGCTCGCTGTTGCTCTTCATCTGAAGATAGTGATGGTTGAACCATTTTGCTTTTTCCGGATCAAAGCGGGAACCGGCTTTCACCACTCTTTCCAGTGTGAATGCTTCTATCAATTCCTCCATGGAGAAGATCTCCTTTGCGGTTCCTGGATTCCATCCCAGGAAAGCAAGCATATTCACAAACGCTTCGGGGAAATAACCAGACTCCCGATACCCTGAAGATTTTTCTCCTGTCTCCGGGTTGGTCCATTCCAACGGAAAAACGGGGAATCCCAACCGGTCTCCATCCCGTTTGCTAAGCTTTCCCTTTCCGTCCGGTTTCAGGGTAAGGGGCATGTGGGCAAACCGGGGCATGGTGGATTCCCAACCAAACGCCTGATAGAGAAGAATGTGCAAAGGCAGTGAGGGCAGCCATTCTTCGCCACGTATGACATGAGAAATTTTCATCAGGTGATCATCGACAACATTTGCCAGGTGATAGGTTGGCATCCCATCCGATTTAAACAGGACCTTATCATCCAGTGTCGAAGTGTTTACGACTATTTCTCCCCGGATAATATCACGGAATTTCAAATCAACATTCTCCGGGATTTTAAATCGGATAGCGTATGGGATTCCCGAATGAATCTTATGCTCCACCTCCTTTCCGGAAAGGGTAAGTGAGTTATGGAATCTGTTTCGATCATGTACCCCGTAGGTAAACGTTTTCTGCTGGCTGGCATATTCCTGCCGAACCAATTCCAATTCTTCCGGTGTGTCAAAGGCGATATATGCCTTTCCTTCGGCTATCAGCTTATCGGAATATTCCTTATAGATCATTTTTCTTTCTGACTGGCGATAGGGTCCGAAATCACCGCCGGCTGTCACTCCCTCATCAACCTGCAGATTACACCATTCCAATGAATCGACGATATACTGTTCAGCGCCTTCTACCAACCGGGATTGATCGGTATCTTCAATTCTCAGTATAAATATCCCGTTATGTTTTCTTGCAAAAAGAAAATTAAACAGGGCGGTTCTCATTCCACCCATGTGAAGTGGTCCGGTCGGACTCGGTGCAAATCGAACACGAACGGGTCTGTTTGAAACCTTCATCTTTTATGGATATTTATACAAATATAGTCAGATCTATGAAACCCCCTCCAACTATTTTTTTTCATTTGGTCCCTCTTTGAGAAGGTCGATTTGCCTGACAGGTTCTGATCAAATCTCATTTTTTTTACAGAAGAATTATGTTAATTTCGGGTTGGATTCCCGGGAGATTATCATCTGGAAATCCGATCAGCAATAACACATCACATCTTGCATGTACTATGGGAAAAATGAAAGCTCTGGTAAAATCCAAACCCGGAAAAGGTCTTTGGATGGAGGATGTCCCCATTCCCGAAGTAGGGATTAACGACGTCATGGTCAAAATCCGGAAGACCGCAATCTGCGGAACGGATCTTCACATTTACCTCTGGAATGATTGGGCCCGGCGAACCATAAAGACACCCATGACCATTGGGCATGAATACATGGGAACTGTATATAAAGCAGGATCGGGGGTTAAAAACATTCATATCGGTGACCGGGTCACGGGAGAAGGACATATTGCCTGCGGGCACTGCAGGAATTGCCGTAGAGGAAAAAAACATGTATGCCAGAATTCCATCGGCATCGGTGTCCACCGCGACGGTGCATTTGCAGAATACCTGGTCCTACCTTCAGAGAACGTGATCAAAGTGGATGACAGGATCAGTGACGAGCTGGCCTCCATCATGGATCCTTTCGGAAACGCAACCCATACTGCCCTCTCTTTTCCCGTGATCGGCGAAGATGTTCTGATCACCGGTGCCGGTTTGATTGGCAGCATGGCAGTGGCTATCTGCCGCTTTGCGGGTGCACGGTATATCGTTGTAAGCGACCTGAGCGATGCCAGGTTAAAGATCGCTAAACAGCTTGGTGCTACCATGACCGTTAACCCGTCAAAAGGAGAAAAAATTAAGGATACCATTACAGCGCTTGGAATGGTGGGATTTGATGTTGGACTGGAAATGTCCGGTTCGCCAAGTGCTTTTGAAGAGATGATTGAAAACATGTACAACGGATCGAAAATTGCACTGCTTGGCATTCTACCAAATCATACCACTGTCCAGTGGGATAAAATCATTTTTAAAGCATTGCATCTGAAGGGCATTTATGGCAGGGAAATGTTTGAAACCTGGTATAAAATGGAACAGATGCTTATTTCCGGGTTGGATATTTCACCCGTCATAACGCACCGGCTTGATGTCAGCGAATTCCAGAAAGGATTTGATGCGATGGAACGTGGAGATAGTGGTAAGGTTATTCTACAATGGGAGTAATGCGATGAGCTGATGGGGATTATGTGACAAGAGAAGAATTTTATTTGTGCTTGCTCCATCGGAAAAACCAGTAAAGCTAATGTATAGTAAATTTAAAGATCATTTAAAAAAGGAGCTGCTTGCAATAAAAGAAGCAGGTCTCTATAAAGAGGAAAGGATCATCACCACTCCCCAGGGAATTGAGATTGAAACGAAAAAGGGGTTAAAGGTGCTGAATTTTTGCGCCAATAATTACCTCGGGTTATCGTCTCATCCGCGTGTCATTGAGGCAGCAAAGAAGACACTCGACAATCATGGATTTGGCATGTCTTCTGTTCGCTTTATTTGCGGAACACAGGATATTCATAAAGAATTAGAACAGAAGATGTCGGAATTCCTTGGTACTGAAGACACGATCCTCTACTCCTCGGCATTTGATGCGAACGGCGGAGTGTTTGAACCGTTGCTCGGATCCGAATCTGCCATCATTTCGGATGAATTGAATCATGCTTCCATCATCGATGGTGTACGCCTCTGCAAAGCCAATCGTTTTCGTTATATAAACAACGATATGGCTGATTTGGAAGAACAGTTAAAACAGCCCGAATGTGAACAGGCAAGATTCAAATTAATCGTAACCGATGGTGTCTTCTCGATGGACGGGATCATTGCCCAAGTCGATAAGATCTGTGATCTGGCTGAGAAATATAACGCCCTGGTATGTGTTGATGATTCTCATGCTACCGGTTTTATTGGCCCGAACGGACGAGGAAGTGCTGAATATTGTAATGCCCTTGGACGGGTTGACCTGATCACGACCACCTTCGGTAAAGCGCTTGGAGGAGCCTCCGGTGGTTGTGTATCCGGCAGGAAGGAGATCATCGATATGCTGCGGCAGCGATCCAGACCATACCTTTTTTCCAATTCCCTTGCCCCTCCCATTGTGGGAGCAACCCTTGAAGTACTGAACATGCTCTCCACCACCAACGACCTGAGGGACAAGCTCATGGAGAATACCATGTTATTCAGAAAAGGAGTGACCGATGCTGGCTATACCATTGTACCCGGAACCCATCCGATTGTTCCCATCATGCTGGGACACCTTCCCAACGATGCCCAATTATCACAGGAACTTGCATCCGAACTGCTGGACAACGGCATCTATGTTATCGGTTTTTACTTTCCGGTCGTGCCCAAGGGGAAGTCCAGAATCCGGGTCCAGATCAGTGCAGCACATACCACCGAACATATCCGGTTTGCCATAGATACTTTTGCAAAAATCAGGGAAGATTGGATTAAGAATGGGAAATGCAGGTAATGTTACAGACCCTTATGTGTTATAGAAAAGATGAAAAACTGGAGGTCAGATACCCGACTTTTACCAAATTAGTGCTACCTTGTGTACCTTTCAAAATCACCATTTTCTTGAAGCTTTATGTCAAATATTGGCGCTTACAATGAGAGGATCAGAGAATTTGACTGGTCCATTGCAGAGAAGGAATTAGACTATTCCGAAGGAAATATCCTGAACATTGGCTGGTACTGTTCCGACAGGATATGCCTGCAGGGTAAAGGAGACAGGGTGGCCCTGTTCTGGGAAGGTTTTGGCGGGAATGAGAAACAGTTTACATTCAATGATATCCGGGTGGCCAGCAATACCATCGGTGCTTTTTTGCGAAACCTGGGAATAAAAGAGGGGGACCGGGTGTGCCTCTTTATGGATCGCATACCTGAACTTTATCTGTCATTTCTTGGTGTGCTGAAAATTGGAGCCATCGTCCAACCGCTCTTTTCTGCTTTCGGTGATGAATCACTCCATGTCAGGCTTGAGAACGCTCAGACACGGGCTATCATAACACAGCGTAAGCATCTGTCAAAAGTTAGAAAAATTTTGGATCTTCTGCCATGGCTGGAACATATCATTGTTGTTGACTATGATAACCGCAAACCACTGCAGAAAAATGAAGTTGCTTTTTCACTTGAAGATGCTGAACCGGTGGATCAATGTGAGATTTTTCCAACAAAGTCAGAATCCCCTTCTGTACTGCATTATACATCAGGAACAACCGGGCAGCCCAAGGGCGTAAAACACGTCCATTATTCACTGATCTCTCAATACCTTACAACCAAATGGGTCCTGGATCTCATGGAAGATGATATCTATTGGTGTACTGCTGATCCGGGATGGGTTACAGGGACATCGTATGGCATTATCGGTCCATGGAGCATGGGGATCACACAGGCTGTGCTCGATACCGGGTTTTCTGCTGAAGCCTGGTATCGATTCATTGAAAAATACAACATATCGGTTTGGTACTCCGCACCCACCGCAATCCGCTCGTTGATGAAAGCAGGGGATGACCTGGTTAAACGGTTCGATCTGAGTTCTCTTCGTCATCTTGCCAGCGTTGGAGAACCCCTCAATGCCGAAGCTGTTCTATGGTCGGAAAAAGTGTTTAATATACCGTTTCTGGACTCTTACTGGCAGACCGAGACCGGATCGATCATGATCACCAATTTCCCGGGAATGAAAATAAAACCGGGATCCATGGGGAAGGTATTCCCTGGAATTACCGGTACGGTTGTGGATCCGAAAACATTTGAACCCTTTACCGAACCCGGTAAAGTTGGATTAATTGCTTTCAAACCGGGATGGCCTGCCATGATGAGAACCTATTGGAACAACGATGAAATGTTCAGGAAGAAGTTCAAAAAGGGGTGGTATTTGCCCGGCGACCGGGCAAGCCTCGACAGCGATGGTTATTTCTGGTTCATCGGCAGGGACGATGATGTTATCAATACCGGTGGACACCTGGTGAGTCCGTTCGAAGTGGAATCGGCTCTGCTGGAACATGAAGCAGTCAGCGAATCGGCTGTGGTGGCAAAACCGGATAATGTAAATATGGAGGTTGTTAAAGCATTCGTCACGCTGAAACCCGGATATGAACCAAACAATGAACTTGAACTGAAGATCATGAATTTCATCCGGAAAAAATTATCTCCCCTTGCCATGCCCCAGGAGATTGAATACATGGAGACACTACCAAAAACAAGGAGCGGAAAAATTATGAGGCGCATCCTTCATGCAAAAGAGTGGGGGGAAGAGATTGGCGATACCTCCACCCTTGAAGAGGATGAATAACAGACAGACACAATTGATTTATTAACCTAAACAGCGCAAAAATGGAAGAGATAAAAGATGTTGTTCTGAACTATGTAATTGAGGAATACCTTGAGGAAGACGACGAGGAGATAACATACGATACACCACTCATCTCCGGAGGTATTGTGGATTCGTTTTCAATGGTTTCCCTGAAACGTTTCCTGGAGAACAAATACTCAATTAGCATCCCGGACGAGAAAGCAACACCCGAAGCTTTTGATTCAGTCAATAAGATTGTTACACTGGTCCGGGAATTTGCCGGATAATCACAAATTTAAATCCTGACAGAAAACCAGGTTCCTGTGTCCTATGCCAGGATTGTTCAACCAAGTCTGTTTTAATCAAACCATAATCTATCCATGAGTTATAGTGAAACCATTAGAAAAATTTATCTGGATCAGATTGATCAGATAAAAAATGCCGGGATTTTTAAGGAAGAACGGTTTATCCATTCCAGCCAGGCAGCGGATATTGAGGTTGAATTCCCCGCAGGATCTTCCCTGAAAAAGGTAATCAACATGTGCGCCAATAACTACCTTGGCCTATCGAGCCACCCTGATGTGGTAAACGCTGCCCACGAAGGGTTGGATACCAGGGGTTATGGCATGTCATCCGTTCGGTTTATCTGCGGGACACAGGATATCCACCGGGAACTTGAAAACCGCATGACCCAATTTCTGGGAACAGAAGATACCATTCTTTTCCCTTCCTGCATGGATGCCAATGCAGGGGTTTTCGAAGCCGTTTTATCGGACCAGGATGTTATGATCTCTGACCGACTGGTACATGCTTCCATCATCGATGGGATCCGATTGTGCAGTGCCATGCATGACACGTTTAAACACTCGAACATGGAGCACCTGGAAAACAAATTGCAGCTCCATGCCGACAAACGGTTTAAAATGGTCATTACCGACGGTGTCTTTTCGATGGATGGGGATACGGCAAAGCTTGATGAGATGGCCGGACTTTGTGATAAATATGGTGCCATGCTGTTTGTCGATGATTCACACGCCACCGGTTTCATCGGTAAAACCGGAAGGGGAACACATGAAAAATGTGGCGTTCTGGGGAATGTTGATATCATCACCACCACCTTTGGGAAGGCTCTTGGAGGAGCTTCCGGGGGATGCGTGTCGGGCAGAAAAGAGCTGGTGGAGATGTGCCGGCAAAAAGCCCGTCCCTACCTCTTTTCCAATACCATTGCTCCAGTTGTGGTTTCCGGAGTACTGAAAGTGCTGGAAATTCTTTCAGAAAGCACCGAACGCCGGGATAAATTGGAAAACAACACGAAGCACTGGAGAAAAGGCCTGACGGAGGCAGGTTTTGTATTGAAAGAAGGAAATACACCCATCGTCCCGGTCATGTTGTTCAATGCGAAACTTTCACAGAACTTCTCAAAGGATCTGTACAACGAAGGAATCTATGC
>CAZXGG010000034.1:0-36911 GCA_964640125.1 uncultured Rikenellaceae bacterium
TGATTTTGTTTCCAGGTATTCCAGGTTATCTTTCTGATAGCGCAGTGCCAGGTCACAATTGGTGAGTGCCTGCTTAAATTCCTGCTGTGAAGAAAATACTTTTGCCCGTAAATGGTAATAGACGTGGTTTTCCGGATCCAGCCGGATCTGTTCATCCAGTATAGCCAGTGCTTCCCTGTAGGATTTTTTTTCCACGAGGTATTCAACATCACGAACAACCTGTTCACCGGGTGTGTACCAGTCCTTTCGCCAGAGGGCTCTCCATTCACTGCTTTTTTCGACAGGCTCAAATGCTTTATCCAGGAAAATCTTCTTTTCAGGAACCCGTTGTTCTGATCTCAGGTGTTTTTCAAGATACTCAACTGATTCTTCAGCACTTCCCATCTGTGCATAGGTGCGGGCTAATCCCAGGTTCCCACTGCCAGGAGTGATCTGTTCAGCTTTTTCAAAATCAGCAATCGCTTTTCCCCATTCTGAAAGATTAAAATAGGCTTCTGCTCTGCCAAGGTATGCAGAAAGATTTTCACTCTTTTCCAGTTCCAGGTAGTTTGTAAATTCAGCGACAGCTTCCCGGTATCTCTTCGTTTGCAGGTTTGCCATACCGCTGGTCAGCAGTACCTGAAGATCCTGAGCCAGAATGGTAAATGCAAGGGTGAAAAAAAACAGTATTGTTGTCAGAAACCTTCTCATGGTTACAATCTATTTTTCATCTGGGAGTTTAGCATCCTTATCGGTAATTACATGGATAAAACCACTGAGGTTACGCACCTCTTCCCCGGTGAGCCTCATTTCATAAACATCACAAAAATAGTAGTACACTCCCGGGGAGACATATTTATCGTTATAGGTACCTCTCCATTGGATGAGGGGATTATCCGTTTCAAAAATCAATGTTCCCACCCTGTTATAAATTTTCATATCAATCCGGGTAATGGTCCTGCTGTTCGATTTTGAATAGAGAATGTCATTGATATCATCCCCGTTTGGTGTAAAGACATTTGGGATCTCATAATAGGAGCAACTGTCAACACATACAATGGGTTGTGAAAAGCCGCTTTCGTTATCAAACGAGTCGACTGCAGTAACCGCATAGCAACCTGCCATGGTAAATCCGGGATCATGAATGAATGTATTTTTATCGGATGATATTCCCGGCTCCAGAAGTTCCATGTCACCATCCAGTACAGGTTTATAGTAGATATTATAGCTCACCACATCCTCTTCATCAGCAGGGTCTGAGTAGAACCACATCAATTCATTATAAAGACTATCACAATTTGAAGTGACAGTCAGGGAGGGGGGCAGTGGTGGTTCCATATCCCGGGGAATGCCACAGTTTTCCTGGGAAAAATTGATCAGTGGATCAAGTACCCCGCCCAGGTTGTATGTTCCAATGGTTTTTACCTGGTAGCAGTACTCAACGCCATTAGCAAGATTCAGGTCAATATAGACTGAATCGGGTGTAACATCCAGGGAATCAAAATCCAGTGTGAGGGGGTTATATCGATATATCACATACTGGTAGTTAATCCAGGGAACATTTTTCTGACTATGGAGGATCATTTTGTTATCTCCGGCAATAATTTTAAGAAATACGGAGGAGGCCTCATCCGGGGTTCCTATAGGAAAACGATTCGGATTATCATTATACAATACCACCTTATAAAGATAACCCTGGTCAACCGTGTTGGCCACACCGGCATCAACATAGGTTGTATCTGCCAGGTCTGGAGAGGCAACTGAATCAATCAGGGTGAAGCTCTTCCCCCAGATTCCATCTGCCCTGTAAATCAAATATTTGTAAGGTCCTAACGCGCCATATTTAATCTGGATGGTATCCTGATCGGGTTTTGCCCATGCCAGGTAGATCGAACCATTATCACTATCGGTATCGATCACACTGACATTGGTTATGATTGGCAAGCCCTCGATCAATATCGAACAGGCTTCATTTGAAGCAATGCTCTCAGCACCACTTTCAAAAAGCGCTACAACCATATAACAATACTCAGTCCCTTTAAGCAATCCTTCGTCCTCATTGGTATCAATGTAAACCGTATCATTCCAGCCGGATGTTTCTCCAATTAACTGATATCCCGTATAGGAGGGTACCCCATTTTCACAACTGTCAGGAATATATCCATAGTCACCGATACGCCGGTAGATCCTGTATCCTGCCACTGAATCACAAACACTGGGTGACCAGTGAAGCCGGATGTATTCACTCGTAGGTATGGGAGTTAAATTTTCAGGAGGAGGACCCAGAACAGTAATGTTGAAATTATCAATATCAACCAGGCTCAGGTCCGGGTTATTATCCTCGACTTTATAAATAACGGAATAGGGTTGTTTACGAACATGGCTGCAATTGGTTTCCCACCGGAAAGTGGAGGTCACATATCCGGAATCCGAATCTATTTCAGTAAATTGAGCCGGAGACCGGTCCACAAGAAATACACCTCCTGAACCGGTATGAGATACCAAATCGTTATCGGGATCGGTACTGGTGATCGAAAATTCAATGGTATCCCCGGCAATAACACAGAAATCACCTATTTGCTGATTCACCGGGGGATTGTTATCTGAATTGTATACTTCAATCTGCATATCCCGTACAATATTGCCAATCTTTATTCCATGTCGCCACTCCTCTACATTCATAGCTATGTTATAAATCAATTTGAAATCTTCTGCTGTAACATCTTCCGGTCCGCTGTACATGGGACTATCCCATATCAGGTCGCCCGTTACAGGATCTACGTAAAGGGTATCACTGGCTGGCGGAAAGGTGTAATTCTCAATCAGCAAACCATCTTCCTTGGTACAAACGGTAAGGGAATAAGAAAGACTATCCCCATCGTAATCGAATGCTGAAGGATTATGCACAAATATATGATTCAATGCAGCCTTGTCAATAGGAGGATTTAACAGTACCGGAGTGTTGTTATAACCAATAGCCGGATTAATCATCAGGGTGGTTTTGATGGAAAAAACAACATTCACTGAATTGGGAATGTTGACAACACCGTAATTCCGGTTTGGGTCCTGTACAACAATTTGATATATACCCGGTCCAGGGTAAGTGTGGGTGGTTACATATTTGTTTCTTTTATAAAAATTGGGCAGGTAAACCTCTTCAATCCTGGGAGCCACCGAAAGGGTATTATCCCCCCAGTTTACCTCAAGACTGTTCCTGTCTGCGGCACTTAAGGTGTAAGTGAAGGTGGTGATTGTAATCTCAAAAGTCAGGTCTGAGATCTGTCTGTAGGTAATCTCCCCCGCCCTGTTATGCGTGGCAAAACTCTCTCTCCCCAGCAACAGAACAACAAAACATATTGCTAACAAATATTTCATACGGCAAAGTTACTTAATTCCTAAAACTCACGACAGGCCAATGGGTAAATTTATTGTGAACCTGTCTCAAGGATTTAACTCGATTCTAAGATCCACTTTATCCTTACTGAACTGATACCCTCGTTCAAAGTCAAAGTATTTGAAGATCAATAAGTTCATTTGATCATCAAACATGTCCATCATAATTGCATTATGGACAGTGGCAGATTCAATTTTTTGTTGATGACCTGTAAAAGAGTAAAATAACCAGACAGAATCCTCATTTTTTCTTTTTCTTTCAAACCGTGGATCCATTTTTCCCTCATCGTTAACCATGAAACGAAATGAATCAGAAATGTAGCGATTAAAATAAGGTATCTGATCTTCCGGTTTGGGATCTTCATCTATTTTCAGTTCAACGCCGTATTTATTGAAAAGGATGGTTTCAAAATCATCGGTAAAAATTTTAAAAGAGACAGAAAAATGGTTTTGATCTTCAACGTATTCAATACTGGTAACAGAAACATGAACGGGATGGAATAGTCCTGAAAAGCTGTAGACCAATAAGAAACTGATTTTCAAAATGAAGGTCACAGGCATCATGTTGAACCGGAAAATTGCATAAAATTGCTACTCTATTTCACTCATCGAACAATTGACTGCAAAAATCGGACAAAATTGCACTAAAAATTCTTTTTTTTAATCCGGGGAGTCATTCACCTGTTCATTCTTCATCTCGAGGATGGCTTCTATCCCAAGCCTGTAAGAATCCAATCCAAAACCCATGATACTGCCGCTACAGGCATTAGCTATAAAGGAGACATGACGGTATTCATCCCTTCCCAGAATATTGGTTATGTGAACCTCAACCGCCGGTGAGTCTATTGCTGAGAGTGTATCAGCAATGGAAACTGAAGTATGTGTGTATCCACCGGCATTGATTACGATTCCATCATAGGAAAAGCCAACTTCCTGGATCTTATCGATGATCTCACCCTCGATATTGGACTGAAAATAATCGATCTGCACGTGTGAATATCGTTTTTTCAGTTTCTTAAGATAACTTTCAAATGGTGTATCTCCGTACAACGATGTTTCTCTTTTGCCAATGAGATTCATGTTGGGACCATTAATAATTTGGATTTTCATAACGCTTAAATTATCTTGTGATATAGATACAAAGGTAATTTCTTTACAGATAGTTCAAGCTGACATTGTTATATAACATGAATAGCACATCCTGGGACAAGCTTATCGGTGAATACACTGTTTTTCTTAGGCTGGAAAAATCGTTATCAGAAAATTCCATCGAAGCCTATATCAATGATGTGAAGAAGCTTGACCGGTACCTGGAGATGACCGGAACATTGATCGAACCCGAGCAGGTTACACTCATCCATCTTAAGGGATTTATCGAATGGATTAATAAACTGGGAATGAGTCCGAGGACACAGGCACGGGTTATTTCAGGGATCAAAGGCTTTTACCGGTTTCTGTTGCTGGAGGATATTATCGAGCACGATCCCACAGCCCTTATCGAATCACCCAGGATTGGCAGGAAACTTCCGGATGTACTGTCCGTTGAGGAGATTGACAGGCTCCTTTCAGCGATCGATCTCAGCAAACCGGAAGGTCAGCGAAACAAAGCCATGTTGGAGACCCTGTACAGCTGTGGTCTCAGGGTATCCGAGCTGATTGAGCTAAGGATCACAAACATTTTTTCTGATCTTGGTTTTCTGAAAATTATTGGAAAAGGGAACAAGGAACGACTCGTACCAATCAGCCAGAAAGCCTTGAAAGAAATTGATCTCTATCGGCAGGATCGCAGAAGATTACCCGTCATCCATAAAGAATCCGAAAATATACTATTCCTGAACCGTAGAGGGAAAAAGCTTTCACGGGTGATGATCTTTACCATTATCAGAGAGCTTGCAAAAAAGATCAACCTGAAAAAAAAGATAAGCCCACACACCTTTCGACACTCGTTTGCAACCCATCTGATCGATGGTGGAGCAGACCTCAGAGCAGTCCAGGAGATGCTTGGACACGAATCGATTATCACCACGGAGATTTACACCCATCTTGACCGGGAATACCTCCGGGATACCATTATCCAATTTCATCCCAGATCATAGACAGAAAAGTATCTTTGTTCGAAGCAAAGCGCTCGTTAACCCCGGATATTTTGCCAATCTAAATAAACATACCCTTCATTCGATTGTTAAGTCTCTTAAAAACAGGCAATTCAACAGAAATACATTGGGCCATATTTTGCCTTGATTCAAATAAGTACACCAACCCGGAAATAATTTTGTGTACTTTTGTTATTTGATAAAAACCTTTGTTCGGAGGTCGATTGAGGTATGATAGATATCATTGGAACTTTTTTGGGTGATCTGGTTGACATTATCAACGAAATGTCGCCTTACCTGATCCTTGGATTTCTTTTTGCAGGAATTCTGCATGTGTTTTTTCCAAAAGAGAGGGTTAGTAAATACATGGGTGGCAACAACATTTCATCAGTGATCAATGCTTCCCTGCTCGGGATTCCTCTTCCCCTCTGTTCGTGTGGAGTAATCCCGACCGGCATATCCTTTTACAAACATGGCGCCTCAAAAGGATCAACGGTCTCGTTTCTCATTTCAACCCCACAAACGGGTATTGACTCGGTACTGGTTACTTACTCGTTGCTGGGATTACCGTTTGCATTGATTCGACCGGTAATAGCACTGATCACGGGTTTCCTGGGAGGATTTATCACAAACAGGGTAGAGAAAAACGGAAGGACGGCTTCTTCTGATGAGTCCCTCACTGAGGCGTCATTAAAAGAACCCACTTCAGTAACCAGGAGGTTCGCCGAAGTTTTTCGTTATGCATTTGTAGAATTCCTTCAGGATATCTCCAAATACCTGGTGATCGGACTTTTGATTGCAGCGGCCATCTCGGTTGCTGTCCCGGATGATTTTTTTTCCTCTTTCATTGGTAACGATTTTCTCAGCATGGTGGTTATTCTGGTTGCTGCTATTCCAGTGTATGTGTGTGCTACAGCTTCTGTTCCCATCGCCGCCATCCTGATGATGAAAGGATTATCTCCGGGAGCTGCCCTTGTTCTGTTAATGGCAGGACCGGCAACCAATGCAGCCACCATCACCCTGATCAATAAAGTATTAGGATTCAAATCGCTGTTAACCTATCTTTTCACAATAATTGCCGGAGCTTTGGTATTCGGAACAATAATCAATCACCTGTTGCCCGGATCCTGGTTTATGCCAATGGATATTGCATCTCATAGTATGGAACACACTCATAGTATTTTGCCGGAATGGTTGAAAATCATCTCCAGTGTCCTGTTGGTTCTGCTGATCATTCATGGATATATCCAAAAAATTGTAATAACAAGAAGGATGACCCGGGAAAAAGGGAGTAACTATTCTACAACCAATATGGAGCATATGATATCAAAGAAAATTTTAGTCAAAGGAATGACCTGTAACCACTGCAAGCAAAATGTTGAAAACAGGATAAAAACGATTGAAGGGATTGAAAAAGTCCATGTTGATTTATCCACCGGGAAGGTCTCCATTTCCGGTAAGCAAATTGACCTCAACAGGATCAAAGCCGGGATAGAGAGTATCGGCTACGATTACCGGGGTGAAACCGATTAATAATCATATTCAAATCAAAAAATTATTACTACTTTTGGCTCAATTTTGCTGAAACCTAATATCCATTAAAATAGTCTGAATCATGACTCAAATTAAAAGAGTTTACACTTTTGGTGATAAAAAGGCTGAAGGTAGGACCGACATGAAGAACCTTCTTGGTGGCAAGGGAGCCAACCTTGCTGAAATGAATCTCATTGGTGTTCCGGTACCTCCGGGATTTACCATTACCACGGATGTTTGTACCGAATACAACAGTATGGGAAAAGAGAAAGTGGTTGATTTGTTAAAAGATGAAGTTAAGGACGCCATTAAAAACATTGAAAGCTTAATGGGAACAAGCTTTGGGAGCAATGAAAATCCCTGTCTTGTTTCTGTCCGTTCGGGTGCAAGGGTTTCCATGCCGGGAATGATGGACACCGTTCTGAACCTGGGGATGAATGATGATGCCGTTGAAGGTTTGATAAAAAAGACCAATAATGCCCGGTTTGTCTGGGATTCCTATCGACGGTTTGTTCAGATGTACGGTGATGTGGTTCTTGGAATGAAGCCATCATCGAAAGAAGATATAGACCCTTTTGAGGAAATCATGGAAAGTGCAAAAGAGAAGAAAGGGATTGAAAATGATACGGATATGACTGTTGAAGACCTCAAGGAGCTGGTTGTTCAATTCAAAAAAGCCGTAAAGGATAAAACCGGGAACGATTTTCCGGTAGATCCATGGGAACAGTTGTGGGGAGCCATTATGGCTGTATTTGACAGCTGGAATACCGACAGGGCAATCTATTACCGCCAGATGAACCAGATACCCGAAGAGTGGGGTACGGCCGTAAATGTTCAGGCAATGGTGTTTGGTAA
Organism: uncultured Rikenellaceae bacterium; assembly: GCA_964640125.1. Taxonomy (GTDB): domain Bacteria; phylum Bacteroidota; class Bacteroidia; order Bacteroidales; family VadinHA17. The sequence goes on from CAZXGG010000034.1 coordinate 7,854, forward strand.
TATGGGAGATTCCTCGGCTACCGGTGTTGCGTTTACTCGCAATGCAGCAACGGGTGAAGACTTGTTTAACGGGGAATACCTGATCAATGCTCAGGGTGAAGATGTTGTAGCAGGGATCCGGACACCCCAGCAGATTACCAGAGAGGGATCGCTGCGGTGGGCAAAACTTGCCGAAGTCTCCGAAGAGGAAAGAGCGAAAAAATTTCCTTCTCTTGAAGAGACCATGCCCTCCCTTTATAAAGAACTGGATGAGATACAGCAAAAGCTGGAGAACCACTATAAAGATATGCAAGACCTGGAGTTCACCATCCAGAAAGGGAAATTATGGCTCCTTCAAACCCGGAATGGTAAACGAACCGGTGCAGCCATGGTAAAGATTGCCATGGATCTTTTGCGGGAAGGGATAATCGATGAAAAAACCGCCCTGCTCCGCCAGGAACCCAATAAACTGGATGAATTGTTGCATCCGGTATTTGACAGGAAAGCAATCGAACAGGCAAACGTTCTGGGTAAAGGATTACCGGCTTCCCCTGGAGCAGCAACCGGACAAATCGTCTTTTTTGCTGATGAAGCAAATAAATACCCTGCTTCCATCCTGGTCAGGATTGAAACATCACCGGAAGATCTTGAAGGAATGAATATTGCAAAAGGGATCTTGACAGCACGGGGGGGAATGACATCCCATGCGGCTGTTGTTGCCCGTGGCATGGGTAAATGCTGTGTCTCCGGAGCCGGAAACATTAAGATCCAATATAAAACACGTACCCTGGTTGCCAGTGGACAGGCATTCAAAGAAGGTGACTGGATCTCTCTCAATGGTTCTACCGGCGAAGTGTACGAAGGAAAGTTAAAAACAATCGACCCTGAATTGAGTGGGGATTTTGCTGAACTCATGGAACTGTCTGATAAGCACACGAGAATGTATGTCAGAACCAATGCGGATACTCCAAAAGATTCAAAGATCGCACGGGATTTTGGAGCACGGGGAATCGGTCTTACCAGAACCGAACACATGTTTTTTGAAGGCGACCGGATCATAGCCATGCGTGAAATGATCCTGGCTGAGGATGAGAAAGGAAGAAGAAAAGCACTGGAAAAACTCCTTCCCATTCAGCGGGCTGATTTTGAAGGTATTTTTGAAGCCATGCATGACCTGCCGGTGACCGTGCGGCTTCTTGATCCACCCCTGCATGAATTTGTTCCCCATGAAGAGGAGAACCAGCAGGAGATGGCTGACGAGATGGGAATTAGCATTGAAGAGATACAATCAAAAGTAGAATCGCTTCATGAGTTTAACCCGATGTTAGGCCACCGGGGATGCCGCCTCGGGAATACCTATCCGGAAATTACCGAAATGCAGGCAAGAGCAATCATCGAAGCAGCCCTGAATCTCAAGGCAAAAGGCATTAAAGCCATTCCCGAAATTATGGTACCCCTTACCGGCACACTGGAAGAGATGAAAATGCAGGAAAAAATCATCCGGAATACCATTCAGAAGGTGTTTGAAGAACGAAATGATACCCACGAGTACCTGGTTGGGACCATGATCGAGATACCAAGAGCTGCATTGACCGCGGATAAAATTGCTGAATCGGCTGATTTTTTCTCCTTTGGAACCAACGACCTTACACAGATGGGCTTTGGGTATTCCAGGGATGATGCCGGTACATTCCTGCCCATATACATCAGCAAGGGGATCCTGAAAAACGATCCGTTCCAGATCCTCGACCAGGAAGGAATCGGACAGCTGGTTGAAATGGGAACAAAAAAGGGAAGGCAAACCAAGCCCAATCTGAAAGTCGGTATTTGCGGTGAACACGGAGGGGAACCAAACTCAATCGAATTCTGCCACAGGGTCGGAATGGATTATGTCAGCTGTTCACCCTACCGTGTACCCATTGCCCGACTTGCTGCAGCACAGGCTGCGATAAAAGACAACCTGTAAAATCGCATCCGAAACCAGAATGCATAAAATGACCGTATAGAGAATCCAGGAAGAAGTCACTCTCTCAAAAGGACTCCCGGGGCGATCTAAACAACGCTTGCCCACCTGTAGAACATGATCTGGCAGTGATCGTCCGAACTGGAAAAAAACTATCGTACAGGTTTTGTTCTGGCATGTACCCGGGAGATAAACTCATGACCCGCCAAAACACAAGACGGCCGAAAAGCGGACTTTTTGCAGATATCCATTTTTTTTTGTTTATATTTATGTTCCAAAACATATTTTTAAAATCTCAATTGTAAAAATTAATGCAATGGGACATAAAAAACTCAACCTCGATCTGATGAAATATGGGATTCGTGAGGTAATAAAAATATACCACAACCTCTCGTATGATGAATTGTTTAAGCATGAAACCGATCCGATCCTTGAAGGATTTGATAAAGGATTTGTAACAGCAACAGGTGCAGTCGCAGTGGATACCGGTATATTCACCGGCCGGTCGCCCAAAGATAAGTACATCGTAAAAGAAGAGACTTCCGAAAAGAATATCTGGTGGGCTAGTCCCACACGGAAAGGATCCGATAATAAACCCATTTCAGAAGAGGTATGGAAAGACCTGTATGAAAATTCAGCACAACAACTTTCCGGAAAAATCTTATATGTTCAGGATGGTTATTCCGGTGCTAATGTAGATTCACGGATATCGGTGAGGGTAATTACCGAAGTGGCATGGATGGCACATTTCGTTAAAAACATGTTCATTCTTCCCACCGATGTGGAGTTAGAGGGTTTTGAGCCAGACTATGTGATGCTCAATGCTTGCAAGACGACCAATAAGAAATGGAAAGAGCATGGATTGAATTCGGAGGTCTATGCAGCCTTTAATATCAAAGAGCGTATGGGATGTGTTGGGGGATCCTGGTATGGAGGAGAGATCAAAAAAGGATTCTTTTCTATTATGAATTACCTGTTACCATTAAAAGGGATCGCTTCCATGCATTGTTCAGCAAATATGGGTAAAGCTGGGGATACGGCAATTTTCTTTGGCCTGTCAGGGACAGGCAAAACATCCCTGTCTGCCGATCCGAAACGCATGCTTATCGGAGATGATGAACACGGCTGGGACGATGATGGTGTATTTAATTTCGAGGGAGGCTGTTATGCGAAGTGCATTAACCTCAGTGTAGAGAAAGAACCCGATATATACCACGCTATCAAGCGGAATGCCCTGCTGGAAAATGTGGTATACGATCCCAAAACCGGCGAGATTGATTTTTCCGACAGTTCTAAAACAGAGAATACCAGAGTTTCGTATCCCATATACCACATCAAAAATATTGTAAAACCGCTATCCAAAGGGGGGCACCCGAAATGCGTGATATTCCTGACCGCTGATGCATTCGGAATTCTACCTCCCGTTTCATTGATGACAGAAGATCAAACACAATACCATTTTTTAAGTGGATATACCGCCAAGTTAGCGGGGACTGAACGGGGGATTACTACTCCTCAGCCCTCATTTTCGGCCGCTTTTGGTGCCGCTTTCCTGTTACTTCACCCCACTGCTTATGCCAAGGAGCTGATACGGAAAATGAAAAAGCACGGTTCAAAAGCCTATTTGGTAAATACCGGCTGGATCGGAGGTCCATATGGTGTGGGCGAAAGAATTGATATTGCTGCCACAAGGAACATCATCGATGCAATTCTTGACGGATCGATCGATCAGATGGAATACGAGATCCTGCCTGTCTTTAACCTGAGAATTCCAAAACGGGTGAATGAGGTCGACAGTCACCTCCTGAATCCAAGAAATGCCTGGGAATCACCGGAAGATTGGGATAAATCTGCTGTTGGCCTGGCCACAAAATTTATCACTAACTTCGAGAGCTTTACCGATAATGAAGAGGGAAAAAGGCTGGTCGCTGCCGGACCGAAGGTTTAACTGCCTGAGTTAATTCATTTATTTCTATCGGTCAGACGATCCTGTGCGGACCCTGTGAAATAATCCTTCACATTAGGGGTCCACCACTATTTCACAGGGCGGACAACTGGAGTTCGTCTGACGAATTTACTCTTTGCTGTCCTGAAAAATATTTCTATCTTGGATAATAAATCTTTGCCATCATGCAACTGGTTTATCAAATCCTGATGATTCTTGCTGCCTATCTGCTTGGGGCTATTCCTACGTCAATCTGGATAGGAAAGCGCTTTTATAACATTGATATCCGTGAACATGGCAGTGGAAACGCCGGAGCGACCAATACCATCCGGGTACTTGGCTGGAAACCCGGGATTCCCGTTCTGCTGTTCGATATTTTTAAGGGATGGCTCGCTGTTAATCTCATCTATTTATCCCGGTTCTATCCGCCGGAATCCGCTGCTTTTGTAAATTTCCAGATTCTCCTTGGAGTGTCTGCCACGCTTGGGCATATCTTTCCTGTTTATGCCCAATTCAGGGGTGGTAAAGGGGTATCAACACTGGTTGGTATCGTGCTTGCGATTGATCCATTGTCAACACTTATTTGCTTTTGTATTTTTGTCCTGATTCTGGTGATCACAAAATATGTATCCCTCAGCTCATTGATTGCGGGGATATCATTTCCCATTTTAGTAATCGTTGTTTTCAGGACATCCATGATATCATTGATCATCTTTTCGGTGTCCGTTGCCATATTGCTCATTTTTACACACAGAAAAAATATCATAAGGCTTGTGAAGGGGGAAGAATCGAAAGCAGACTTTCTCAGGATCCGAAGGAAAAAGCAGGAAAGTGCAGAGGATTAGGCGTATGGGTTTTGTAAAATTCAGGGAACCGGGATCTATATCTCTTTCTTGAGAAATTCACGGAGCTCAGCAGAAGTCAGTCCTGTAGTGATCTCGCCCGTTTTACACACAGAAATTTCTCCGGTCTCTTCAGATACCACGATTACCAGAGCATCCGTTTTCTCTGCCATACCCAGAGCCGCACGATGCCTTGTTCCAAAGTTTGCCGGGAGGTAAATGTTTTCAGAAATCGGGAGTACACATCGTGCAGCATGGATTTTTTCTCCGATAATGATTACGGCGCCATCATGCAGGGGGTTGTTTCCAAAAAAAATCGATTCAAGAAGTCTGCTTGATGTTTCGGCATTGAGAATATCCCCTCCTTCTGTTATGGTCGATAATTCTGATTTTCGCGCAATAACGATCAGTGCTCCTGTTTTCGATGCACTCAGGTTCTCACATGCTGTGACAATGGCTTCAACGTTGATATTGGAGATTGTTTTCAGGTTCACAGAGAAGAGGCTTTCGAGTGTAAAATTCCTCCTGGAAAGATACCGTGTGCCAATGATCATCAAAAACCTTCTGATCTCCTGTTGAAAAACAATGATCAGGGCGATCACTCCAACCCCGATGACCTGACCGAGGATTGAACCGATCAATTCCATGTTTAATGCTTTTACTACCAGCCACAGTAGATAAACGGCAAAAACAGCGATGAAAATATTGATTGCAACGGTTCCCTTTATCAAACGATATACCTGATATAAGAGCACAGCGACCAGCAGTATATCGATGATGTCCAGAATGCGTATGGTAATAAATGCAGGAACCATGAATTGAATCAGTTGATGAACAAATGTAACAAATAATTGATCACTTTTTCCATATCATTTCTGTGATTCCCTCACTTTTTCGACCAGGGCAATAGTCTCCATCGCCTCCTTAACATCGTGCACCCGGAGAATATCAACACCTTTTAACAGAGCAATAGTATGCAGTACAGTGGTTCCATTCAAGGCTTTATCCGGAGTGGTATCAAAGAATTTATAGATCATTGATTTCCTCGAAAGACCAGCCATTACCGGTAATTCCATCATGTTGAATGAGTCGAGATTTGCCAGCAGTTCATAATTATGGTCGAGGGTTTTTCCGAAACCAAAACCAGGATCCACGATGATATCTGCAACCCCGAGAAGGGTTAATGCCTGAATTTTTTCGGAAAAATAGTGCAGTATCTCCCGGGTAACATTTTCATAGGTCGGATTGTCCTGCATGTTCGCAGGGGTTCCTTTCATGTGCATAATAATGTATGGAACATGAAGTTCTGCAACTGTATCGAACATTTCACCATCCATGCTGCCCGCTGATATATCATTGATCATATCCACCCCATATTCCCTGACCATCTCACGGGCAATACCTGCCCGGAACGTATCGACTGACAGGATGGTTTCCGGAAATTTCTTTCTTATCCGCGTTACAACAGGTTTTAATCGATTGTACTCCTCCTTCTCGGTTAGGTGCTGGGATCCCGGTCTGGATGAATAAGCGCCGATATCAATGAAGGTTGCTCCTTCTGAAACAAGCTCTTCTACGTGCTTCAAAATGTGATCGTTACGCTGATATCGCCCCCCATCATAAAAAGAATCGGGTGTGATGTTCAACACACCCATGACTGTTGGCCGTGAGAGGTCCAATAAACTACCACGGACATTCAGCGTGTGCTTTTTCGAAAAAAATGTATCTTTAAAATCCATTTATACGATTTACTATTTAGTACAAAAATAATAAAAGCAGAAGAACTCTTCTGATTAGTGACATCGGTAAAGATATATAGATTCCATGAGTTTTATTGTTATCGAAGGCCTTGATGGGGCAGGAAAATCAACCCAGATTAAATTGCTTCAGGATTACCTTGAAACCATGAAAATCGGTTTTAGGTACCTTCATTTCCCGAGGACCGATGCACCTTACTATGGTGGTTTGATTGCACGCTTTCTCAGGGGGGAATTTGGAGATATTCATTCGGTAAATCCATACCTGGTGGCTCTGATATACGGTGGTGATCGTACCGATGCCTCAGCAACCATTGCATCCTGGATTGAAGAAAATTACCTGGTGATTGTTGATCGGTATGTTGATTCAAACATTGCATTTCAATGTGCAAAGCTGGATCAGGCAGAAGATAAGGAAGAGTTGCGTAACTGGATCCTCTCCTTTGAATATGAATACAATAGGATCCCTAAACCTGATCTTGTTCTGTTTCTGGATGTCCCATCTCAGTTTACCAGGGAAAAACTTACCAGAATCAGAACCGGGGGAGACAGGGATTATTTGAACGGAAGGCCGGATATTCATGAAGAGAACCTGCAGTTCCAGGAAAAAGTGAGAGAAGTGTATCTTTCCGAAGCGAACCGGAAACCACGTTTTCATGTGGTCGACTGTTGCGGTAAAGGATCAACCATCCTGCCACCGAAGGAGATATTTCATAAAATTCTGGATTTGTTGCAGCAAAAAAACATTGTATAATCACATAAAGGAGTAAATCTGAGGTATGAAAGTAGTACGTATTCTTTGCCGGATCGTTGTAGGCATTGTATTTGTTTTTTCCGGTTTTGTAAAAGGAATTGACCCGCTTGGATCCACTTATAAATTTCATGATTACTTTGTTGCTTTCGGGATTGATTTTCTAAATCCCATTGCACTACCACTGGCAATACTGCTCTCCACAACCGAATTCACCATTGGAATATCCCTGCTTATTGGATACAGGCCTAAAGTTGGAGCCTGGGGAGTTCTTATCTTCATGGGTTTCTTTACACCACTCACGCTGATTCTGGCAATATCTAATCCGGTATCAGACTGCGGTTGTTTTGGCGATGCCATCGTACTTACCAACTGGGAAACATTCTTTAAGAACCTGATTCTCCTGGTTTTTGTAATGGTGGTCTTCTTTACCAGGAAAATGTGTAAACCGGTTTACTCCTCACTTGCTGAATGGGGGATTCTGAGCACGTTCTTCCTGCTGTTCACTTTTCTGTCGGTATACTCTTACCGGCATTTGCCCTATCTGGATTTCAGACCCTACAATATCGGTGCTTATATTCCTGATAAAATGGAGATTCCTGAAGGAGCTGCAACCGATGAATATGAAACAATCCTTATCTATGAAAAGGATGGCATCCAGAAAGAGTTTACCGTGGATAATTTTCCGTGGCAGGATTCTACCTGGACATTCGTGGACCGACAATCCTTTCTTATCAGTGAGGGATACACACCACCAATTCATGATTTTGAGATCATCTCACAAGATGGTTACAATATCACGGACCAGGTATTATCAGACCCTGAATACTCTTTCCTGGTGGTTTCATACAACATGTCAAATGCTAACCACGAAGGATTGGAAAAAGCAAATGACCTTGCCATTTATTGTGCCGTGAACAATTTCCCGTTTTATCTGCTGACATCAAGCTTAACATCAGAGGTCAATAACCTGAAGCAGGAATTGAACCTGAATTTTGACGTTTTCAATACCGATGAAACTACATTGAAAACCATCATCCGGTCTAACCCGGGATTTCTGCTGATTAAGGAGGGTGTCATTATGGGTAAGTGGCATCATCGTGATTTCCCCGGTCCGGAAAAGTGGAACGATCATTTTCTGGCACAACTTCTTGAAAAATATGCACGCAATCTGGAAAGATCAAGGAGTTATAATTTGCTGTTGCTGGCATTCCTCGGAATTGCACTGTTTGAAATCATACGAAGGAACATCCCACGAACAAGAAAAAAAAATCTGATCTGAATCATAATAACCAACAAACGAATAATTATAAACGTAACCTTTAAACCATGAGAAAAAAAATTGTGGCTGGAAATTGGAAAATGAACAACTCTCTGAAAGAAGGCCTTGAGCTTGCTGGCAGGATAAATGAGTTACTGAAAATGAGGGGTAAAAAAGAAGCTGACGTGATCCTTGCCCCTCCTTTTATCTTTTTGTCAGATATCACAAAGATGATTGATCCCCAGCTAATTTCAGTGGCAGCTCAAAACTGTGCCAGTGAAGAAAAGGGAGCATTCACTGGCGAAATTTCTGCCGAAATGGTTGCTTCAACAGGTGCAACTCATGTTATCATCGGTCATTCGGAAAGGAGAAGCTATTTTGGTGAAGATGACAGGATGCTAAACAAAAAGGTAAACATTGCCCTGAAAAATAACCTTTATCCAATTTTTTGTTGTGGTGAGATCCTCAACCAACGGGAAAAGGGTATTCATTTTGAGGTGATCCAAAAGCAACTGGAAAACGGACTCTTTTCGCTGGACAGCTCCGAATTTTCCAGGGTTATCATCGCCTATGAACCGGTTTGGGCTATCGGTACTGGGGTTACTGCCACACCGGAACAGGCACAGGAAATGCATCAGCATATACGTGGCCTGGTCGATAAAAAATATGGCAGCTCCATTTCAGAGGAATTGACGATCCTGTATGGAGGAAGCTGTAAACCATCCAACGCAGGTGAGTTGTTCAAAAATCCGGATGTTGATGGTGGATTAATCGGCGGTGCTTCTCTTGTGGCCGAAGATTTTATTTCAATCATTTATTCTTTCTGACAGGCTCCTGAACTTGACGTTTTCCAATAGGTGGTATTTCAACCTAAAAAACCAATGAAATACATTGAGCTGAGGGTGCAATTCGCAAACGATCCGTTTGATAAAATCTCTGAATGGTTAATATCTGAACAAAATCCTGTTTGGATGGCATGAGCAGTGTTCATATATTTATAATTTCAAGATCGGAATGATGGAAAGATGTTTATTAACCACTCTGATGCTTATCCTGGTATCCGGATATTCAGTGATCTATTCCCAGCAACTGAGTTCATTTTCTGAAGATCCGGAAAAATTTATTGAGGAAGTGAACCTTTATATGGGCACAAGACTGAATGAAGAGACACAACAGGTGCTTAACAACTTCCAGCATTTCTGGCTTTCCGGTGTGTTCTCTTTGGAAGAGAAATTACGAATTATTCAGGTCTCGAATGCATTTTTATCGCGCAAAGCCAGACCTGTACCTCATTTCAGCAATTATTTTTTAGCCCTCTTTCACTTCAAACAGATCAACCACGATCAGGCAAGTTATGATGCATGGGAATCCGGTCTTCTCTCTCTTATCCAGGACCGGAAAGTACAACTCAGAGAAGTTAACCGATTTCTGGAGATCGCGGTCTGGTTATTATCTGAGAAAACACTATATCAATCTGCTTCCGTACGGTGGATGGCTACTGCCGATGATTTTCGTTTCCATTTTGATTCCACCATCTTTGTTACATTTGATAGAACGGATTTGATCTGCTATGCTCAGAGGGATAGCGGCACACTTACAGAGACCTCCGGAATCTTTAATCCGGTAACGGTGAAATGGGAAGGGAAAGGTGGAAAGGTAAATTGGATCAGAGCGGGTTTTGATGAGGCGAATGTATTTGCCGAACTATTAGATTACAAAATCGATATGACAAAATCACAATACCAGGCTGATTCCGTCTATTTTACTAATTCACGTTATTTCAGTGAACCCCTCCTGGGTGAACTTGAAAACAAAATTACCAGGGTAACGACTCCCCAGAGAGCAATCTATCCACGATTCAATTCCTACACAAAACGGTTTGTGATCGAAGACATTTACGAAAATGTGGATTTTGAGGGAGGCTTGTCCATGCAGGGAGCCAGAATGAATGGATCCGGTAACCAGATGGAAAATGCCTGGATAAAATTTTACAGGAACGATACCCTCTTCATGAAGGTGGGTTCCCAATTCTTCGTGTTTTTGAGTGACCGGGCATCCAGCATCAATACAGAAATAACGATCTATCTGCAGGATGATTCAATCTATCACCCCAGGATAGCCTTGAGCTACAATGTTGAAAACCGGGAATTATCGCTCTACCGGACTAACGATGTTATGATGAAAACGCCTTATTACAGCTCCTATCACAACCTCGATATGGACTTTGAACTGCTGGCATGGAAAATTGACGAGCCCACGATCAAATTCACCATGCAAAGAGGGGCAGCCATTGGAAAGGCAACCTTTGAATCGAACAATTTTTTTAATGAAAATCATTTCTACAGGATCCAGGCTCTGGATGAAAATCACCCGCTCGCTATCCTGAAGAGATTTGGTGAATATTACTACTCTGACAAGTTTCCCGTTGAGGAACTGGCAAGAATCCTGGAAAAACCCACATCCCAAATAATACAGTTGTGTATCCGATTATCAACCGACGGATTTGTTTATTTCGACGAAGAATCCGGCGAAGTGACCTTGAGGAAAAAACTGTTTGATTACCTGGATGCCTTTGCCGGGACGATTGATTATGATGTCATCGATTTTGTTTCAAATACCACTGCTCCTCTTGAAAATGCTTCACTCGATCTGCGGACCATGGAACTCACCATTAATGGAGTGCCGGAAATCCACATCAGTGATTCCCAGAATGTAGCAATTTACCCCAGGGGTGAAAAAATTATCCTGAAGAAAAACAGGAATTTCAATTTTGACGGGAGGATCCAGGCCGGATTATTTACTTTTTTCGGAGAGGATTTTGCTTTTGACTATGATACCTTTAAGATCAACCTCAATAACATCGATTCCTTAAGCATAGCCATACAGGGAGAAGAGCATGACCGGTATGGCAATCCCTATATTTTAGATATCGAGAATATCATTGAAGAAGTGACAGGGGATCTCCTGATTGACGATCCACAAAACAAATCAGGACTGACCAGTTTTCCTGAATATCCCATTTTCCAGAGCAAAGAAAACTCTTACGTATACTACGAGGATGCATCCAACCTGGATAGTATCTATCCCAGTGAGAGCTTCTATTTCGAGCTGGAACCCTACACCGTTTACAGTCTTGACAAATTTTCGAAAGAGGATGTTGCTTTCGAGGGTCGCTTTACAAGCGGGAATGTGTTTCCAACCATAACACAGACCCTCACGGTACAGGAGGACAATTCACTTGGGTTTAAGATGGTCGCTCCGGAAGAAGGAATTCCAGTCTACGGTGGAAAGGGCATATTCTACGATAATGTTAACATGAGCAACAAAGGTTTGAAGGGAAAAGGGAAACTTACCTATCTCAATTCCACCACACTATCGGAAGATTTTATGTTCTATCCCGATTCCATGCATGCAATAGCCACTGAATTTCAGGTCACCGAATCAGAAACCAGTGATCTGTTCCCCATGATCCTGGCTGAGAACCTGACCGTAAAGTGGTATCCAAATGACGATGAGTGGTTTGCTGAAAAGATCGATAAAAACATCACCATGTTTAACGAAGGGACCGGCCTTGATGGCTCCTTCCGGATGAGTCCATCCGGATTGACAGGTTCAGGAACGATGATTATGCCGGATGCAAACCTGACTGCAAAAAATTTCAACTACGCTAAGAATACCATTGATGCCGATACGGCTGATTTCTTCCTGAAATCACTGCGCACCGATGGTTACTCCTTTATTGCCGAAAATGTAAGTTCCCAAATAGATTTCCAGAAGAGTAAAGGACTATTCTCCTCCAATGAGGATTCCGCTCTAGTAAAATTCCCCGAAAATGAATACGTAAGCACCCTGAATTATTTTAACTGGAATATGGAAGTGGAAGAAGTGGCGCTGGGAGCAAAAGAGAAACGTCCCAAGGAAATGATACCCGAAGAGGACTCCCTCAGGCTGATGGATGCCAGGCTTGAACAGCCAACCTTTGTGTCCATCAATCCCAGACAGGATTCCCTTGGATTTGTTACCGATTCAGCTGTTTTTAACCTGAGAGAAAATCTCATCACGGCATATAATGTGAATTTCATCGAAGTGGCTGACGCACTCGTTTTTCCATATGAAGGAAAAGTGAATATTGAAAACCGGGCACAGATCAGAACCCTTGAGAATGCAATTATCATGGCAAATCAGAAACACAGGATTCATTCGGCCAATGTCAATATTCTGAACAAAAACGATTATACTGCCTCGGGGAAGTATAACTTCATCGATGAAAACGAGACCATACAAATAATCGAATTCGATAACATCCGGGTAAATGAATCGGGATATACCACTGCCCAGGGCAGTATCATCGAATCGGAGAATTTTACCCTGAACCCGGCTTTTGAATACATCGGTGATGTTAGCCTCGATGCCGGAAAAGAATTCCTGACCTTTACGGGTGGTGCACGGGTTGTACATGACTGTGAAAACCTGGAGCGAAGACACATAAAATTCACAGCAGAAATTGATCCCGACAACGTCATGATTCCGGTTCCTACAGAACCCAGAGACATAAACAATAACCGCATTTTCAACGGTCACTTCATCAGTAACGACTCCACGCACATCTATTCTACACTGCTCTCAAGACGGAAGACTTACAGTGATAATCCCATATCAACCGCCGAAGGTTTTATCTTTTTCGATAAGGGTTCAGGTAAATATAAAATTGGTAGCCGTGAGAAGCTGGCTGATGAAAACAACACCGGAAATTTCATTACATTCAACACAAATTCTTGTGAATTATATGGAGAGGGAAAACTGAATCTTGCTGTTGAATATGGTCAACTCTCGATGACCACTGTGGGTAACATCACCCAAAACCTTATATCCAATGTATCCCAGATGGAGTTGATCATAGGGCTCAATTTCTTCTTCCTCCCGGAAGCATTTGCCATGATGGTAAATGAAATTGACGCAATGCCAACTCTTGAAGGAGCTGACCTTGGAACATCCAGCTATAGAAAAGGAATAGAAGAGATCATCGGGAAGGAGCAAGCAAGAGCCCTCAGGGAAGAGACTAATCTCTATGGCAGGGTGAGCCAACTGCCCCCTGAATTGCAATTCAATATTCTGCTGACCCACGTTAACCTGGTATGGAATGACGCTACCAGTTCCTACCGCTCTGTCGGTAAAATAGGCATCGGGAACATCCTGAATACCCAGTTGAATGTCATGGTTGATGGGCACCTGGAAATACAGAAAAAACGAAGTGGGGACCTGTTTGATGTCTACCTGGAAATGGATGATAACACCTGGTATTACTTCAGCTACTCCAGAGGTGTGCTGCAAAGTAGCTCATCAAACAAAGAGTATAACGCCCTGTTGACCAGCTTAAATGAAAGCCAGCGACGCTTAAAGGTGAGAAGCGGGGAGACATCCTATATCTATATGGTCGCTGTCGCCCAGAAACTCGATTCATTCCTCAGTCGATTCAGAAACCGGGTTCCCGGAGAAGAAGGGGAAATGAAGGATTGAGGAAAGGTAAAAGTTATAAGTTAATAGTTATAAGTTAATAGTTATAAGTTAATAGTTATAAGTTATAAGTTAAAGATAACAAGACACTTATCTACTTTTTAACTTTTAACTATTAACTTAAATCCGCTCTTTCTCCAATACCTCCAACTCTTTAATCTCCATTCCATCGATCACAAAGCGCACTGCCGTGATCTTTTTGTGCAGTCCCGATTTACCTGCAGCCCCGGGATTGATATGCAGAAACTTCAGCTTTTTATCATACATTACCTTAAGGATGTGGGAATGTCCTGAAATAAAAAGCATCGGCGGATCTTTTCGAATGACATCACGTATGGATTGGTCATACTTATCCGGGTACCCCCCAATATGGGTAATCCAGACATCAACATCCTCGCATAAGAAACGAAGGTGTTTCGGGAATTTTTTTCTGATCGCCGTTCCGTCAATGTTACCGTACACTGCCCGGAAAGTTTGCCGCACTTCGAACCTGTCACATATTTCCTGATTTCCGATATCACCCGCATGCCATACCTCATCACAATCAGAGAAGAATTCCTCCAGGGAAGGGTCAAGATAACCATGTGTATCCGATAAAAGACCGATCTTCTTCACTGTTTAACGATTATAAAAATAAAACCGAACCTGGAAAGAAATTATGGAAAAGTCCTATTTTTGTTGAACATCTCCAACAAATATACAATGCATATTTTTTATTCTCCCGGTATTTCAGCGGATAATAGCTTCCTGGATGAATCGGAATCCCGGCATTGTATTAACGTTCTGCGACTTTCGAAGAAGGACACCATTCAAATCATTGACGGCAAAGGCGGATTGTATTTCGCTGAGATCACCGACCCCAACCCAAGACGATGTGGATTCAGTGTGATTGAATCTGTTAAAGATTATGGAAAGAGAAACTATACCCTGCATGTCGCTATTGCTCCAACAAAAAATATCAACCGCTTCGAATGGTTCCTGGAAAAAGCAACAGAAGTTGGAGTGGATGAAATAACGCCGCTGCAATGCCAACGGTCGGAGAGGAAAATCCTGAAAACGGAACGTCTCGAAAGAGTGATATTATCTGCGATGAAACAGGCCGGGCGAGCCTTCCGCCCAACGCTGCACCACATAACACCGATAGATAAATTTCTAAACAGTGATTTTACAGGGAAGGGATTCATCGCCCATTGTGCAGGAGAAAAGAAAGTATTACTGAAAGATCGTTATGTGCCGGGAGAAAATGCACTCATTATGATCGGACCCGAAGGTGATTTCAGCCCTGAAGAAATAGAAGCTGCAAAAGAAAAAAAAATTCAGGAGATTTCCCTTGGCCCCGGCAGGTTAAGAACTGAGACAGCCGGATTAATAGCCTGTTTTACAATAAATTTTCTGAACCAGGCTGATTAAAAATAAACGGATTCACATGGTCATACACTTCAGAATAGTAAACCAGACAAACCGATGGAAAAAATCATATTGGCTTTAGATTCAGGCACTACCAGCAACCGGGCTATTTTGTTTGATCATTCAGGCAAAGTGCTCAGGACATCACAACTTGAATTCAAACAAATTTTTCCCCGCCCGGGATGGGTAGAGCATGACCCGGAAGAAATCTGGTCAACTCAACAATCTGTTGTTCTGGATGTACTTAAAAAGCAAGGTATTACCGCCAAAAATATTGTAGCAATAGGAATCACAAATCAACGGGAAACGACACTGGTATGGGATAAAAAAACCGGTGTGCCGATCTATAATGCCATTGTTTGGCAAGACCGGCGAACGGCAGGATTCTGTGAACAATTGAAAAGAGATGGAGTTGATGGCATGATTAAGGAAAAAACCGGGCTGTTACCCGATGCCTATTTTTCGGCATCGAAAATAAAATGGATCCTTGATAATGTGTCCGGCGCAAGAGAAAAAGCCCTGAAGGGCAGGCTTGCATTTGGCACGGTGGACACCTGGCTGGTCTGGCATCTTACAAATGGTCAGTACCATAAGACAGAAGTAAGCAATGCCAGCAGAACCATGTTATTCAATATCCATACCCTGAGATGGGATGAAGAACTTTTAAAATTGTTTGATATTCCGGCAAGCATATTGCCCGAAGTCGGATCGAGCAGTGAACTGTTCGGTCATGTAAGCAACGAAATGCTGGGCGGAGAAGTACCCATTGCCGGTATTGCCGGAGACCAGCAGGCAGCCCTGTTTGGGCAAATGTGTATTGAAAAAGGCATGGCTAAAAATACCTATGGAACAGGTTGCTTTGTTGTAATGAATACCGGAGGGGAAGCCATTGCCTCCCGGCATAATTTACTCACTACCATTGCCTGGAAAATCAACAACAAGGTCTGTTATGCCCTGGAAGGAAGTATTTTCATTGCAGGAGCAGTTGTTCAGTGGTTAAGGGATCAGTTACATATCATACAGTCTTCTTCTGAGATTGAAAGCCTGGCCCGGTCCGTACCGAATAACGGAGGTGTATATTTTGTACCGGCTTTTGTTGGCCTCGGTGCCCCACACTGGGACCAATATGCAACAGGTACAATTATCGGTATTACCCGGGGCACCTCCGATGCACATCTTGCACGAGCGGCTCTTGAATCCATTGCATTACAAACGATGGATGTAATTAATACCATGGCAAAAGATTCCGGGATTACCCTTACCGAATTAAGAGTGGACGGAGGTGCGGTATCGAATAACCTCCTCATGCAAATACAAGCAAATGCGATTCAGAAAAAAGTGATTCGACCCCGGATTACCGAGACCACTGCACTCGGCGCTGCTTACCTGGCAGGTTTGGCAACCGGATACTGGAAAAACATGGATGATCTGAAACATCAATGGCAGGCCGAAAGGATATTTGAACCTGAAATCGGTCCGGATGATTTTAATGAAGTGATTATAAACTGGAATAAAGCCCTGGATCGTAGCAAACAATGGAATATCTCATAAGTTCTAACAAAACGAAAAGCAATGAATGAATATTTCGCAGAATTCCTGGGAACAGCAATTCTTATCCTTTTAGGCAATGGCGTGGTAGCCAATGTGCTGCTTCGGAAAACGAAAGGTGAAAATTCAGGGTGGATTGTAATAACAGCAGGCTGGGGTTTGGCTGTATTTATTGCTGTTTTTACCGTTGGGCCGATCAGTGGAGCACATATTAATCCAGCTGTGACATTAGGACTGGCCATCTCCGGATTGTTTGAGTGGGGAAAAGTAGTGCCTTTCATTGTTGCTCAAATAATTGGCGGTATGGTTGGAGGTTCCCTGGTATATCTGTTTTACCGTGATCATTTCAACATTACCGAAAATCCGGATTCGAAAATGGCCTGTTTTTGTACCATTCCCAATATCCGGAATCTGAAAAACAACTTCTTATCCGAAGTCATCGGAACTTTCATTCTTGTATTCGCAGTGCTGTTTGTCAATCTCCCTCATATTGAAATAGATGGAATTGAGAATACAAAAGTTGGGCTGGGTTCCCTGGAAGCACTTCCCGTTAGCCTGGTTGTTTTTGCCATTGGACTCTCTCTGGGAGGCACTACCGGATATGCCATTAACCCGGCCCGTGATTTGGGCCCCAGATTAATGCATGCACTCCTACCCATAAAAGGGAAAAGAGATAGTGACTGGGCTTATTCATGGGTGCCTGTCATCGGTCCTCTCTGTGGAGCAGCCATTTCAGTCTTGCTCTACTTTTTCATCCAATGGATCAGTTAAAAAAGAAATCCACCACATTACCCATTTTGCTGCTCTTGGTCTTAAAGATCTCTGTATAGAAACAGCGGGTGCAACTAATGGTTGTAAACCGTTTGTTCTGAATGTTGAATAATTTGGCCCCAAAACTTCCTGTTGCCCTGAATTCATCAACCTCATACAGCCTGTTTCCACATTTTGGACAACTGTATTTGAAATTTCGTATTTCTAATTCCTGGTTTTTCATTGGTTCAAATATTATCGTTCTGAATTGCTTTTCTTCCTGTATCTCCCCGCCTGTTTCAATGCCTTGTCAAGGATCCATTCAATCTGCCCATTCATGCTGCGAAATTCATCAGCAGACCATTTTTCCAGAGCTTCTAACTTTGCCGGATCCAGACGGATAATGAATGCTTTCTTTTTTACCATATTTTCTATTGATGCAATGTCCCTGTATTGATGATCGGGCTGGGATCCTTATCTCCGCACAGTACAACCATCAGATTGCTGACCATTGCAGCCTTTTTCTCTTCATCCATATCAATAATATCCTTGCTGGCCAACTGGTCAAGCGCCATTTCAACCATGCTGACTGCACCTTCAACAATCTTAAACCGTGCTGCAACAATGGCTGCCGCCTGCTGCCGCCTCAGCATCGCTCCTGCAATCTCTGATGCATAGGCAATGTAATTGATCCGTGCTTCGATCACATAAATCCCGGCAATCTCGAGCCTCTCCCGGATTTCCCTCTCCAGCTCCTCATTCACCTCTTCTCCCCCGGACCTCAGGGTGACCTCTGCTCCATGATCCTCGAAATTGTCATATGGATAAATTCCGGCTAACTTCCGTAAAGCCGCCTCACTCTGTACAACCACAAAATGCTCATATTCATCCACCTGGAAGGCAGCCTTGTAGGTATCCTCAACCTTCCACACCAGCACTACACCAATCATAATGGGATTCCCAATCTTATCATTAACCTTGATTGGCTGGCTGTCAAAATTCCTGGCCCTGAGCGAGATTCTCTTTCCTGCAAAAAAGGGATTTACCCAGAAAAATCCGTTCTTTTTTATTGTGCCCTTATAGGCACCGAATAATACCAGGACACGCGATTCGTTCGGATTAACAACTGTGAACCCAATAATACTCAGAATGAAAATTACAATGGTTATGGGTATTAAAAATGGATTTCTCAGAACAATACTGAAAACAATTCCGGCAATGATTATCAATTCGATTAGCAAAACCAGATACCCGGAAATAGGATGGTATTCTTTTTCGTTTTTCATGATGTATTAATTTTAGTTAATATCATTTTGATATCACAATGATATAATAAAAATTTTAATCTTCCAAATTTTTTTAAATAAAAATACAGGGACCGAACTCGCCTTGAGCGAGTGAGTTCACCAAAGGTAAACCCCCGTCCGACCATGTCGTCCGGGCGGACCGACAAAAAAAATACCCAAATTTGAGCATTGGAATGAACTCAAATTTGTGGTATTTCTCCCATTTGGATTTAGTAATTCCAAAAAAGATGTCTTCAACGGTTCCCAGCCGCCTGCGGCTGTAAGAAAAAGCCGGTTTATTTCATGAGTGCGATCTTTTTAAACAATTCATTTACAACCCGCTGATCCACTTCTAACAGGATGTCATTCAAGTAGGAGGTCACATCGGAGAACGAATCCCCAAATAGATCAGTCAGATTTTCAGAATGGTTTTTATCTTCAAACTCATGAAACGGGTTAGAAGGGGTAGAATCATTTCCCATAGGCAACTTTTTTTTTGAGACATCAGGTCAGTAGGATAACGAAGTCTCAAAAAAAAAAGTATTCAGGAATTCTCTATTTTTTTAACCGGGCAGTATGAAAAATCAAGAGATGGTAAGGTTAAGTTTTTTCTCGCCGATTAATTTACGCAGATTTATCAGTGCATACCTCATTCTGCCAAGGGCTGTATTGATACTGACGTTAGTATGCTCTGCAATCTCCTTGAAACTAAGTCCTCCATAATGCCGGAGCATAACAACCTCACGCTGATCTGCGGGCAATTCATCTATCAGGCCCCGGACATCCGTGATGATCTGGCTTTGGACCATTTCATCCTCGATGGTTCCATAGGCTAATTTTCGTGAATTAAAGATATCGGTTTCATAGTCTTCCCGGGTTGTTATATTGAATTGTTTTTCCCGCCGGAAATGATCAATGATCAGATTATGAGCAATACGGATCACCCAGGAAAGAAATTTCCCGTTATCGGTATACTTACCTCTTTTCAAGGATTGAACGACTTTGATGAATGTATCCTGGAAGATATCTTCAGCGAGTTGCTGATTCTTTACGATCAGGTAGATATAGGTGTATACCCTGTTTCTATGTCGATTGATTAATGTCTCAATGCTTGTCTGACTGCCCTTTATGAACTTCTCTACAAGTTCATAGTCGGATAATTTACAAAGATCCAAAACTACCTCCTATTCTGGTTTGTACTAGAGTAGATCTTTTTCTATAGCAGTCCTCCTATGGGTTTTGTGCGACAATCAGGGTTAAAACAATATGCAATTAAGCAAAAAAAAGCATTATTTCAAAAAATATTACTTTTGAAAATTAGTTAATTATTGTTAAATCTTTTTCTATATACGCAATTTTTATGCCAAGGGTTACAGGTCCGGCTGGTAAATTCATCGATATCAAGGGTGCCCGTGTTCACAATCTGAAGAACATCGATTTAAAGATACCGAGGGATAAGTTTATTGTCATTACCGGTTTATCCGGGTCGGGCAAATCATCTCTGGCATTTGACACGATTTACGCAGAAGGGCAACGCAGGTATGTTGAAAGCCTCTCCTCTTACGCTCGTCAGTTTCTGGGAAGAATGCATAAGCCGGAGGTGGATTACATCAGGGGGTTACCACCGGCAATAGCCATTGAACAGAAGGTAAACACCAGGAATCCAAGGTCAACAGTTGGTACTGCAACGGAAATATATGATTACCTGAAGTTATTGTTTTCACGAGTTGGCAAGACGTACTCTCCCGTTTCGAACAAGCTGGTTAAACGACATGGTGTTTCGGATGTGACCGAATTCATTCGTCGTTTTAAAGAAGGAACACGGGCAATCCTTCTTGCTCCGTTACAGGAACACGAAGAGTGTACCATTTCCGAGCATCTTGAATACCTGCTGAAACAGGGATTTACCCGGATTGAAGCGGAGGGGAAAATTCACAGAATAGATGAAATACTCGAACGACCCGATGTATTGCAGGGATTAAAAGAGGTCCTGGTGGTCATTGACCGGATTGAAATCCGGTTTGATGAAGATTCAATGGGCAGGATTGCCGATTCGGTTGAGACTTCTTTTGGAATTAGCAAGGGGTACTGCATCGTCCGGGTTTTCAATGGGAAGAAGGTTATTTCTGAGGAATTTTCAAACAAATTCGAACGTGATGGAATGCAGTTTGAAGAGCCTTCTGTTCATATGTTCAGTTTCAATAATCCAGTTGGAGCCTGTCCGGAATGTGAAGGATACGGTAAAATTATTGGTATTGATGAGGACCTGGTGATTCCGAACAAGAGTCTTTCCATATACCAGGATGCCATTGTATGCTGGAAAGGGGAAAAGATGAGCAAATGGAAAGACCGGTTAATCCTTCATGCCGACAAATTTGATTTCCCGATCCATAAGCCCTACCATGAATTGACGGAAGATGAAAAGATGCTACTCTGGAATGGAAACCGATATTTCAGGGGATTGAATGCCTTCTTCAAACACCTGGAAAAGAAGAAATATAAGATCCAGTACCGGGTTATGCTTTCAAGATACAGGGGAAAAACAACCTGCCCCGGGTGCAAGGGGACACGGTTGCGTAAGGAGTCTTCATATGTCAGGATAGGTGGAAAGACGATCCAGGAACTGGTACAATTGCCAATCAGTGAGCTGAGTACTATTTTTACGAACCTTTCGCTAACACCGGAAGAAGCGGAAATTGCATCCCGTTTACTAACCGAAATAAGGAACCGTTTGTCCTTTCTTAACAATGTAGGTCTCAGTTATTTAACACTTAACAGGTTGTCATCGACACTTTCCGGTGGAGAATCTCAAAGGATAAACCTTGCCACATCACTGGGAAGCAGCCTGGTCGGTTCGCTTTACATTCTTGACGAACCCAGTATTGGTCTTCATCCGCGGGATACTTCGCTACTTATACAGGTGCTTAAGCAGCTGCAGCAATACGGGAACACAATACTGGTGGTTGAGCATGATGAAGAGATCATCCAGGCTGCCGATGAACTGATCGATATTGGACCAGAAGCTGGAAGGGAGGGTGGCAAGATTGTGTTTCAGGGAAATCATTACATGATTCTGCAGGAGAAGAACAGTCTGACCGCGGACTACCTATCCGGGAAAAAGGGGATTTCTGTTCCGGAAATGCGGAGAAAGTGGAACAATTATATCGTAATCCGGGGAGCACGGGAGAACAATCTGAAAGGGATTGATGTAACCATACCGCTGAACACAATCACTGTTATCACGGGGGTCAGCGGATCGGGGAAATCCTCCCTCGTGAATGGCATTCTCTATCCTGCCCTCAGCAAGCATTTTAATGGATACAGTGACCATACCGGACATTTTGATCTGCTTGAAGGAGACCTTCATGCATTGACCCAGGTAGAGTTGGTCGATCAACATCCGATTGGTAAATCGAGCCGATCCAATCCGGTTACCTACTTGAAGGCTTTTGATGAGATCCGCCGATTATTTGCTGCTCAACCGCTCTCACAATACAACCGGTACAAAGCTGCTCATTTTTCCTTCAATATCGATGGTGGTCGCTGTGAGGAGTGTCAGGGAGAAGGGATCATCAGGGTTGAGATGCAGTTCATGGCTGATGTTGAACTTGTATGTGAAAGCTGCAGCGGGCTGAAGTTCAAGCAAGAGATCCTTGATGTGAAATACAAAGGGAAAAGTATTTTTGATATCCTTGAACTGACGGTTAATGAAGCGATCGAATTTTTCAGCTTATCACAGGAGAATCCCGAAAAACGAATTGTTGAGAAGCTGAAACCGCTGGCTGATGTTGGTCTTGGATACATCAAGCTGGGACAGTCCTCCAGTACTTTGAGTGGAGGAGAGAGCCAGCGCGTAAAGCTGGCTTCCTTCTTAAGTAAAGAGAGCAACCACAAACCAAAACTGTTTATCTTTGATGAACCTACCACCGGTTTGCATTTCCATGATATCAACAAACTTCTCTCCGCGTTCATTGCCCTGATCGAGAGTGGTAACTCAATACTTATTGTTGAACACAACCTCGAAGTGATCAAATCGGCAGACTGGATTATTGATCTTGGGCCGGAAGGGGGTGAAAAGGGAGGATCGATAGTTTTCGAAGGCTTACCGGAAGATCTGATCCGATGCGAATCATCCTATACGGGCAGATACCTGCGCAGAAAGATAGAGCAAAAGGATAAAAAAAACCTGTGATAAGATCACAGGTATTACGTTGGTGTTCAGAACTCTATTTTGCCTTGAATCCAAACATGATAGCCACACAACCCTGCTGAGGTTCTGCAGCAGTGTCCGGATTGGGTGGTACCTTAACGGAGATCTTTAACTGCTGTGATGTTTGCAATTTGAAATCCCATATGCGACTATAATCGTTGTCTTTGTTTGTATAGATCACATTTTTACTGGCATCATAGATCGTGAACTCAATATCTCCCATGTTATCAGATCCACAAATACCGATGCGGTACTCCTGGTCGGAGTAAAAGGTTTTATATAACTCTGCTTCTTCACCTTCCGTAAGAATAGCAGCATGGTAGTTCCCATCATGTGTATAGTCAGGAAGCAGTTCCATTTTGCAGATCTTCTTAGCAAATCCCTTGCATTGGGCATTACTGAGTAGAGGGACAGAGATGAGTAAAGCTACGATTAAAAAAAATTGAAAATATCGTTTCATAACGTGGGTTATTTATAAAATGTATGAATTTCTCAGGGATTTCACCTTTTCACTGAGTTCAGCAAAGATTTCTGGTGTCATGTTGTTAGTGCTTTCCGACTTCAACGTAGTCACGTTTGTTTCCGGGTCGAGTTCCGGTTCAATGGTTGAGGTTTTAATCACAACCTTATCAAAAATGGTTTTTAATTCCTGCACTTCAGCCAGGACTCCAGCCACATCAGAATTGTCCTTATTCTCTTCCAACAATTTCAACACAATATCGATGGAAAGTTTTTGATCTGTAATCCTAGCCACCAGCTTGTTTCCCTCAAAGGTTCCTTTATTAACCAGTTCTGTAGCGATGTAAAGTCCCTCCATCCAACCACCGACAAGAACAATTGCAGCAACAGCAGGTCTTCCAGTCTCTTCAAGATCGGAGCTTGAATTCATAAAGGTTTCAGAAACAATATCCAGAAGGACTTCCCGGTTGTTTACATTCTCCTCAAGTCTCTCGATGGTTTCGTCACTAATGGCATCAAGAATACCCAAACCGTCAGCCATCCTTTTTGCTGCATTCATGTAACTGATAGAAGCCTGGGTTTGATCATACAGGCTTGCAAAACTGAGGTCACACGTATAAATTCCGAGGTTAAGGGCCATTTTTTTCTGGCCGGTATAATTCCCAGCATTATCTACTGAATTTAAGATTTCAGCATCATACTCCGCACCTGCGGATCGGACCAGCATAGCCGTTTCCAGTGGTGAGGGAAGTGAGTAAAAAATCTGTTTAGCATCGGATATATTATCAAAAAGCTCCTGATTAATCTCATCCATATCAATTGTAATGTCAGGGGTCTTTTCTTTATCACCTCCCGATCCGCATCCAATAAAAAAGGCTGCAACTGAAACAAATACCAGCCCTTTTATTCTTGACAACGTAAGAAGTTTAACATTCATAATGGCATCAGTTTAAAATATTGTTCTTCAATGATCTTATTAATAATCAAAGTAAAATTAACACTTTTTTTTAAAATACAAAATCAGTGATAACCTGAAAAGTATTTCATGAATTGTGATCGTTCGTAGGTTAATGGATCAGATATATTCTTATAGCTAAGGATACCTCTGAAATCTTCTATTTTCCGGTAATTATGCTCATCCATCCACTCTTCAACACCGGAAACCAGTTCTGGCAGTTGTTCAATCCCGTTTTTATAAAGGGTTGAGCAAACCTGAACTGCTGATGCTCCTGCCAGGATTTGCTTAATGATAGCGTGACTATCGTGGATTCCGGTTGAAGCGGCAATATCGAGCCCATCGATTTTTCCCGATACAATGCCAACCCACCGCAGGGTCTGCCGGATATCTGTTGGTGAGCTGAAAACTTCAGACGATGTAAGCTTCAATCCGGTAATGTTAATATCCGGGGCATAAAACCGATTGAACAGAACAACTCCATCAGCTCTACGATTATACAACTGTTTGATGAGATGCAGAATATTTGAGAATTGGTTTCCCAGTTTTATCGCAACCGGAATAGAAAGGATCTCTTTCAGTTGAGTTACCAGATCATAATACACCTGTTCATAA
The DNA here is from genome assembly GCA_964640125.1 of uncultured Rikenellaceae bacterium. Taxonomy (GTDB): domain Bacteria; phylum Bacteroidota; class Bacteroidia; order Bacteroidales; family VadinHA17. The sequence goes on from CAZXGG010000034.1 coordinate 33,096, forward strand.
CCGGATCCTGCCTGATTCGGATCCGTTGGCAGGATAAAAACATTCACTTCTAATGCGTCAGCCCCTGCAGATTCCATTTCCCTTGAGAATGAAATCCATTTCGATGCTGAGATACAGTTGACACTGGCGATTACCGGTATCCGGACTGCCTTCTTTGCCGATTCAATAAGGGTGAGGTATTCATCCAGGGAGTGGTTCATGGTATAATTCCGGATATAATCTGCCGCCTCCGGATAATCGCTATGTTTCAATAGATTACCTGCCTCATACTGTATTTGTTCCTCGAACAGGGATTTCAAAACCACTCCTCCTGCTCCAAGTTCTTCCAGCTTCCTGATCTTCTCAACCGAATCCGTCAGACCGGAACTACTTACGAGGACAGGATTTTTCAATTTCAATCCAAGATAGGATGCCTCCAGTTTTGCCATATCCGATATTCTATCTGTTATTTGTTAATGATTATGTCGTTCGCCGAAGATCAGGCTACCAATTCTAACCATTGTACTTCCCTCTTCAATGGCTATGGTATAATCGCCCGACATTCCCATTGACAGTTCATAAAACGATGGTTCTCTCTCAAAGTAACGTTTTTTAACCTCATCGAAAAAGGCTTTCAGTGATTTACATTCGGAGCGGATCAGGTCTCTGTTGTCTGTAAATGTCGCCATGCCCATCAGTCCGGTGATCCGGATGGATTTCAGCTCTTTCCATTCTCCCGAATTAAGCATTTCAATAATCTCTTCGTTGGAAAAGCCGAATTTTGTTTCCTCCCGGGCAATGTGCACCTGCAACAGGCAATCAATTCTTCTGTTGTTCTTAGCCGCTTCCTTATTTATGATTTTCAATAACTTCAACGAATCAACCGATTGGATCAGGTGGACAAAAGGGGCGATATGCTTCACCTTATTGGATTGCAGGTGTCCAACCATATGCCACTCAATATCGTTGGGTAAAACCTCCTGTTTTCTCACCAGTTCCTGGACCTTATTTTCTCCGAACACTCGATACCCTGCCTGATAAGCTTCCATGATCTCTTTCTCGGATTTCATCTTTGAGATAGCTACCAGTTTCACCCGATTGGGCAGCCGATCAAGGATTACCGATAAGTTTTTAGCAATTTCCATGTGATGGTTTCAGGAAATAATGCCTGCACATCAGGCAATATTCTGTTATTTTTTCATTCAATCCAATGTATGGATCACAAGGCCGCTTCTCAGTTTAGGTTCAAACCAGGTTGTTTTTGGCGGCATGATGTTTCCAGTATCTGCAATTCTGATCAACTGCTCCATACTAACCGGATAAAGGGCAAATGCAACCCTCATCTCACCCGAGTCAACCCGTCTTTTCAATTCTGATAACCCCCGAATACCACCTACAAAGTCAATCCTGTCCGATCTCCTCAAATCGGTTATATTCAAATGAGGTGCAAGCAACTGGTTTGAAAGGATGGTTACATCAAGGACACCAATCGGATCATCATCGTCATAGGTTCCTTCTTTTGCCCGTAAGGAATACCATACTCCATCAAGATACATGGAAAACGTGTGCAGACTGTCGGGCTTGAAAACCTCAGTTCCCTTCTTTTCAACATAAAATCCGGATTCTATTTTTGCCAGTAACTCCGCCGATGTTAGTCCATTCATATCTTTCACAACACGGTTATAATCAATGATGGTAAGCTGGTCATGGGGAAAATGCACTGCAAGGAAAAAATTGTATTCCTCCTTTCCGGTATGTCTTGGATTGTTCTTCCTCTTTTCATTTCCAACCAGGGCTGCCGCTGCTGTCCGATGATGGCCATCGGCCACATAGGTTGAGGGAATCTGTTCAAAAAGTGTGACCACTCTTTCAATTATTTCGGGTTCATCAATAATCCAGAAATGATGCCCGAATCCGTCGTCGGCAATAAAATCATACTCCGGCTCATTTTTGCTCACCACATGATCCACGATGGTGTTGATCTCTGGGTTCGAAGGGTAGGCGAAAAATACCGGTTCAATATTGGCATTGTTGATCCGCACGTGTTTCATGCGATCCTCTTCCTTGTCGGGACGGGTCAGTTCATGCTTTTTAATAACCCCGGTCATGTAATCCTCCACAGCAGCGCATCCAACGATACCATATTGTGTTCTGTTATTCATGGTTTGTGCATAGATATACAAACAATCTTTTTTATCCTGCACAAACCATCCTTTTTCCTTGAATATCGAGAAATTTTCTGCTGCTTTTTCATATACCGGTCTGGAATGCGCATCGGTTTCCGGTGGAAGGTCAATTTCCGGCTTGGTGATGTGTAACAGTGAATAGGGATTCTTTTTTGCCTCTTCCCCTGCTTCCTCAGAGCTCAATACATCATAAGGGCGGGAAGCAACCTGTCTGGCAATTTCCCGTGGTGGTCTGTATCCTTTAAAGGGCTTTAATACGGTCATCTGAACAATTATCTATTTACCTGAAATGTAACATCACCCCGTTCAAAAAATCTCACAATCTGTTTGGCAGCAGCTACACCTGCATTGATATTTGCTTCCTCAGTTTGTGCTCCCATCTTTTTCGGTGTAAAGAAAAACCGGCCCGGATAAAGTTTTTCAATCTCTTCTTTGCAGTCGGGAGCAACATCGGTAACATACCTGAAATCTTCCCGTTCGGCAAACATTTCTTTCAGTGAATCTTCACAAATGATCTCTTTTCTTGCAGTATTAACCAGGGTTGCACCCTTTGGCATATTCTTCAAAAGGGAATGATTAACTGATTTGATGGTATTCTCATTCGCCGGGATGTGTAAGGAGACATACCTGCAGTTTGCATAAAGATCTTCCACCTTTTCAACAACCATCACACCATCGTTTTCCATGATAGATTTGTCAATAAAGGGATCAAAGGCAAAGATCTTCATACCAAGCCCGGTACCGATTCCCGCAACCAATTTACCCACATTTCCATAGGCATGCAAACCCAGGGTTTTCCCTTTCAATTCCGTTCCGGCTTTGCCGTCATAATTGTTTCTCGCGATGAGTATCATCATGCCAATTGCCAATTCTGCTACGGCATTTGAATTCTGGCCCGGAGTATTCATAACAACGATCCCATTATCGGTAGCCGATGCAAGGTCGATATTATCGTATCCTGCGCCGGCACGCACAATGATTTTCAGGTCTTCCCCGGCTTCAATGACCTGTTTATTGGCAATATCACTTCGTATAATCATAGCATCAACACCCTTAACAGCATTGATCAGGTCGTCCTGGCTCTCATACTTCTCCAACAAATGGAAATCGTAACCAGCATCCTCAAGGATTCGCTGAATACCAGCAATCGCTTCGCTGGCAAATGGTTTTACTGTAGCCACAAGTACTTTTTTCATACTGGTTTTATTTATCGTGATTTCATTGATTCAAATTCCTGCATTACATCAATTAATGACTCCACGCTCTCTTTTGGAAGGGCATTATAGGTTGATGCCCTGAATCCTCCCACGGAACGATGGCCTTTTATCCCGATCATTCCCCGTTGCGTGGCAAATTCGAGAAATTCCTGTTCCAGATCTTTGTTTTCCTCTTTCATAACCCAGCAGATGTTCATGATGGAACGATCTTCCGGATTAGTCACTGTTGGAATGAAGAGACTGTTTCTATCTATTTCTGAATACAAGATCTCTGCTTTAGCATGATTTATTTTTTGCATCTCCCCAACACCTCCCTGCATTTTTACCCACTTCAGGGTTTGGAGGGCTGCAAATACGGGCAGACAGGGAGGTGTATTAAACATCGATCCCTTCTCGATGTGGGTTCGGTAATCAAACATGGTCGGGAGCACCCT
>CAZXGG010000035.1:0-20308 GCA_964640125.1 uncultured Rikenellaceae bacterium
TCACTTCGCCCATTCCGGCATAATGGCAGGATCAATATCCAGAATAGATCCCAGGATCAGAATTCCGAGCGTCAGGACAAGCACTCCCAGAAGGTTGATTATGAATCCCACTTTTACCATATCCATGATCCGTAACCGGTTGGTACCAAAAATGATGGCATTGGGTGGTGTTGCGACAGGCATCATGAATGCAAAGGAGCTTGCCAGGGTGGCAGGAACCATCAATAAGAGGGGATTCCTGCCAATCGCTGTACCTACTGCTGCAAGAATAGGCAGTATCATCTCTGCAGTAGCTGTGTTTGAAGTCAGCTCCGTAAGGAAGGTGATCATAAAGCAGATACTCCCAATCAGAAAACCGGGGGATAATGCGTCAAGTCCACTAAGCTGCATCCCGAACCATTGTGAAAGACCGGATTCCTTAAAGCCGCTTGCCAGCGCAAATCCTCCACCAAAGAGCAGGACAATACCCCAGGGCAGTTTGGCAGCTGTCTTCCAATCCATCAGCCGGGCTTTTTCTTTTGATGGAACAATAAACAGGATCAGTGAAAGGGCAATGGCAACCGTACCATCGTTGATAAAATCGGCCTCCGGGAATATGCCCGACCAACCGGGGAGAGTCAACTGCCCGATGGTTATGTCTGCCCTGGTCAACCATAAAAGCGCCATACTCATGAAAACGGCAAAGATAACTTTCTCTTCAAAACCCATTCTGCCCAGATCCCTGTATTGCTGTTTGAAAATAAGCCGATCTACAGAAAAGCTTACCCTGCAGAAGATAAAGGAAAGGACAGACCATACCAGGAAGAGAAAGAAGATCGAAATGGGGAAAGCAAAAAAGAACCAGGAAGCAAAGGAGATCTCCGTTACTTCCGGAAAGGTAATGGTCAGGATCCTTGAAAAGGAAAGGTTGGGTGGTGTACCGACAAGTGTTGCAATACCCCCTATGCTTGCACTGTAGGCAATCCCCAGCAACAATCCGATAGAATATTTTTTTACCTGTTTTTTGCTTAACGTCCCCTCTAGGTTAATAATTACAGAAAGTGCAATCGGGACCATCATCATCGCAGTAGCCGTATTCGAGATCCACATGGATAAAAACCACGTGGTGATCATAAACCCAAAAAGAATACGGGCTGGTTTAATCCCGAAAAGTAGCATGGTAAACAACGCGATTCTCCGGTGCAGTTCCCATTTCTGCATCGCCAGCGCAACAATAAATCCACCAATAAAAAGGAAAATAATGTGATTAAAATAGAGGGTGGAAACCGTTCTCCCGTTCATGATTCCCATCAGGGGGAACAATACAACCGGTAAAAGGGCAGTTACTGCCAGCGGAACGCACTCCGTAATCCACCAGATAGCCATAAGAAGGGCAACAGCAGCTGTAAAAGTAACCTTTTTATTTCCCGGATCAAGATCAAAAGCAAGTACCATGATAATCGCAAACAAAGGGCCGGAGAAAAGCCCAATCTTATGCATCAGACCCGAACCGGACAAAAGGTATTTCTTGATCAATCCCAATGGAAAAAGCAATTGGTTGATTTTCCTAAGGTACAAACATTTATTGTATTTGACGATTGCGTCACGTTTATAGCTATTTGCTTATTCCTTCACCTTATGAATCTGGAGGCCCTATTTGCATATACCTGTTCAATCCCCCAATTAAAAACATTATTTTATACCTTTACACCACAAACTGATAATAACCATGTCTGATATCGATCAAATGATCAATGAACTGGTGAAGTTCCGGGATGAACGGAACTGGAAACAATTTCACAATTCAAAAGACCTGGCTCTGGCAATCTCGATTGAAGCGGCAGAACTGAATGAACTGTTCCTCTGGAAGAAAGAAGAGGAGGTTGAAACAATCGATCCAGTTAGACTGTGTGATGAGCTGGCAGATATATTTGCATTTAGCCTGCTGCTTGCAAATAAACATGGACTGAACATAAAAAAGATTGTTCTGGAAAAAATCCATAAAAACCGCATGAAATATCCCGTTGAAAGATCCCGTGATACCGCAAAAAAATACAACGAACTTTAGCATGAATTCAGTAGAATTTTCCGGATTCCTGAAAGCCTTACACTTTGCAGCAAGCAAGCACAGGAATCAGCGTCGAAAAGATAAAAGTGGCAGATAAGATCAGCAACATGCGAGATCTTCTGGAAAATCCACCCCGGAAATGGAATAACAGGAGGAAACGGAACTACCTTGAGTGGGCTGAGCAGGTTGCTGACGGATTGAGGGATGTGAACAAAAAACTGGAAGATGCATTCGATGAACTGGTGAGTGCCGGGAAAGGGAAATTTGGAGGGAGGCAGTTATAAGTTATCCCTTTCTTCTTCGCAGGTATAAGAAGAACGGTACTCCCAATACCAGCAGCACGACTCCCCATAACACTGTTATAAGGCCGAGGCCCCAGATGGCCCAGAGGGAGAATGCCAGGGCAGGAACGGAAACTGCCAGACGCAAAACAACGGTTTTTTTTCTCTGCCTGTACTGATCACGCTTGTAAAATAAGATACCTGCCAGAGAAGAAAACACATATGGGATCAGGGTGGACAGGGTGGCAAGCATGATAATGAAGGTAAACATGCTTACCAATCCCCGGGTATAGTTCATGATGATCAGGATGGATGCCAGCAGACTGGAAACGGCAATTCCCAAACCAGGTATGCCTTTCCGGGATAACCTGCAGAAGAGCGGCGGAAAAAGGTTATCCCTGGATACCGCAAGAGGAAATTGTCCCTGAAGCAGGATCCAGCCATTCAACGCTCCTAGGCAGGCAACCAGGGCACCTGCTGCAACCGCATAACCGGCCCAGGTTCCCCAGATCTCTTTTGCAGCAGCAGCAAACGGAGAGGCTGATGTGGATAATTCGGATGGGGGGATGATTCCCATGACTGCCCCTGTGCTCGCAATGTATACGATCAATACCAACAATGTACCCAGGATGGTTGCTTTTGGAATGGTTCGCCTGGGATCCTTTACCTGGTCCGAGGGTATGGTGGCAGATTCAATGCCAAGGAAAGCCCATAAAGTAATAGCCGCTGTGGATGTGATGGCTGAGAAATTCGTTTCATCGGTCAGATTCAGGGGGTAAAAATTTTCTGATCTGAAATAATGAAAGCCAAGTGTACCGATCAGGATCAGTGGCAGAAGTTTCAACAGGGTGGTAACCAACTGAACCATACCTGCCTCCCGTATTCCGAGCATGTTGATCCACGAAAAAAGCCAGATCAGTCCGATGGCTGTCATAGCGCTAATTATAGGATCTTCAGCAAGCGCAGGGATGAATATGCCCAAATAGCCCACTGCAGCTAACGAGATAGCCGCATTACCGCTCCAGATTGCTATCCAGTATCCCCAGGCGACCATGAATCCGCTTAGATTTCCAAAAGCGGTTCGTGTGTATAAATAGGGACCTCCTGCACCCGGTATTAATCTGCTAAGCCGGGAAAAAACGAGCGACAGGAAGATGGCACCAATTGCTGAGAAAAGCCATCCAAAAAGAGAGATACCACCAAAGAAAGCCAGGGTTGCAGGAAGAAGGAAAATACCCGAACCGATCATGTTCCCGGCAACCAGGCTTGTACTCATCCAGATGCCGAGTTTTTTTGGTTCAGTTCCTTTGCGATTCATCTTTTTTTACCGATCATCGTGCGGATCATCTTCTCCCCCTTATCCATGATCTGGTCGCAATCATCCGGGGGTTCCAAACTATTCATCACCGCTTCAACATATTTTTTCAACCGTTCTGAGGCTTTGGGAGTTCCCTCGCTTTCCCACTTCTCTACCGTCATTCCCTGCCAGATATTATCCGGTTTTTTGAATGATTCCATTTCTTTCAGGGTTTGTTCAGAAGTAAGGAAATTTCCTCCAGGCCCGGCTTTCATGATCTCGCTGAAACTCTCAGAAAAATTCTCCAATCCGATTCCCCGGGTGAATTCCCTGACCTGCCTGATGATCTGGTTCGAATGGATCGCCATTGCCGGGGAGAACGCCAGGGATTCAAAATTACTGCCAACAAAAGGGACCAGACCGACCTTACCCAGACAGCTGGTCAGGTGGTTCATCCATAGCATATCCGCTGCTGGCAGATCAGCTCCCCACCCTGCACCACTGCCAGAAGTGCCGCAATGCGGCAATCCGTAATGATCCATCATCTCGGCACAGGCAAGGTTCAGCAGAAAAGTCTGTGGAGTAAATGGACTCGTCATGGTTGTCATATCAAAGCTGGCCGGAAGGCTGCCCAGTATCATCGGGGCCCTTTCCCGTATGAGCTGGCTGAGGACTAAGCCGGCTAACAGTTCAGCGTTCATTAAACTCAGGGTTCCAACTGCCGGTGCCGGTGTAGTCGCTCCATACATGCTGTAATTGGAAAAGGCTACCGGATAACCAAGCTCAATGGAATGGATCATCTTCTGCACCGTCCCATCATTCAGGATCAGTGGTGTAACCGGATTTACATAGGTTATGAAAGAGGAGTTATCGTATGGATTCGTGTTTAAATGAGATAATAAATCGTAAACAGATGAAATGCTGCCATCATCCATGATCAGGATAACCAGGGTCTTGCTCGTGTTAGCATACATATCCAGTGTACCATACAGATCAGCAACCTCCGGTGTAACATCCGACGGTATACCGACAGTTGAAACAACATCGAATTCAGAAAGTGCATCCCCCAACCGGCTCGAGATCTTCATGTGCTCCCGGGTAAACGGGAGAACGCGGTCTGTTGTATAATCCTGGTAATGCGTATTTGTTACTCCAATCCCAAAAACCGCATTACCATTATAATCGGCACCAAGACGGAATGCTTCCTTTCCATTACGGTCAAACAGTGTAAGGTTTGAAGGGGCAGACTGTATCGCCCATTCAACCAGGTCAGCAGGTATGAAAATCCTTTCAGAATCCTGACCTGTTCCAATGGCTTTTGTAAACAGATCCCGGGCCACGGCAGATTCAACCTTCACTCCGGTCCGGGAAAGGATCTGAAGCGAATTTTGATGGATAAAGGATTGCTGCTCCTCATCCAGTAGTTTAATTTCCGGTATTGCGTTCTCTTTCATTGAAAAAATCACATTTCAATCAGTCCTGCATATTTCAACCGTTCAAGGTAGTTCATAATGGATTGCAGGTCTGATTCACTGGTTGATTGTGTATCGAGTAATTTTTTAATGTCCAGGACACTGTGTTTCCCGTTAACCAGCCGGGACAATTCCCTGGTATCATAGAGAGAGATGACCGGGTACCTGTCCGTAATTTCGGACGACAGTTCCCTGAGAATACGGGAATGTCCCTGGTATCCAGCCTCTTTAACCTTTACAGTCTGCCTGGGAATCAAGCTGGATGCTCTCTTTTCCAGATCATTCAACTGGACCTTTACAGGTGTTACGTTCAACTGCCGGGCCACTGCTTTCATCTGTTCATCAAGTGCAGCCAACTGTCCTTCACCAATTTTTTGAACAGAAGATTGAACAGTTTTAATGTAGTTATCCATATCTTCTGAATGACCGGTAAGCTCAATAATGCTCTCCAACGTCTCTTTTTCATTCATCACAGTTGCTTCAATGTAGCTCCTGGCTTTTTTATAGGTATTTGTAAAATCATTCACAGTGGATGCAGATAATTCATCAATCGCACGTCCGAATTGGATACCCAGCCTGTTGGCAGCATGGCTAAAAGTTTCGGCAGCAATCTTCATGGCCATGTTTTTATCTGCACTGGCAATGGTATATGCTGAAGCAGCAGCAATAACAGTTGCCCTTTTCAGCTGTGTAGCATCACAATTATAGGGACGGTCCTCCGAAGTATGGTAGTATAAATCTGGCCAGGTGATCATCATGATCCCGGGTACCTGGATTCCCCAGTCATTAAAGACTTCATGATCGGAAGCACCGTAATGTGGATCAATTTTATAATAGAAGGGGTCATCTGAACCACTTGGAGCAACAATTCTTTTAGTAAATCCGCCGGCTCTCCTGTTATGGATCATCTCCCGGTTGGTTTCACCCACATAGCTGTAATAGTGCTCCATCACATCATTCAGGTAATGGGGATTCCCGAAAGTAGTTCGCATCAGGCAGAAAAAAGAGTGGCTTTTGCTCAGGTGGAGACCAACCATATCCAGGTTAATATTACACAATGTATTTTCCATCAATTCCTTGTGAGCATTCACCCAGGGTCCTGTCCCGGAAAATTCAGGAATCCATAGGAATCGTATGTTTCGTTTTGGCCTGGGAATCCGACCCTCTCCGATCAAGGTATTCAGAGTACGGGCAACATCCAGTATGACAGCACTTCCAGAAATATTATCATTTGCCCCCTGCTTGGTATAGCCTTCAAATAGATGCGCCGAAAAAATTACTTCTCCTGCATCCCTGTCAGTGCCATATATAACGGCTGTCGGATCCTGAAGTTCAAAGTCGCGTAAAGCACTTTCCACCATGGCATGTACACGTATCACTTCACCACTTAACAGCCTGTTTTTCAGAATCTCGCCTTCCCTTGCATTCAGGTTAAAGGCGAACGTGGCACCATCTCCACGGAGTCCTCTCCATGGAATTTGAAGCGGGTCCTTCAAGGGTCTGGGAGTATTCATTGAAACGACACCCACAGCTCCCCTGGCAACTGCCCGGTTATGTACCCCGGATACAGATCCTGATGTGACAACGATCTTTCCGTCAACATCTTTATTATCAAAATCTTCTTCCTCTCCTGCGCCTATCCAGATGAGTTCTGCCTCAACATCTGTACTCTTACTTCCGGATGCAAGAACAGCCCTTAGATCATCATAATCAGCAATTTTATCCCTTTTAGGACTAATTTCCCATAGTTCACCTTTTATTCCATCCCACACCTCTCCTCCAGGGAATCGCTCAATTTTTGCATCAGGAATGCCATAGCTTTCAAGCATTTCCAATACATATTCCGCTTCAAGAAAAGTTGTAGCAAACTCACTTTCAAGCCGATCACGATTATAACCCGACATTTCAATCATATGGTTCATGGCTGTTTCACCCGAACACTCTCCAATGATCTCATCCATAATGGATTCCGGTAATAAGGTTTTATACTGGTCCGGTAATAATTGCCCGGTTGCACTGAGAAGAGCAGTCAATGCTAAAACAAAAAAGCTGGTTAATCGTGTTTTCGTTTTCATGTTTCCATAGGTTTAATTCTGAAACCCCTTTCCATACGATGAAGAAGGGTTAAAATGTTGAATTTACGAAATATTTATTAGCAAACCGGTAATCATTTCCGTTTTATTACGGTTTAAGCCTGTTCAGCTTATGATGATAAAAAATAAAATGAAAATAATTGAATCGCGACTGGATAGTCGCATTAAATTTTAATATATTTGTGACCATATAGTCGCAAAACAATATATCATGCCACGATCAACCTTTTACAACCTGCCACAGGAACAACAGGAAGAGATTATCCGTACATGTTTTGAGGAGTTTGCAAATCATGTTTATGAAAACGCATCGGTTTCCCGTATTGTATTAAAATTGGGGATAGCGAAAGGAAGTTTTTATCGTTATTTTGAAAGCAAAAAAGAACTTTATCTGTTTCTTATCGATCAGGCTACAGCCCTGCGAATGGAACATGTTAAAGAACTTTTCGAGTTACCTGCAGGAGATTTCTTTGCTCTGTTTGAACAAAATTTAGCCATGAAGATCAAGTTTGATCTTTCCTATCCATTACAGAGTGCTTTTCTCCACTATTCCATGCAGGAACGAAACACTGAAGAGTCAGGTAATGTACTGATCCATTCGAAGGAGTTGATGATCGAATTGTTAAGACCCGTAATGGATAAATACAAGAAAACAGGAGTGTTACGAACCGACATCCGTAACGACTTAATCATTTATTTAATCATGCAGATCCAATTGGGTATTAACGATTTCCTGAAGATCCGGTACACTGTAAACAGTCAAAAAACCATCGCAGGGCAACAACAGCCCTTCTCCATTACTGAGCAGGATATTCTCAATACAGTGAAGGAGTTTTCTAAACTCCTTGCCCATGGATTAGCCAAAAAGTAGAAATGACTGTTTTTGTTTTTAAACATCTGGTAAGATTGAATTGATTTTCCTACATTTAGATCATTAACCTTACCCTACTATTTCATATGAAAAAGATACAGATGATCTTTGTTCTACTGGCATTTGGTTATTTCCAGTTACTTTCCCAGGAGACCTTCCCTGTTACCGGTATCCGGGATGATCGTGCCACGATGTATGCATTCAGGAATGCCACTATAATCACCGACTATCAAACACGATTGGAGAGTGCTGATCTGATCATACAGGAGGACGTTATACTCCAGATCGGGTCCAATCTTGAGATTCCTGATCATGCGGTTGAAATTGATCTCACAGGAAAATACATTTATCCTTCCCTGGTGGAGATTTACAGTCATTACGGGCTCCCGTCTGAAAGAGAAACAGCCGGTAGCTCACGCGGTTTCAGGATGAGCGCACCTCAGTTTGAATCCGGCACACCCGGAGCCTATAACTGGAATGAAGCGATTAAGTCATGGTATCATGCATCGGAGGAGTTCCAGGTAAACGAAAAGGACGCTGGCGAACTCAGGAAACTCGGCTTTGGAACGGCCCTGGCCTTCAAAGCTGATGGAATTGCCCGTGGGACATCAAGTCTTGTCACATTATCCACCAAAAGTCCAAATGAAGTGATGCTCTCAGAGCGAGTAGCTGCACACTATTCATTTGATAAAGGTAGTTCCGGGCAAAATTATCCCGGATCCCTGATGGGATCGATCGCCCTTCTCCGGCAGACTTACCTTGATGCCGATTGGTACAAATCGCAAACGGATAAACCATTTAATGATCTATCGCTGAATGCATGGAATGAAAACCAGGATTTACCACAAATATTTGAAGCAAATGATAAATTCTCTGTCCTTCGTGCAGACAGGGTTGGAGACGAATTTGGTGTTCAATACATCATCTGTGGAGATGGTAGAGAATACCAGATTATTCAAGGGATCAGAGAAACGGGTGCGCCATTGATTATCCCCATTAATTTCCCAGAGGCTATGGATCTGTCCGATCCCTATAAAAGCATGCTAATACCTCTTGAAGACCTGAAGCACTGGGAATTAGCTCCAACAAATCTGGCGGTTCTTTCCCGGGAGAATATACCGTTTGCAATTACCTCCCATGGTCTGAGCAATAGAAAAGAGTTCTTGCCCAATATACGAAAAGCCATTGAGCATGGGTTGAAGAAAGAAGATGCTTTGAAGGCACTTACCCTGGCACCCGCCAGGATGCTACGGATGGATCACCTTGTAGGCAAACTGAAAAAGGGAATGCTGGCTAACTTCCTGATAACATCCGGGGACCTGTTTGATGAGAATACAATCCTTTATGAAAACTGGATCCAGGGAGAACGGTTCATTATATCCGATATGAATCTGCCTGACCTTGCAGGAAGTTACAGGTTAACCCTTGAAAATAACCAGGAGTATATGCTGACCATTACCGGGAAACCAGGGGAATATGCGCTAGAGATACTCCTTAATGACACCACCAAACTGAAACCAAAGTTTACCACCGATAAGAATTGGGTGCATTTTATCCTTGATCCAAAAAAGAATGAAAAGAATCACGAAGCACTTCTTTTTACCGGATGGATCGATGGAAAAAAGATGGAAGGACATGTCCAACTTACTGACGGTTCTATAACAAGCTGGACTGCGGAACTGGTCAAACCGGCTTCATCAAACGGCCAGAAGAAAAAGGCAATCTCCCCTGCTTCAGATGATGCGGGAGGTATAATTTACCCTTTCGTGGCATTTGGTGCAGAAAAAGTACCGGAACCCGGGGATGTATTGTTCCGGAATGCAACGGTATGGACCAACGAGCCTGAGGGAATTTTAGAACAGGCAGATGTGCTGGTGAAAAATGGTAAGATTGCCGGTGTGGGGAAGAATCTTTCAGCGGAAGGAGTGGAAGTAATTGATGCTACCGGTAAACATTTAACATCAGGGATTATTGATGAGCACTCTCACATTGCCGTTTCGGGAGGTGTTAATGAAGCAAGCCGGGCGATAACCTCCGAGGTTCGCATTGCCGATGTGATCGATCCGGAGGATCTCAGCATTTACAGGCAACTTGCCGGAGGGGTTACTGCAGCACAGGTACTGCACGGATCAGCCAATCCGATTGGCGGACAATCCTGCATCATCAAACACCGATGGGGAAAAAATGCAGAAGAGCTGAAGATAAAGAATACCGTTGGATTCCTCAAGCATGCCCTTGGTGAAAATGTGAAGCAATCGAGATACCCGGCCAACATGGCCATTCGCTATCCTCAATCCCGCATGGGTGTGGAACAGATCATCAGAGATGGTTATCTGCGAGCAGGTGAATATCTGGAAACATGGGACCAATACAACCAGCTCAGTTCGAAAGAGAAAGTGCATATGGCAACACCCAGAAGGGACCTGAGGATGGAGGCTATCGGAGAGGTGCTTCAGAAGAAGAGTTTTATTACATGCCACACCTATGTTCAATCGGAAACCAACATGATCATGAAACTGGCCGAGGATTTCAACATAACAGCTCATACCCTCATTCACAACACTGAAGGGTATAAGATCGCTGATAAGATGAAAGAGCACGGGGCGGCCGGTTCGGTGTTTTCCGACTGGTGGGCATTCAAATACGAGGTCTACCATGCTATTCCCTATAATGCCGCACTGCATCTTAATCAGGGTGTACTTACATGCATCCATTCCGACGATGCTGAGTTGTCAAGAAGGTTACACCAGGAGGCGGCAAAAGCAGTAAAATACGGAGGGATTACAGAAGAGGAAGCCTGGAAACTGGTCACCTTGAATCCTGCCCGGATATTGCACCTCGACCACCGGATGGGAAGCATAAAAAGCGAAAAAGATGCCGACCTGGTCCTTTGGTCCGATAACCCACTGTCCATATACGCTGAAGCGGAAAAGACCATGGTTGACGGGGTGTTTTATTTTGATCTGGAAAGGGATGCTAAGCTGCAGCAATACATTCAGAATGAGAGAAACCGGATCATTCGAAAAATGATGAATCAGGAAAAGAGTTCATCCGCATTTACAAGGACTAGATCAAACCAGCAATTCCTTTGGGATGACGAGGAGGTCATCGATATATTCAAAGAAAACCGAAACGTTGAATCTACCATTCAAAACCGATAGATCATGAAAACCAATATTTTTTATCTGTTCATTATCTGCTATTTCCTTGGAATAACTGGCAGCAAAGCGCAGACAGCTCCTCCCCCTGCCCCTGAACAGGAAAATCCGATTATTCTCCTGGGAGGAACAGCACACATCGGTAATAGCACCACCATCGTAAATTGCGCCATTGCTTTTGAGCATGGAACGATAACCAGGGTCACTTCAGCGGATGAATTGCCCCTGGATCGTGATCGTTATGAAATCATCCGGATCGATGGTAAACATGTCTATCCCGGCTTGATATCTCCGGTTTCCAATCTGGGACTGAGTGAAATAGGAGCTGTGAGAGCAACGGTTGACTCCCGGGAGATTGGTGAAATGAATCCCAATGTCCGAACCATCATTGCATACAATACCGATTCAGAAGTGATCCCAACCCTCCGATCCAATGGGATCCTGCTGGCACAGATAACCCCTTCCGGCGGATTGATTTCAGGTACTTCTTCAGTCGTTCAGCTTGATGCCTGGAACTGGGAAGATGCCGTAATTAAAATGGATGATGGAATACACATGAGTTGGCCAACCATGTACAGGCGCAGGGGATACGGATCATCCGCTTCAACAACAGCCGATCCCAACTATTCCACCCAAGTGCTTGAACTGGAGAAACTGTTTACGGATGCCCGGAGTTATTATGAAAAGGGTAACCCAGAACAGATCAACCTGAAACTGGAGTCAATGAAAGGATTGTTTGACGGGAGCAAACGACTATTCATTGAAGCCGGTTTTGTAAAAGAGATCGTGGAAAGTATTCAGTTCGCCAAAAAACATGGTGTTCAGCACATTGTCCTCGCAGGAGGAGATGAGGATGCCTGGTTGGTAAAGGACTTTTTAAAGGAAAACCATATCCCGGTGATCGTGGCACACATACACCGCATGGCAAAACGAAAGGATTATGATGTACATGAACCCTTCAAGCTACCCGCTCTGTTTATGAAAGAAGGGATCCTTACAGGGATCTTATATCCGGGAGCAACCGGTTCCATGAACCTGCCATTTGTTGCCGGTAATGCTGCCGCGTATGGCCTGACCAAAGAGGAAGCATTGCAGTGTATTACGCTCAACAATGCAAAGATCCTGGGAATTGACGATCAGTATGGTACACTTGAAGAAGGGAAAAGCGCCACGCTTGTGGTTTCTGACGGCGATATACTGGACATCCGGACCAACCAGGTTGAACTGGCTTTCATTTCCGGCAGAAAAATCGACCTGGATAACAAGCACAAGCAACTGTACCTGAAATATAAGGAGAAGTATGACGCTGAGAAGAAAGAATAGGAGTATTGATTGCGGATTTCGGATTGCGGATAGTAGGTTTCGGTATTCGGTTTTCGTCTGCCTATATGCTCTGAGATGCCTGGTGCCCTGCGGTCCATTCAACGTTTTCCCACTGATTTATTTAGTAGTTGGACCTAATGTTTTTCGTGTTCACACAATGAATTTGACATTTGAGTGATTCAATTCCACACCTAAAGGCTTTTTTTCAAAATAACCGTAACCCGGATTCCATATCCTTATAACCATTAACCCCGCCTGTCTGTCGGTAGACAGGCTTTCAGCGGGATAAATTCGACTTAATAATTTCCGTTCGTAGATTACTCCTGAAATTATAGTCTCATTTACTTATAACTTTTAACCATTAACTTATAACCTCTTTCATCGCCGCATGATCCAGATAAAATCGATCCCGATCGGTTTTTGGGGATCGCTTTTGTTTATCAGGGTCAATATTTGCTCACCTGCTGTCAGTGTTACCGGTGCAGCGACAAAATTCCTTGCGAGGGTTCGGTATGGAACAGAGAGCTCGATCAGGGTCTCCTCTCCGAAATTCAGTTTCTGTCCATTTATTTCCGATTCAAAGGATCCGGCACCGGGTGCCCGACGAGCGGTAAACACGATAACATATTCTCCCTCTTCTGTGACTGGTAAGGTAAAGGAGATCGATGCTCCCTTCCAGACCAGGATTTTACCACCGGCCCAGATATCCTGCTCTTTCAATTCAAACTCCTGGCCTTCCCTGGCGATATCTTCTGCCTGATAAAAATCTGCATTGGCACAAAAATACCGGCGTACAGGCATCCAGTTTTTGGGCAGCTGTGGTAGTTTTACATCACTGTCTGATAGAGGAATATGATCATCTATCATTCCCGGCAATCCATAATGGTAAATGATCCTGCCGTAGGAAAAACCGGCAACAGGTCCATGGCTCAACAATTCCATATAAAAAGCTACATTACTGGCAAAGGGGATGGGATCCAGGATGTGGTACCTGTAGTTCGTTACGAAGCCCCGGTTTGCAGGTCCGTCATTTCGTGGCTGACCGCAATATCCATGTGCAAATATCTCGCTTGAAGACCAGGCATAATTGAAGTAGTCTTCTGAACCGGTGCCAAAAAATGATGGAAAATCATTCTCATCCACGAAAATTTTTTCATCTCCCTCACCCCACCAGTTTCCCCATGAGGATGGAACGGGTGTTGGGTTCATGATCATTGCCACTGCACCAACAATAATCCCTTTACCGTGGGCAACCAGGTAAGGGATATCATACGGTTTTTCGTTTGAAGAAAACAGGTTATGATCCACTCTCCAGCGGGCGCGGAAATGCATCGACTTTCCCTCAATCCATCCATACTTGCCATTCAACACATTGCCTGAAACAAAAACAGGTTGTTCTCCGGTATTTTTAAGGGATAATCTCACGGAATCATGGTAAGGCATCACGAACCGGCAGATCATTGTCCCATCGGTCATAACGCTAAACGGGAGGGACTGGTATGGGTTAATTCCGGGTGCAGCACCGAAGAAATCTCCAACGGGTGATTGCACCTCTCCCCAGGGAGAACCATCAAAAGATATGTTCATCACCGTTTGCCTTAAGGCGTTATTCAGATCACCGGCTGAAAGTTGTAGTGTGAGGCATTCAATGGCTCCTTCCCCTTTGAGTTTAAGGAGTTCTCTCTCCTCTCCTGCCGGAATTTCAATAGTAATATCGGTTGACCGGTGTTCCGGACTATCACATAGTGATCCCTTCGGGAAAGTCCAGTGAGTTACCGGGTCCTTCAGCAGGTTTGCCACCTCCATGATATCTTCCTTATACAGGTTGAGGTCGTTGACAGAAAACGTTTTTACCACCGCTTTCTGATCATATACCCGCACACCGATGTGGTAGAAGTGAAGTCTATTCAGATCTCCGATCCACTCTATTCTGCATCTTTTTGCAAAAGTAACAGGGTAATAGCCCGCCATATTCTGCGAGAACGATCCGTTAAATATTTCGGATGGATAATCCGGAGCAATTGTTTTATAGGTTTCCAGGAAAAAAGGTTGTGCAGGACCTTCATAAAACGGTTTTGACACATCATCCAGGTAAAGCCGGATATCACCATTGATGGCTGCTGTCCAGAGCCGGACAATGGCTCCCGGTCCTTTGATATCGCACATCAGGTACTCCCCTATCCCATTGTCATCAGGTTCCCGGAGTACCTCGATAAATCCCGGGATCGGTTCCTGTCCGAACCCATCCGAATTGGCGAACCAGTCGGGTTTATCTGGATGAACGCTTCTCCGGTCATAGGATGAAAACTGAACTGACCGATAAGCCGGATCGGGATATTCAACCAGTGATCTCAGGTCAACCATCTCCCGGATCAGGGTGCCGGTTGTGATGGTTTGGGATAAAAGCAGGTCAGATGTTGAGAGAGATAAGAATAATGCCAACAGAAGTGGGATTAGAGATTTATTCCCTTTTACAAATCCAGATTTTATCATGATTGTATCATGTATTAGAAATAATATAATGGAGGATATCTTTCCTGTTGAAGGTCAGAAAATAATTCGGGATTCGCAAATGAAGAGACGTTGAATGGAATGTCGTTATTCGGGTTACACAAATGTAGAGACGTTGCATGTTCTGGCAGCAGTAGCTTTAGCGAAGGTTGGCAACGTCTCTACGTCGGTATATTGATTTTAAATACATTCCCTTGTATGGTCTGTTTTATCAATTTCTGTTTTTTTCTGACGAATAACGAATAACGCTCTACGACACCGGTTTCGTAACTGCAGGACGACTAACGAACCAACTACCATCCCGGGATAAAGTTGATCCCGAATGAACCTGTAGAGAAGCCATTTCCCTGGAAGGGCCATGCATAGTAGGGTTCAATAACAATAGCACCAAACAAGTTAACACGCAGGGATGCACCAATACTGTATACCGGAATCTTGGTTAAGGGTTTATTGATGTCATACGTAAGGGAGAGATCATTATCCGAGAACCAGGCCAAACCGGCATCCAGGAAGAGCGACAATTCTGACATGATGGAGTTCAATTTGATGGGCGCCATTCGTTTAGGTCCCGTTACCGGAATTCTGAGTTCGACATTTCCGAGAACCATCTGGCTACCATACAATTGGTTAGCCACATAGTTCATCTCCTCAATCGACATATTTTCATACAGGCTGTTGTTATCATACCCCCTGATGAACCAGGGATATCCCAGGTATAGCGGATTCATCATCCCTTCCTCAGCACCCCGGCCGTATCTTCCGTACTGAAGCACCCGGGTTGCCAGTGTTAGGGGTTTGATCCGAAAATACTTTCTAAAATCAAGGTAAGTGGTAAAATAACCAAACTCACCGAAATACTTCTCCACCTGGAACCGGCTCCGGTGACCCGATAAAGGAGAGGCAAATCCAAAGATAGAGTTGTCTGTTACATAGGCAAGATCGAGTCGCTGCATATTGAACCCATCGGGGGCATCCAGTTTTTTTCTCTTTTGTCCCATGTAATAACCCGTATATGAATCGTAAATGGTTTCCCACCGGTCGATGCGATAATAATACCAGGCATGGGATGCTCCAAATTCCATTCTTCTGGTCGTAGAAAACGGAAGGTAAGCAAACGCTGCGATCCGGTCTTCAAACAGCCTGATCTGGTCCATTACTATTTTATCAACCAGATAATATCCGTCATCAACGGGAAGGGTATCGTTATATTGAATACCGGCAGTGACATACTGGTATGGGATATGGGAGACTGAGCCTCCCCAGTTCAGCCGCCGTTTCTGGTTCATGTAGGCAACCTGTCCGCCAAAATCATAGATCTCACCGTTGATAGCCAGCGATACATACATCTGATTGTTACCCACCATATCACCAAAGATGGCGAATACACTTCCGGCCATACCTGTTCCCATACGGTTGGAATTGATAGCTGCTCCTACAGAGACATTGGATATGTAATCCAGTTTGAATTTGGGTTTATACTCCTTCTCAACAAACGATTCCGGATCCTTAATTCCGTAACTTTCCCTGTCTTT
Organism: uncultured Rikenellaceae bacterium; assembly: GCA_964640125.1. Lineage (GTDB taxonomy): Bacteria > Bacteroidota > Bacteroidia > Bacteroidales > VadinHA17. Next base: position 16,586 of record CAZXGG010000035.1, read on the forward strand.
CAGATTAGCATCCACCAGGTTCTGGCGAACTTCAATTGCCGGAGGTAGGGTTCCGGCACGTAAATCCAGCCGATCCGGTGAAACCTTAACCATTTCAAAATCAGACAGATTTGCTTTATAGATACTGTATTTCCCGTTGAAATAATAGGAATAGGCAATTTCATCACTTTCCCGGGCTATACTGATCGCCGGGGAGTAGTTGGTAATTCCGGAAATACCCGTAAGGTAATCGGTCAGCCTGTAGACATCACCTGTCTCCAGTTCATAGAGATAGAGATTCCTGAATCCATCACAATCGGAGAGGAAATAGATCTTTTTTCCATCAGCAGAAAAGAGTGGATTTAAGTTCTTTGCACCAGGAAAGACGGGAAGAATCTCTATCCGGTGTTGATTTTCCAGGTCGATCAGCCCCAGGTTGAAATTTAAATTGGCATAGGGTGTCTCCTCTTCGCGTTTATCGGTAGAGACCACCAGGTATCTCCCATCCGGCGACCAGGCAGGATGGATATAGGAAAACCGGTCATTGGTTATTTGTTCAACTGTTCCTGATCCGAGATAATATCGGTATAGATCACGCTCTCCGTTGACTATTCCGGCAACAACGATGCTTTCACCACCTGGGGACCAGGAAGGATGATTGAATGCAGGTACACCCGGAATGGGGATTTGATCCAGTATTTTTCCATTCCTGGTATTCAGAATAACCAGTTGGTTTTCACCTTTCTCAAAAACACTGAATGCAAAACGGGAACCATCCGGTGACCATGTACCGGCAGATTCGATGTAATTCAGTGCATCCACCTCATGTGAATGCACATCCTTTGTCAGTTTCCTGATGATCTCTCCCGTCTCAACATCAGCAAGAAAAAGATCCAGTGAGATCACCTCTCTTTCGGAAAGAAACACGACCTGTTTTCCATCTGGACTGAGCGAGGGTGAAAGGTTCATATCACCTGCATTCCCGGCAAAGAGGATCTTCTCACCCGCAAGAAGATCGATCGAATCCCTGAAAAAGTTGCGGTAGTAATTTTCAGTTGACGTTTTCCACAATGCTGAAAAAGTTTCAGCATCCATATTAAGGTACTTTTTTATGGCATACTCATACCCGTGTTTTGCTGTTTCCAAAAAGATGGGAGCCATTACCTCTTCTCCCCACGCCTTGGCTACTATTGACCAGAATGCCTGTCCCCACCGGTAAGGAAAGTACTTGTAATTTTGAGAAAGCTGTTTGAGTGTAGGGAAGTCATCATTCAATATTGCATCACGCATCCACATCGCTGTATTCGGATCCACGCTGCCGATGGACAGGTATTCAGCCATACCTTCAACCATCCACAACGGCAGGTTATTCAGACTATTCAGGTTGGTTGAATCATTATCGATAATCATATTGTACTGGAAGGCATGTACCAATTCATGTCCAAGAACGTGGTCGGTTTGCGCATTGGTGGCAGCAACGGGTAATATCACCCTTCTCTTTAACGCTTCCGTAACGCCACCTGTTCCAACACTTACTGTGCTGGAGATGGCTGACGTTTCCTGAAAATCGGAATGATTTGCGTAGAAAATAATGGGATTCTTCTCCTCAATGGTGTCCTTCAATACCCGTAAGTGCATCCGGTACCACTCCTCGCTTCTCCGCGCAAATTCATCCAACAATGAATCATTTTCAATATAATGGTAAATTTCAAAATGAGGTGTTTCATACACCTTGTAATCAAACAGCTTATACGCTGGTTTATTCCTTCCAAAATCCTGCGCCAATAGAATACCTGGTGAGAGCATTATGACAATCCAAAACATCAAAAGGATTCTGGCAGGAAATCTTTTGCAGATACTTTTGATTGACATAAATTAACATTTTAAACCGTTAACATTCAATTCGATCTTATCAGTCTCCTGATTTATTTATTATGCAATTTTTGTACCAATTTTTGTTATCCTGCTCCACCAATTTCGGATCAGGATAACAAAAATGTTCATTACACCGGCACTCAGAACCGATCAAATTGGTATCAAACCCCGAACAAGCTCTGGACTCTAATTTCCGCAGCAAGCTGCAGGGAATTAAACCACGCATCTAGTCCGCCGAACGTTTGAGCAAACAACGTTTGCGCCTGCCTGCCGCAGGCAGGAAAACCTCATGAGCAGGTGGTGCGATAGGATTGCGGGAGCGAATAATCCGCCGGCTGACGGAGAAGGAGGATTAAATCCTGGAGGGATTGAACAATGAATAAGGGGGTGTATCAAAAGTCGATTTTTCAGTCATCCTGAACTTGTTTCAGGATCTCATAATTCTGATTAACAATAGATTAAGATTCTGATCCGCCGATGGCGGACAGAATGACGATTTTCTGGACTTTTGATACACCCCCTCTAATGGTCTTTTAACCAACCCAGAAGGGGTTGAATAATTCATTAACTCGTACCACGATCTTGCTACTTCACAAGCCTGCACTTAGTCGTGGTACGAGAAGATCACCCCGTCTGACCGATTGGGATGTTTCTCTTTCAGTCCCTCCGGGACGTTCTACTGTTATCTGCCAGTCCCAGCCACTGAAGTGGCTGTCTATTGCCTGTAAGTCCCTCTGGGACTCTTAACCCCTAAGCCCCATCCGTCAGATCCGAAATGGATCAGACGGTACCATGACACCCGGTCTGACAGCCATTTCTCCCAATAGGGAAAATATGCGTTTACTGAATAAAGTTGGTATCTTAACGGCAAATAAAGTGACTATGAAAACTGAGTATCGGTTTGCCCATTTATGGGTGATGGTGTTGATAATTTTTCCCATTTTGCTCGTTACAATTTCCTGCTCGTCGGGGAAGAGCGATCTCCCATTGGAAGAATATCTTACCTCATACAATGAGTGGAAAAACAACAGAATTCGTTCGCTCAAAGGACCCGAAGGATGGTTAAACCTTGCCGGTCTGTTCTGGTTGGAAGAGGGGGAAAACCGTTTCGGAAGTGACTCATCAAACAATATCATTTTCCCTTCGGTGGCTCCTGCAAATATTGGGGTGGTCATCCTAAAAGAGGACAGGATCAGGTTCATTGGTAATGAAGCTGTCAAAGTAACACATGAAAGGGAACTCATTCATGAGATGGATCTGTTAACCGATGTTTCAGGAGATCCGACAGTGCTAACCCTGGATTCACTGGCCTGGTTTATCATTAAACGGGGGGACAAATACGGAATTCGTTTGCGTGATTACAACCACCCCAATATCGGGAAATTGGATAGCATTTCCTGTTTTCCACCAGATCTGGCCTGGAAAACGACAGCAACCTTTAAACCATTTATACAACCCATAACCATCAAAGTCCCCAATGTCATTGGAACGGTTGAGGAATCTCCGGTCCCCGGTTTGTTACTATTTCGCATCGGAGAAGAAGAACTAACCCTCTATCCCATGGGGGATCCCGATCACTTATTCCTGGTGTTTGGTGATGAAACCTCAGGGCTGGAGACATATGGTGGAGGTCGTTTTCTGACCGTTGATCCACCGGATGAGGAGGGAAATTACACCATAGATTTTAACCGGGCATACAACCCACCCTGTGCATTTACACCGTATGCAACCTGCCCATTACCACCGAAGGAAAATATTTTACCGATCCGGATTACAGCCGGGGAAAAGGCAGTTGAGGGATTTGGGGGGCATCACTAAAAAAGCGGTTGTCGTATTACGGTTACGATGCCTGCCCTGTGAAATATTGCT
>CAZXGG010000035.1:20408-36121 GCA_964640125.1 uncultured Rikenellaceae bacterium
CTAAAAAAGCGGTTGTCGTATTACGGTTACGATGCCTGCCCTGTGAAATATTGCTCTATTTTGTCACTCCATCAGGGGCTGTTGCTATTTCACAGGGCCCGCCCTGTGAAATATTGCTTGACAGGAGAAGCTTTGTTTTTATTTCACAGGGCCTGTTTCGGTTTTCGTTGTTCGTCTTGCGTCGCATTATTGGATCGCCTGGTGCGTTTCGGTCCATGGAAGGATTTCCCACTGAAGATCGTTGTAGTTGGACCAGGATTCATTGCTTCCGATTCTTTCTAAAAACATGCCGCACCTACGGCGCTCAAAAACTGCAGAGCTTCCCATTACTCGTCGCCCGATTTTGAATCGGGCGACGAGGGATCAAATAATAAATAGTCCCGGGTAATCGGCTGAATTTAATAGACAGATCCGCGGCGGATCGGAAACGACTCGGGAGAGTCGACCTACACAAACAATACAAATAACCATTAATCCCGCTTTCTGCGGGATTAATTCGACTAATGTTTTTCACTGCACAAGTTTGTGAAAAACAAGTCTCATTAACTTCCATCATTGTTTCACAACCTTTCCGGAGCCGATGGTATGGTCATTCAGTTCGATGGTGTAGAGATAGATACCTGCCGGCAGGATCCCGCCGGGATCTTCAGCAGGGTTCCAAATAATTTCCGTTTGCCCTGCAGGATCTGAGGTATGGCTCAGCACCTTCACCTCTTCACCCAGCACATTATAGATCCTGACCCTGATCCTTCCGGATTTCGGTGTGTTAATGCTAAAGCGGACCTCCCTGTCAAACGGATTCGGATAGACATCGATTTCAGCCAGGTTATAGATACCATCCACACCTGTGGGGTTACAATTCCCCAGCATGTTTGCGTCCATCCAGGCCAACCGTGCGGTGATCCAGTTGGTAAAAAAGGTAATTTCCTCTTCCCAGGTGTCTCCGATGAAGTAGTTAGGCCAGACATAGGTTCCCAGGATATTCCACTTGTTAAAATTACGCACCTGGCCTTCCTGGAGGCTAACCACCAGTGAATCGATTAAAGCGGTAACCGAATCGGCATGAAAAGGTCCCTGTCTGAGCTCTTCCCACCGGCATTTCAGGCGGTTGATCACCAGCGGATCCTCAAACATCCGTTTCCACCAGTAAATCCTGCTCCATTTATCGTAGATCCATCCGTCGGTTGCCCAGGCTCTCTCCGCATCACCATAATTTACGTTCCCGTACCCCAGGTTAAAGTCCCAGATGGGTCCAAGGTACAGGCGCCCACCGTCACTATCCTTCTCTTTGTACATGAATGTGCTGAACCGGTAGCTGTCAATCTCCTTTGACAGTTCGCGCATGATGAAGTGATCGATAAGGGACCCGGCATCAATATACTTTCGGTACCCGTTAAGCGGATCGGTAAACCATGTGCTGCTGAGCGTACTCTCGAGCTGCAGAACAAAAGCCTGGATATAGGCTGCCTGCTGAGGTCTCAGGTCTTCCGGTTTTGGATAGTAATATTGAAAAAAGAGCGGTGTATAATCCGGGTAAGTAGGTGCAGGATTGGGGTAGGATGTCCATCCAACGATATCGGGTTGGTCCGTTTTATCAATCCGGATGATGTATCCTCCGGTCAGCTCATTTCCCGAAATATCGGTTTCCAGCAGGGTTGCTATGTCCAGCCTGTTATCATCCCGTTTGATCTTTTCCATCAGCACATAAACTCCCCTGTAATCCCCATTTACGATCAACTCGCAAAACCGGCAGCGGGGAGCCCAGCTTCCCATCCTGTTTCCCAAATCGTAGGTTACCACATTCCGGATGAGGCTTTTATCCGAGTAAGGGGCATAAAGGATCCAATCGTTTTCTGCCGGCATCCCAAGCAGTGAAACGTTGTTGTTCAGACCAAATGAATCCTGGGTTTCAAACAGGTAGGATTTTTTGGGGAAACCCAGTGTGGATGATCCCCGTAGTTCGATATTGATCTTTCCATTGTATCCATTGTACAGATCCATGATGTTATTCCGCTGTCCCGGACCATTATCAATAATTCCCATATCCACAAAAACACGTGGTTCATTAACGATTGGAAGGCCATGGGTATTGATCACAACGATGGGAAGGTTTGAAGAAGTAAAAACTTCCGGTGGGTTGAACCAGCCAGGGACAGGTGAATAATAGGAAGACCCGTCACTTAATCCGACAGAAAGAAAGGTAATGGATGACATATCGGAGGAGGTGTTGTTGTAGTTGTGAACCTGGATTGCCAGTATATTCTCACCCTCCACCAGGCAATCGTTCATCATTTCTTTGCTGATCATAAAATATTCCGGATCCTGACCCTGGTACATGGTTGCTTCGTGAAGCTCATATGCCGGCTGGTTATAGGCGGGATGGTCTCCGACAGCTCCGACACCCACCCTGGCGACCTCCACATTATTGATATAGGCAACAAATGCATCATCGAAGTCGATATTCAGTACAGTGAGCAGGATAACAGAAGTATCGTAGATCGTGAATTTCTTCCTCAGGTAGAGCGACAGAGGTTTTTCAAAGCCGGGTTCCTGTGAGATATCTGTCCGGTCGTCATCGTCTCCATATCCTATTCCACCGGGCCCAAGTGACCAGGACAAATCATCGAAAGAGAGGGTTCTCCAGTCACTATCCGGTTCATACGTACCTACCAGGTACCTCCACTCTTCATAATCATAGATAACGGTCTCCCAGTGGTCAACCTCATTTTGCTGGGAAAAGGCGGGAACAACAGATACAAACAGGATGCAAAAACCCAATGCATGTAACCTGAAGATTTTGCATAGGAAATTTATGCAATGACGTAGAGACGCCATGCATGGCGTCTCTACATCGGCATGATGATTTTCATTACGTCCCTTGTTTTGTCGCTTTACCATACTAAATCTTTCTAACAAATAACCCGCAACGATCCATGATCCCATTTCTCCCTTTCGTTCTTCCCCTTTAAAAGGGGGATCAAGGGGGATTTCTTTTCTCATTATTCCATAAACGCAAATGTTGCCTTTTTCAGCTCTGCCGAATTGGGTCCGATAAAGAGCTCGAAAGTTCCGGGTTCGGCAGTAAAATCCATGTTGATATCATAAAATTTAAGATCCTCTTCTGTAAGCGTAAACCGGACCGTGACGGATTCCCCTGCCGGTATGTTCTCTTTTCTGAATCCTTTCAGCTCCAGAACTGGTCGCGTAACGCTACCGACCAGGTCCCTGATGTAGAGTTGAATGATCTCTTCACCATCCCTGACTCCTGTGTTCTTTACAGTTACCTCAGCTGTTAATTCACTACCGGGTAAGAGTATTGTATCACTCAGCGTTATTTCAGAGTATTCAAAGGTAGTGTAGCTCAAACCGTATCCGAAGGGGAAAAGTGGTTCAACCGGAATATCCAGGTATTTCGAATTCCAGCGGATCCCAGGGACCGGAGGACGGCCCGTGTTTTTATAGCTGTAGAAAATAGGAACCTGACCAACCGATACGGGAAAGGTAACCGGTAATTTCCCGGAAGGATTGTACATACCGAGCAGGACATCGGCAATAGCAGGTCCTGCCTGTGTGCCAAGGAACCATGTTTCCAGGATAGCAGGCACATTCCCTTTCACCCAGGGTATGCCCAATGGCCTGCCGTTCATCAACACAACAACTATGGGTTTCCCGGTTTTTTGCAGCTCCATCAGAAATTCTTTCTGAACACCCGGAAGTCCGATATCACTGCGGCACAATGCTTCCCCTGACATCATCCGGGATTCACCGACAGCAGCAACAACAACATCGGCAGCACTGGCTGCACGGATGGCTTCTGAAAAACCGCTTTTGTCCTCACCGCTTATCTCGCACCCTTTGGCATGAAGGATCTTCGCTTTTCCTTCCAGGCTCCTGGTTAATCCTTCAAGCAGCGAGATTGCTTCTTCCGGATTTCCCCTTGCCGACCATTCACCGATCAGGTCAAACCGGGTATCCCCCATAGGACCCACCAGGGCTATTGTATTTATCTTTTGCGGATCCAGGGGAAGAAGGTTGTTTTCATTTTTCAACAGCACGATCGATTTTCTCGCTGCATCACGGGAAATCTCCAGGTGCTCTTCACTCATGATTACCTCTTTCTCCCGCTCTTCATCACAATACCGGTAGGGATCGTCAAACAATCCGAGCTTGAATTTCACCCTCAATATCCTGCGCACGGCATCATCCACCTGCAATTGAGTAACTTTGCCATCCTCCAGTAACTGGAAGAGTTGCGGGTCATAGATCATTCCCATCATATCCATATCCACACCTGCATTCATCCCCAGGTTACCGGCTTCGTAATCATTGGCTGCAATGCCGTGGGGAATCAGTTCACGGATGGAGGACCAGTCAGACACGATGAATCCCTTGAATTGCCATTCTTCTTTTAACAGGTCATTCAGGATATACCGGTTAGCGGTTGCCGGGATTCCATTGATCTCATTGAATGCACTCATGAAGGTTTCCACTCCGGCATCCACTGCAGCCTTAAAGGGTGGAAGATATATTTCGTGCAGGGTCCGGTTGGATATATCCACCGTATTGTAATCCTTTCCTGCCATAGTAGCTCCGTAGGCTGCAAAATGTTTGGCACAGGCAGCGATGGTATTGGGGGCTGCCAGGTCGTCGCCCTGGAATCCTTTTACCCTTGCAGCTGCAACCAGGCTGCCCAGGTAAGGATCTTCACCCGCTCCTTCCATGATCCTTCCCCACCTTGGATCCCTGGCTATATCAACCATAGGTGCAAAGGTCCAGTGCTGACCGGCAGCAGCTGCCTCGGTAGCTGCCACATGTGCGGAAGTTTCGATCAGATCCAGATCCCAGGATGCTGTTTCTGCCAGTGGTATTGGGAAAATGGTCCTGTATCCGTGGATGACATCGTATCCGAAAATCAACGGTATCCCCAGGCGGGTCTCCTCAACAGCTATTTGCTGTAGTTTCCGGGTGTATTCCGCTCCATTTGCATTCAGCATGGAGCCAATCTTCCCTTCCTTCAGGGGCTCCATATAATTGTGGTCAGCAGAAACCGGCCCGGTGAACTCACCGAATCCCGAGTATTGCATGAGCTGACCCACTTTCTCTTCCAGGGTCATCAACGATAGTACCGAATCGACCTTTCGAGCAATCTCTTTTTCCGCATCGTCGATTTTTACGGCTGATTCACAGGTGGTTAGAAAGAGGGCCACTGCAAAGGTGGCAATGAAAAAAGGAACAATCTTTGATCTTAAAGCTTTCATGATTTTAATCTTTATTTTAGGTTAAAAAAATAGTCAACCGGTCTACTGGTATACCCTGACATAATCAACAACCAGCTGCTGGGGGAATATGGTACTGTCCACACCTTGTTGTCCTCCCCATGTACCTCCCACAGCGATGTTCATGATCAGGTGGAAATTGTGGTTAAATGGCCAGACAGCAGGGTCGTCCGACTCTTTATCAAAAGTAAAATAGAGGTTATCGTCCACGAAGAAATCAATCCGCTCTTCCTGCCAATCCACAGCATAGATATGAAAATCCTCTTCCGCAGTTGCTACCTGGATTTGCCCGCCCCTCTGGGTATTTTTGGTATGATTATAGGCACCGGTATGAATGGTCCCGTGAATCGTATCGGGCTGATATCCAACGTATTCCATAATATCAATTTCTCCGCTTTCCGGCCACCCGCCATATGTACGGTCAGTATATAGCATCCAGATTGCAGGCCAGACACCGGTTCCGGAGGGTATCTTTGCACGGACTTCAACGCGGCCATAAGTCCAGTCCCCTTTGTTTTTGGTGGTAAGCCGGGCTGATGAATAATCCATTCCTTCCGTTTTTTCCAGTCGTGCCTCAATAATCAGGTTCCCTCCTTCGACCCGTGCATTCTCCTGCCTGTACGCTGTATAATACTGGAGCTCCTGGTTACCCCAGCCATGACCGCCGACAGCATAGTTCCATTTTGTTGTATCGGGCAGACCGGTATAATCAAACTCATCACTCCAGACAAGCTCTTTTTCCTGCGTACACCCAACAATAATGAAGAGCAGAAAAAAAAGCAACAGAATTGTTTTGTTTTTCATAGTCCTTTTATTATTACAACTAATTGAAAACTAGTATATATTTTACTTAAACGATATAAAGTTTATCAACTGGAGAGCGACTCTCTGAGTCGCTGAACGACTTGGAAAGTCGTTCTCCAATAATATCAATAACTGTTTTCAAAATTCATGGCACTCATTAAAACCCTTTGCAATTTGAGTCAAATCAAATTGCAAAGGGTTTTACAATTTAATAATTTTTCTTATGATGTACTTTTCACCTTTTGTGGTGATCCGTAAAGCATATACACCTGGTTTCAATCCGTTTACACTGAATGAAGAAGAATAATCATCAACGGACAACATCACAACGAGTTCTCCTGAAAGGGTAATGATTTCAAGCTTGTGAATTACTTCAGGGCTTGCAACGGTAACCAAATCCGTGGCTGGATTTGGAAAGATCCGGACCATATCCGGAGACACCTCTAGAACTGAGGAGGGATCGTATGAAACAATCCTCAGCCGTCCGATATTAAAACCACCACTTACAATTTCGTAACGCAACAGGGTATCACTGGTATAGAGTTGGATTTGGCCGGGGAATATGGAGACAAAAGATGACCAGCCACCGGTATAGGATACGGGTATGTTCCCCAGTCTGTCCTCACCATTGATGAGAATCTTCATTGGACCGGGAGTTGTCATATCCGATGCAACCCGCAGTTCGGTAAAATAAACACCAGGAGTATCAACCTGAATAGTATATTCCAGCCATTCTCCTGTTAAAACATAACCGATGATTTCTCCGCCATCGTTCCATTCCGTATCAACATATTCATCCTGCCTGGAAGCATTTCCCTGGTTCACCGCCGTATTATCGTGATAGGCTACTCCTTCGCCGCCATAATCAAATTCAACAGGATAGATGGTGCCGGGTAGGATGTGGGGTTTCATTGGATCAGGATAGGGGTATTGTCCGGGGTGTAAGAGGTGTTTGACCAGCGTATCTTTTCCACAAACATTTTCAATTTCCACTTTTACCTGTCCTTCTTCTGTTCCCATGTCCAGCAGGATGGAATGTGTTCCCTGTCCGGAGGTTATGGTTGCACCCGGCGGTACAAACCAGGTATACGTAATACCGGATAATTCCGGAACCGAGTAAGCCATTCCCGTCTGGTTATCGGTAAAAAAGTGATCCCCTGTGATCTGATACTCTTTCAGTTTGACAGGATATTCCAGCTCATAATTCCCACATGCGGTGGTAATGTTACACGCAACAATCCCTTCCTCGCAGCCCCAATTCACTGATACAGCATTGGAATCAACAGGAGTGGTGATTTCAGCAGGTGCAGGTACAGACCAGGAGTAGGATGAACCCGGATCATACGGGAGTTGATACAGAAGATCCTGTTCCGCGCTATACACCTCATCAGGCCCCACAATTTTCAGGTAATTTTCAGAGGAATAAACCCTTACATAATCGATTTCCATGGTCTGCGGAAAGACGGTGGTTGCATCGGGATTACCAGGCCAGTCACCACCAACAGCCACATTCAGTATGATAAAAAACTCGGCATCAAATTCACTCTTATCCTGGGAAGAAATGTCCAGTGAATAGTATTGTATACCATCCATGAACCACTTGATCTGCTGGGCATTCCATTCCATTGAAAAAACATGAAAATCATCGGCATAGATGCCGCTTGAAAGTGTTTTCGAACCACCAACATACGCATGATTGCTGTTGTAGTCTTCCCAGTGGGCTGTTCCATGGATGGTTTTGTCGTTATCTCCCCCTCCGATCATCTCCATAATATCGATCTCCCCGCATGCCGGCCAGGGAACGGTTTGAAAATTTTTCCCCAGCATCCAGAAAGCAGGCCAGATACCCTGTCCGTATGGAAGTTTGATCCTGGCTTCCACTTTACCATACTGCCAGTATCCCCCATTCTGATAAGTGATCATTCGGGCTGATGTGTAATCATTCCCTCCAAATGATTCTTCTTTGGCGGTTATCACCAGCTTACCATCAACCACCTCGGCATTGTTGGTGCCATCGCGGTAATACTGCAGTTCGTTGTTATACCAGTTTCCACCCGTTTCAAAGGTCCATTTGTTGGGATCCGGCAGACCGGTATAGTCAAATTCATCCGACCATACCAGTTCGAGGCATTGAGACAAGAGAATATCAGGAACTAAAATGAAACATGTAAGAACCAGCAGTGTTACATGAATCAACCGTTTGGATGCATGTTTTTTCATTGTTTGTATAAGCCTTTTTATCCAGTTTAACAACGAACAAATGTACTGAACCATCCGGTTTTTTCCATGGTTTTATGCGAGAAACATGCTGGTTGGATTTTATGGAGTCGACTCGGTGCGGACCGCGCAGGTAGTCGACCTACATACTGTCGTAATTTCCGAAAAGTTAGGGATGAAGATGGAGGCTGATCCCCGGAGGGGATCAAATAATAAATAGCCCCGGGTTGCTCACGCGTGAGCAACCCGGGGTATAATACGGTACACACCTCCCGGGCCAACTGGGGTGGTACTCACCTGGAAAACGCTTCATGGACCGGAACCACCAGACGTACATCTCCTGAACAAGTTTCACGTATTTCGCCGGATGAATTGGATGGTTTTCCAACTGACTAAGCAGTTCCGGCAATTATTCTTGCGTTACTTTTACCCCGGCTTGAAAGCCGGGGCTATTAATTTGCAACCCTGCCTGGCCCGTCTGACCGATTGGCCGGTCTGACGGATTAAGGATGACCTGCTAATCACCGTATGAATAGGAAACCTTGTCCCCCTTTTCCCGGGATGCCTTTGCCAGAAAAAAGGGGGACAAAGGGGGATTTTTATTTTCCTGCTTCGTCAGACGACTACCGTTCGTTTGACGAATAAAAAACCGGTGCAAATAGTTTCGCACCTACGGAGCGATTGTTATTTGTGTAATCGCATTCTTCTACCAATGTTTTGCTCCTCTGGAGCAAAAAACAACCCCTACCTAATCCGTCAAACCGACGATAGCGGCTAGACGGGGGGTAGCCCCGGGTAAAAACATATCGCTCCTAACGGAGCTTATATGATTAGTACCCATAACGCAATCAATCCAAGGCAGCAGAAACAAAACAAAACACCGACAGGTCTGAAAGACTCTGTCGGGTTTTAAAAAAAAGAGGGTGCCGTGTGGCACCCTCCTATAAAGAATGATCAGATTTTTTAATAATTCGGATCCTGGGTCAGGATATCACTTCCCTGCTCATCGATTGCTGACAGAGGTATCGGCCAGTAATCATCCTTCGGAGAAGTAAACGAAGCTCCGGTCATGAATCCACGTCCGTACCGTTGATCATTCGTGGCAAATGCCTGCATCGTTGCCTGGAGAATACCCCAGCGTCTCAGATCGAAGAAGCGGTGTCCTTCCATTCCAAACTCAAGGCGCTCCTCCATGCGGACTGCTTTCCTGGCTTCATCCTGACTTGCAAAAGCCACAGTATAGGGCTGCACATCATAGTTGGCTGCTTCCACGTTGTAATCAACCGTCGGTGAACCACCCAGTGGTAATTCATAGGTAGTGCACAAACCCATAACCCTGGAGCCATCCCTGGCACGTACCCGTATTTGGTTAATCAGCGCCTGGGCTGCCGCAAGATCAGGTGAAGCCTGCTCAATATAACATTCTGCTCTCCAGAGTATTATATGAGCTAACCGGTAAGCACGATAATTGTTGGCGTTTACACCGGTTGCCCAGCCGGTTGTTGTGGAGAGGGTTCCCTGTTCTGTCTGGTAGTACATGTTCTTGATCGGCAGGTAGGGACCGCCATTCCCCTGGTCACGGATCCAGTCCAGGCCACGCATGGGTCCCCAGTCAAGGTATGGAATACCCCGGCGACCGACAGTCCAGTCAAGACGCGGATCAACCACATCGGTAAAGGGAACAAAAGTAGTACCCGAACCCACACCAAAGTCATTTTTCAGGTCTGAGTCGTTGAAAGTATCCAGCAACGGTAGTCCACTGCCATCCACCTTAAAGGCATTCACCAGGTCCTGTGTCGGCTGGAAGAATCCACAGCAGGTTGTCATCAACTCATTCCCTTGCGGGAAGTTGAGGCAATCGCCATATCCACCACTGAACGATTCATTGATACCATCATTTACCGAATACTGGATCTCAAAGATCGATTCGGTATTGTTGTTCGTCTCGATCTTAAAGTTATCGTGGAAGTTCGGCATCAGCGAAAAAGGACCTGCGAGGATATCATCCAGCAGGGGTGCTGCAGCGGTATAATCATTCTGCATCAGGTGGATTCTTGCCAGTACAGCCATTGCAGCATACGCAGTTGGACGGCCCAGATCGGTCTGGCTATCCGGCAGGTTATCGACAGCATACTGCATGTCTGCCTCGATCATCGGCCATACCTCAACATCATTTTTAACCGAAGCGGGATCAGCAACATCTTCCGTAATGTAAGGAATTGCCCTATAGGTCCTTCTCAGCTCAAAATGGAACCAGGCTCTCAGGAAGAGTGCTTCGGCTTTGAACTGGGTGGCTTTTGCCTCGTCGATTCCCGTTGATTTTGCCAGAACTTTCAGCACATCGTTAACACGGGCTATTCCATCGTAGCAAGCGATCCATTTGTCACTAACATACTGGTTTGATGTAAGAACCTCCCACCGCTCAATCGGGTTGATGGGTGTCTGGTCACTCACATCGGATCCTTTGTAGGCATCATCGGAAGCAACGGAACCCCAGACCCAGTTTGTAACTGAACCTGCCCAGGCGTAAGAACCGCCCCATCCTCCGGCACCGGCACCGTCAAGCATGGCATATGCACCTATCAACAATGCATTAACACCCTTTTCGTTGTAGAAAACATTCTCTGAAAGCCTTCCAAGCGGCACGGTTTCCAGAAAGTCTTCACTACAGGAATAGGTCAGGGCCAGAAATGCAAAAGCGAAAACAATTACTTTTTTCATAGCATATATATTTTATATTGTTAACAGTTAAAATCCTAAATTCACACCAATCATGAGCTGTCGTGCTGTTGGCCATGCGCCGGCATCAATCCCCATGTTGGAACCACTGGTCCTGACTTCCGGATCCAATCCGTCGTACTTGGTAATTGTAAACAGGTTGGTACCCTGGAGATAGATCCGCAGTGAACCAATATTCAACCGGCTCAGGATAGAGTTTGGCAAGGAGTAACCAATTTGCAGGTTCTTCATCCTGAGGAAGGAAGCATCCTGGACAAAGTGTGAAGAGGGTTCCTGGCTTCCCTGATCAGTGTCAGCTTTTGCCAGTGTAGCATCCTTGTTGTTGTTCAGGTACGGGCTGCCCCATGAATTGTAGAGGCGGTCGTGACTCCTGTTCCCCGAGAATTGCGTATAATCAATCCAGCGGGCAACGTAGTTCACCATTTCATTGCCATAGCTGGCATAGAAGAATGCGGCAATGTCAAAGCCTTTATACCCCAGGTCAATCGTTAAGCCGGCGGTGAAGTCGGGATGCGGACTTCCAATATATGTACGGTCATCAGCATCAATCACACCATCCTTATTAACATCCTTGTATTTGAAATGGCCTGCTTCGTTGTAGGTCCCGTCAGAACCGAATGCAGGCGGATGGGCATCGGCTTCTGTATCGCTCTGGAATATCCCTTCAACCTGGTAACCGTAGAATTCCGGGAATGCTGTTCCAACTTCAGCACGCGTATAGGTCATCTGGCGAAAATCGCCACCAAAGATCACTTCATTCGCGTTTTCTGAAAGTTTGACAATCTCGTTTTTGTAGTGTGAGATATTGAGACCAACATTATACGTGAAGTCACCGGCAAATGCAGAACCCTTGTAAATCAGGTTTGCATCAATACCGTTGTTCTTCATATCCCCAATATTAACGGATGGCACGTCGGCCTGACCAAGAACATCAGGAATGGCAACCGGATAGAGCATATCCGATGTGTTTCTCATCCAGAAATCAAACGAGAAGGATAAGCTATTCCCCAGGAAGGTTGCATCCAGCCCGAAGTTTGTGGTCGTGGTTGTTTCCCATTTAGCATCGGGGTTCCCGATGGCATTGGAATCGAAACCGGCAACAACCGATGTATTGGCTCCCGTAATGGAGTAGTATGAGTTGACCGGGTTAGCGCGGAATGTGGTGAAACCGTTATAGTTACCCACTTCATCGTTACCCGATGTACCCCATCCAACGCGAATTTTCAGGAAGTCGAGCCAGCCTGAAGTGGCAGCCATAAAGTTCTCCTGTGAAATGGCCCATCCGGCAGAGAAAGCGGGGAAGAAGCCCCAGCGTTCGTTTGCACCGAACCGGGAGGAACCGTCGCGACGGAATGTGGCTTCCAGCAGGTATTTGCCTGCTAAATCGTAATTCAACCGTCCGAAATAGGAGAACTCTCTCCATTCCGATCCCAATCCGCTGGCTTGCTGATCGGACTCTCCGGAATCCAGGAACATGTAATCAGGACTCGTGGAGAAGTAGGTTGATCGGGAACCCTGCATGTAACGGTAGGTCTGGCTCACTGCTTCTGATCCCACCATTACATTCACGTTGTGCATTTCAAGGAATGTACGGTGATAAGTAAGTGTATTAGCCCAGTTCCACTGGAGGGTGTAGTTATTGCCAACAGTGAGGATATCGGTTGGTTTTGCTTCAGCAAATTCCGGATTTGCAATGAAGATATCCTTCCAGTTGCCCAGCCGGTAATCGAAACCAAAGAGTGATTTGAATCTCAGACCCTTGATGATCTGAGCCTGGCCATACACGTTACCAATTGCCCGGAGGTCTTTTCCGAAGTCATTCTTATCCCGGGCCAGGTCAGCAACGGGGTTTGATCCGTTTCCAGTCGATGGTGCTTTTGTACCACCATAATGAACCCCGGAAACATCGTATACCGGAATGATTGGCTGCATACGGTACGCCTGTGAAATGATCGTACCTTCGCCGTTATCACCGCGGTTACCATATCCTTTGGTGTAGGTAACACCCAGCGATTCGCCAACCTCCAGCCAGTCTTTGAATTTTGTATCCAGGTTTGACCGGAGAGAATAGCGTTCAAAACCGGTGTGTATCAGGATCCCTTCCTCCTTCATGTATCCGGCGGACAGGGCGTAACTGCTCTTGATCGTTCCACCGCTGATGGAGAGGTTGTAATCCTGGATGCCGCCGTTCCGGTAAATTTCATCGTACCAGTCGGTTCCTTTCTTATTCGCTGCCATGATGAGGTTATCCGGCCAGGAGTAATCTTCCAGGTTGAAATCCACGCCGGGTACTCCCCTTGCCGGAAGGATATAATCCGGAATATCGGGTGCTGCACCATAACCATAGAGGGCATTTCCGGGAGGCACACCGTCATTGGCAGCTTCCAGCCACAACAATTCACCGTATTCCTGCGTGTTGAGCAGGTCATACTTGTTGGTAGCCTGGGACATACCGAAACGGGCTGAAAAATTAATTTTCGGATCCCCGGGATGTCCTCGTTTTGTGGTAATGATGATCACACCGTTTGCACCCCGTGCACCATAAATTGACTGGGAAGCAGCATCCTTCAGGACGGATACCGATTCGATCTCATTCGGGTTGATCTGGCTGAGTCCCCATTTGGTCGGGACACCGTCAATCACCCACAACGGGTCATTGTTGTTGATGGTTCCCAGTCCACGAATGCGAACGGTAACATCTCCTCCCGGTACGTGGGAATTGAGGATGCTAACACCGGATGTCCGTCCTTGAAGTGTATGGCCAATGTTGGTCGAGGGCATTTCAGCCAGGTCATCCGACTCAATCGTCACCACTGCACCCGTCAATGCCTCCCTGATCTGTGAGGCATATCCGGTCACAACCACTTCATCCAGACCGAAAACATCCGCTTCCAGGACCACATCGATCGTGCTCCTGTCCCCAATGGTCTCCTCTACGGTTTTCATCCCTACGAAGGTAAACATCAACACCAGGGCATCTTCCGGAACGGTAAGAGAATAATTCCCATCAAGATCCGTGATTGTCCCAATGGTTGTTCCCCTGACAACCACAGATACACCAGGAATCGAGCTACCATCTTCCTGACTGGTAACCACTCCTGTAATTGTTTGCTGTGCCATTAGCTGAAAACCAATAAACACGAACAAAGCAATCAGACTCGTAAATTTTTTCATAAAGTAGAGTGTTAGGTTAATGAATTAGGTTAAAAAAAATAAGGTTATTATTAAAAAATCTGATCATATATGGATGTATCAGATAATTTTGAAAGTCTAAAATAATACAATTGTTTCGTATTGACAAATAATCATCAGTGATTTTATTCTTTCAAAAAGAGATCTTACCGATCCTGTCATTTAGTATTGTATGAAAAGCCCCTCTGAAATAATCCATTAACTCATTTAAAATATGATGATTAGAACTGAACACGGTGAATTCCCTGTTTTTTGAACACATAACCACACACGTGTTGGTATCATTGCTTTTTTATCTCATAATAGATTAAAATACAATATTTTACATGTAGAACGTGTAAAATGCACACTGTATATTGGGTTGAGAGAAGATTCTTTCCTTTAGAAGTGAGAATTTAGTATATTGTAATGGCATTTGCTAAAACGTACTTCTTACCAATCTCCTATGAATAAAATGAATCAGAAAACAGTCAGTAAGTTTGCATTTTCGGGACCTGTTTATATGTATTTCCTTGTCATTTTACGGGTTGTTATCGGTTGGCATTTCCTCTATGAGGGGGTTGTCAAACTTTCCGATCCCAACTGGTCATCAGCGGGTTTCCTGGTTGAATCCTCCTGGATCTTTTCCGGTGTTTTTCACCGGATGGCTACTGATCCAGGCATTCTGCAGGTGGTGGATTTCCTGAACACCTGGGGATTGATCCTGATCGGAATGGGATTATTCCTGGGTCTGTTTACCAGGCTTTCATCGATTGCCGGTATTGTCCTCCTTGGGATTTATTATATCGCCAATCCTCCGTTTATATCAACCGGTTCTGCGATTGCCGTGGAAGGTCACTACCTCTTCGTTGATAAAAATCTTGTTGAATTGGTTGCCCTGCTTGTTTTGACTTTCTTTCCCACCGGGAAGTTCCTCGGGTTGGACCATTTTATTCCACAAATCCGGAAACGAAGATCCGTTATGGGTCCTGAGGAGGATGGAGAAAAGCCACTTATTCAGGATGTTGCCCCTGCATCGTCCGGCAGGAGGGAATTGCTGAAGCACCTTGCTACTTTGCCCGTCCTGGGTGCATTTGCATATGCCTATATTAAAAAAAGGAAATGGGAAAGCTTCGAGGAAAAGAGGCTGATGGATTATGACACAGCCAGACCGGATGCAACCACGGGAAGTACAATAAAAACCTTTCATTTTGCAGGCTTGAAAGAATTGAAAGGGACACTTCCTCAGGGTCAGATTAAAGACCTGAAGATCAGTAGAATGATCCTTGGAGGTAACCTGATCGGCGGATGGGCACATGCCCGGGACCTGATCTATGTTTCGAAACTGGTCAAAGCCTACCATACCGACCAAAAAGTATTTGAGACCTTCAGGCTTGCCGAAACGTGCGGTATCAATACCATATTGACCAATCCTCAACTGTGCAGGGTGATTAATGAATACTGGAACAAAGAAGGAGGTAAGATCCAGTTTATTTCGGATTGTGC
>CAZXGG010000036.1:0-35976 GCA_964640125.1 uncultured Rikenellaceae bacterium
TTGATAAATATTCGTCACCCGAACTACAGTGGCCTGCATAGGGTCGTCTGACGAACCAGGGAGCAATCATCTTCTGTAGGTAAAATTTATTACCTTTGATTCCTGAAATTTTACGAACAACCACTTCAATGGATTTAAAAATATCCAGGATAAAACAGGTTCCAAAAGACCTGTCGGTCATCTACCTGGTCAAAAAAGAGACACCCCTTACCACTCTCCCGTTCACCGGAGCCGAGTTGAAGTATATTGAAGAGAGAATAAAACAGGATGCGCCGGTCATATCGGTCAATTACTATTCCCGGTGGAGCTTTATCCAGGTGATCGAAGAGGGGAAAGCACAATACGCGATAAACGAAGAACTGCGGAAAGCTGCCGCTAAGATCTATGCAGTAATCAAGGAGAACAAAATTGAAACCATCGTACTCACGGAGGATGAGAACCAGCCGGATGCCATCCTATCTTTTGCCGAGGGGTTGGCACTGAGTCACTATCAATTCCTGAAATACATCAAGGAGCGGGATGAAAAACGGTCGTCTCTGCGTCACCTGATGATCTGCAGTAAGTCGATCAGGGAAAAGCAGGTGGCTCAATTGACTTACCTGCTGGAGGCGGTCTATCGCTGCCGTGATCTGATCAATGAACCGTTATCCTATCTGACGGCACCACAACTGGCAAGAGAGATACAGAAGCTTGGTAAGGAGGCCGGTTTCATGGTTGAGGTGTTCAACAAGAAAAAGATTGAAGCCTTAAAGATGGGCGGATTGCTGGCAGTCAATAAGGGCAGTGTTGATCCGCCCACGTTCAGCATCCTGGAATGGAAGCCGGACAGGCCAAAGAACAGAAAACCACTGATCCTGGTCGGGAAAGGGGTTGTGTATGATACGGGGGGGCTCAGTTTAAAACCCACCAAAAATAGCATGGATTACATGAAATGTGACATGAGTGGAGCTGCTGCAGTGGCAGGAGCCATCTATGCTGTATCAAAAGCAAAACTGCCGGTCCATGTTATCGGACTGATCCCGGCAACCGATAACCGGCCCGACGGGAATGCCTATGTCCCGGGAGATGTTGTTAAAATGTACAATGGTACCACCGTGGAAGTACTCAACACGGATGCAGAAGGAAGGATGATCCTTGCCGATGCGTTGAGCTATGCCGGCCGGTATGACCCGGAACTGATTATCGACCTTGCTACATTGACCGGTGCAGCAGCTGTTGCTATCGGGAAATATGGAATCGTGGGTATGGGCAATGCAGACAGGAAATATTTCGACCGGCTTGAAGAGAGTGGGAATGCTGTGTTTGAACGGATTGTGGAATTTCCCTTCTGGGATGAGTACAATGAATTACTGAAATCGGATATTGCGGATGTGAAAAATATCGGTGGCAGGGATGGAGGAGCAATCACGGCCGGAAAATTTCTTGAACGGTTTACCGAATGCCCCTACCTTCACCTGGACATTGCCGGACCGGCATTCCTGGACCGGGAAGATTCCTACCGGGGAAAAGGAGGAACGGGAGTGGGTGTGCGGTTGCTCTTCGATTTCTTGAAAAATTACAGACCATGAAGTTTCACATGAGTATAAAAAATAGCTACATTTAATTCCCCAGCCGGTGCCTGACTAAAAGGGATACCGCCGGAGTGAGTTATATAGAAAACAGAAGAATATGCCAGATCATACCCTAAAAATCGGAATTTCACAGGGAGATATTAATGGAATAAGTTATGAGGTTATCTTAAAGACCCTGATGGATAATCGGGTGAATGATATTTGCACCACCGTAGTTTATGGTTCACCGAAAGTGGCTGCCTATCACAGGAAGGCACTCAACATCACCAATTTCAGTTTCAATAACATCAATACCCCTGAAGAGGCAAATCTGAAACGGGCGAACATCATCAATTGCCTTGATGATAACATCCGTGTCGAGTTGGGAAAATCGACAACGGTTGCCGGTGAAGCATCCATTATATGCCTCAAAGCGGCAGTGAGTGATCTGAAGGAGGGGAAGATTGATGTTCTGGTCACGGCGCCGATCAGCAAACACAACATTCAATCAGCCTCCTTCGAATTTGTCGGGCACACCGAGTATTTAATGGATCAGTTTGGTGTGAATGATGTGGTAATGATCATGGTAAACGACACGCTGAGAATTGGGCTGGTAACGGGTCATATTCCCCTGGCACAGGTGGCTTCCACGATCACGACAGAACTGATTCTAAAAAAGATAAAAACCCTGCACCGCTCCCTCATGGAGGATTTTGTTATCAGGAAACCAAAAATTGCCGTGCTGGGACTCAATCCACATGCCGGCGACCAAGGGCTGATCGGAACCGAAGAGAAGGAGGTGATTATCCCGGCTATACGAAGTGCCAGAGAGGAAGGGATACTGGTATTTGGCCCCTACCCGGCTGACGGTTTTTTTGGATCCAGACAGCTTACGCGGTTTGATGCCGTGCTCGCCATGTATCATGATCAGGGATTAGCTCCGTTCAAATCGATGGGATTTGCCAATGGGGTGAATTTCACAGCAGGTCTTCCCGTAGTCAGAACCTCACCGGCTCATGGAACAGCGTTTGAACTGGCCGGAAAGGATGAGGCATCGCCCGATTCGTTCCGAAGTGCCCTCTTCCTTGCCTGTGATATATATAAAAACCGTGGGTTATATAAGGAGTTGACCAGCAATCAACTGCCTTCGTACGATGAAGATAATGGCAAGGAATAGGTGCTGCTTTCCCTGTTGATCCTCCTCGCCTGGAAAAAACAGTGATTGGTTCTGCTGCAAAACATACAGAATATCCTACTCTATGATTGAAATCATTATGCGAGGTAATATTAATACTTAATTTTGTTTTCGAGATTATACCTGAATAAAACCAAAACATACCGCTATGGCAAAAATTACTCGGCAGGATGCTCTTGACTACCACAGTCAGGGGCGTCCGGGAAAAATTGAAGTGATCCCAACCAAACCCTACACCACGCAGATCGATCTTTCTCTGGCGTATACTCCCGGAGTGGCTGAACCGTGCCTGGAGATTCAAAAAAATCAGGAAGATGCATATAAATATACTGCCAAGGGAAATTTAGTGGCAGTAATCTCTAATGGAACCGCCGTTCTCGGACTCGGGAATATCGGTGCATTGGAAGGAAAGCCGGTGATGGAAGGAAAAGGTTTACTCTTTAAGGTATTTGCTGATGTCGATGTGTTCGATATTGAGGTCGATACCATGGATGTGGAAAAAATGATCGAGGTGGTCAAAGCCATTTCTCCAACCTTCGGAGGAATTAACCTTGAGGATATTAAAGCACCGGAATGCTTTGAGATCGAAGACAGGCTGAAGGAAGAGCTGGATATCCCGGTGTTTCACGATGATCAGCATGGAACGGCGATCATTTCCAGCGCAGGGCTGCTTAATGCACTGGAACTGAGTGGGAAAAAAATCGGGGATATTAAAATAGTAATCAATGGTGCCGGGGCTTCTGCAGTATCCTGTACCCGGCTCTACATCAAGCTGGGAGTCAACCCGGAAAATGTGGTGATGTGTGACAGCAAAGGGGTGATCAATACGAAAAGGACCGACCTGAATGAAGTAAAGAAACAATTCATTACCAAACGCAATGTCAATACACTGGAAGAGGCGATTAAAGGGGCAGACGTCTTTGTCGGATTGTCGGTGGGGAATGTCCTCTCAAAAAAGATGATAAAAAGCATGGCTTCAGACCCGATTGTTTTTGCAATGGCAAATCCGACACCGGAAATTTCATATGAGGATGCGGTGGATGCCAGGGATGATATTATCATGGCAACCGGACGGTCCGATTACCCCAACCAGATCAATAATGTTCTGGGATTTCCATTCATTTTCCGCGGTGCACTGGATGTCAGGGCAACAAAAATCAATGAGGAGATGAAAGTTGCTGCGGTGAAGGCACTGGCTGATCTCGCGAAAGAGCCCGTCCCGGAGTATGTGAATACCGCCTATAATGTTACCAATCTTACCTTTGGAAGAGAGTACTTCATCCCCAAACCATTGGATTACCGGTTAATTGAGCAAGTCGCATCTGCCGTAGCCCGTGCTGCGATCGAATCGGGTGTGGCACAGAAGAAAATTACCGACTGGGATGCCTATAAAACCGAGTTGAGCAGACGGCTTGGACACGAAAATATACTGCTCCGGGGAATCCGTGAAAAAGCAATGAAAAATCCGAAACGGGTGGTCTTTACAGAAGCAAATAGTTTTAAAGTACTCAAAGCTGCCCAGACTGTCCTGCTCAATGGACTGGCACATCCAATCCTCCTGGGGGATGAGGATGAGATCAAAGGCATGTGCGAAGAGAACAAACTGGAACTTCAGGATGCACCCATCATCGATCCGAAAAGTGTAAAGGAACAGAAACGGAGAGAACGGTATGCCAAACTGTTCTTCGAGAAACGAAAGCGAAGGGGAATAACCTATAATGAAGCACTGGAGAAAATGTACGACCGTAACTATTTTGGTATCATGATGGTTGAGACCGGAGAGGCGGATGCATTTATCTCCGGATTATACAGCAAATATGCTGATACCATACGACCGGCACTGCAAATTGTAGGGACAAACAACCCGCTGAACCATTATGCCGGAATGTATATCGTGTTCACGAAAAAAGGTCCGTTTTTCTTCTCCGATACAACCGTCAATCCACAACCCTCGGCACAAACCATTGTGAATACGACCATTTTGACTGCCGAAGAGGTGAAGAAGTTCGGTATCGAACCACGCATAGCCCTGCTATCCTATTCAAACTTCGGGGCACAGCGTGAAGGCAGCCCGCGCCGGATGCAGGATGCCATTGATATACTCCATCGTGATCACCCCGACCTGATTGTCGATGGGGACATGCAGGCTAATTTTGCATTCAACAGAGACCTGAGAAAGAGTAAGTTCCCGTTCTCCAAACTGGCCGATGAAGACGTGAACACGATCATCTTCCCGAACCTGAGTTCCGGAAATATTGCCTATAAGATGATGCAGGAGATAGGCAATGCGGAAGTCGTCGGTCCGATCCTGCTTGGAATGTCGAAACCGATCCAAATCCTGCAATTGGAGTGCTCCGTGAGAGAAATCATCGATATGACAACCATCGCTGTTATCGAAGCCCAGTGTATTGAAGAAGAAAAGTGTAAGGAGAAGAAGTGAGTTGTGAGAAGTGAGAGGGTGTTGAGGAATTTCGGATTGCGAAAATAAAATATCGCTTTTTACAGTAGAGACGTTGCATGCAATGTCTCTACAATGTTTATGTCCTCAAAATGCCCGGAAAAACAGATATTGGAAGATCCGGTGTTAGAAGAGGCAAAACAACCAGGCAGCATACCATTTTTTTCGTTATTTTAGCTTCCATTAATCCAGACATCCTATCATGTTCGAATACATTCAAGGCAGGTTGGTGGAGCTAACCCCCACATATGCTGTAATCGAAGCGGGGAATATTGGGTACTTTATCCACATCTCGCTCTATACCTACACGAAACTGACGAAATCAACAGAGGTAAAATTGTTTATTCATCAGGTGATCCGCGATGATGCGCACCTGTTTTTCGGATTTGCTGATAAGCACGAACGCGAAATGTTCCTGATGTTGATCTCTGTTACGGGTATCGGAGCCAATACTGCCAGAATGATACTCTCCTCCCTGTCACCTACAGAAATAGAACAGGCAATCTTCGAAGGCAATGTCGCGTTGTTGAAGAGCATTAAAGGCATTGGGACGAAATCTGCTCAACGGGTAATTGTTGATCTGAAAGACAAAATCGGAAAAACCTCCGAAATTGACGAAATATTTGCTACAGAGAGCAATACTCTAAGAGAAGAATCGTTATCTGCTTTAGTGATGTTGGGCTTTTCCAAAGCTTCCGTTCAGAAAGTCCTGGATCAAATTCTTCAGCAGGAGAATGAAATTACCGTTGAAGAGTTGATCAAAAAAGCCCTGAAAAAACTGTAGTACTAAAAACTATTGCCCATTGGACTTTTGAAGAGAAGGTGTAAATATTCACTGGTATGGATTTGTTTTATTCTACCTGGAATACTTCTTTCAACCCCTGCAGTTAATGCGGGTTATGGAAGCTTTTCCTCACCTGCTTTTCTGGTACAGCAGCAGGACACCGTCCGCAAGGAGCGGGATATAAACCTGCGATATAACTTCGATGATCATTCCGGGAATCCCTATCTGAACGAACCGCAATCGGGGCTATTCCTTGACCTTCCCTCAAACATCATTACCACCGTTACATACGATCCGGAAACAAATGAATACATCATTACGGAAAAAGTTGGGAACTTTAATTACCGGTTGCCCACATCGATGAGCCTGGAGGAGTACCGGAGGTATGAGTTTGAAAAGTCGATGAGGGAATACTGGAGGGAAAAAGCAAGTGGTGGCGGGGTGGATTACCGCGCTTCACTAATACCCCAGTTGCGCATTGGAGTGGAAGCCTTTGATAAGGTGTTTGGAAGCAATACCATTGACATTGTACCCCAGGGATCGGCCGAATTGATCTTTGGCGCCAACATTTCAAAAATCGATAATCCGGCACTGTCAGAAAAACTCAGGAAAGTCACCACGTTCGATTTTCAGGAAAAAATTCAAATGAACGTTACCGGGACAATCGGCGATAAGATGAAACTGGGAGTGAATTATAATACCGAAGCCACCTTTGATTTTGAAAACAAAACCAAGCTGGAGTATGCCGGGAAAGAAGATGAGATCATAAAGAAGATTGAAGCGGGGGATGTAACACTTCCGTTAACCGGTTCCCTGATCACCGGAAGCCAGAGCCTCTTCGGACTGAAGACCGAGCTGCAATTCGGTAAACTGACCATCACCAGCATCTTTTCTCAGCAGAAAGGGAAAACATCGGTTATTGATGTGAAAGGTGGAGCACAATTAAGTGAATATGAGATCTATGCCGATGATTACGATGCCAATAAGCACTTTTTCCTTTCCCAATATTTCCGCAATAATTACGACCGGGCGATGCAGAATCTGCCCATCGTTAATTCAGGGATCAACATTGAACGCATTGAGGTATGGGTAACCAATAAGACGAGAAACTTTGAGGATTCCAGGAATATCCTGGCATTGATGGACCTTGCCGAATCGGAGGAGAACATCTTCAACTCCATCCCTCAGTTTGCTCAAACCGGGTCGGGACCCTATCCCGATAATGACCTGAACGGGATGTACCAGGAGATGATCACCACCTATATGCAGGTGAGAAGCATTGACCAGATCACCTCGGTACTTGGACCACTGGCTCCCGATTTCCTCATCGGACAGGATTATGAAAAAGTTGAAAATGCCCGCAAACTGAGTGAACGGGAATATACCATCAATAGAAAGCTGGGGTATATATCCCTCAATTCGGCATTGAATGCAGATGAGATCCTTGCCGTTGCCTATGAATTCACCATTGGGGGACAGGTATTTAAGGTTGGGGAATTTTCATCCGATGGGGTCAGTGCTCCGGAAGTGCTCATCGTGAAACTGCTAAAGGGGACCAACCTGTCACCCAAATTGCCTACATGGGACCTGATGATGAAAAATATCTATGCTATCGGGGCATACCAGGTCGACAACCGTGATTTTGAGTTGAATGTCCTTTACCAGGACGATAAGACGGGTAATGCGGTCAACTACCTTACCGAAGGAGATATCAAGGAGAAGATCCTTTTGCAGGTATTGAATATGGACAACCTGAACTCCCAGCTGGAGCCTTCACCGGATGGTATGTTTGATTTTATCGAAGGGCTAACCATCAATTCGACAACCGGACGTGTTATTTTTCCCGTGCTTGAACCGTTTGGTAGTTACCTGAGACAAAGGATCGGCAACGATGCTGTAGCGGACAAATATGTCTTTGAAGAGTTGTATGATTCAACCAAGGTAAAGGCACAGCAAATTGCCGAGAAGAATAAATTTATCCTTGCAGGGGTCTATTCATCTTCGTCGGGATCTGAAATTTCCCTCAATGCCATGAATGTGCCGCAGGGCTCGGTTGTAGTAACAGCGGGGGGAATAAAACTGACGGAAAACGTTGATTATACAGTGGATTATAACCTGGGGCGTGTAAAGATTATCAATACCGGTCTTCTTGAATCGCAAACCCCCATCCGGGTCTCCCTGGAATCCAATCAGCTGTTTAACCTGCAGACCAAGACACTCCTTGGGACTCATCTCGATTACCGCTTTTCGGATGATTTTAATATCGGTGCAACCCTGTTGAACCTCACAGAACGACCGCTGACACAGAAGGTGAACATTGGTGATGAGCCCATTTCGAATACCATCTGGGGTCTGAACACTACCTACCATACCGAATCCCAGCTTTTGACCAATATCCTTGACAAGCTTCCTTTTCTGGACACCAAAACGCCCTCCAGCATCACATTCACCGGTGAGTTTGCCCACCTGATCCCGGGGCACAACAAGGCGATACAGAAGGAGGGTGTATCCTACATCGATGATTTCGAGGCAAGCGAAACACCCATTGATCTCAAATCACTGGCTGCCTGGTCAATATCCAGTACACCACAGGGGCAGGATGCCTTATTCCCTGAAGCAAAACTCAACAACAATGTGACCTATGGATTTAACCGGGCAAAAATCTCCTGGTATGTTATTGATCCGCTCTTCCTGCGTAATAATTCAAGCACCCCCAACCACATCAAGAATAATCCCGACCTTCAATCCAGTCATTTCGTACGGGAGGTGTTTGAAAAGGAGATCTTTCCCAACAAAGAGAGTCCCAGCGGTATACCGACCAACCTTGCCGTGCTCAACGTCGCTTTTTATCCCGATGAGAAAGGTCCCTATAACTATGATGTCGAACCATCAAGCTATTCTTCCGGTATTGGCGTCAATGGAAGATTGAATGATCCTGTTTCGCGCTGGGGAGGAATCATGAGGGAAGTTCAAACCAATGATTTTGAGGCCGCCAATATTCAGTTTATTGAATTCTGGTTAATGGATCCCTTTGTGGAGGATCCGGACCATCCGGGAGGAGATCTCTATTTCAACCTGGGAAACATATCGGAAGATGTGTTGAAAGATTCACGGAAAAGTTTCGAAAACGGGCTCCCTACTTCCCCGGAAATTACGCTGGTGGATACCACCAATTGGGGAAGGATCCCGCTCATCCAATCGCTGGTGAATGCGTTCGATAATGATCTCAGTTCGCGGAGGTACCAGGATGTTGGACTGGATGGTTTGAGGGATGAAGATGAGAAAACCTTTTTCGAGCCCTACCTGTCACAACTCCAAACCCGTGTTGATCCGGATGTTTACACCCAGATGGAAGAGGATCCGTCAAGTGATGATTTCCACTATTTCCGGGGGAGCGATTATGATGCCCGGGGACTGGATATTCTCACCCGCTACAAAAAGTATAACGGGCTGGAGGGCAACTCACCCACCTCCGAACAGTCGACTGAAGACTATCCCACCACCGGATCGACCCTCCCGAATGTTGAGGATATCAACCGTGATAATACCCTGAGCGAAACAGAAAGCTACTACCAGTATCGTGTCAGTCTGAAGCCCGAGGACCTGCAAATCGGCCAGAATTTTATTACCGATATTGTGACTTCAACAGTAAAGTTTGCCAATGGTGAGCAATCTTCGGTGAAATGGTATCAATTTCGGGTTCCCCTGACTGATTACCAGCGTATTGTGGGGCCTATTCAGGACTTTAAGTCCATCCGGTTTTTACGGGTGTTCCTTCATGGTTTTCCGGAGGAGGTTATTCTGCGTTTTGCGAAGCTAAACCTGGTACGGGGAGAGTGGAGAAAGTACAATCTCTCTTTCCTGGAGGGTGGGGAGCGCATCACGATTCCGGAACCTTCCGATGGTTCATTCGAAATCTCTTCGGTGAATATTGAGGAAAATGCAAGCAAAGAGCCGGTGAATTATGTTTTGCCACCCGGTTTTACGCGCGAGATAGATCCGACAAACCCACAACTGCAACAATTGAATGAACAATCCATTGTACTGAAGGTTCGTGATCTGGAGGATGGAGATGGCAGGGCAGCCTTTAAGAATGTTGACCTGGATATCAGGCAATATAGGAAAATCCGCATGGAAGTACATGGTGAGGCTTTGCCCAATATACCCCTTCTCGATGATGAAATCACCGTATTCATCCGGTTGGGATCGGATTATAAAAACAATTTTTATGAGTATGAAGTGCCCCTGAAACTAACACCTCCGGGGCGATATGACAAGGATAGTGGTTCCGACAGGAGAATTGTATGGCCCGAAGAGAATAAATTTGTCATTGACCTCGATCTTTTTCACCAGACAAAACTGGCAAGAAATGAAGCCATGAGAGATCCCTCTTCCGGGATCAGTATCTCGGATATTTTCAGCCAGTACGACGGTAACAGCAAAATTAGCGTTTCGGGAAACCCAAACCTGAGCAACATCAGGACAATCATGATCGGTGTAAGGAATCCGCTGAAACAGCACAGCATGCAGCTGGATGATGGCTTGCCCAAATCGGCCGAGGTATGGATCAATGAATTGCGGTTAACGGATTTTAACGAGCAAGGTGGCTGGGCAGCAAATGCCAGGCTTCAGGCCCGGCTGGCTGACTTTGGCACCCTCGACATAGCCGGAATGACCAGTCAGCCCGGGTGGGGAAGCATTGAAAAAAAGGTGAATGAGAGAAGCAAAGAGCAGGTAATACAGTATGATATTTCAACAAACATGGACCTGGGACGCCTGCTCCCCGAAAAACTGAAAATGAGGGTTCCGGTGTATATTGGCTATTCGGAAGGAATCATCAATCCCGAATACAACCCGCTGGATCCGGATGTCCCCTTGAAAGAGGCACTCGACCGCGCCTCCAGTGATGCGGAAAGGGATTCGATCAAAGAGATCTCACAGGATTATACCCGGATGAGAAGCATCAATTTTACCGATGTTACCGTGGAAAGAGGCAGCGGAAAAGCCAGACCGTGGAACCTGGCAAACTGGTCGCTGAACTATGCCTTTAATGAGAATTATTCAAGGAATATTAATACCGAAATAAACCTGACCAAAAATTACCGGGGAGGGATCAACTATGTCTATAATTCACGGCCGAAAAATATCACGCCCTTTAAAAACGTGAACTTCCTGAATGCACCCTCACTCAGGCTGATCAAAGATATAAACTTCTATCCGGCGCCGAACTACGTTTCATTCAGAACGGACCTGTACCGGCACTATAACGAGGTGAAAACGAGGAATATAAATAATCCTTACCTGAAGATCGAACCAACCTTCAGAAAAGATTTTGAATGGAATCGCTATTATGATTTTAAATATGATATCACCAAAGCCCTGAAATTTGATTTTTCAGCCAACAATACAGCCCGTATCGATGAACCGGAAGGAGGAGTGGATAAAAACCGGTATAAGGATGAATACCAGGCATGGAAAGATTCGGTGCTCACCAACCTGAAAAATCTGGGTAGAACCACCCGGTATCACCACGTCATTAATGCAACGTATACGCTGCCGATTAATAAGATCCCACTGTTCAACTGGATATCTGCTTCGGCACGGTACAGTGCAACCTACGAATGGGATATCGGTCCTGTTTTCCCCGACAGCCTGGATATTGACCTTGGTAATACCATCATCAATTCGAATACGGCTCAACTGAACGGCCAGTTGAACATGATGAACCTGTACAACAAAGTGGGATTTCTGAATAAGATCAATCAAAGGTACCGGGGTGGTCAGCGGCTGCCGCCCAGCGAGAAACGCTATAAAACCGTTACCTATCGGCGCGATAACCTGAGACTCACGGCCGGTGAACCCAAATCCATCTATCACCGACTGATGACAAAAGATATTGAAGTCACCATGATCGATCAGGATGGCAGCGAGGTCGAAGGGGACCTGGTGATTGAAAACGATCGGAAAGTGGTTTTTACTGCGGCAGAGGATTACCAGAGCGTTCGCGTGGAGGTCAAAGGGCAGATTGAACGAAAAGAGAGCCCGCTGATCGTAATTGGTGAGACGACTGCGCGGTTTTTGATGGCGGTGAAAAATATTTCCATCTCCTATTCACAAAATAAAGGAACAATATTACCCGGATATAAACCGGGAACAAAATACCTGGGTATGGATCAGGCGAATGGTGTGCTGGCACCCGGATGGGCGTTCATCCTTGGATGGCAGGATGAAGGATTTGCCGATAAAGCGGTTAAAAACAATTGGTTAACGCTCGATTCGCTGGTGAATAATCCCTTCACCATGACCCATAGCGAAAACTTTAACCTCCGGAGTTCCATTGAACCCTTTGGCGGAATGCGGATAGACCTGACCGCTAACCGCCGGTTCTCACAGAATATGAGTGCCTACTATGTTGCCGATGTGAATGGGAATTTCCCGGATAGCACAAGAAACAGAATGCTAACCGGGAACTTCAGCATGACCTACTTCACCGGATTCACCGCTTTTGAGAAAATATCATCCAAAGACAATTATCGCTCTGAAAATTTTGAACGGTTCAAACGATACACATTCACCATTTCCGAAAGGCTGGCAAAGGAGCGGCAAAAAAAGGATCCCGGCTATGACCCGGATATAGATCCTGAGACAGGATTGCCGATTACCACCGGTTATAAAAACGGTTATGGACTGGCATCACAGGAGGTGCTGATTCCTGCATTTCTTGCTGCATACTCAAAACGTGACCCCGATAAAATCTCGCTCGCAACTTTTCCCTCCATCCTGAGTATCCTTCCAAATTGGCGAATTATCTATGAGGGATTGACCAACATAGACTTTTTACAACGATTCCTGAAAACGGTCACCATAAGCCACGCATACCGATCCTCTTTCGATATCGGATCCTATACCACGAACCTCTATTACCAGGAGGAGGGCGGGATTAACCACATCCGCGATATCCAGTACAATTACCTGCCAAGGTATGAAATCATCAATGCCAGTATCAACGAGCAGTTCAGTCCCCTGATGAATGTCGACCTCACCTGGATCAATGATATGACCACACGGTTCGAGATGAAAAAAAGCCGGACACTCGGCCTGAGTCTGGCAAACAACCAGCTAACCGAGGTAAACAGCCAGGAGTATGTGGTGGGTGCCGGATACCGTTTTAATGATGTACAGATCACGTTGAGAACGGGGGGGCAGCAACGGGAATTGCGAAGTGATTTAAACCTCAGGGCAGATTTTTCGATACGTGATAACAAAACCATCATCCGGAAACTGGTTGAAGATGTTGACCAACCCACCGCAGGTCAGCGGATCCTGACCATAAAAGTCACTGCCGATTATGTATTGAGCGACCGCTTTAACCTGAGGTTGTTTTTCGACCGGGTCGTGAACGATCCGTTCGTAGCCCTGACCTTCCCAACAGCAAATACAAACTTCGGTTTCAGTATCCGTTTTACCCTGTCCCAGTGATGGGTAGTGTATAGCGGGGATTGAATTCATGGGATTACACTACAGGTAATTCAGGTTTGCAAATGGATAAAAATGAGCATTACCCGATTAATTTCACCTTGACGCCAACAGTTTTTCTAAAAAATGGTTAATTTTGAAAGCATCATATTGACCAATAATAAATCGTATCATCATGAATGTTCCAGAAAATTTGAAGTATACCAAAGATCATGAGTGGATCCGTGTTGAGGGGGATGAAGCCTTTATCGGGATTACAGATTTTGCTCAGGGGGAACTGAGCGATGTGGTTTTCGTTGAGATTGAAACCCAAGGTGAACAGCTTAACAAAGAGGAGGTCTTTGGAACGATTGAAGCGGTGAAAACCGTCTCCGATATGTTCATGCCCGTTTCAGGTACGGTACTGGAAGTGAATGCTAAACTGGAGGATAGTCCGGAAATCGTTAACAAGGACCCGTATGGGGAGGGTTGGATGATCAAAATATCGATCGATGATCCTGCTGAACTGGAGGATTTGCTGACCGCGGACCAGTACACAGAATTAATTTCCGGGTAATATCACATTCCAGGGAAGACTGCACAATATCGTTGATATACTCACCGGGGGAGGAAGGCAAAACTGAGCTACTATCTCCCGGTGATTTTTTTCTGATGCATTCTGGCTGCGAAACAGAGGATAAGTAACAAGTTTAAAAATGTAACCGTACTTTTTCGGTCCAGCAACGCGTTACTCCATGGGTTGGTTCCCTTTCAGCATGAACGACAGAAGGTGGATGCCGGAGATCAGTCATTTGCTCTTTCTCCTCATCCTGGCTGTTGCCGTTTTTCTTCGCTTTTACAGGATCTCTGATATCCCGTTTACACAGGATGAATTCAGTGCCATTTTCAGAACAGACTACACCAGTTTCAGTGATCTGATAAACTATGGAGTCAAGCCGGACGGGCATCCTGCAGGGATCCAGGTGCTGCTGTTCGCCATTATCCGGATTTTTGGTGATAACAGGGTATTGCTGAAAATTCCTTTCCTGTTGTTTGGCTTGCTATCACTCTTCTTTGCTTACAGGATTGCCAGGACCTGGTTCAATGACACGGTTGCCCTGTTAGCCGCATCCATGCTTGCGGTTCTGCAGTATATGGTCTATTACTCCCAGATTGCCCGTCCCTATATGAGCGGCATGTTCTTCTCTCTCTGGATGGTATGGTGCTGGACACAATTTGTATTAAACCCGGAGAAAAATGAACTGAAGAATCTTGCCGGCATGGTGTTGGCCGCAATCTGTTGTGCCTATAATCATTATTTTAGCATGCTGTTTGCCAGCATTGTATGGCTGACAGGATTGTTCCTGATCGAAAAGAAGAGGGTGGGATATTATCTTATGGGAGGCCTCTTGATACTCCTTGCCTACCTGCCACACCTGCCTGTTTTGCTTCATCAGATGAAAATGAAAGGGGTTGAAGATTGGCTGGCGAAACCGGATATTTTTTTCATAACCGACTACCTTGCGTATGTTTTTCATTTTTCGCCCCTACTGATGATGGTGATCGGTTCCATCGGATTAGCCGGTTTTTTATTGCGTTCCAAAGAGAAATCCGGGAAACCTCCCTTCAGGCTGATTGCAGTAGTCTGGTTTTTCATTCTTCTGGCTGCAGGATTTGTCTATTCCCTCCTTGTCAGTGCGGTATTGCAATACTCTGTGCTCATCTTTGCTTTTCCGTTTCTGCTGATTGTCCTTTTTTCCTTCTATCCGGAGATCAGAACATCCTGGAGAATTCTCCCTGTGTCATTGATACTTGTCACCGGTGCCCTCACGTTGTTTCTGAACAGACACCATTATGAGGTGTTTTACGAATCGGGGCCGGGTAAAATTATAGAGGAAACGGTAGCGCATGATGAAAAATATGGAAGTGATCGGGTATCGGTCGTGTTTCATGCTGACCGGAGGTCCATTGACTTTACCCTGTCGTCCATGCTGGCTGATCTGCCTCAGGAAATACAGTATATTGATGACTCAACAACCTTCCCGGATTTCAGGGAGTACCTTTCCCTGCTGGAGACAGACTACCTCATTTACGCCTGGACAGCTCCGACAGCCATGGAATATGAAGAACTGGTAAAAGAGTACTTCCCGTATCATCTGGAGTGGAAGAAATCCTTCCTGACGGAATTTCACCTCTTTTCAAGGTCTGATAAAACCGGGCATTTCAGCAATGCAAAATGGAACGCCCGGACGGGGTTCGAATCAGGCGAAGCTTTGTTCGACTATCATCCGGATTATATTACAGATACTCTTTCTGCAACGGGGAAACGGTGTTACCTGGTCAATAGCATGACCCAATATGGTCCACCTTACCTGTTGTATCTGAACAAGTTGGATCTGGACAGGAATGACTATATAACGGTTACCCTCTCTCTGTTCCTGACGGATCCGGGATCAAATCCGATTTTAGTCGGATCGGTCGAATCGGATGGGGACGAATTAATATGGCGGGGAAATGCGGCTCGTGATTTTTTGCACGGGAGTGAACAATGGGGAAAAGCGTATCTTTCCATACGATTACCAGGAGAGATCCTTCAGCAGAAAAACCTGGTTTTCAAGACGTATCTCTGGAACCGGGACCGGGCTGATTGTTATATCGATGATTTTGAGATTACGGTTCATACTGGAAATCAGAGATTATATGGATTGTTTGAAAAGATTGATTAACACAACAATGAAAAAGAGACTTCCTTTTTTCATAATCCTTTTTTTCCTGCTGGTTTACCTGTTATTTCCTTCTCATAACTCTTCTATTGATGCTTATTACTATGCTGCCTCGATCAGGCATTCAGGAGAGTTGTTCCATCCCCATCATCTATTCTATAATTTTACAGGCTACTTGTGTCTGAAAGCGGTTGAGTCTATCGGAATATTCCCGGATGTTCTTGCTTTCCTGAAAATGGTGAATGCCCTGGTTGCTGCGGTGTGCCTGATTGCGGTCAGCCGTATTTTCAGGCAGATGGGCAAGGATACTTTAGAGATAGCGGGTTTACTGATCCTTACCGGTAGTAGTTTTGCCTTATGGCGGTTTGCCACTGAAAATGAAACCTATCTTTTCCCACTGGCACTATCGTTATTTGCCAGTTCATATTTCATCCGTTACCTGAATATAGGTAAGTTGCGGTATCTATTCCTGGCCGGTACGTTAGGGAGCCTGGCTATACTGTACCATCAGATACACCTGTTCTGGTGGCTGGGACTTTATATCGGAGTTATTGTTTACAGCAGGAGGTGGAGGGCAATTATCTTATACGGGTTACCAGTACTCCTGATCCCTATTGTTTATGGTATTGTTTACATTGTTTTGCGCAACAGTGCCGCTATAAGTGGCAACCTGGCACATTTCATTTTCAGGGATTTTTATGCCGGGGGAGTGGATATGACCTTTGACTGGTCGAATCTTTACCTTACAGGAATAAACTTTGTTCGTTCCTACATCCAGGTACATGGACTGATGTTTTCCCTGATCAGGAAAAGTCTGCTGTATATTATTCCGGGGGTTATTGCATCCGCACTGCTGGTCGCAGCTCTGATTCAAAAACGGTTAATTACTCAGCGCATTCGGAGTGAAACCGGAATATTTATCAAAACGCACGTTTACATTTTTATCCTGCAGTTGATTTTTGTATTCTATGCTGTAGGAAATGCCGAGTTCATGGTAATGGTCCCGGTATTGAGTTTCCTGATCATTGGTGGGTTGTATGATATAAGAAAGCGATCCCTCTACCTTGCCGGGGCTGCCCTTTTTATTTGGAACATGGGTTATGGTATAGTGCCGGTTTGGAAAGCCGATCACACGCCTCATCAGGAGATCATGCAGTGGGTAGAAACTCATCCATCGGATCTTTTTATCCTCATGTCAGACCAGCACATCATCAGCAAGGTTTATTATTCAACCGGAACAGAGGTATTACCGAATATTCAGAAAGCTCCGGAGCACATGGTTTCACGGGGTCAGCCGCTTTCCGTGCTGCATGAAAGGATAGAGGGATACCTGAAATCGGGGAGGAGGGTGTTCACCGATTGCATTGACCGGCCCCGCATCATTACCCGGGAGCAGCTCCTTGAACGGGGGATTAACCGGGAATTTTTCAGTCGGTACAGTGTTATACCGGTTGATTCCATAACTACTGTTGCGGGCACCTATTATCTTCATGAAATCGGTAAGGGGGTGTGCTACCTCCGGGTCAGTCCGGGTGGTAAGGCTGGAGCCGGTCAGAGGGTTTTTTTCACTTCCACTTCCTGGTATCCTTCGATGATGTCACCCACTTTAATATCGTTGAAGTTAGCCACATTCAGGCCACATTCATAACCGCTGGACACCTCTTTTACGTCTTCCTTAAATCGTTTGAGTGAACCCAGTTCACCGGTGTACACCACAATTCCTTCGCGGATAACACGAATCTGAGTATTTCGCTGCATTTTCCCTTCTTTGACGATGCATCCGGCGATGGTTCCAACTTTGGTGATCTTAAAGGTGTCTCGGACTTCAAGTGTTGCTACGATTTCTTCTTTCACTTCAGGGGACAACATTCCCTCCATGGCTGCTTTGAGT
Organism: uncultured Rikenellaceae bacterium; assembly: GCA_964640125.1. GTDB lineage: Bacteria > Bacteroidota > Bacteroidia > Bacteroidales > VadinHA17. The sequence goes on from CAZXGG010000036.1 coordinate 18,057, forward strand.
TCCTCAATGGCATCATAGATGATGGAGTATAAGCGAATATCGATCTCCTCTTTTTCAGCCAGTTTGCGGGCGCCCAGTGAAGGACGGACCTGGAATCCGATAATGATTGCATTGGAAGCGACAGCCAGAAGCACATCCGATTCGGAGATCTGTCCAACCGCTTTGTGTTTGACATTGACCTGGATCTCTTCGGTTGAGAGTTTAATGAGGGAGTCAGCCAGCGCTTCCACCGAGCCATCCACATCACCCTTAATGATGATGTTTAACTCCTGGAAGTTGCCGATGGCGATCCGCCTGCCGATCTCCTCCAGTGTGATGTGTTTTTGTGTCCGGATTCCCTGTTCTCTCTGAAGCTGTTCCCGTTTGTTCGCTATTTCTTTGGCTTCCCGGTCACTATCCAGGACATTAAATTTATCGCCTGCCTGGGGAGCGCCGTTTAAACCGAGGACGAGAACCGGTGTTGCCGGACCGACTTCTTCCACTGTATGTCCTCTTTCGTTGTACATGGCTTTGGTGTGCCCGAAATAACTACCGGCGAGGAGTATATCACCCAATCGCAGGGTACCTGCTTCGACTAGGACGGTTGCCACGTACCCGCGGCCTTTGTCCAGGGAGGATTCGATGACTGTGCCCAGAGCAGATTTATTGGGGTTGGCTTTTAATTCGAGCATTTCCGCTTCCAGCAGCACTTTTTCAAGCAGTTCATCAACGTTTGTACCATGCTTCGCAGATATCTCCTGTGACTGATACTTTCCTCCCCAATCCTCAGTCATGAAATTCATATTGGCCAGTTCTTCCTTAATTTTTTCAGGATTTGCACCGGGTTTATCAATTTTATTGATGGCAAAGATGATGGGAACACCTGCAGCATGGGCATGGTTGATTGCTTCCACCGTTTGAGGCATGACGTTATCGTCGGCTGCCACCACAATGATTGCAATGTCGGTTACCTGTGCTCCACGAGCACGCATTGCGGTGAATGCCTCATGGCCAGGTGTATCCAGGAAGGTTATTCTTCTCCCGTCTTCGAGGCTAACATTATAGGCTCCAATATGCTGTGTGATGGCCCCCGCTTCACCTGCGATAACGTTTGTTTTTCGTATGTAATCGAGCAAAGATGTTTTCCCATGGTCGACGTGTCCCATAACCGTAACAATAGGAGGACGGAATAACATATCCTCCGTCTTGTCTTCCTCCACGTTAATGGCTTCCAGGGCTTCAATGCTGATAAACTCCACTTTATATCCGAATTCATCAGCGATCAGTGACATGGTTTCTGCATCCATTCTCTGGTTAATGGATACGAACAGACCCAGGCTCATACAGGTGGAGATCACCTCGGTGGCTGACACATTCATCATGTTAGCCAGTTCATTTACCGAAACAAATTCAGTTACTTTCAGGATATTTTTCTCCTGTTCTTTTTTCTCGACAGCTTCCTGTTGTTTCAGGCTAACGGCATCTCTTTTTTCTCTTCTGTATTTTGCTCCTCTGGATTTTCCTTTGGTGGTTAACCGGGCTAATGTTTCCTTGATCTGTTTCTGCACATCCTCCTCATTCACCTCCTGGCGGAGTGGTTTCTTCTTTTTCTTTGCGGCTGTTTTTTTCGTCTCCTTGGAGATCTCTTCAGCCAGGATTTTTTCAGGATCATCTTCAATACTTACCCGTTCTTTATCTTTTCTGATCCTTTTTCTTCTTTTCTTTCTGGAGTCGTCATCGCTGGATGATGCAACCAGTTTCTTTTTCTCTTTCTCTTCTTTTTTTGGAAGGTCGATCTTTCCAACGACTGTTGGTCCGGTAAGTTTTTCAATTTTGGATTTGTAAACCCTTTTTTCTTCTTCTTTTTCGGGAACCTCTTCTTCTTTTTGGGCTTCTTCCTCAGCGACGGGTGGTTCTTCTGCCACCTCTTTTTTCTCTTTTGTTTTTTTTGCTGCAGGTTTTTCTTTCTCTTTTTCTACCTCCACTTTCCCGACCACCTTCGGAGCAGGTTCTTCCTCTTTTTTAGAGGGTTCAACGGCAACCTCCTTTTCTTTCTCTTCTTCTGGTTTCTTTTCTGCTTCCTCTGCAGGAGGTTTTTCAGCAGGCTCTTTCACGGTTTCAGTTTCGGGTATTTTATCCACGATGTCGGCTGCACCGCTTGAGTCTTTTATCAGCACCTCCTCTTCCTGTTCTGCTGGTTCTGCAGCTGCTTCATCTTCCAGGACTTCTACTTGTTCCTGGATCTCCATAAAATGACGCATGCTCAGCTTTTCCGACTCCTTCTTGACGGTGATTTCGCTACTATATTCAACAGCAAGAAGATCATACGCCTCAGGAGGTAACTTGGTATTGGGATTCGTATCAACATCAAAACCCTTCTTATGCAGGAATTCGACGATGGTTGTAATACCTACGTTAAACTCCCGCGCAGCCTTGCTCAATCGTATTGCTTTTGTCCCTTGTACCATAACCTTTTCCTAACCTAATGAAATTGCCTAGATGCAATGCAAATATATAAGATATGCTATAAAATAAGCCTTTTGCAATGAATTATTCGAATTCGGTTTTAAAAATTCTAATTACTTCGCGGATCGTTTCTTCCTCAAGATCGGTCCGTTTCACCAGGTCTTCAACAGAGAGGTCAAGAACACTTTTAGCCGTATCACAACCGATGGCTTTCAGTTCATCCAGGATCCACCCTTCGATTTCATCAGCAAATTCATCCAGGTTTACATCCTCTTCATCTTCAGTGCCGGCTTCACGATACACATCAATTTCATACCCTGTCAGCTGACTTGCCAGTTTGATGTTTAATCCTCCCTTACCTATAGCCAGTGACACTTCGTCGGGTTTCAGATACACTTCGGCACGTTTTCCTTCTTCATCCAGCTTAATGGATGTGATCTTAGCCGGGCTCAGGGACCTGGTAATAAAGAGTTGCGTATTGGTAGTATAATTGATCACATCAATGTTCTCATTTTTCAATTCACGCACAATTCCATGAATTCTTGATCCCTTCATACCAACACATGCTCCAACCGGATCGATTCGTTCATCGTATGATTCAACGGCAATTTTTGCTCTTTCTCCCGGAATACGGACAATTTTCTTAATGGTGATCAATCCGTCGAAAATTTCCGGGACCTCCAGCTCAAAGAGTCTTTCCAGAAATATGGGTGATGTCCTGGAAAGGAGAATCAACGGGGTATTGTTTTTCAGTTCAACGGATATAACAACCGCGCGTATGGTATCTCCCTTTCTGAAATAATCGGAAGGGATCTGTTCCATTTTGGGAAGGATCAGTTCGTTCCCTTCATCATCAAGGATCAGAATTTCACGTTTCCACACCTGGTATACCTCTCCGGTAACAATATCTCCGATACGGTCTTTGTACTTGGTGTACACGTTGCTCTTTTCGAGATCCAGGATTCTGGCGGTCAGGTTTTGGCGGAGTGCAAGAATAGCACGGCGGCCAAAATCAAACAATTTCACCTCATCCGTAACCTCTTCACCCACTTCATAGTCATCATCAATCAGTTTTGCTTCGGAAAGTTTGATCTGGAGATTTTCATCCTCAATCTCATTATCATCAACCACCTCCCTGTTGCGCCAGATTTCAAAATCACCTTTGTCGATGTTAATAATGACATCAAAATTTTCATCCGTTCCATATTTTTTTTGAAGCAGATTTCTGAAAACATCTTCCAGGACACTCATCATCGTTGCACGGTCGATATTTTTCAACTCCTTGAACTCAGAAAACGTGTCGATAAGATTTAAATTTTCCATCCTCTCAAAGTATTAATAGTCAATAACCGCTTTAGTTGTTTTTATCTGATCAAAATCAAAAAAACGGCAAGTCTCTTCCGGGTTGCTGTTTTTTTGCCGATCTTGTTTTATAATGCATTCAAGTTCAATGCCCTTCTTTGAAACGGCAATCAATTTTCCACGCTGTTTAAGCCCGTCCATGAAAACCACCTCTACCATTTTGTTAAGGTGCTTCTCATATTGCCGTTGGACCCTGAAGGGCATGTCCAATCCGGGAGAAGAGACCACCAGGTCAAAATCCCCGGATTCCCTGCTGAGGTGATTCCCGATAAACCGGCTGATATCAGCACATTCGTCAATCGTTATTCCCTCATCCTTATCCACCCGGATTGTAATTTCATTTCCCTTACCAATCCTGATATCCACAATGAAGAGATCACCATTCCGGTATTTCTGTTCAATCAGTTCCCGTATTTGTTCTTCCGATATCATCCAATTTCTATAAAAATAGGGGACCAATGTCCCCTAAAATATTATACAACCCGTCATTCAGAGCGCAAACTTAATGATTATTATTGAAACTCCAAAATTTATGGTTTTTTATCTGGTTGTCATAACGGCAGGGCAGGTATGGGGTGAAACGGGAATGTAACGGGTTATTTGCGAAACGGAACAGCCACTATTCCGGTGCTGGTGGTTTTTCTATTTGGTAGAGATTCAGATTGTTCGTATTTTCAACCGGTAATTCCTTAATGAATAATCAGTGAACTGGTCAAATAAGAAAAAGATCATTAATGATCCGGTTTATGGATTCATTAACATCCCATCCGAGACCCTTTTTGATCTGATGGAGCATCCCTATTTTCAGCGATTGCGAAGGATAAAGCAACTTGGTTTAACCAATTTTGTTTACCCGGGAGCAACACATACCCGGTTTCAGCATGCACTGGGTTGCCTTCATCTGATGGGTTCTGCCATTCAGGTTATCCGGTCGAAGGGGATCAGCATAACCGACGAGGAGGCCGAAGCAGTGTCCGCTGCCATTCTGCTTCATGATATTGGTCATGGTCCTTTTTCTCATGCACTCGAATTTAGCATTATTAAACGCATTACACACGAAGACCTCTCCCGTCTGTACCTGGAGTTTTTCAATACACTGATGGGGGGCAGGTTGGATATGGCCATTCGTATATTCGAGAACAGCTATCATCAAAAATTCCTTAATCAGCTTGTTGCCAGCCAGCTTGATATGGATAGACTGGATTATCTTAGAAGGGATAGCTTTTTTACGGGTGTTACGGAAGGAGTAATTGGTTCAGACAGGATTATTAAAATGCTTAATGTGGTCGATGATCAACTGGTGGTTGAATCAAAGGGTATTTATTCAATAGAGAATTTTCTGATTGCACGCCGATTGATGTACTGGCAGGTTTACCTGCACAAAACGGTGCTGGCAGCTGAACAGCTATTGGTCAAGATCCTGAAACGTGCAAAAGAACTGGCACATGAGAAGAAGGAACTTTTCGCCACCCCTTCGCTCCGGTTTTTCCTTTACAACGATGTTACACGGGAGAAGCTTTTTTCGTCCACTCCGGCGTTTGATGCGCAACTGGTGCTGGATCATTTCTCAAAACTTGATGATAATGATATCATTACCTCTGCAAAGGTGTGGTCTGATCATGAGGATTTTACCCTTTCATACCTTTGTAAAGCAATGCTTAACAGGGAGTTATTCAGGATTGAGATCCAGAATGAACCCTTTGAGCCGGACTTCATTGAACGGATAAGGAAGAGGGTGAGGGAGGAGATGAAGGTTGAAGAGGAGGTGCTGGACTATTTCATTTTCACGGACTCGGTTAGCAATTATGCCTATCTGCCGGATGAACCTCAGATAAAGATCCTTGGTAAGAACAACAAACTGACGGATATTGCACAGGCTTCGGATGTGTTGAATATATCTGTCCTTGCAAAAACGGTCCGGAAATATTTTTTATGTTATCCGAAAAACATACACGTACAATAGATCAAAAAACAGAACGTTATCCACTCGTTTGATTAATAAATTGTAAAAACATGGAATTTACCGCAAAAACCATCGCAGAATTTCTTCATGGGGAGATCGTTGGTAATCCGGATGTAACGGTAACCACGGTATCGAAAATTGAGGAAGGAAAAAAAGGAACCATCTCGTTCCTTGCTAATCCAAAGTACATGAAATACATCTACACAACAGAGGCGTCCATTGTTCTCGTAAACAGGGATTTTGAGCCGGAAAGTGACGTTGGATGTACGTTGATTAAAGTGGATGATGCATACCAGGCTTTTGCATCGTTGCTGGAACTTCAAGATCAGGCAAAACCGGTAAAAACCGGGATAGATAAGACAGCCATTGTGGAGAAGAGTGCAAAAACGGGGAAGGAGATTTATCTGGGTGCTTACACCTATATCGGTGAACATGCCATAATTGGTGACCATGTGAAAATATACCCCCAGGTCTATATAGGGGATCATGTTGAAATTGGAGATCATTCGATCATTTATCCCGGTGTTACGGTATATGAAAACAGTAAAATCGGGAAGGATTGTGTGATCCATTCCGGCACCGTTATCGGATCGGATGGTTTTGGATTTGCCCCACGGACTGACCAGGGTTATAAGAAAGTACCTCAGATTGGTAATGTGGTGATTGAAGACTGGGTGGAGATTGGTGCTAATACTACCATTGACAGGGCAACGATCGGTTCAACCATCATAAGAATGGGTGTAAAATTAGACAACCTGATCCAGGTGGCTCATAATGTTGAGATTGGTGAAAATACGGTTATTGCAGCTCAAACAGGAATCTCCGGTTCTGCCAGGGTGGGCAAGAATTGTATGTTCGGTGGTCAGGTTGGATTAGCAGGACACCTTACCATCGCCGATGGAGTGAAAATCGGAGCTCAAGCGGGTGTCCCCTCCAGTATCGAGGAACCGGGAAAGATCATTCAGGGAACTCCCGCACAGGAACTGCGGCAATTTCAACGATCTTCCATTGTTTTTCGCAGACTTCCTGACCTGAAAGCGAAGATTGATGAACTGGAAAAAGAGCTGAACGCGTTAAAAAAGAGGTAGAAACCGGTTTCATTGATCAATTCATTTGGATCTTTTGCCTAACTGCCTTCAGGCTGGAATGAACCAGATATATTGTTTTTTTGTATCTTGCGCGAAATTTTTGAATAAACCATGGCAGAAAAGCAGAGAACCATCAGTAAACCCATAACGTTATCGGGTAAGGGACTTCATACCGGATTGGATGTGGCAGTTACCTTTAAACCCGCTCCCGAAAACCATGGATATAAATTTTGCAGGGTTGATCTGCCTGAACGGCCAGTCATTCATGCTCTTGCTGAACATGTCATCGATACATCAAGGGGAACCACCCTTGAAGAAAGAGGTGTAAGAGTTTCTACCATTGAGCATGTATTGGCTGCTTTCTTCGGATCTCAGGTCGATAATGCCCTGATTGAGATCAATGGCCCGGAAGCACCCATTATGGGTGGGAGTGCGAAGAAATTTGTAGATGCGATAAATGAGTCGGGGATTGTTGAACAAAACGCCAAAAGAAACTACTTTGTCGTTCACGAAAAAATCACCTTCTCCGATGAAGAACATGGGATTGATGTGATCATCTATCCCGATGATCACCTGAGCTTTAATGTGTTGATCGATTACAATTCGCCCATCCTCGGGAACCAGTATGCCATTCTGGATCATCTAACCGATTTTGAGAAGGAGATCTCCATGTGCAGGACCTTCTGCTTTTTTCATGAATTGGAAATGCTGGCAAAGCAAAACCTGATCAAAGGAGGAGACCTTGATAATGCCATTGTCATCCTTGATCGTAAAGTAAGCCAAAAAGAGTTGAACCGGATCGCTGATCTTTTCAATAAACCCCATTTCGATGCCAATTCCGAAGGAATACTGAATAATGTTGAATTGCATTATCCGAATGAACCGGCACGTCACAAACTGCTCGACCTGGTTGGAGATATGGCGTTGATAGGACAACCCATTATGGGCAAAATTGTTGCCACCCGGCCCGGCCATTTCGCCAATACCCAGTTGGCAAAAAGAATCAGGCAGGAGATCAAAAAGATTGAATCAAAAAAATCAATCCCCGTCTATGATCCGAATGTACCACCGGTGATGGATATCCAACAGATCAGGAATACCCTTTCACACCGGTACCCTTTCCTTCTCGTGGATAAGATCATCCACCTGGACGATCACTCCGTTGTCGGAATCAAGAACCTTACCTATAATGAACATTTTTTCCAGGGACATTTTCCCGAAGAGCCGGTTATGCCCGGTGTACTGCAAATAGAAGCAATGGCCCAGGTTGGCGGAATGCTCGCATTACGCAGTCTTCCCGACCCGGAAAAATATTCCACCTATTTTATAAAGATCGATAAGGTGAAGTTTAAACACAAGGTGATTCCCGGAGACATCCTGGTTTTCAAAATGGAACTGACCGATTCCATCCGAAGAGGAATCGTCAGCATGTTTGGACAGGCTTTCGTTGGGAATACAATGGTCATGGAAGGAGAATTAACGGCCATAATTGTGAAAAATAAGGAATAATGCATCACAAACTTTGCACTATAGATCCCCATGCAGAATTAGGTAAACAGGTAGTCGTTGAACCCTATACCACCATCTATGGTGATGTTGTAATCGGTGATAATACATGGATCGGCCCCCATGTTACCATCATGGATGGTGCCAGGATCGGGGAAAATTGCAAACTGTTTCCGGGAGCCGTTATCGCTGCTATTCCCCAGGATGTTAAATACAAAGGGGAAGAAAGCATTGCAATTATTGGGAATAATACCACCATCAGAGAATGTGCTACGGTGAACAGGGGAACTGTGGCTAAAGGGAAAACGGTTGTTGGAAATAACTGCATCCTAATGGCCTATTCTCATGTAGCACACGATTGTGTTATCGAAGATCATTGCATCGTGGTGAACAGTGTCCAGCTTGCCGGTGAAGTGGTTATTCACGAGTGGGCAATAGTCGGTGGAGGAAGCCTTATCCATCAATTCGTGCACATTGGTGCCCATGCTTTTATAGGAGGAGGAGTGATGGTAAGAAAAGATGTCCCACCTTACGTGAAAGCAGCCAGAGATCCCGTCTCTTTTGCCGGGGTCAATACCGTTGGACTGAGAAGGAGAAATTTCTCCTACGAAAAGATTGCGGAGATACAGGATATCTACCGGTTTCTTTACCTGAGCCAAATGAATACTACACGGGCGCTGGAAACCATAGAAAACGAGTTCCCGCAATCGGAAGAGAGAGATACCATCGTCTCCTTTGTCAGGAATTCAAGCCGTGGAATTATTCCCGGGTATTCGAAAAAAAGTAATACGTCAGCAGAATAGGTCAGGGATCTATCCCTGGCGGAGGGAATTCCATCCCTGTGCGGTCAGTTCGACCACATTTCCATCCCGGGTAACCAGATACGTTCCCTCTTTTGCATCTGTAATGTGCCCGATGATACGTATATCCGGATTATCCGTTACCCTGTCGTGATGATCGAGTGGAAATGTGAAAAGCAATTCATAGTCCTCTCCGCCATTCATAATTGCAATCATGGGATCGATCAGGAACTCATTACCAAGAGTTGCTGTAGATGAATCGACCGGTATTTTATCCTGATAAATCCTGCAACCGACCCCTGATTGTTGACAGATGTGCAGCATGTCCGAGGAGAGACCATCGGAGATATCAATCATGGAGGTCGGGGTAAGATCATTTGCCTGAAACCATTCAATGATACCTCTCCTGGCTTCGGGTTTCAATTGACGTTCCAGAACGTATTCATATCCAGTAAGATCAGGCTTGAATGCGGGATCTTCTTCAAACAGTCTCTTTTCCCTCTCAAGCAATTGTAATCCCAGATAGGCGGCACCGAGATTTCCAGTAACGCAGATCAGATCACTAACCCGGGCTCCATGACGATAGGTGATCCGCTTTTTGTCAACCTCTCCCAGGGCTGTAATGCTGATGGTCAGTCCGGTTACGGAAGAAGAGGTGTCTCCTCCTACAAGGTCTACCGAATACCTCTCGCAGGCAAGTTTGATCCCCTCGTAGAGGGATTCCATGCTTTCAAGTGAAAATTTGCCGGAAATACCGATGGATACAATGATTTGTTTTGGACAGGCATTCATGGCGTAAACATCCGAAAGGTTCACCACTACTGCTTTGTATCCCAGGTGCTTTAAGGGGGAATAAATGAGATTGAAATGGATCCCCTCAAGAAGCAGATCGGTGGTAATAACCAATGTTTTCCCCCCTGCCTCTACCACGGCAGCATCATCACCAACACCTTTCAACGTGCTCTTATTCCTTATCGTGATATCTTTTGTCAGGTGTTCGATCAATCCGAATTCTCCTAAATCGGCAATGGATGAGGGAGTCTGTTTTTTCTTTGTCATGGTCTGATTTCATTTGGTGCAGGAAACCATATTTTCAGACAAAGTTTGGGATTAATTTAATTAGTTTTAGTATATTTGCCCTATTTAGAATAATTCTATATAACAGATAAATCCCGCATTTTACGGGACAAAAATGAGGGTAGAGGATGAGTAGTGAACAGGACAAACTATTGAATGAAGTCACACAGAGTGATTATAAATACGGGTTCTATACTGATATTGATATTGATTCGTTTCCAAAAGGTTTGAATGAGGATGTAATTTGCAAGATTTCTGAAAAAAAGGGGGAGCCCGAATTCATGTTGGAATTTCGTTTGAAAGCTTACCGGCACTGGTTAACCATGAAGATGCCTCAATGGGCTCATCTTACTATTCCCAAGATCAATTATCAGGACATCATTTATTATGCAGCCCCGAAGCAGAAAGTCAGACCCGAAAATCTGGATGATATTGATCCTGAGTTAAAGGCGACGTTTGACAAGCTTGGTATACCCCTGGATGAGCAAAAGCATCTTACCGGTGTTGCCGTCGATGCGGTAATGGACAGTATATCCGTGAAAACGACATTCCAGGAGACCCTGGCTGAATTGGGAATCATCTTTTGTTCATTCAGTGAAGCAGTCCGGGAGCATCCCGACCTGGTTAAGAAATATATGGGAACGGTGGTTCCTTACAGTGATAACTTTTTTGCTGCATTGAACTCTGCTGTATTCAGTGACGGTTCATTCTGTTTTATCCCCAAAGGGGTGAAATGCCCCATGGAATTATCAACCTATTTCAGGATCAATGCGGCGAGCACAGGACAGTTTGAACGGACGTTGATTGTGGCTGAAGAGGATAGTTATGTTAGCTACCTTGAGGGGTGTACGGCTCCCATGCGGGATGAGAACCAGCTTCATGCAGCCATTGTTGAAATTGTTGCCATGCAAAATGCAGAGGTGAAATATTCAACAGTGCAGAACTGGTATCCCGGGAATAAGGATGGGATAGGTGGCATTTACAATTTTGTTACCAAGAGAGGCATATGCAAGGGGGACCATTCAAAGATTTCATGGACTCAGGTTGAGACCGGTTCTGCCATTACCTGGAAATACCCGAGTTGTATTTTACGGGGGAACTATTCTACGGCTGAATTTTATTCCGTAGCGGTTACCAATAATCACCAGCAGGCGGATACCGGTACCAAGATGATCCATGTTGGGAAGAACACAAAAAGCACGATCGTTTCGAAGGGTATATCCGCCGGGAAAAGCAATAACAGCTACCGCGGACTGGTCAAGGTGTTGAAAAAAGCCGGGAATGCACGAAATTTTTCACAGTGCGACTCGTTGTTGCTTGGAGATCGTTGCGGTGCACACACATTCCCTTACATCGAAGTGGATAACAAAACGGCTATTGTTGAGCATGAAGCAACCACTTCCAAGATAGGTGAAGACCAGATCTTCTATTGTAACCAGCGTGGAATCTCAACGGAAGATGCTATCGGATTAATTGTCAACGGATATGCCAGGGAAGTGATCAATAAACTACCCATGGAATTTGCTGTGGAAGCACAGAAGCTTTTGCAGATCAGCCTGGAGGGTAGTGTTGGATAAGGATAAGAATAGAGCCTGTTGCTGTTTTATTGCATTGGCTCATCCGGTTAAACAGTGAATATTATTTAATTTATATCGATATGCTAAGTATTAAAAACCTCAGAGCCGAAATTGGTGGGAAAGAGATTCTGAAGGGAATCGATCTTGAGGTACATGCAGGAGAGGTTCACGCTATCATGGGACCGAATGGTTCCGGAAAAAGTACGCTTGCCATGTTGCTTGCCGGTCGTGAGCTGGCAGATGTGATAGAAGGCAGTATAACGTTCATGGACAGGGACCTCTTTACCATTTCCCCGGAAGACCGGGCCAAAATGGGGATCTTTCTGGGATTTCAATACCCGGTTGAGATCCCGGGTGTCAGTATGGTGAATTTTCTCAAGGCAGCCCTAAATGAAAAACGGAAATACCTTGGCCTTGATCCATTGTCTGCATCCGATTTCCTGAAGGTCATGAGAGAGAAGAAAGCGCTGGTTGAGATTGACTCAAGACTGACAAACCGCTCGGTAAATGAGGGGTTCTCGGGTGGAGAAAAGAAGAAAAATGAGATCTTCCAGATGGCCATGCTGGAACCGAAACTGGCCATTCTGGATGAAACGGATTCGGGTCTGGATATTGATGCCCTGCGGATCGTGGCTAAGGGAATAAATAAGTTGAAAACCAGCGAGAATGCTACGGTAGTGATCACCCATTACCAGCGACTGCTCGATTATATTATACCCGATTATGTGCATGTTATGTACGATGGTAAGATCGTAAAGTCCGATGGAAAGGAACTGGCACAGGAACTCGAGGAAAAAGGATATGACTGGATCAAGGAGGAGCTTGCAATGAATGGGATCCTTCAGGATAAAAATCACAAGTGACCATGGATGAGATTGTACAGGTAGTGGATTGGAACAGGGAAATGGTTGAACTGTATCATCAGAACAGGGATCTTCTGACAGGGGGATGTCCCGATTTTATCAATTCGGTCAGGGACAGGGCAATAAAGCAGTTCGAAAAACTCGGACTCCCGGGCAGATCAAATGAAAAATATAAATACCTGACTTTTAATAATCTGTATAAACATCAATTCCAGGATTACCTCTCGGTGAAACGGTTTGATTTTGATGCAAACCACATTTTTCATTGCGATATTCCAACCCTCGACACCCATGTGATTTTGCTGTTAAATGGATTCTTTTTTAACCGTGAGAACCGGATGACTCAATTGCCTTCGGGTGCTGTTGTTGGCAGTCTGCAAGCAGCCATGAAGGAATATCCAGAGCTGGTGAAGAAGCATTATGCGAGGTATGCAAACATGGATCAGGAGGGGCTGGTCGCCCTGAACACCGCTGTCGCCAGTGACGGGATATTTATCCATGTCCCGGAAGGTGTTGCCATAAAAAAGCCAATACAGGTCGTGAACCTGCTATTCTCCAATGAAAATACAAGAGTGCAGCACCGGAACCTGTTCGTCATCGGAAAGAATGCAGATGCACGGGTGATCATATGTGACCATGCACTCTCTGATCATCGGTTCTTTACAAACTCTGTTACAGAGATCCAGGTAGATAAGAATGCCCGGATGGATTATATCAAAGTCCAGAATGAGCATAATCTGGCAACCAATGTTTCAAGCCTTTATGCAAACCAGGAACAGGACAGCACGCTCAACACCAACATTATCACCCTCCATGGTGGAATGGTACGCAATAATGTAAATATCGTGCTGAATGGAGAGGGTTGTGAAACCAATGCGTCAGGACTCTATCTCGTTGATAAGCAACAGCATGTTGATAATTACACCTTCATCGATCATGCAAAACCCAATTGCCTGAGCAATCAGATTTATAAGGGTGTGCTGGATGATTTTGCCACCGGTGCCTTTAATGGAAGAATTCTTGTACAAACGGATGCGCAAAAAACAAAGGCATTTCAGGCAAATAACAACATCCTGCTTACGGATGATGCGGCAATGAACACAAAGCCCCAGCTCGAGATTTATGCCGATGATGTCAAATGCAGCCATGGAGCAACCGTGGGTCAACTGGATGAAGATGCCCTGTTTTATCTCAGGACCAGGGGTATTGAAGAGCGGGAAGCACGGTTAATGCTTATGTTTGCATTTGCACACGAGATCATATCCCGTATCGAGGTTGAACCCCTGCGTAACCGGATCGACCACCTGGTGGATAAGAGGCTCCGGGGAGAATTATCACGGTGTGAGAACTGTGCGATGCATTGTGGATAAAAAAGGTACCTGGAAATAACACGATTAAAAAAACATTCCGGCGTGAGGTTAGATGTTGAAAAGATCAGAAACGATTTTCCTCTCCTTCAGCAGAGAGTGAACAACCAGCCACTGGTATACCTGGACAATGGGGCAACTACCCAGAAACCGAACGTTGTCATTGAGCGGATAAAACAACTCTATGCTCAGCACAACAGCAGCATACACCGCGGTGTTCACTGGTTGAGCCAGCAGATCACAGGAGAGTACGAGGAAGCCAGAGGTATTGTCCAGAATTTCATCGGTGCTGAAAACAGCCATGAAATCGTTTTTACCAGTGGAACAACCGGTTCCATCAATGCCATCGCTTTCTCATTCGGGGAAAAATATGTCCGGGAAGGAGATGAGGTGATCATCTCCGGGATGGAGCATCATGCTAATATTGTCCCCTGGCAAATGCTGTGTGAACGGAAAGGGGCACACCTGAAGGTCATTCCCATTGACGATCAAGGTGAACTTATTCCTGGTGCCCTGGAAAAGCTGATTACTTCAAGAACAAGGATTCTTGCCATAACCCACGTATCCAATGTCCTGGGAACCGTAAATCCCGTGAAAGAGATCATTGAAACGGCGCATGCAGCAGATGTGCCCGTCCTGATCGATGGTGCTCAGGCTGTTCAGCATGGGAATGTGGATGTTTCTGATCTGAACTGTGACTTTTATGTTTTTTCAGGACATAAAATTTACGGACCCAATGGAATCGGTGTGCTGTATGGGAAAGAAAAATGGCTGGAGGAAATTCCACCCTACCAGGGAGGCGGAGATATGGTCGACCAGGTAACTTTCGAAAAAACAACCTATAACCAGCTACCCTTTAAATTTGAAGCGGGAACAACAAACTACATTGGAGCGATTGCAATGGCTGAAGCGCTGAAATACCTGGAGCAAATCGGTCTTGATCCAATCACTGAATACGAGGAAGAACTGCTCGGGTATGCCACTTCCAGGCTTGAAGAATCGGGTGATATACGGATCATCGGTAATGCAAGGAAGAAGATCAGCATATTGTCTTTTCTGATCCAGGGTATTCACCAGTATGATGCGGGAATGATCCTTGATAAGCTGGGCATTGCGGTCAGGACTGGTACACATTGCGCACAACCGGTAATGGACCGGTATGGAATAGATGGAACACTGCGCGCCTCACTTGCATTCTATAATACAAAAGGGGAGATAGACCGGCTGATCGACGGATTACAACGGGTGAAAGAGATGTTGGGATAAGCGGATGGATGAATTTGAAAACGATTGATCATGGATATAAACCAGATACAGGATGAGATCATTGAAGAGTTCGGCCTGTTTGATGACTGGATGGATAAGTATAACCATTTAATCGAGCTGAGTAAAAACCTGCCAGTTTTTCCTGAAGAATATAAAACCAATAAGTACCTGATCAGCGGATGCCAGTCGAAGGTCTGGTTGCATGCTGAACTGAAAGAGGGAAAGATCATCTTCCTGGCTGATAGCGATGCCATCATTACCAAAGGCATTGTCGCCCTGTTGATCCGTGTCCTTTCCGGTCGCAAACCCACAGAGATCATCAACCAGGAACTCTACTTTATCGATCGCATCGGATTAAAGGAAAACCTTTCACCCACCCGGTCGAACGGACTGCTGGCTATGGTAAAGCAGATGAAGCTGTATGCTCTTGCTTTTGATGTCAGGGAGAAGAAGTAAAATATCGTTGATTGTTTCTCGCCTGACATCCGGCCACAGGCTGGTGAACCGGCGGGCTGGGTTACGAAGCCATAACAACCAGAATATACATCAGAAAATCAAATCCCTTATGAAAAGAATAATCGCTATTCTATTCCATGTTATTTTCTTCTTCCCAACCATCCTCTATCCACAGGAAGCTGGCAAGGAAGAAATGAGAGCCGTTTGGATACATTCCGGTATGTTTGACTCCGAAAAGGACCAGGCTCTAATCCGCATGAGAGATTTGCTTGATCAGTATGCCGAAATCGGGATAAATAACCTTTTTTGCTTTAGCAGCCTGATATCACAGCATCAGAAAACGTGGGATTTTCTGGAAGTTCTAATTGAAGAAGCCCACAGCAGAGCAATAAAGGTACATCCCATTTTTTGTCCCGGTCACCGGGTTTCCCTTACTGGAGAAGTGAAGGAACATCCTGAATGGCTGATCACGGGTATGCAGGGAGAAATGTACCCGCACCTGAACATTGCGGATCCTGGTGTAAGGGAATATTATGTGAACATGGTGAAAGAAGCCCTGGAATACGATATTGACGGCATCCATCTCGATTATATCCGGTTTCCTGTAAACCAGCGATTCAGCTATGACAACACTACCTGTGAGGCTTTTAAGGAGGAGTTTGGTTATTCTCCGGTTGAAGTAGCTCATGATTGCGGAAGCATGATCTGGTGCGAGTGGATCAGATGGAACGCAAAACAGGTAACAACCCTTGTCAGGGATATCAAACAAACCATTGAACAGTCGGGCAAAGAGGTAGTGCTTGGAGCAGATGTCTTTCCTGATCATGGAACTGCCACAATATTGATAGGGCAGAACTGGGAGCAATGGGCAAATGAAGGAATAATTGATTTTATATGTCCAATGCTGTATACAAACGATTTGGATCTGTTCAGGCAATATGTGGAAACAGCAGTGAAAACGGCGAATGGAAAGTGCCTGGTCTATCCGGGAATAGCCTGTCATTCTTCCCATAATACGAACACCAGGGAAGGAGTAGCAAAGGAAGTTGAAATATCAAGAAAAGTGGGTGCAGATGGAGTGGTATTTTTTTCCGGATACTCATTAACGAAGGAGTTTATAGACAGTCTGAAAGCAGCAGTTTTCAGGTAGTATGTACCCTTTAAATTTTTATGGACGTGGATAACCTATTACAGCTGGAAGCTGAGATCGTCCGGGTTTTAAAAAACATTTTTGATCCGGAGATCCCGGTCAATATATATGACCTGGGTCTGATCTATGAAGTGGATGTGAATGATAACAATGCGGTCACCATCACGATGACCCTGACTGCTCCAAACTGTCCCATGGCGGATGATCTTATCGCAGAAGTTCACCAGGGCATAAAGGGTATCGATGGCGTAAAGGAAGTGAAGGTAAAGCTGGTATTTGACCCCCCATGGGATAAGAGCATGATGAGCGAAGAGGCAATGCTTGAACTGGGATTGCTATAACCCGGTTGAGAAAGCTTCAGTTACTTTTCCTGGATTTCCCTGATAATCCTTCGCTTAATATCCAGGGTGAAGGTGTAGTCCGTATAGCTGTTGTACTCATTGTAAATATAAGGATCACTCATCAATCCATGGAGAACGCTGCGCTTCAGCCGCGCAGCTTTTTCGCGTCGGTTGTAAGCGCTTTGTTATAAGGCTTATCCCGTGTTGCTATATCCTAATCCGCTTGACCCTTGCCTACAACGAAGTTTGCCGTAAAGTATTTCTTTCGTATCGGGGCGGCCTCTTTTTCAATCCAGCGATCAAGCCCGATCTTTCTGATACGAGAGAGATTGTACAACTTCATGTTGTGAGGGAAACGGGCGGCTTGGTCAGCAATAGGTGCCAGCAAAACGCAAGGGAATTCATTGCATTCGGAGCAGAATGCCACGCCTTTCGCTTCAACACAATCAAGAGTTGCACATCCCTGCGGCAGATGATAATGATTGCCGTCCTGTTGGCGGCACCCCTTGCACGCTATTTCCTCCTTCGGCACACCCATTTTTGCATGAATCAATTCGGCAAGATCATCTGTCAGGTTGCTTTCGTGGATATCGCAATTGAAGCAATCTAATCCACATGGTGCCGTCAATGCCTTTTTATCTTCCATAGTTTCTCCTTAT
>CAZXGG010000037.1:0-35537 GCA_964640125.1 uncultured Rikenellaceae bacterium
TTTCATGATCCATTCCGGGTATTCACTTGAGCCGAGAAAAATATTCATTTATGATTTTCAGGGTAACACTCTCGAATAATAATTCCAGGTTTGGTGCAGAGGGCGAGTTCCTGCGCTACAACTTAAATTCTTCTGTGTCCTCTGAGTTCGGCGATGTTGACAATGACGGCGACCTAGACATTGTATCTGCCGATTTCCAGAAAGTCTTTTTTCCACTCACTACTCACAACTCCCCTCTCATTTCTTGCTACTCGTCACCCGTCACTCATCATTCCTGACTGCCGTCAGGCATCATTCATCCACAGTGAAATATGCTCCTGCGTCGCATTTCACCCCGATGAAATGAAAAGAATTTCATGGGGTAAACGTGGCAGGCATTCATCATTCCCATCACGTGTCACTCATCCCCACTCCGGCGAAATGCTTCATGAACTGCATGCGGAAGTAAGCAGCAGGGATGGATACCTGTTTTTTAACCTCATTCACAATATCGAAATAGAGTTTCTCATTCTCTTCTTCGGTTCTGCAAAATTTAACCTAAATTTAACATTAGATTGTAACCATAAATACAATATATTATACTTTTGCCGGTGTAATTTAATTCCATGGAAAATCTTTACATCATCGTTATCGGCCTGTTGTTTATTCTGGCCATTTCTGATCTGATTGTTGGTGTGAGTAATGATGCCGTAAACTTCCTGAATTCCGCCATCGGATCCAAGGCTGCACCGTTTCGGGTAATCATGATTGTCGCTGCGCTTGGAATCCTGGTCGGCGCCACCTTTTCCAGCGGAATGATGGAGGTTGCCCGGAAAGGGATCTTTCATCCGGACCAGTTTTTCTTCAGTGAGATCATCATCATCTTCCTGGCTGTCATGCTGACGGATATTATCCTCCTGGACCTTTTTAATACCTTCGGTTTACCAACCTCAACAACGGTTTCCATTGTATTTGAGTTGCTGGGTGCAGCCATTGCCATTTCGATCATCAAGATTTCACATGCAGGAGGGGAAGGAGCCTTGCTGGGCACCTATATCAACTCCGGAAAAGCACTGGCCATCATTTCCGGGATTCTGTTATCCGTGATCATTGCGTTTACGTTTGGCTCCATCATTCAATACATTGCCCGAATCATCTTCTCCTTTGATTTCGAAAAGCCCCTGAAGTATTTTGGTGCCCTCTGGGGCGGTATTGCCATAACCGCCATTACCTATTTCATTCTGATCAAGGGAGCAAAAGGCTCATCCTTCATCACAGACAACACACTGGAATGGATCATGGGCCACACCGGGATGATCATCTTATTCAGTTTTGTTGGCTGGACCGTCATCCTCCAGGTTATTTCATGGATCTTCCGTTTCAACGTACTTAAGTTTATCGTGTTGGTGGGTACCTTTGCGCTGGCGATGGCTTTTGCAGGAAACGACCTGGTCAATTTCATCGGAGTGCCGCTTGCCGGTTTTGAATCCTATAAAGCATTTATGGCATCCGGTGTCACGGATGCTGCGCAGTATTCCATGGAAGCCTTACAGGCACAGGTAAAAACTCCCACATCCTTTCTTTTGATTGCCGGGCTGATCATGGTAGGGGCATTGTGGTTATCAAAAAAAGCACGTTCTGTAACCAAGACGGAGATAGATCTGGCACGGCAGGATGAAGGATCAGAACGGTTTAACTCCTCCGGACTGGCAAGGTCCCTGGTCAGGGTAGCCATTGGTACAAGCAGTTTTCTGAAGAAAGTGCTGCCCGATAGCTTTTTTAAAAAGATCAATCAACGCTTTGACCGATCGATCTACGAGCAGAGAAAAGTGGAGAAGTCCATCTCCTTCGACCTGGTCAGGGCAACGGTAAACCTGACTGTTGCCAGTATCCTGATTGCCTTCGGAACCTCGTTAAAACTTCCCCTTTCAACAACCTATGTAACGTTTATGGTTGCCATGGGAACATCCCTGGCTGACAGGGCATGGGGCAGGGAAAGCGGAGTGTACCGGATTTCCGGGGTTATAACGGTGATTGGGGGCTGGTTTTTCACTGCCCTCAGTGCATTCACAATCTCATTCCTTATCGCCCTGATCATTCACTGGTTCGGATTTGCAGGAATACTGGTGATTGTCGCCCTGGTCATTGCCACCGTAATTCACTCCTTCCGGATTCACAGAAAACGAAGCAAAGAGAAAATTGAGAAAGCAGAAATTGAAAAGGTAATATTGAATGGAGAGGATGTACTGGTCAAATGCAAACAGGATGTCCTGAGTATTCTGATTTCCGCTTCTAAAATGTATTATGTGGTTATCGATGGTTTTATAAAAGAGAAACGAAAAACCCTTAAAAAGAGCCTGAAAGATATCAAGGAATTGAACAAGCGTACCAAAGATTTAAAAGATGGTGTCACCCTGACGTTAAAGAAGCTGGATGAAGAGTCGGAGGATGCCGGTCCCTATTATGTTCAGGTTCTCGATTACCTGAGGGAAGCTGCACATTGTCTTAACTATTTAACCGATCCGTTGTTCAAGCACGTTGACAACAATCACCCACCACTAACCGATCCACAAGAAACCGATCTGTATAACCTGAATGAAGAGATATCAACATTCTACAGCTACATCTTTAATATGGTGAAGCATGACAAGTATGAACAGCAGTTACCGGATATCCTTGATCAACAGCATAAAATACTTGAGCTGATCGATAAAATGAGAAAGAGAATGGTTAAACGGTTGAAAAAGGGAGAGGTCGGAACAAAACTCAGTATTGTATATTTTAATACCTTAAGCGAGACAAAAAACCTGATGCTGCATACGGTGAACATCATAAAAGCACAGCGTGATTTTGTCCATGCAACATACCATCCTGCGTTTTGAGAACCACATTCCTTTTACCGGGACAGTAAAATTGGGAGAATTTTTTTCGCTCTGTTTCAAGTTATTGAAACACCCTCCTTTCAATCCACGAATTTGTACCCAACCCCCTTTATCGTTTTGATGTGATCCTCACCGATCTTTTCCCTCAGCTTCCGGATGTGAACATCTATGGTCCGGTCACCAACTATTATGTCGTCTCCCCAGACTTTATGAAAGATCTCTTCCCGGGTAAAGACTTTTTCGGGCCTTGAAACCAGGAGAGAGAGGAGTTCAAACTCCTTTTTAGGCAGGTTAAGCTCCTCACCTTCTTTCAGAACCAGGAACCGTTCCCGGTCAAGCACCAATCCTTCAGAGCTGATAATGAGCTCTGCAGGTTCGGTGACACCTGAAGCGCTATGCTCAAACCGTTTAAGCAAAGCCTTAATCCTGCTGATCAGGACTTTGGGTTTGATGGGTTTGATGATATAATCATCTCCTCCGGCTTCAAACCCTGCAATCTGGGAATAATCCTCTCCCCTTGCTGTCAGAAAAGCGATGACGGTATTCTCCAGTCCCGGGATCTTCCGTATCTCTTCACAGGTTTCTATACCATCCATTTCCGGCATCATGACATCCAGGAGGATCAACTGTGGAAGATGCTTCCTGGCTATATCAATTCCATCCCTGCCGTTTCGTGCGGTCAACACTTCATAACCCTCCTTTTTCAGGTTATAGGAGATGAATTCAAGGATATCCTTTTCATCATCCACCAGCAGGATCTTATGGTCTGACGTCTTCATCGGATTAAGGAAAAGTAAATGTAAAGATAAACAAATCGAAGATCAGATAAGAAATCCTTAAGATAATGTTAAGGATTTGTAAAGCGATGGTAGACTCTATCCGATCATTTAACCAAATCTTAATCTGTTTATAAGGTTCAATTAAACCAGCCGGGGTTTCTTTGCACTGTAAATCAAAACCAAAAAGACACAAAAATTTGAAACTAATGAAAAAAAGAACACAACTTTTCAGCTACCTGCCAGTAATCATTGCAATCTTACTGTTTGGAATGTTTGCTTGTGAGGAAGATAACGGAACAAAACCCGATCCCGATGCAACAACCTATGACGAGCTAAACGGTGTGGTCACGGTTAAAGATTACGGAAAGGGTACCGGAACCATAACCTGGACCAGTGATAAGGTATGGGTTTTGAACGGATTCGTTTTTGTAAATAGTGGTCAAACGTTAACCATCGAACCAGGTACGGTTATCAAAGGGAAACCGGGCATTGAGGAAGATGCCAGCGCATTGATCGTTGCCCGCGGAGGAATGATTTCGGCTGTAGGTACGGCATCAGATCCTATCATATTTACTGCTGAAGCAGATCAGCTAAATGGAAACATTGGAAAAGACCAGCGCGGATTATGGGGTGGTATAATCATTCTCGGGAATGCTTCACTCAATTCAAATCCCGGGGAAACAGCCATTGAAGGGATCCCAACCAGCGAGATCAGGGGTTTATACGGCGGCTCGGATGATACAGATAATTCAGGGACATTGAAATATGTCTCAATCCGGCATGGCGGAACCGATATCGGGGAAGGAAATGAGATCAACGGTCTCACACTTGGCGGAGTGGGAAGCGAAACCACCATTGAATACATTGAGGTAATTGCAAACAAAGACGATGGAGTCGAGTTTTTTGGAGGAAATCCCCAACTAAAACATATTCTCGTTGCCTATTGTGGAGACGATTCCTATGATTATGATGAAGGATTCCGTGGTAAAGGACAATTCTGGGTTGCCATCCAGGACGAAACCGGAGGAGCCGGTGACCGCCTTGGTGAACATGATGGTGGAACCGATCCGGAAACTGCAATGCCCTATGCCATACCCGTTATCTATAACGTAACCTATATTGGCAGAGGTGCTTCTGCAGGAAAGCGGGTGATCACGTTTCGTGATAATGCGGGTGGAAAATACTATAATTCGATATTCGCCAACCAGGCAAAAGGAATTGATGTCGAAATCCTTATTGGAGAACAGAACAGTTTCAAGCAGATGACAGTTGAAAACCTGGAAGTAAAAAATTGTATCTTTTCAGATGTTGCCGACGGAACTGCTGAAAATATTTTCAAATTATCCTATGTTGGAGATTCACTTGACAATTCCGGGGCCAAGGTGGTGGATAATGACGGCACTCAGTTACCTACCGCAGCCCTGCTTAAAAAGGTTGATGATAACACACCAACATGGGTGGCAAAATTCAATAATGATGGTAACTCATCTGCTTCCGGTTTGGTTAGTGCGGTTAATCCGATTCCAGCTTCCGGAGCAAACAGTGGAGTTTCACCTGTCGACAACTGGTTTACCAATGTCACATACCAGGGAGCTTTTGAACCCGGTGGAACAAACTGGGCAGCTGGATGGACCTTATTTTTCGAATCAAAGTAATATACGCATTCGGCTAAGTTAACAGGTAATGTATTTCCTGGCAGGAAGCTGATTGTTTGCAGAAACAATTGGCTTCCCTGCATTATAAATAACGACAATGAAAATAACAAGATCCTTAATCCTTTGCATTGTTTTTCTTTTTTTGTGCCTGCAGGGCTATTCCCAGAAAGGTTTTTTACGGGGCAAAATAATTGATAAAAAGACAGGGGAAGAGCTTATTGGAGCAACGGTAGTTGTGACTGGTACTATAAACGGTACTACAACAGATTTTGACGGGAATTATTCTCTCGAACTGGCAGTAGGAACCTATAATATCACCATCTCCTATATCTCCTACCAGACCCAGAACTATCCTGCCATTACAATAAATGCAGATGATGTAACCCTTCTGAATATTCAGCTTGGGGAGGCACAGGTTGCACTTGATGCAGTCCAGGTTGTTGCCAGGGCATCCAGGAGAACAGAGGCTGCCCTGCAGGTTCTGCAGAGAAAATCTTCAGCTGTTCTGGATGGAATTTCGGCACAACAGATCTCCAGGTTGGGAGACAGTGATGCAGCCGGGGCGTTGAAACGGGTTACCGGAGTATCGGTTGAAGGAGGTAAATATATCTATGTCAGGGGATTAAGTGACAGGTATAGCATGACCACCCTGAACGGGGCGGAGATACCGGGTCTCGATCCAAACCGAAATACAGTCCAGATGGACCTTTTCCCAAGCAATATCCTTGAGAACATAGTCATTCATAAAACATTCTCCCCCGACCTGCCTGCCAGTTTTACCGGTGGACATGTTGATATCATAACAAAAGATTTTCCCGAAAAATATACATTGCAGTTTTCAGCTTCGTTTGAATACAATCCAACCTCCCATTTTAATCCCGATTATCTTACCTATGAGGGTGGTAGATATGATTGGCTGGGAATCGACGATGGAACCCGGTCCATTCCCTCAAAAGCAAAGGGGCAGATCACTGCCCGGTTTTACAACGATGATCAGCTTGACCTGATCACCAAATCGTTTAATAAAACGATGGAGCCGGAAAAAAAATCATCATTTATGAATCAATCCTATTCCTTCTCTGTTGGGAACCAGGTAAACCTTGGAAAAAGACCATTGGGCTTCGTCGTGGGTCTCTCCTATTCAAACAAATACAATTACATTGACAATGGTGTTACCGGCCGGTATAAGTTAATCGATGGTG
The DNA here is from genome assembly GCA_964640125.1 of uncultured Rikenellaceae bacterium. Lineage (GTDB taxonomy): Bacteria > Bacteroidota > Bacteroidia > Bacteroidales > VadinHA17. The sequence goes on from CAZXGG010000037.1 coordinate 6,498, forward strand.
ACGATACACAGTTAACCAGTCAGCTAACCCTTGATACCGATCAGACTGGATCAAATGAGGTAATGTGGGCCGGACTGGCAAACGCCAATTATAAAATCAACAACAGCCATAAAATAGGGCTTCTTTTCCTGCATAACCACAGTGGCGAATCTTCAGCCCGGTATCAGGAAGGAGAGAAAAGCTCTGATGAGGCAGGAATGCTCTACCAGACCAGAACATTGCAGTTCCTTGAAAGAGGATTTTCTTCCATCCAGCTGAACGGTGAAGATTATTTTGAGCATGTTGGAAAAATGAAGATAAACTGGTTAAGTTCTTATACCTGGTCAAAACAGGACGAACCAGATTTGCGTTTCTTTACCAACCATTATACGATCCAGGGTGATACATGCCTTTATGAGATAAGCCAGTCACTGTACCCTGTTCCTACGCGCTATTACCGGTTTATGGATGAAGTGAACTGGGATAATAAGATCAATTCCGAATTGCCATATCATCTCGGGTCAATAGATGCAAAGCTGAAAACAGGTGTTTCATTTGTTATGAAAAACAGGGAATTCAGGGAGAAAAAATTCAATTTTAACGAAAACAGTAACTCCTATAATGGTGATATTGCAAGCTACCTAAATGACAGCAATATAAATGCCAGCGAAGGAAAACTGTTTGTCTCAAACTCAGCGACTTCTGATAAAAAGAACAGTTATGATGGATACCAACGGGTTTTTGGTGCATACATCATGACAGAACTTGAGTTGACTGAAAAGTTCAAATTTGTTACCGGAATACGGATCGAAAGTGCATCTATTTTGACAGAAAGTCTTAAGGCTGATGAAGAAGAGGGGATGCTGGAAGACCTTGATTTTCTGCCTTCACTAAATACAATCTATTCAATCGGGGAAAAGATGAATCTCCGCTTTTCCTATAACAGGACACTTGCCCGGCCAAGCTTTCGGGAGCTTGCCCCGTATGCCTCGCTCAATTTTGTTGGGGACTTTGTGTTCATTGGAAATGCTGACCTGCAACGAACCCTGATCGATAATTTCGATTTCCGTTACGAATATTTTATCAATCCGGGTGAATTGCTCTCATTCAGCGCTTTCTTTAAGCGGTTCATCAATCCGATTGAACGCACATTTAATACAGAGGCTGCAAACCCGGAACTAACCCTCCGGAATGCCGATGAAGCCCAGATCCTTGGCCTTGAGGTAGAGATCAGAAAAAACCTCGGATTCATTTCCTGGATGAAAAACTTCACTGCAGGAGGCAACTTTACCTATGTTAAATCCCGCGTAACGGTGGATCCAAAAGAGTTATCATTAAAAAGGGAGTTTGATCCAGGATTCTCAAATGAACGCGTGATGTTCGGACAGGCACCCTATATTGTAAACACATTCCTGAGTTATTCAAACGATTCGCTTGGTCTGAGCGCTAACCTCAGCTATAACATTTCAGGTCAAAAACTTTACCTGGTGAATGCAGTGGGAATACCCGATGTGTACGAACAACCCAGGGGACAGCTGGATTTTAACATATCGAAGAACCTGGGTAAAAGATTCACCGTGAGATTCTCGGTAAAGAATTTGCTGGATGCAGAATACAATCAAACCTATAATTACCGGGATACGCCCTATATATTTGAGAACTACAGTAGAGGGCGGTTTTATTCCATTGGTGTCAGTTACCTGATCGATTAAACTAATTGTCCTTAATTCAAATAATAACATTCGATTATTAGACTATCTTTAAAAAATGAAAAAAATAAGTTTATCTACCCTGTTTATTCTTTTTGCCGTTGCCCTGCAGGCTCAGCTCCTTGAAGGAGAAAACGGCGTCTATTATGACCAGGAGAATAATCCATACACAGGGATCTATAAGGAATACTTCGATAACGGACAGGTAAAAACCGAAATGCAGATTATGTCCGGGCTAAAACATGGCATCATTAAGATTTTTTTTGAAAATGGTCAGATTAATGAGATAAGGGCCTATTCATACAACCTTATGGATGGTACCTGGCAAACCTGGAATAAAGAGGGAATAAAGATCGGTGAAGCAAATTTTTCCAACGGTGTCAAAGACGGTAAGTGGTATATCTGGGACGATAACGGAACACTCCGGTACGACATGACCTATAGAAAAGGGAAGAAAACAGGTACCTGGTACACCTATGACGAAACCGGAAAACTGATTTCCTCGAAAGAATTCAAATAAGCAATTGGATCAAGATCCTGAAAAATTGCAGGTGGAAAATAGGCATACAATGGTCATACCTGCCAGAGGCAGGGCAGGTGGATCTATGGCAGAACATTCAACATACAACGTTCAACTAATTGCATCAGCCATATCCGTCAACGGGCGTTAACAGTGGATCAAATTATAACCTATAACTTTTAGCTTAAACCCCCGCAAGCAGACAAAAAAAAACCGTGATGAGACATCACAGGTTCCTGATTGTATAGTAAAGAAGGTTAATTTGACACACTTTTGAGTTTCAAATCAACCGTGTTCTTCTTTTTAAGTTCTGCATTTACTCTCAGGGTGTACTCTTTGTAAGAGATCAACCGGGTTTTTATCGTATATTCTCCGGGAGTGATCCCTTTAAATGCGAAGTTACCATCGAAATCGGTATAAACAATCTGATCAATGCCTTCAAGAGAGACTGTAACTCCTGCAAGGGTTTCTCCGGATGTTTCATCGATCACCGTCCCGGTTATCGAAGTGGTCATGTTCCCGGTTGTATTCCCTTCGGGCTTTTCTGAAGCAGTCACAACGGATAAGGTCACTGTTGCAAATAGAATGGCGATCGAAAGTAGTTTTTTCATTTTCATTTCTATTCTTTATTCATGACAAAAATAAAGAGGAGATGTTAACTGCATCTTAACTTATCATCATACTTATATTAAGTTTATGTTAATAATCTGGAATTTGGTAAAAAGAAGGCCGAAACAGTAATAAAATAAAAAATAAATCCTTATTATCGCAGGGATATCCAATTTCAATCGCAATTGAGATGATTGTGCATAAATTTTGTTTCATCTTTCTGTTTATCAATTTTTTAACAACAGTTGGTTTGGGTCAGGAAGAAGATAAAAGAATCATCGAAAAAACGGTCCCGATCGCTACCCTGTACAGCAATTTTCACACCCAGATCAACGGAGACAACCTTGGTTTTGACGTGGAACGGGCCTACCTGGGATTCAAAACCCAGTTGAATGAAAATTATGCCATCATCATGAAGCTGGATATCGGTAGCCCGGATGACGTTTCAGCGTATTCCAAGATTAAGCGGTATGCCTATTTCAAGAATGCAGCGATGGTTCTTACCTCCGGGGCGTTTACATTTCATGCCGGCCTGATCGACACATACCAGTTCAAAGTCCAGGAAAAATTCTGGTCCCGGAGGTATATGTACCGCAGTTTTCAGGATGAATACCGGTTTACTCCGTCTGCAGATATTGGAATCGGGCTGCAATATAACCACCAGGAATGGTTATCAGCCGATATTTCATTCATGAACGGGGAAGGGTACACAAAACTCCAGCTCGACAACTCGTTCAAATCGGGAATCGGATTGACTTTAAAACCCATTAAGACACTGACTTTCAGAATCTATTACGATTTTATCAACAAAGACAACGTGCTGCAAAGCACCATTGCATCCTTTGGTGGATTTCAAACAGACTATTTCAACATTGGGGCGGAATTCAATTACCGGACCAATGAAAATCATGAGAAAGAACGGGATCGCTGGGGGTGCTCTTTTTACTCCCTGTTCCGGATTGCAAAAAAATGGGAACTTTTTGCACGGTATGATTACCTGACTTCAAAAACGCTGGAAGGGGAAGATTATGGCTGGAATTACAGCACGGATGGAAGTGCCTTGCTGGGGGGTGTGCAATACCAGCCGGAAACCTTCATCAAAGTAGCTCTGAGTTACCGGGACTGGGTTCCGTATCCACCCAACCTGGCTGCCAGCCGATTTATTTTTCTAAACCTTGAAGTAAAAATTTAGAAGATCCGATGAAGTCCAACCTGTTTCACGGTATAACGCTACTAATAGCTTTCCTCAGCCTCTTTTCATGCAGAAGGGGTAGTATTCCTCTTGACGAATCAAACGTTATTCAGGACTCGGGGCAGGGTACAGGAACCACCACCTGGAAAAAAGATAAGGAGTATATTCTGGAAGGCTTTGTTTTTGTCAATCCGGGTCAGACCCTGACCATAGAAGCCGGAACGGTTATCCGGGCAAGAACCGGCCAGGGAGAGTTTGCCAGTGCTCTTGTTGTTGCACGTGGTGGAAAGATCGTTGCCGAAGGAACAGCTACCGAACCGATTATTTTCACCGTGGAAGGGGATGACCTGGAAGGATCAGTACCGGTTCATGCCAAAGGATTGTGGGGTGGAGTGATCCTGCTCGGTCAGGCAAAACTAAATGTGGACGGAGGTGAGGCACATATTGAGGGAATCCCCATAACGGAACCGCGCGGGATTTATGGCGGGACACTCGATGACGACAACTCCGGGCTACTCCGGTATGTATCCATACGGCATGGCGGAACAAATATCGGGGAGGGAAATGAAATCAACGGACTGACGCTGGGGGGAGTAGGTTCAGCTACGACCATCGATCATATCGAAATTATCTCCAACCTGGACGATGGTGTTGAGTGTTTTGGTGGAAGTGTTAACCTGCGATATATCGTCATCTCCTATTGTGGTGATGATGCCTTTGATGCGGATATGGGATATACCGGCAAGATCCAATACATGCTGGCTGTTCAGTCTGAAGAAACCGGGGATCATCTCATTGAGGTAACCGGAGGGTTACCCCCCGGATACGGCCTGCCCTATTCTCTTCCGCACATTTATAACTTCACGGGAATTGGCAGGGGGTTTAACTCCGGGCGGGATCTGGTAAATGTATCTGCCAATGGTGCGGGAATGATCTGCAATTCCATTTTTACAGACCAGGACCTCGGGATTTTCATAGAAAAAACGACCGTGGAACAGGATGCTTTCAAACAGATCGAACGGGGAAACCTGGCAATCGAAAACAATTGTTTCTGGAATGTCCAGGAGAATGATTCACTGTCCATTTTCCAGATCCGTGCCGAGCAGGGTCTGGATGTCACTGAACCCGCTGAATTCTTAGAGACCTACTTTACCTTATCGCAGAGCGAGATCGTTAATTATGGTATTGGTCGCATCGATAGCCGGTTTAAGGTCTCAACTGATTCCCTTGATTTCGGGCCTCTTGCAGCCTATCCTGATAACTGGTTTGACCCTGTATCGTTCAAGGGTGCTTTTCAAGACCAGAACTGGATCCTGGGCTGGACCTTGCTGTATGAGGAGGGGAAAATTGATTATTGAATGATCGATTCCGGGTTTTCTTACAGCTCTTGCTGATGTTGCGGTCTCAGCAGGTCATTGATGGTTTTCACCGGGTTAAATGTCTCTATCGGCACTTCGACAAACAGGGTATTCCAGTCGGACATGGCCCCATTCCACAAACCGGGCAGTTCCAGCGCTTTCAGATCGCGTCCATCCTTTGATTTTTTTGAAATGAATCCGGTTTTGGGATCCCTGAAATGCAACAGGTTGAATTTTTCTCCCCGGTGATCCCTGACTCCACAAACCAGGTCGACCGGGTTGAAATGGGTTGCCTGCTCAAACTTTTTTTTCTGATCCGGAGCGCTGAAGTTGATCTGGGAGCTTTCAACGATCTGCAGGGATACGGTCCCATCGGCATTTCTTGCCCAGAACGGACCTCCTCCGGGCTCTCCTTCATTCCTGACCATTCCACACACACGCAGGGGGCGGTTCAGTTTATTGTGAAAATATTCCTTCTTTTCAATACTGCTTAAATGCTCCATACCAATGGGTGGCATGACACACAATTCCCGTTCAAGAAAGCTGCCAATCTCATCCATAACGTTCTCATCATCAAATTCCTGCTTATTGAGGTGTTCCAGGTAGGAAAAAATTCTCTGCTGGTATTCGATCAGGATACCGGCGAGGACTTTTTTATAGAGGATGGTGGCATCTTTTAACCAGTCAGGCACTACATTGTCAATGTTCTTAATGAAAATAATATCGGCATCAATCTCATTCAGGTTCTCCAGCAGGGCGCCGTGTCCCCCGGGCCGAAAAAGGATGGAACCTTCGTTGTCACGAAAGGGTTGATTGTTCAAATCCACCGCAATGGTATCGGTAGCCGGCTTCTGAACGGAGTACTCCATGTTAAAGGACACTCCAAACTCTTTTTCATAACGATGACGTGTTGCTTCCACCCTGGCTCTGAATCCATCCATGTGTTCCGGGGATACGGTAAGGTGGATAGAGACCGAGTCATCCCTGTTTCTGGCATAACCAGCACCTTCAACCATGTGCTCCTCAAGGGAGGTTCTGGCACCATCCGGGTAATTATGGAACTTTATCAGGCCTTTCGGCAGTGAGCCGATTGCCAGGCCTTTATCAAAAAGAACATCTTCCAAAACATCAATCTTCGTTTTGCCGGAGGGTTCATCTTCCAGCTCTTCATTCCGTGTCCTGTATAGTTCTTCAAGGTCCTGGTAAAAAGCAAAGTATTTCAACCGATCGAAGAATTGCTTGACCGGTTGTAACTCTTTCTTATCCAAACACTTCTCAATGTTATCCGGGTTTGATTTCAGGTACTGGTAACATTCGTAAAGCGATTTAAACATCCGGGTGGCAGCACCCGAAGCAGGCACAAACTTTACTACCCTTACACCGGATAATGCCTCCTTGTAGCGGTCAGCAAAGGAATTCAGATCTGAATCACTTACAGCCGTTATCCCATCCTGTAAAAGAGCGGGTTTATAGATAGAGAGGGGGGGAAATCCTTTCCTGAAGCTGTTTAATTGTCCCTCTATTTCAGTCAATTCAATGCCTTTTTCTGCAAACTGGGATCTGTCTTTTTCTGAGAACATGGGTTTTTTTTTATTCAATTTATCCGGCTTTCACAGGTTACGATTCACCTATTTTTTTAAGATCTTCGCAGCATAATCCCTGCCGGCATGAAACGCTTCAACATTGATCCTGACCACCTCCTCCCCTTTCCGCCTGAATATCTGGTCAATTCCTTTTTCAAAGCTCTCTGGCTGGAGATCGATGAACGGAGATGCGGCTCCCAGCATCACCATGTTGGATGACCGGACGGATCCGATGTCTTTTGCCAGTTGATCAGCATTGATGATAAGATGGTTTGGCAACTTTTCAATCTCCTGAATGATTTTCCCCATATCCGGATAATCGGGGATATTGATATAGGGAGTTGAGTTGGTAACAAGCGACCCGTTTTTAGAGAGGTAGGGCAGATACCTCAATGACTCCATGGGTTCGACGGAAAGGATCAGATCAGCTTTCCCCAAAGGGATAAGGTCGCTGTCGATCGCCCTGTCTGAAAGCCGCAGATGGGACTGAACCGCTCCTCCACGCTGACTCATGCCATGAACTTCAGCCTGTTTCAGTATCAGCTTCTCGGACAGGGCAGCCAGTCCAATGGATGCTGCTATGGTCAGGATACCCTGGCCACCCACTCCGGCAAGTATTATATCATTCTTCATATGATGAATTGTATGGTTCCTGGTTCTCAGTTCCTGGTTCCTGGTTCCTGGTTCTCAGTTAAACTCTGTACTCCTTTGTCCGCCGTAGCCACTCTTTTTGTGGCAAAGGAGGATGACTGTCAACCTTTAACTTTTAACTTATAACTTATAACTTTTTCCTTGCTTCCCGTTTTTTACGGGAAGCAGTTTGTATGCACTCCCGTTGGGCAAGGATAACCGAGACACCCTGATATTCGAGTTCTTCCTTTATAATGTCTACATTCTTTTCATGTTCCTTTTTCAGGGGGTAAATTACCCTGACATGATCCGGTTCAACCCCGATGCCTTTGCATATGCTTTCAAGCCGGCCTGTAGCTGATGATTTCTGTCCTCCTGTCATACCGGTTGTTGAATTGTCGGAAACAATGATGGTAACCGCCGAATTTTTATTCACCGCATCCAGCAACCCGGTCATACCGGAATGGGTAAAGGTTGAATCTCCGATCACTGCAACACCTGGTGTTAATCCTGCATCTGTTGCTCCCACGGCCATGGTAACCGAAGCTCCCATATCCACGCATGAGTTGATTGCATTGAATGGTGGCAAAGCCCCCAGTGTATAACATCCAATGTCTGAAAAGACCTTACCTTTTCCGTACTTTTCCAGGGCTTCATTAAGGGCGTGATAAACATCCGCATGGCTGCATCCCTTACAGAGAGATGGGGGTCGTTTCATCACCAGGTCTGGAACAGGCGTCACTGCCTCCTGTTCTATTCCGAGTGCGGCAGCAACAAGGTTTGGGGTAAGCTCACCATCTCTGGGGATGGTCCCATCCAGTCTTCCTTTCACCGGAATACCTTTCGCCTGTAATCCAATTAGCATCTCCTCAATAAACGGATATCCCTCCTCGAGAACAAGGATGGTCGAACAGGAATCAATCATTTTCCGAATCAACTTTCCAGGTGCCGGGTAGTGTGATAACTTCAATACCGGATAGGGAATATCGCGTCCGGGGAAATTTTCCATCAGGTAGTTATAGGCAATTCCGCAGGCAATAATTCCCATACCTTTCTCTTTTCCTTCCCGGAATATGTTAAAGGATGAATTCTCAGCCTCCTCCCCGATACTGGATTGCATGGAAAGCAGCCCTCTGTAACGAACCCTGGCAATGGCTGGCAAAAGGACGAATTGTGTTGGATCTCCGGGCAGGGTCAGGTTGTTCTCCGCTCTTGGCGATTTCAGGGTAACTCCTGCTCTTGAATGGGATAACCGGGTAGTGATGCGCAGCAACACCGGGACCTTATACTTCTCTGATAATTCGTAGCCCACGTGAGTCATATCATACGCCTCCTGCTGATTCGCCGGTTCCAGGATTGGGATCAATGCAAACTTTCCAAAAAAACGGGAATCCTGTTCATTTTGTGATGAGTGCATCGACGGATCATCGGCTACAACCACAAGCAGTCCTCCGTTTACGCCGGTTATCGCAGAATTAATAAACGGATCTGCAGCAACATTGAGCCCGACATGTTTCATACATACCATGGCCCGCTTCCCCGCATAGGACATCCCCAATGAGGCTTCCATAGCTGTCTTTTCATTGGCTGACCATTCCCGGTGAACATCCCTTTCCGCTGCCTCTTTCGAAGATTGGACATATTCCATAATCTCTGTGGAGGGCGTTCCAGGGTAAGCATAAATGCCGGAAATTCCTGCATCAAGTCCCCCCTGTGCTATGGCCTCATCCCCCAAAAGCATCAATTTTTTCATTTCAAGTAAACGTTATCCCTTTTATACTGTTTAAAAATAGCAAGTTTTTTAAAGATATGGGAATGTTAAAAATGCATAAAATTTGATGTGATGAGACAAAAATAAGGTAAATTGCGCACTCCTGTGAAAGGAGTCCAACGTTTTTTTCCTTCTGATCCCGAATTTCGGCAAACGTAGTTATGATTAGATACAATCTGATAAAAACTGGTATTCTGTTTCTATGCTTTTGGATTTTTACGGCTGGCAATGTTATTGGTCAGGAAAGGCAATACATCCAGTTTTCCGGATTTGTCATGAATGAAGAATCGGAACCCCTGCCCTATGTTCACATTATTTCCATGCAAACCAGGCGGGGAACCATCAGTGACCGGAACGGGATTTTTTCTATCATAACCGAACCACAGGATACCATTATCTTTTCATCGGTTGGATACAAATTGACTTATTTTGAACTTCCTGCACTGATCCTCGATTATCATTACACCCATGATGTCATCATGGAACGGGATACCATTTTACTGGAGGAGGTAATCGTATTCCCCTGGCCTACTTATGAGGAGTTTAAAGAGGCTTTTTTGAGTCTTGAATTACCGGAGAATGATTATGATTTTGCCATAAGAAACCTGGCGATCATCCAGGCCCAGATCGAAGGGAATGAAATACCCTCACCCGGAGTAGCATACAAACAGGTGATGCAGAAGCAACTTTTGCAAAACTACACTTACGGGCAATACCCAATTAACAACCTGCTGAATCCGTTAGCCTGGGCCAGGTTCTTTGACGCCCTCAAGAGGGGGAAGCTCAAGATACAGAGACCCGAGAAAAAAGACAAGGATAAATGAGGAAGTGCCTCAAATTAATAAATGCCTTAAGTGCCTTACATTAGCAAATGCCTCAAATTGGTAAATGTCCCGGATGCCTCAAATATGGAAAGTTAGTTGTTATGCCACAGGCATCTGCCATGGGCATGGCTAAGCCACCTTCGGGAAATGTTAATTGTTAAATGTTAAATGTTAATTGTGTACTAAAACTGAGAATTCTGCTTCTCTTATTTAATCTTACCATACAATTTTGTATTAAATTTTGAGTTTATCAAGTGTTACTTTTGCGGTTTCCTGATGGGAAAAAAATGGAAGATACTCCTCTCTTTTAGCCTTTCACTGATTTTTATCCAGGGGATTGCTCAGGAAAATGCTACTCTAACAGGTAAAATAACCGACCCGGATCAGCATCCCCTCGTTTCAGTCAACATATCTGTTTTGGGCACAACAACAGGGATCTCATCAGATGAGGAAGGAGTTTATACCCTTGAGTTGCTTCCCAACCGAAGTTACTCTATCCTGTTTTCCATGTTGGGTTATGAGTCCCACGAAGTATTCATTACCCTGAATCCCGATGAAGTCAGGGTATTGAACATTTCCCTGACGGTTTCCGTTGAAGAGCTCCAGGAGGTCCAGGTAACCGGTGAGCGGGAAAGAATAGAAAATTTCATGCAGCTGGATCTTAAAGATCTTGAAATGCTTCCCTCCGTTTCAGGAGATATTGAATCGGCATTGAAAACATTGCCGGGTGTCTCGTCCAATACAGAATTAAGCTCACAATACTCAGTCAGGGGAGGCAATTACGATGAGAATCTTGTGTATGTTAATGAGATTGAAATTTACAGGCCGTTTCTTGTTCGGTCGGGACAGCAGGAAGGGCTCAGTTTCATCAATTCGGATATGGTGGCAGCACTTCAATTTTCTGCCGGGGGTTTTGATGCAACCTACGGAGACAAAATGTCCTCCGTTCTGGATATTACCTATCGACAACCGCAGGCTTTCGGGGGGAATGTTTCTGCGAGCCTGCTGGGGGGCTCACTCCACATAGAAGGCATTTCAAAAAACAACCGTTTTACCCACGCTACAGGAATTCGCTATAAATCAACACGCTATCTCCTTAATTCATTCGATACGGAGGGTGATTACAATCCTGTTTTTACCGATTTTCAGACCTACCTGACCTACGATTTGTCAAAAAAATGGGAGATCAGTTTCCTTGGTAATTATGCCAACAACAAATACGAATTCATTCCCCAGGACCGGCGAACTTCATTCGGGACAATCACCGATGCCATCCAGCTTTTCGTTTTATATGACGGACAGGAAGTGGATAAATTTATTACCTGGCAAGCTGCTTTTACAGCAAAATACCGGCCGTCTGAAAACGTTCGGTTATCGTTTATTGCATCCACCTTCAATACCAGTGAAGAGGAGACCCTGGATATCCAGGGCCGGTATTCTCTCAATGCACTGGATAAGGAGATTGGCTCGGAAAACCTGGGGGATAGTATCATGAACATCGGTATCGGAAGGTTTATCGATCATGCCAGGAATTTTCTGGATGCAACCGTCATTTCAGGAACCCATAAGGGAAGCATTAGTAACGACAACCATCAGCTAAAATGGGGAGCAGGTTACCGGCACGAGAAGATCAATGACCGCTTGAATGAATGGACGTTTGTCGATTCGGCGGGATTTTCAATTCCTTACTCTGATAGCCGGGTGATGCTTGCTGACAGCAAATGGAGCCAGAACAATTTACAATCCAACAGGATCACAGCATACATCCAGGATCGATACAAACTGCCTTTTGATTCACTTGACATGAGTGTGACGGGTGGGATCAGGATCAATTACTGGGATTTTAACCGGCAGCTACTGATAAGTCCCCGGTTAATCATTACCTATTGGCCGGCATGGAAGCGGGATATTACACTTCATTTCTCAGCAGGTTATTATTACCAGCCACCTTTCTATAAAGAGATCCGTAATCCGCAGGGTGACCTTAACCGGGATATCAAAGCCCAAAAATCGATTCACCTGCTGCTCGGCGGAGAACTGAACTTCACGGCATGGGAGCGTCCGTTTAAATTCACAACCGACATCTTTTACAAACGAATGAAAGACCTGATTCCATATGAAATAGATAATGTCCGGATCGACTATGCCGGGGCAAACATGGCGGATGGTTATGCAGCTGGTATTGATATGAAGATCAACGGTGAATTTGTCGCCGGAGTTGAATCATGGGCCAGTCTGTCATTCATGCAAACCAGGGAAAATATCGCCGGTGACTTTTATTTCAACGAAGAGGGAGAGAGAGTTGAACCAGGATACTATCCACGCCCCACCGACCAGCTGGTTAATTTCGGCCTCTTTTTTCAGGATTACTTCCCAAATAATCCAACCTATAAAGTACACCTTTCTCTCCTGTTTGGATCCGGTCTGCCTGCTTCATCGCCCTATTCAGACAGGTATGACGAAACCTTCAGAATGCCTTCTTACCGAAGGGTTGATCTTGGATTTTCGAAGGTCATTTCAAATACGGGTTATTCGGGAAATAGCAGAAAATTTCTCAAAGCCTATGAAAGCATCTGGATTGGCCTGGAGGTGTTTAACCTGTTTGATATAAATAACACCATCTCCTATTTGTGGGTCACTACTGTAAATAACCTGTCGCATGTATCTCAACAATATGCCGTACCCAACTACCTAACCTCCCGGAGACTCAACCTTACGATAAACATCAACTTTTAACTGTCGAAACCCTTTTAACATCTTCTATCAGCTCATTTTTCCGGGATAAACGATATCCTGCAGTGGTTTCCTGGTCCTGATTCTGAGTTCTCTTGATTTGAGGTCTTCCGGAAGATCGTTAACATTTCCATGATATCCTATGGCAATCATAGCAACTGGTTCAAACCCCACCGGGATCAACAAATTTTGTCTTGCTTTTTCGACCGAAAAACCACCCATTGGATGTGCTATCAATCCCATGAACGTAGCCTGGATGAGCAGACTGCTCGTTGCCAGACCAACATCATGGAAAGCGTATTTATTGGGTTTATCAGTACGGGAAAAATTCATCCTTGTAACACTTAAAACCAGCATGGGTGCATTTCTTGCCCAGATCCGGTTTTCTTTAACAAGACAATCAAGCATGGCCTCAAATTCAGGGCGGTTCTCACGGATAGCATAAATGAATCGCCAGGGTTGCTCATTGAAGCTGGAAGGTGCCCATCGGGCAGCTTCAAACAGGGCGCTGATCTTTTCCGGTTCAACCGGTTTATGAGAAAACGCAAGCGGACTGTACCGTGAAGCTATCGATTCATGAACTTTTTCGTGCACGTTATTGCTTTCCATAATCTCTCTCCACTTATTGTTTAATTTTACTATATTTATCGGGAACAAACCTAACCAGAGTTAACGGATAATACAAAAAAATGAATGCACAAGATTTTATGGACCGGGAAGAACGATATGGTGCTCATAACTACCATCCATTACCGGTTGTTCTTGAAAAAGGAAAAGGGGTATATGTCTGGGATGTTGAAGGGAAAAGGTATTTTGATTTTCTTTCAGCCTATTCTGCAGTGAACCAGGGACACTGCCATCCAGCCATTGTGAAAGCACTGACCGACCAGGCTCAGGTTCTTACCCTGACATCCAGGGCTTTCTATAACAGTGCACTGGGCGAGTATGAGGAATTCATCACCCGCTATTTTGGGTATGACAAGATTCTACCGATGAACACCGGTGCAGAAGCGGATGAAACCGCCATAAAGCTTTGCCGGAAATGGGCATACAAGGTAAAAGGTGTTCCGGACAACCAGGCAAAGATCATCGTGTGTGCAAATAATTTTCATGGGAGGACCATAACCATCATCTCGATGTCCACTGATCCGGAAGCACGCAAGGAATACGGCCCCTACACTCCGGGATTTATCACGATCCCGTATAATGATATTTCAGCCCTTGAGAAAGCACTGGAAGATCCGAATGTTGCCGGTTTCCTTGTGGAACCTATCCAGGGGGAAGCCGGAGTAATGGTCCCGGATGAAGGGTACATCAAAGGTGCTTATGAACTGTGCAGGAAAAGCAATGTCCTGTTTATCGCTGACGAGATACAAACCGGGATTGCCCGTACCGGTAAGCTGCTTGCCTGCGATTACGAAAATGTTCACCCCGATGTGTTAATCCTCGGAAAAGCGCTTTCAGGCGGCGTATTTCCTATATCAGCTGTATTGGCTGATGACGAAATCATGTTAACCATCAAACCCGGTGAACATGGATCAACCTTCGGGGGTAACCCCATCGCTGCAAAGGTCGCCATGGCAGCTCTGAAGGTGGTAAAAGATGAAAAGCTGGCAGACAATGCCGAAAAACTGGGTCATATCTTCAGGGAAGAATTAAGAAGCATCCAGTCAGAAATGATTGAACAGGTCAGGGGAAAAGGATTGCTAAATGCAGTTGTTATCCGCCCGAAAGGGGGCAAAACCGCCTGGGATGTTTGTGTGGCGATGAAAGATAACGGCTTGATTGCCAAACCTACTCATGAACACATTATTCGGTTTGCCCCACCACTGGTGATTACGGAAGAGGAGTTAAATGAAGCCATGGGGATTATAAAAGAGACCTTTACACTGTTTGAATAAACTGATATTCAATATCTTTACATGTTTAAAAACAACATTTCCTGCCTGCTTATTCTAAGCAGCCTGATCTTTGGTTCCTGCAACAACAGAGGGTTTGACCAGGCTTCTGTGCGACCTCTCGTTGATACTATTGGCTTTGCACAATATGCCTGGCAGATGGATAGTGTGATGGCCAGGATCGAACGGCTTTCTCCAAATGAGCAATATCGTGAAAATCAGGATCATCAACCATGGAAGGCTTGTATTTCACCACATGATGATTACACCTATGTCGGATCTCTTTATCCTGAGGTTCTTCAGCATATCCATGGGAAAACGCTCTTGCTGATCGGGGTGGCGCATAAGGCAGGAGCATTGAACCTCGAAGACAGGATCATTTTCGATAGCCATGCTTACTGGAAAGGGCCCTACGGGAATGTTCCGGTCTCAGAAATGCGCGAAGAAATTCTACAGAACCTGGATGCTTCAATCTATGAGGTGAATGACAGCATGCACGGGATAGAACACTCGCTGGAAGCACTGATTCCTTTTCTGCAATATTTTAACCACCAGGTAGAGATTATTCCGGTACTGGTACCCTATATGTCCATCAACCGAATGGAAAGCATTGCAGAGCCATTATCAGATGTATTATTTTCAATTCTATCGGATCATAATCTTCACTGGGGTTCGGATTTCGCTATTGTCATCACTACCGATGCTGTCCATTATGGTGATGAAGAGTGGGGTGGAAAGAATTATGCCCCTTTTGGCTGCGATTCTGCTGGTAATGCCAGAGCAGTAGAGCATGAATTTGAAATCATAAAAACATCACTTGAAGGGATAGTGAGCAAGGAAAGAATCCGGAAGTTCAGCGAGCTCACCGTTCAGGAAAGTGACTACAGGGAATACAAATGGACCTGGTGTGGCAGGTATTCGGTTCCCCTTGGACTGCTAACCGCTTATTATCTTCAGGATCATTTTACCAGTCGGGAACCGCTTGAGGGGATTCAGGTTGGTTACTCCAGCAGCATTGACCATGAACACATCTTTGTGGATGATTTGATGATGGGAAGAACTGCTGTGGCCAATTCCCATCATTGGGTTGGCTATGCCGCTATCGGATACCGGTAGATTAAATGTCCCTTAAGAGCATGTTTGAGGGAGATTTGTTTATCGATTCATCAAACGATTCAAGGATCTCGGAAAGTTTCTGGTATTCTTTGTTTTTGGATACCGTAATGTGCTGGCTGCCTCTCTCTTCAAGACGTTTCATTACCATATCAATGGTGATCATGTTAATATCCATGGCAGGCTGGTAGGCCCTCTCCTTCGGATTGTCACCTAAGGCTTCGGAAAAGATACTCACCTCTACCAGCTCGTAGATAATATCCCGGACAATACGAATGGGTACTTTTAACTCCTGCGATATATCAGTAGCAGTAAGGGGTTTCTTTCCGATGGCAAAGTTCTTCACGACCAGGTTGGTAACCATCAATGATACCAGTTGTTTGAAACGGGAACTGATATGCCTGGCATCGGATTCAAACTCATACCGGTCAACATTCTGGTTGGCAAACGATATTTCTGCACCCAGGAGAACGATCAGCCAGCTTAATTGCAGCCAGATAATAAACAGTGGTATGGCAGCAAATCCACCATAAATAGTACCGTATTTATTTATACCAATCTGAAAATGAATATATATCCATTGAGTAATCTGAAAAATGGATCCGGCAATTATCCCGCCGATGAAAGCTGACCTGAACGTTACCTTGGTGTTGGGCATTACCATATAGATCGAGGTAAACAGAAACCAGATTAGAAGATAAGGAATCAGTGAAAGAAGGAACTGGAAATGTTCAAGAAAGGCATAATCCTGCGAGAATTTATCAAACTGTGTTGTTATGAAAACGGTTACACTGCTTGATAAAAGAATAAAGACCGGTGCAATTAACATCATGGTCAGATAATCACTGAATTTCCGTATAAAAGCCCGTGACTTTTTTATTTCCCAGATGGAGTTGAATGAGCTTTCAATGTTTCCAAGTAGCTTCATCACCGACCAGAAGAGAAGCAACAACCCGGCACCGGCTATAAATCCGCCTTTGGTTCTCTCAAGTAATCGTTGTGAAAAATCAAGGATGTATTCAAGAACTTCCTGATTTCCCTCAAAAGTTGAGATCAGTTCCCGTTGTAATTTGTCCTGGAAACCAAATCCTTTCGCGATACCAAAAATCATGGCGATCACCGGAACAATGGATAGAAGTGAATAGAAAGTAAGTGCCGAAGCCCTGAGCTGAACCTGGTTCTCAGAGAATCCGCGCAATGCCACGAGAATAATTCTCAATTGTTTGATAAAAAAGGATTTCGTTTTGGGGAGTTCCCGGAGAGGGATCCGCCAAATATCCACTGTAATGAAATTGATCAGTTCTTTTATGATTACTCCAAATCGTGCCATAACATTACAAATATAATGAATTAAAGAAAAACAATATCTTTGATAGGTGCTGATCCTGCGTAAGGCTTACTGCTTTACTTAATTGAATCATATGGAAATACGGATTCTGGAATACATAGAGGGAGCAAGGAAAGCAACAGGCTTAACCGTTGTTATCGATGTATTCCGGGCTTTCACGGTGGGTTGTTATGTCGTGAATAACGGGGCAAAAGAGATTATCGCAGTTGATGAAGTGGATACGGCTTTCCATCTCAAACGGGAAAATCCGGGGTATATCCTGATGGGTGAACGCAGTGAACGAAAAGTCGCAGGTTTCGATTATGGTAATTCTCCTACCCATATCGAGCATGTTGATTTTACCGGTAAAACCGTGGTTCAGACTACCAGTGCAGGTACCAGGGGGCTTATAGAAGCAACAGGAGCTGATGAAATCATAACGGGCAGCTTAGTGAATGCAGATGCTGTTGTTGCATACATCAAACAAAATTATCCATCCACCGCATCACTGATTGCCATGGGCTATAACGGGAGACTCCCTGCTGATGAGGACCGGCTATGTGCAAAATATATACAGGATCGACTGATGGAGAACAAGCAGGATATGGAAGATGCGATTGTGGAACTGAAAGAGGGATCGGGCAAACGCTTCTTTGACCCGCAGAATATCAACCATTCCCCGCCAAATGATTTTTTTCTCTGTACACAGATCGGTATTTTTGATTTTGTGCTTAGAGCGGAAGAGATCTTTGCGAATTCCGTCATTCTCAGAAAACACGCTGTATGAAGTAATAAAATAATCTGACCTGATGAACAGGATACTATCCAGGATAACCTCTCCTACCCTGCTTCTTGATAAAAAACGATGCATCGGTAACATCCATGCAATGGTTGAGAAGGCGCAACGATCAGGAGTGATTTTCCGGCCTCATTTTAAAACGCATCAATCGCTGGAGGTGGGTCAATGGTTCAGGGAGGCAGGGACCGAGGCGATCACCGTTTCATCGGTCCGGATGGCTGACTATTTCGCTAACGATGGATGGGAAGACATTACCATTGCTTTTCCGCTGAATGTCAGGGAGATGGAGGAAATAAACCACCTTGCCGGAAAAATAAAACTGAATGTCCTGATCGTAAATAAGGAGGTCCTTCCCTTCATGGAACAAAACCTTCGTCATCCGGTGGGAATATTCATTAAAATCGATACCGGATATCACCGGACCGGTGTAGATGCTACCGATCACAAATCCATTCAGGAGATCATTGACCGGCTTGACAGGAATCCCCTGTTTAAATTCTCCGGCTTCCTGACCCATACGGGACAAACGTACAAATCGTCATCATCTCAGGAAGTACTGAAACTTTACCAGGATACAGTGGACAAGCTGGTAAAGCTGAAAGAAAATATACACACTCACAGGGAGAGAATGATCCTCTCCATTGGTGATACACCCTCGTGCAGCCTGGTTCACCGGTTTGAAAAAATTGACGAAATACGGCCGGGTAACTTTGTTTTCTATGACCTGATGCAATACCATCTGGGTTCCTGTACACCCGGTCAGATCGCTGTTGTTCTTGCTGTGCCGGTAGTTGCCAGGTATCCGGAGAGAAATGAAATCGCAGTATACGGAGGCGCTGTGCACCTCTCAAAAGAATACATTACCCTTTCGTCGGGAAAACGTTCCTTTGGGAGTATTGTTCAACTCAATGAAACGGGATGGAATGATATTGAAGAAGATGGTTATGTGTCTGGTTTATCACAGGAACATGGGATCATCCATGCCGGCAGGCAATTGATGAACCGGACAAAGATCGGAGATCTGATTGGAATTATTCCTGTCCATTCATGCCTGACTGCAAACCTGATGAAGGGATACCTGACGCTTGAGGGAGAAGAGGTTGATCATATGGGGGGAAATTAAAAGTTACAGGTTAGTGAGACTTGATTTTTACAAATCCGTGTAGTGAAAAGCAATAATCGAACTTATCCTGACATCAAGACGATTCCATAGACTCTGTGCACATAGAAGCATTGGTCATCGGATTTTGCTTTTTTGCAGATTAAGGATTCAAACATTATTTTCATCATTTTCCCAATTGGCGGGATTGTTTGCAATATATTGCCGTATCCGGTTCAAATCATTTTCATCACGGACGATATGTTCGTAATAATTTCGTTGCCATACGTTAATCCCCGGTGTTTGACGCAATTGGTTGATTTGTTTTGCAGAAATCATTTTAAATCGACCGATAATCTTGGGTAATGTCATTAAACGCCGTTGTCTTTTGTATTTATCCATTTTGGATGATTTCCATTGTTGGGGCGATTGTAGGGGCGATTCATGAATCGCCCCTACGTTCGAATTATCATTGATTATAATGATACCATGGACATGATTTGGCATAATAACGAATTCATCCAATTTGACATACGGGTAATGTATTGGTATTTCCAACCAACAATGATCGGTAATTTTTCCGTCATCATTTAACACCATGCACCCATTCACAATATTTCCAAACAAACATTCGCGATTCTGGGCGCAGATGGTAACGAAATAGGCGCCGGGTTGGGAATAATCGTATTCACGCAGGCGGATGGAACGGCGGTGGTGTTTTTCGGGGTCGTATTTCATGGTGATTTATCCTATGATATCCCCGGCTGAAAAGGGATAGGGTTCAGACAAGAGCAGTATTACCTCTGCACCCTCCGATTCTTCCAGGGAGATAATCCGACGTGGATATTCTCTGAGTGTCACCCTATACCCCATTTGGTCCTTGAATTCCATAAGATTAATCGGTATAATGACAGAAAAACAACCTAACATCCGGATTATGAATACGAAAAAACTTTCAGCTTACGTACAGAAGAAACCTAATCAGATATTCATTCCCTTTTTCATAATATTTTTAAACCGCGTAGTAGAAATATACCGGTCAGCCAGAAGCTTCCCTTTATAGATCAGGTTGAAAACGCTATAAATTGACGGGGCATTCTGTGCCTCCCTTGCATTTTTGATCTCAATGATGGTGGGATTTAGCTTCTTCTCCTCCAAAATGGGTTTGACCTCTTCAATGAAGCGTGCCACCCACGGACATTGATTTGAATAAATCATGGTCAGATTGCTGTATTTTCCCAGCTCACTTTGCCAGTCATTGATTGAGGGCAGAGGACCTTCCCTGAATTGTTTAAGCATTAACTGATCATTGCCTGACTCAGCCAGGATACGGTAACCGTTTTTCAGAAATATTTCTTTGTTTGCCATGAATGCTTTATCGCTGGTCACTGCAACAACCCCTGACATATCCTTTGCTTCCCTTTCCACATCCTGCAGCAACAGGCTTCCCAATCCCTGGTGTTGATACTTTTTTCCAGTCGTCCACAAACAGTGAATAAACATGTAATTCTCAGCACTGACAGCCCTCCAGCAATGCTCTCCCGGAACAAATTCAACATAGCCTACGGGTTTCTTTTCTCCTTCGATATAGAGCAGTTTGATCTTCAAGCCCTTTTTAAACTCCCTTTTATACCAATCGACTTTTTTGTGGTAATGCTCATGTTTCGGATTAATGAAACAGATGGCCTGGGGATGGTCAGCCAGGTTTTTATCAGTAACCTCTGCCAGGGTGGTTTTGTATTTCATATATGATCTCCTGTAGTTTTAATAACTAACCCGTTGTGCTTGAAAATCAATATAAACATTAGTCCAATTAAAACAGCATTCTCTTAGTTAATTCGATTTTCCTGACCCCGGTATTATCTTTTACCTCCAGGGTTATCGATTTTATATCATCGTCATACAACATCTGCATCAGTTCGTGTAAATTTTCAGGAGTTATCATTGTGGAATTAAAGGAGACAACCTTATCTCCCACCTGGATGTTTGCCTCATCTGCCGGGGAACCTTCCCATACACCCTCCACAAAAATTTCCCCTCCTTCCGATATGTTAAGATTCACACCTGCTGAATAGATATTATCCATAAAATGGATATCAGGAACCGGTATCAGAACCATTTCATCCTTTGGATAATTGATAATCATGGTAAACTGAGATAACAGGTCCGTACCAATTAACGGCATGGAGAGCATAGGAGGCAGTTCTGCAAAAACACAAATAACATCAGTGAGCTTCATATTCCCGATTTCACAGGAGGTTAATCGTGCAAGATAATTGTGATCCGGTGCGGTTTGTGGCCATTTTATCATCACTCCTTTTGACCGGATTAAACCGGTATTGTCTGATGTTTCAAATTGCTCAAAATAGTTCATTGGCAGCACAACCGGATAAGGTTGACCCGTATCGATCATGCCCTCGATGGTATCCTGATTCACCTTGATTTTAATGATGGGTGCATTGTTGATCGGATGATTCCTGAAATTGAAATAGAGTTCATCATCTACCGGTTGCAGGGCAGCAGTGTCCTCCGAAAAGGTAATGATATTTGCCTGATAGTCAAATGTCACTTTATACCGTTCCATCAGGTTGGATCCGATTATTCCATGTATCGGAGTCCCGGCTGGCCGAAAAATATCAAAGTTGAACGTAGTGAAACAAAAAACATTCTTTATCAGATTGCCAGATAAATTAAGTGTTGTTATTTTCGCCATCGGTCCCTGTTCCTTCAGTCCCAGTTGTTTTACCACATCGATATCAACAAAGGTTGCTCCCCCGGTATCGATGATAAAATTGAAGCTGTTTTCCGAACTATCGATTTTTGCATGCACCAGGATATGATGACTCAAATCTGTAAAAGGGATTTTCATCTCACCATTGTTTTGAGCCATTGCCTGGAATGAACTGATTAAGAATATCAGTAACGTTTTAGTAAGATTCATATTCATCATTTTTAGGGCTTTTTAAGTGTGTACATTTGCGGATACCTGCTTTTCTTTTCAAAAAGGTTGATAAATCCACAGAGGTGAAGCATCTCATGGATAAATGTATTTCCACCAATTTTGATTTTTGAAGCTACTTTCTTTTCCGGTAAAATGCAATACCTGGTCACACCAACAATCTCTTCATCCAATCCCAGATGAAACAACAACTCTGTCAGTGAGGGTACCAGTGAAATGATCCGCTGTGGATAATTTCTCAATGCAATGGAATAACCCATCTGATCTCTAACTTCCATCATAAAAGGTTTAATCCATTTCGGTTTCTTTTCCGCTGTTGGAAGCAAACCGCAAAACCAGAAAACCGGCTATACCCGAAGCAAAAGTCCCAACCAGTATTCCCAACCGGTCATCTACCGCAAAATCGGGTCCACCCTGCTCAAAGGCCAGGGAGCTAATAAAAAGGCTCATTGTAAATCCGATACCACAGAGCAGTGACACACCATACAGTTGTAGCCAGCTGACACCTTTTGGTAGTTTAGCAATGCCGGTTTTTATGGCTAACCAGGAAAAACCGAACACACCAATTTGGTTGCCAAAAAACAAGCCTGCTGCAATGCCTAATGGCACGGAATGAAAGAATGACTGAAAACTAAGCCCTTCAAATGATATACCCGTATTCGCAAAAGCAAACAACGGTAGGATACCGTATACCACTGCCGGATGCAGATCATGCTCCAGTATCTCCAGCTGGGTTTTCTTCTCATCCTGTTGTTTCTTGAAGGGAATGAAAAATGAAGTTATTACACCTGCCAGCGTTGCATGTACACCCGATTTGAGGAAGGCTGCCCATAAAATCACCCCGAGGAATAGATAAGGAGCAAGATTTAAAACGCCTTTCCGGTTCAGAATGAACAATAGCAGGATTGTAACACCAGCAATAAGCAGGGATAGAAGAGACAGATCCGATGTATAAAAAATAGCAATGATAACAATGGCGCCCAGATCATCCACGATGGCAAGGGTCAGCAAAAACAGTTTCAGGGAATTTGGTGCGCGATTACCGAGAAAGGCAAGTACCCCAAGTGCAAATGCAATATCCGTAGCTGACGGAATTGCCCACCCTTTCATTGCCACCGAATCACCAAAATTAATGCTGGTATATATTGCAGCCGGAACAGCCATACCCCCAACTGCTGCAATGACCGGTAAAACAACACGGACAGGTTCAGATAACTCACCAGCCAGCAATTCACGCTTAACCTCCAGACCAATCAGGAAAAAGAAGATGGCCATTAATCCATCGTTAATCCAGAGTAACAAAGGCTTTGCAATTTCAAAGTTGCCAATTTTTATTTCAACAGGAATACCAAGGAGAGCATCGTAAAGAGTTCTTGCAGCTGTATTTTCAGCTACCATGGCCAGTGCCATCCCGATCAGCAGTAAAACTCCACAGGAGCCTTCGTAGCTTAGAAATTCTTTTATGGCAGTTATGGGTACGTTTTTTTTCACTATTCCAGGGTTTATTAAAGAGGCAACAATTATCCGATAATACGAATCATCATGTATCAAAGATAGAGCAGATTTTGTGGATATGCAACGGATAATAGAAATTAGGGATCGCCCGGAGGATTAAACAAAATGGAATTAAATATGTTATACTTGCAGTGTTGGTCAATAAAAAAATTCAATATGAGTATCATAAATAAAATCAAATCCCATTACAGTAAAAAAAGCCGGTTAACACTGGTGTTTGATCTGCTTTTTTACCTGTTTATCCTTCTGATGCTTATACCGCCAACCCGAAAGAAGATCTCATCCCTGGTCCTTCAGGTAACACTACATCAACCGATATTCACCGGGTCTGCCGAATCCGGAAGCATTGACGAGGAGGTTTTGAACTGGGAGCTGGTTGCATCCAACGGAGAGCGAATAAAATTCACAGACCTTCAGGACAATGTTATATTCGTCAATTTCTGGGCAACCTGGTGTCCTCCATGCATTGCAGAAATGCCGGGCATTCAGGAACTGTATGATGAATTTGGCGACCGGGTATCATTCATCCTCGTTAGTCAGGAAAACCGGCAAACGGTGAATGGCTTCCTCAAAAAACACGATTATTCACTTCCCACACATTCACCCATGACTCAGACTCCATCCGTTTTCAACCACCGATCCATACCAACCACATTCATCATTTCCAGATCGGGAGAGATTGTGATGAAACACAAAGGGGCCACAAAATGGGATGGAGAGAAGATCAAGGGAATGATCGGGGAGTTGGTGAACCAATAGTTTTGCCAAAGGCCCGCCACCGTCGGGCAGGCATGGCTATGCCACCTTCGGGACAAGTTGTTACATGGTGTTTACTCCGACAGGCAAGTTATCCTATTGGTTGAAGATGTGTAATTTCCATGTTGTGTGAATTAGATTTCCTTTCCGATTAAATATAGGGTAAAACCGATGTAACCTACTTGACGATTGAACCACGAGAAAATACGTACTGTATGCCCTCCTTACTTAATTTGCATTGTGAAATTAAAATTTTTATTACAGTGCATAACGGTGTGCAGTGTAGCCTAACGGTTGAACTCAGCCGCCGCGTCAGCGGTCGGCTGAAGTGAATTGTTTGTGGCTCAAAGTTTATTGTAAAAAGAGATTACAGGTTAGGAAGATTTAGAATGTAGTTTGTACTTCTTCCTCCTTCACCTGAATCCGACAAGATACCTTTCTCGATTAAGTCTTGAATATCTCTGCGGGCAGTATCTCTATGCACTTTTGTCATCTTTGCCCATTTGGAAGAATGCAACTTACCGATAAAATCACCAAGAAGTATATTGATCATTTTGACTTGTCTCTCATTTAGCTGGGTAGTTTTATGTATTTCCCAAAACTTTGCCTTTACTAAGACTTTCGACAATGTTTCATCGGTTGCCTCAAGTGCCTCAGTTAGACGTTCAAAGTACCAAACCAGCCATTGGCTGACATCCAAACTTCCCTTTTGGGTAGACTCTAATACGTCATAATATCCCTTTTTTGATTTCATTATCTGAGCCGACATACTATAGAATCTTTGGTTGGTCCTGTCCGCTCTGGCTAATTGAGAATCTGCAATGGCTCTAGCTATTCTTCCATTACCATCATCGAACGGATGGACACTTACGAACCATAAATGGGCTATTGCTGATTTAATCACAGGTTCCATGCTATTGTCTGTATTGAACCACTGGATGAATCGATTCATTTCTACTTCAAGTCGTTTAGCCTCAGGTGCCGTGTAATGCACCTTTTCTCTTCCCATTGGGCCAGATAAAACCTGCATTGGGCCGTGTTCATCATTCCTCCATTCACCAACTGTTATCTTATACATCCCACTCCTTCCTGTTGGGAATAGAGCTGAATGCCACCCACACATTCGATCCTTAGTTAAGGGGTCTTTATACTTCTGAGTTGCATCCAACATCATTTCTACAACCCCCTCTACATCACGGCTTGCATCCGGTAATCCGGATATATTTAATCCTAATCTTCGAGCTATTGAGGATCTTACTTCTTCCGGGTTCAAAAACTCTCCCTCAATTGCACTTGATTTAACAACATCTTCGGTTAATGTCTCAAGTACAGCTTCTTCTCTAAGTTCGAATCCTAAACCCTCCATTCTTCCTATTAATCTACCTTGTAGATCACGCACCTTACTAACGTATGGGACTAATGTGTCGTTATCCCAGAAAAAATTTGGCCAGTCTTTGTTTTGATGTATATACATCTAGAATATTTTAAATGACGTAATATATGCGGCAAATATAGGATATATTCACCGCATTATGAAATAAATGACGTAATATTTACGTCGAAAAGGATGATCAATTGCAGTATTGGCATAAAAAGGACCTTCAATTTGCTCAAGAGTTAATTAGTTTCTTCCATAATAAGATAAAGTCATAATGTAGCTTTTCAGTTTAGAAGACAAAAACCATTTTAGTGGGACTTCATCTTATTCCTATTTCGCCTCCAGCCACATAACGGGGGAACTAACCGGCGCCCGCTCTACATCTGCTATTACCTGTAGACCATCCCGACGTCCGGTTTAGTGATTTGTTCTGCGCTCTAATTTTCATTTTCATCCTTGCCCGCTACGACTAAGCATATACCATCTGGATATTTCTTCTATTCACACTGAACATTGGCTCAGGATCCAAATTGCAAGTGTTTATCCTCATGGCTACTATTGATTGATAGAATCCTGTATTTCGTTTTAACGAGATCTTCGCTTTGAACTCGACTTCAAGCGTCCATGCCTTAACGGTCCCTAAATATGAGTAGGCTGGACTTTCCGAGCCTCTAACTTTTCAGCTTATTTCCAAGTTTTTTTGTATTCATTTCAAACTCAGCACTTACCACTGGCTGACTTATATCTGCTGTTAGACGTCTGTAATTACAGTTTTACTTTTTGTGTTAAATAATACTCGAAGAAATCTATGTTTAATATATCGCAAAAAGAATACAAATTTTCCATTAGGTCCCATATTTCTTCATAAGTGCTAATAGCATTTGACGAACGCCATTATCAGCCTGCTCGGAACCGCAATTAGCTAATACCACATAGGCTTTATCAATCTCTTTTATAATATATGCAAAGCAATAAAATGTATCGGCGCTTCCATTGTGGGCTGAAACGTGATGATTATTTTTATTAATTGCCCATGTCCAGCCAATTGAATAATGATCGGATTCAGGCAATCCATAATGCATATATTCAAATTCCTCTTTAGACAACAATGAACTTTTTCCCTGTAATCCTTGGAGTTGAAGTTGAACAAATTTTGTGTAGTCTGTAATACTCATATTAATATCACCCGCTGGTTCCACCCAGCAAAGTCTGTAAGAATCTGTTGGAGGTGTGGGTATTAATTTATTTTCAACATACCAGTGCCCCCAGGGCTGGGAGGCATCACAAATATTCGGCCAGGAAAACCCGAAATTTAATCCTATTCTATTGCCCAAGCCTAAAACCAAATCTTCCCATGATTTTCCCGAAGCTTTTTCTAACATTACTGCAGCAGCCGAATACCCGGCATTTGAGTAAGAAACCGATTCCTCTGTTTCCACAGGATCAAGTGTGAGAACCCACTCCACAAATTGATATCTTTGACTGGACGCGTCTCCTTTAAATGTACAGACTTGAGGATTGGGAAATTCCTCACCATCCGTTAAGGGTTGTATTTTGGCCCTGTGTCCCAACAGGTCAAGAAGGGTCATATTATAATAAGCAGAATTACTATTTGGTTTTAATTCTGGTGAGAGATCGAAAAACTTTGTATCCCAACTTAATTTATTCTCCTTAACTAATAAAGCAGCAATAAGTCCTGTAATGGCTTTTGTATTTGAACCCAAATGAAATCTGTCGTTAGGTTCAGCTGCTATTTTTGAACCAGCACGTTTAATTCCCAAACAATTTATTTCAAAAACAGTATCCGCCGAAACAACTGCATAACCTAATTCCGGGATATTGTATTCTAACCTAATGCTGTCAGCAATGGAATTTAAGTCCTGGCTTCTTGCGTAATCAGAATTTATAACTAGTATTAATACACTGAATATCAGTTTTATCATTTTTATTGTCTCTTTATGTCTTGTGTTGTTGATTCATTTCTGCGATGTGTTTCACGTATTTATGCTTTGCCATTTTATAGCTTCAAAGCTATTTTTTACTATGACCTCAAACTAATAAATTATCGTACCCCTCAACTATTTCCATCCCTTTTAAATGATCGCAGAACGGCGTGCCGATGACCTGCGAGCGAAGAAAGTCAGGTCAATCGGCTTGTTAGGTGCCCGATTGTTTACAAAAGTGGCATCAGTGCCGGGAGAAGCCATGCAACTGTGATGCCTGCGTTGTGTGCTGCGGCAGTGTTCTGGGCATATGCACGTGGTGTCACCTGAAAATCGAAGAGACCTTCAGTGTCGGTGATACCGGAGACAAACAGGAATGGGCACTCAGAAGAGCTTCGAATCACCCCATGAGTGGTTTCAATCGATCCGATTTGACCATCAACGCCTGCACACTCGAATGACACTACGGCAGCCGAGTCTGCCCAAGAGTAGTCATCATAGCTTGTAATGTTGACTACTCCAAGGCTAATGAACCCGTTACCAATGAGAACGAGCATTGGATCCGCCGCTTCAACCGGTGGGTAAATGAATCTCACCTCTGCGGAGGCGCGCCACGTATCTGTAAGCCTGTAAAGGATTTGAGCATCGAGCAATGAATCTACTACTGCATCTGATACTGGTGGCACCCAATGATTTGGCCCTGGATTTGTAGCCAGGGGGTCATGTATGAACACCCGTCGTCCCACGACCACGCTACCGTTGGCATGTATACCCGGGCGTGAACCTGCAGTTCCAAAGGCAATGATAAGGTCCGCTGATTGACCTGATGCAAAAGCTGACGGCAGCACCCTCGCTTTCTCAGCGGACGAGGAAGAATGTTGGCTGGGATTCATGAGTTCCTCGATACACCACACTTCTACAGCAGCTCCGGCAATCTCACAGGTCATGCGTGGCTTCACGATCGGATCCTCTGATTGGGACATGCCCGGTGTGGGCTTCGGCCCAGGAGATGCCGGGTAATGCGGAAATTTGAAGTTCGAGTAGCCCGATGGTCTTGCCTTATCATGGATTAGCACTGCACATAACGGATCCGCTTCCCACCACTTATTGGCGATAATCATTATACGTTTCATAATCTAACTAAAATAGAAATGTTTATATCGTAAAGTGCACCTAACATATTATTCTACTGCCAATAACGGCATTAACGTAAATATACAACGCATTATCCGGATAATCAAGAGATGAGTGGGAAGGATATCGGGGAATGACTTTTTGTTAAAGTATGGCTATTCACTTCCCACACATTCACCCATGACTCAGATTCCATCCGTTTTCAGCCACC
>CAZXGG010000038.1:0-31981 GCA_964640125.1 uncultured Rikenellaceae bacterium
TCATTGGGTATATAACTGCATGGCTTTATTATAAATCGATTTATGTAAGGAGAATTAAAGCTATTGAATCCGAAAAAAATGAGTTGAATAACCAAATCGCCATCCTTAATGAGGATAAAAGTAATCTGAATAATAGTCTTCGTGAAAAGGAAAATGAAATAGAATATCTTAGTAAGGAGGTTAATACTCTTAAAGCGCTTCATGAAAAGGCTGTTCATGAAACAGACGACATGAAATCAAAAAACAAAAGAACGGAACAAATGCTGCATGAAAAAGATGAAGCTTTGGATTATCTTGCACAACGTAAGCACTTACTGAATTACAAAAGTTTTGGAAAAGCCGCAAAGGGTGAAAAGGATGACCTGAAAATGATCAGCGGTATTGGTCCTTTTATTGAGGAAAGACTGCATGCTTTAGATATTAATACTTTCAGACAGATTAGTAAATTCAATGCTCAGGATATTGACACGATTAATGTTGCTATTGAGTACTTTTCAGGCAGGATAGAAAGGGACGAATGGGTTGCACAAGCCAGGGAACTTGTTCAAAGTGAAGAAGAGAGGATGAAGCTTCTGGAGCTGATAAGGGCAAGAAAGACACGCATTTACTTCGATAGAATAGGAATTGCCCACAAAGACGAAGCTGATGAATTAACCATAATCAGCGGCATCGGTGGATGGATTAATGAAAAGCTCAATATGCTGGATATCTATACATTTAAACAAATCAGCAATTTTACAGAAGAAGATGTTCAAATAGTTACTGAGGCTATTGAATACTTTCCCGGTAGAATTGAAAGAGATGAATGGATACTTCAGGCCAGAGAACTTGTTCGAATCGCAGGGAAAAAGTCTGAACTCCTTAAGCGCATCAGGGAAAGGAAAGGAAGGATTTACTTCGATAGGTTAGGAATTGCCCACAAACACCAGGCGAATAATTTAACCCTGATTAATGGAATTGGCTTATGGATCGAAGAAAGGCTCAACATCCTGGACATATATACTTTTGAACAAATTAGTAAGCTTACACCTCCAGACGTGGAAACCATCACTGAGATTTTAGAAATTTCCCCGGGTCGTATCGAGCAGGATAACTGGGTTAATCAGGCCCGTGAACTTGCAAAGAAGAAGGCGTCTGGTGTATGATGAGCTCAATCTTACTGAAATTGCATATAAACTGCACTTCAGCAGTGTAGCCCATCTGTCAAACCAATTTAAGAAAATGACAGGGCTTACTCCATCTCACTACAAAAACCTTAAGAAGAATAGGCGCGACGCTTTGGGGAATATGTGAATGATGTAACTTATTTCCAGAATTATGTAACGGTTCTTAAAATAAAGGGTTGCACCTTTGTTATATAATTTGATATTCCCATGAAGCCAACTTTATCAAAGGCTGATTGAAAAATCAGCCTTTGAGCTTCATTTCAGACATTTAAATTGGTAAATAGATTGGAAAAGATGGATAATATCGAGGTTGAAAAATCAAAAGCGCATATCATTGTCGAGATCATTGAATATGTTCCTAATTCTGTTGTTATTAAATCAATAATAAAAAAAACAACAGGTAACATAAGTGTAGTTTCAGTTGATGGTGGCGAAGCTATGACTGAAAAAACAATCCCATTTGACACTTTTGTCCAAATCATTGACGGCAAGGCTGAGATTGTAATTGATGGGAAATCGAATTTACTGGATACAGGCCAGTCAATCATTTTACCCGCGCATACATCAAATATTGTAAAAGCCAACGAACGTTTCAAAATGATTTCCACCATCATAAAAAGCGGATACGAATAAACGGTAATGGCATAGATGTTCCAGGCCTGTTTAACTCAAATCTGTGAATGATTTAACTTATTCTCAAGATTATATAACGGTCCCCGGAATAAAGAGACATACCTTAGTTAATGTAATAATTTACCAACAAACTTAAAATTGACACCAATGAAAAATACAATTTTAACACTGGCTGTAACAGTATTTATGGCAGGAGCAATGTTATCCGGTTGCCAGTCGTCGTCCGAAAAAGCAGGAAATGCCCGGGAGAAAGTGCAGGACGTAAAGGATAAAGTGGTAGAAGTTAAACAAGAGCTAAACCAAGCGCTGAACGATTCTATTCAGCAATTCAGGAAAGAATCTGAAGAAAAAATTATCGCTTTTGAAAAAAGCATTGCTGAATTCAAAGCAAGAATAGCAAAAGAGACAGAGGAAAACAAAGCCAAATACGAAAAGAAATTGGCCGAGTTAGAACAAAAAAACAGTGATTTGAAAAAGAAGCTTGACGAATTAAAAGAAGAAGAAAAAGACAAATGGACATCTTTTAAAAATGAATTCAACCATGATATGGACGAGCTTGGAAAAGCTTTGAAAAATTTCACGGTTGAAAATAAGTAACTCAATTCTCTATTTTAAAGATAAGTCTTCTTTTTCTTTTTAGAAAAGAATCTCTTTCGGAGAAAATTTTTTTCAAGCAGAATAACATAAATCAATTAAACTTAAAGTCATGAAAAATTTACTTTATGTCGTTGCTGCATTGTTGATCGTAATTTGGATAATCATTTTTAAACCATCCTCAGGTGTTCATTTGTTGCTTGCATTAGCTGCATTAATTATATTCATCAGAATTGTTTTTGATAAGCGATTATCACGTAAATGATGGGTATTCCTGGCAGATGCTAGATGATAATCTTTATGGAATTAGCTATTATTCAATTACAATAAAGACAGCCCATATCTCTAATAGATAACCTGTTTACCAACATAATTACTCATAAAAAAAAGAAACTGAAATGAACTATTTATATTTTATAATTCCTATTATGTTCCTATTTCTCGTGGGAATCAGAATCATACGGCCAACTCAACGAGGTTTAATTGAGAGGCTTGGAAAGTACCATAAATTTGCCAATCCCGGATTTCATTGGATTATTCCAATTGTTGATAAAATATTTAGGATAAATATAACCGAACAAATGGTTGATGCCGAGCCACAGGAAATAATCACCAACGACAATTTGAATGCCAGCGTTGATGCCCAGGTTTATTTCAGGGTTAAAGCTAATGAAGAGAGCGTTAAAGGATCGATCTACAATGTTAATAATTACACATGGCAGATCGTAAATCTTGCACGCACAACGCTTCGTAATATTATTGGTACACTCACTCTTAAATCGGCCAATAGCGAACGCGGAAAAATTAATGCTGATCTCTATAAAACACTGCATAATGAAACCCAAGGCTGGGGTATTGAAATAGTGCGCACAGAGTTGAAACAAATTGATCCCCCTAAGGATGTGCAGGAAACCATGAATAAAGTGGTTAAAGCCGAAAATGAAAAAATAGCCGCTATAGATTCCGCTACAGCTGCTGAAACTGTTGCGGATGGTATAAAACGCGCTAAGATTAAAGAAGCTGAAGGATTTAAGCAATCGAAAATATTGCATGCCGAAGGGGAAGCCGAAGCCATTAAACTGGTAAATGAAGCGGCAGATAAATATTTTGTTGGAAATGCCCAATTATTGCGGAAGCTTGAAGCACTTGAATCATCGCTCGGGAATAATGCTAAAATTGTAATTCCAACCGGAACCGAATTGGTAAACATTATTGGAGAGATGGCAGGAATAATTCCTTTAAACAGAAAACAAAAGGAAGACTAATTGTTGCACGTTTGTGTTGTACAGCCTATCCTATTCCTGAACGGTTATAAGATTTCCAGTCACACTTAAGCATCCATTTGTATTTTCGGACTCTTTGTCAAGGGTAGTTTTGGATGAGTGTCAGAAGGGCGGGGCTACTTGTCTCGCCCTTGACATAGAAAGGAACGAAAATACGAGTTTTGTGAAATCGGAAAATCAGGATTTACTACTAAATTGAAAAAAATTATTGTCCAATTTATTGGGGGTCAATACAATCAAGCAGAAAACAAACACCCCCGAAAGGAGTTTTTTATTTTTGACAGCCCCGTTTGTTTTCTATTTTCAGGACAGAACCTCAGGAGGCCGACCGTTAAGAATTTGCCCGGTGGGCAAATTTAGGGATGAATTATTGCTAACTCATTTATAAATGCATATTATCGCATGTATCTTTGTATTTTTATTACCCAGAGGAATATACCCATGATTAAAAAAGCATTCCTGATCATTATTTCGGTCACATCCCTGTTTACTTTTATTAAATGTGTCAGTACCAGACCGGCTATCACGGGAGACCCATCGGGTCTGACGCCCAATGCAGAGCGGGAATTCCGGGCAGCCTGGATAGCTACTGTAGCGAATATCAACTGGCCCAGCGAACCTGGCATCCCTGTTGAGGAGCAGAAAAAAGAAGCCATAGCACTCCTTGACCTGTTGTACAAAAACAACTTTAATGCAGTAATTTTTCAGGTCAGACCACAGTGTGATGCCCTGTACAATAGTGAACTTGAACCCTGGTCCTATTATCTGACCGGAGAACAGGGAAAGGCTCCCAATCCCTGGTATGATCCCCTGGAATTCTGGATTAATGAAGCGCACAAGCGGGGGATTGAACTGCACGCCTGGCTGAATCCATACCGCGCTCACCATGTTGTCGGAGGTGAAGTAACAGATGCTTCCATCGTTAATAAACGACCGGAACTTGTTGTTCAACTCGAATCGGGTTACTGGTGGCTTGTTCCTACCATGCAGGGGACACAGGATCATTCATTCAACGTGGTGATGGACCTGGTGCAGCGATACGATCTGGATGGTATTCATTTCGATGACTATTTCTATCCCTATCCATCCTATAATAACAACAAAGACTTCCCGGATAATGAAAGCTGGCAAACCTATCAAACGAGCGGTGGTAAATTGTCACGAGGTGATTGGCGAAGGGAAAGCGTCAATACCTTTATAAAACGGGTTTATAAGGGCATCAAAGCGGAGAAACCGCATGTTAAATTCGGGTTGAGCCCATTCGGTATATGGCGGCCATACAATCCGCCGGCTATTACAGGATTCGATCAGCATAATGAACTGTATGCAGATGCCCGGTTATGGCTTAACGAAGGATGGATCGATTACTGGTCGCCACAGCTCTACTGGCCCATCAACCAATTACCACAAAGTTATCCGGTGCTGCTTGGATGGTGGGACGCAGAAAATGAGAAAGGACGCCACATCTGGCCAGGCATAAGCCTTGGCAGCGAACCTGGAGATGAGGCAATTGATGAAACAATTAACCAAATCATGATTGCCCGTGGCATGTTACCTGAAAGCCCTGGCGTTGTACACTGGAGTATCGGATCACTGGTCTATTCCCCGGGCCTGGTAGAAGCGATCTCAGAAGGACCTTACAAAAGACAGGCACTGGTCCCTCCATCTCCCTGGTTAGACAGAAAAGCACCGGTTGCTCCGCGAGTGAATGTTGTTCTGAAAAACGATTCCCTGCAAATCTCCTGGCTCCATGAAAACCCGGATGACATTGCACGCTGGGTTGTTTACTGCAAATATGGGTCGAAATGGGATCATACCATTTATGGTAATAGTATAACATCAGATTGGATCCCTGGATTCGAAATCAACCGGAGTTATCTGGCCCAAACCGATCCACAATCCATTCAAAACATAGAAGAAGTACTTATTCCGTTAGACACTGTTGCCGTTTCGGCTGTTGACCGATATGGAAATGAAAGTCCCAAAACACATGAAGCAATTACAAATCTTTCTTTCAGGGATGCCCCTACCCTGGCAGAAGTTCTTAAAATATATGTGGTTGAAGAAAAAGAAGCTGTTTATAAAACACCGGCTGTCAAACCGGGAATCGATGTTCTGGTAGAGGATCATCTGGATCTGATCAAAGGGAAGCGAGTTGGCCTTATAACCAATCCTTCTGCTGTAGGCGCTGATCTGAGAAGCAGCATTGATATCCTTGCTGGCACACCAGGAGTAAATCTTGTTGCCTTGTTTGCTACTGAACACGGCCTGCAGGGTGCAAAACAGGGAAGCATCATCCAGGAAGGAGAATTGGATCCCCGCACGGGAATTCCGGTTTATAGCCTGTATGGTGATGTATACGCCCCGAAAAAAGAATGGTTAGAAAACCTGGATGCACTCATTTTTGATATCCAGGGGGTCGGATCAGCCTGGTATACCTTTAAATATTCCATGTCATTTGCCATGGAAATCTGTGCGGAGGCTGGAATTCCGTTTATCGTTCTCGACAGACCAAATCCGCTGGGTGGTCTTATCGTTGAAGGTCCCTATCTTGATCTGGGTGGAATTTTCCGGCACCCCCTCCCACTGCGACATGGCATGACCTATGGAGAACTGGCTACCATGTGGAATGAGACGGAAGGGTTCGGTGCCGAGCTTATCGTTATCAAAATGAAAGGCTGGCACCGAAACATGATGTGGAATGCAACAGGCCTGTTGTGGGTGATGCCCTCACCCAATATGGGTACACTGGAAACAGCAATTGTTTATCCCGGTCAATGCCTTTTCGAAAGGATGAATATTTCGGAGGGCCGGGGAACGACCAAACCATTTTTATTAACCGGTGCACCGTGGATTGATGCCGAAAAAGCAGCAAAAGACCTGAACGACAGAGGAATTAAAGGAGCTCTGTTCAGATCCGTTTATTTCATTCCAAAATCTTCCGGTACGGATGCGAATCCAAGAGAAAAACCATGGAATGAAATCTGCGGGGGCGTGGAAATAATGCTTACCGATGATGAAGCCTATCGATCTGTGGAAGCTGCGGCACATATCATCGATGCATATCGCAAAACCAATCCTGATTCACTGGTCTGGTCACCTCCGCCAACAATAAAACGCCTGGAAGAGCCAGGGATGACTGTTGAGCAGGTGGTAAAAGCCTGTCAGGATGAAGTGAGTGAATTTCTCGAAATAAGGAGCAAATATCTATTGTATCGATGAAACGTATGAAAATTATCCGGTTTATACCCTTATTACTTCTATCCGTAAACTTCCTATCGGGATGTAAAACAACACGGATAGTAGAAACAGTAGAACCAATTCAGCAGGTAGAAGACACCGTCAGCAAACCAACAGGGGAACTGCACGGATATGTTGTGCATCCTGAATCATGGATCAGTGAAGATGCTGATGTCATGAAGAAAATTATCAGCACACAAATAGGGAAGATAGCTGAGGCAAATTATAACGCTGTTTTTTTCTTCCTGAAAAGGGATGAACATACCCATGTCTCATCTCCTGCTGAAACCTGGTCATGGAAACCGGAAGAGGGTGCCCCTGAATTCGATCCAATTACCATTGCAACGGATGCATCTCACGAGAAGAACCTTAAAATTTATGCAGGTATTGATCTCTCCTGGCCTGGCGAAGAGGGTACTTCATCCCTGCCACAGGTTAAAACCCACCTTAAAAAAAGCATCCGGTATCTGGTTGAAAACTACGATCTGGATGGTTTTCATTTCGACCTGACCGATCTTTCACTGGAACTCTTTCGAGGGGACAGTTCATCTATGGATAGATTCAAAAAGGATAGCCTGCAATCCCCTGTTACCAGGGAAGAATGGGTGAATGAAAAAATGACAGATCTTCTCGAGGATATCGTCGTTGAAGCCATGCTGGTTAAACCTTATCTGGTTAATTCCATACTCTTCACAGCGGAAGATGAACCTTCCTATGTGATCCATTGCCTTGAAGAAGACATCGTGGATTTTATTATCCCAAAAATTGATATCGATATCAATGCCCCGGATCAGCAACTGAAAGCGTTTTGGTATGAAACCATGAAAAATGAGGAAATACCATCCAATGTTTTCCCAATGTTTTCATTGAATGAAGCCAATGAAAATGAAGAAATAATCAGCGGGCTGGTCCGGTTCATCAAAGCAAATGGAGGTCGTGGAATGGTGCTGGCAGCGGAATACAAACAACCTGGCACCACTGTTCCTTATTCACTTCTTTATTGCTACACAGACAAAACTAATTTCCCGGATAATTTGAAACAGGTAACACCTGAACAGGTGGTTGGGCTTGATGTTTCCGCCCTGTTTCCTGCAAATTACAGTGGTCAGATCCTGCACCTGAATCATGGCAAAAAAAACAGAATTACTGATTCGGAAGGGTGCATTGGTTTCATCACATCCAATCCCGATACCATTGAACTTGGTACCTCAAATGGAACAGTAATCCTCCCGACAGAACGATGGGCCATCCCCTACAAGTATGTCATTCAACCAGATACAAGCACAATACGACAATCTCCCTGGGTGGAATTTCGCTGGATGCCGGAAAGATATACGGATAACCCGGAATATCATCTGCTGTGTAAAACCGAATACCCCGCTTCAGCATGGATTAACAACGATGCTGTAAAAATCTACAAAACGGGAGTATTTTTTAATAAAATAACCCTGGATGAGGGGGCGAACCGTATACGGGCAACTGTCCTGACACAAGACTCTCTGTCCGTATTTTACGAGCGTGAATTTATCTATGAGAAGGTTGATAAAACAAGACAACCCTTTCCATTGTGGATTGATGAACGGTCTGTGGAACCTGGTTATGACCTTGAACTGCTGCCGGAAGATATCGTTCTGATCAGTTTCGAGGGTTCCCTGGGACAGGATGGATTCGTTGAAGTAAATCCCGGGGGGTTACGCCTTGCCTGTTCGCATGAAAACCACGAAGATTACTCGCTTTACAAGGCTGAACTGCCCTTACATAAACTTGTTTCGGACACCACATACCAGATAACCCTGAAAGTAGTTCCTTCAAAAGATACTACAGGGATTGCATACTTTTCATTCCAGCTTCAGCATTCTATACGGATCAGGGAGGCAGATGATTTTCCCCTGGTAAGGACCAGTGAAGAACATGCAAGATTAACATACACACTGGGACCCTCGCGACTGGGTGCCCCAATCCGATCGGAACTGGGGAAGGGGATCATATTGAAAACTAACGGGAAAATTGGGGAACATTACAGAATCCGGCTCAGTAGGGTAGAAACCGGCATGATCCATCAAAACAGTGTTGAGGAACTACCGGCTGAAACAGTACAACCATCCTATTTCATAACAAACATGTCGTGTTATCCCGCGAAAGATGTTGATGTTTTAACCATACCCTACCTGGAACCCATTCCTTATGAAGTTTATCCCGATCCGGATCAGAGCAGGATCACGATCACCCTCTTTGGTGCAGAAACAAGCAGTACCTGGATTACGCATCACAGGGGTCGCAAAATTATTGATAAAGTAACCTGGAAGCAAACAACCCCCGAAACGTATCAGGTATATGTGAATTTAAAAACACCAAAAATATGGGGGTATAATATCCGTCCGGTCGGAAAATTGCTTGTACTGTCTATAAAATACCCGCCGGAATATAACCTGAACAATAAAAAACCATTAACCGGATTGAAAGTTGCAATAGAAGCCGGGCATGGAGGAAGCAATACCGGTGCTATTGGTTTGTCCGGTTTGCTGGAAAAAGATATCAACCTGGATCTTTCACTGAAACTGGAAGAACTCTGTAAATCAATGGGTGCTGAAGTCCTGCAGATCCGGGAATCGGACAGGGATATGTCCCTGATTGAAAAACGTGACACAGCGCGGTTGTCCGATGCGGATCTGCTGATCAGTATCCATGCCAACGCCGGAAGCGTCGAAAGGGGATATCTTGGAGCATCCGGTACCAGCACCTACTACAATAATCCCTTCTGGGCACCCCTGGCAGAAACGGTCTATGACCGGCTGCTGGAACTGAAATTGGATCCTTTCGGTGTAATCGGCTCTTTCAACTACACCGTAATACGCGTATCCCAGATGCCCTCGATCCTGGTGGAACAGGCGTTCATGTCACATGCCAGAGATGAGGAAAAATTGGCTGACAGCCAGTTTCGTCAGCAGATAGCGGAAAAAATTTATCAGGGAATGATTGATTATCTAAATTACATGAAGCAATGAATGAATCAACCCGGATTCAATATGTTCAATCGAGAATTTAATAAATCAAGATATTTTTTTTTCATATCGGGATTCAGGAAACTGATATCTATTAATTCTCTCCATTTTGGAACAGCTGAATATACTGCTTCCAAAACGTTATCAATTACCTTATCAGTTAGTTCACATCTTTCTTTTCCAAAGTAGCTGATCAACATATTTTGAGTCAGGTTTTTCTTTTTACCCTTTAGTGGTAATGCAATTTCTTCATCCTGCTTTTCATATTCGATGGTTGTATTAACCAAGTCATAGCATGGGGATAACTCTATTTTACCATCCTTATTGATAATGGAAAAGTTCTTCAGATGCATATCTTCATTTCCGGTTAGAAAACAGAATATGACCAGCTTAAATAACTTTACTTTTTCAATAGCAGGAAAAGTGCAATATTTATTAACTATCTCAATTAGTTTTTCCATACTTAAGTTATATTTTGTATCTCTGCTCAAACCCGCAAGCTGGGCAAAATCTTCAACCGGAATTTTGTCCTTTTGACCTTTCCTGTCAAAACGCTTAATAAAATAGGTTAGAGAATTATCCTTAGACCAAATCATGCCGTGGATCGGGACTTCCAAATCTATTAATTCAGCTAATCGCATTGTTAAATCCTCATTCTCAGGCATCTGGAAAAATATTTGATGTTGCGGTTTAAGAATATACCTACCGCCTCTGTCTACTATCTCGAAACGTCCATCCCTGATATTTAATATTGTACTAAGCTTAGGTTGTACTCCCTGAATAGACATTTTTGAAGCCCGGTTATAGGCCTCAATGCGTTGTTCCTCTGCAGTATATTCAAAAGGATTGATCGTTGATAATCCAGAAGCTAAAAGCTTTAGCCCTTTTTCGCTATAACGGTTCTCTCCACAGAGAGAATAAGTAATTGGACAACGATTCATTACAAAATTTCTTTTACTGTAACTACTCCAACCAAGTCGCCTCCAACAGCCAATAACTGCGAAAAGAAATCGTTTTTATCAATTTTCTTAATCTTAAGCAATGCCTCAAGTTGAAAACCTTCAGGTAACAATCCCTCGAAGAAGGGAGGAAATTTATCGAAACGATATAATTTCTGATGTAATGGCATTGTCCTTGAAATTTCAAGGCCTTCATATCCATCAAGGTACTCAAAGACATACTCAGCCTCTTGCTTTATTTCACTCAAAATTCCTGCTTCAGTTCCATTAACAAATACTTTTGCTTTCCTCATCTTCAATGATTTGTGGGTTGTTTTTTAATGGGCTTATTAATTGAACTTTAATGTTCAAAACTTTGAGGATCTTTCTCAACGTATCGAGCTGTACGGATTCTTTGCCTTTTTCAATGTCGAAAATCACGGTTTTGCCAACTCCTGCCAATTCCGCCAATTGAAGTTGACTTAGCTTGGCTGCTTTGCGATGCATCCTGACTACGTTCGCTAATATTTTGGGTTCTAACATGTCTTACTGTTATAGCGGTAAAAATACAAAAAAATTTGATTCCTGCTAATCTTTATGGATTTTTTTACTTTCAGAGCAGTATATATTCGTCAAAAGCATTTAAAACAAGAGAAACGAACCATAATTTACTGCTAAGGTGGTAAATTTTTATTATTTGTGCTAATTCCGTTGGTATAGAACCACTGATTCCGAGGTGCAATTAGGGATCTTCATTCAACTCAGGGAATCATATTAAAAATTGTAAAATCTGAAGGACAGGAACGGCTTATCGTAGCGAAGCTTTCGTAAAGACATGCTCCTCGATATCCACATCAAACCGGATCTCTTCGATAATAAACTCAGTTCCATCACCCTTTTTCAACATATCCTTAAATACCATTTTACCGGGGAACCAGCGGCCGCCCATGTGCCGGATGTCAGAAAGTTCCATTCTTTTCAGCAGTTTTCCGCTTTTTGCATACAACTCTTCCTTCAACGGAATGTATCGCTCCCGGTCAACCCAGATCTTACGGATCTCGTAGGATACATCCGCATTTTTAGCATTCAATTCGAGCACCCAGCAATTCCGCTCATCGATTACCTCCTCACCGATAACTGCAGCGTCATAATTATCAATCAGTCTGGTGTCTTCCATCATGTCCTCATAAGAGAGATCTGATCCCATGACTGATTGGCGCAGCATATGTCCTGATATCTGTATGGTACGGTCGGTGGAAGGAGAATAGATCCATAGCTGGTCTTCCAGCTTCAACATTTTGGTGCCGGCTTCGCGCGCAGGAGCCAGGTATTCGGTAAAGGCTTTGGTATCTCCTTCACTCCATGATTTCGACTCGATTGTCCGGTTACCCCGGGTACCATGGATAATCATTTTTGAAGTGACCACGCGGTTTTCTGAAGAGAGGTTATCATCAATCCTGTTCAGAATTTCCTCTCCGGAAGGGTATTGAGCGAACAAACTTGTGCTGAGTAATAATAAAAATATACTTAATGTTTTCATTTTGTTTCTTTTGTTTAGCGTTATTTCAAGTGTATTGTACATTGAAGGGAAACGACCATGCTCTTTGCCCCTTGCTCCATGCTATTTTATGTTTCAAGTTCTTTAAACAGTGATGCAGTCTGTCGTTTATAGATCCCTATACCGGATAGCATGGTCCCCAGGGTGGAGCTGAATAGTCCCGGGATGAAACCGATGTAATACGCTTCCGGGACAATCTTGGCATAAAATTTTCCGGGCATCATCATGGTGGCCCCTTTCATAATGCTACCGATATCAATTCCCTTCTCTTGCATCCAGTATGCAAACAGTAATCCAAGAATGGTGCCAAATGCCGAACCTACCAATCCGATCAGTGCAGATTCATAGATCATGCTTTTGTATATGTGTCCTTTTCCTTCTCCGATAGCAAGCCGCACACCAACCTCACCGTAACGTCTCAATCCTCCTATGAGTCCTGTATTCCAAAGCACAATTGACATGGCGAACACGAAGACAAAAACGACAATAAAGGCCACGGCATCGATCATCTCAAGGTATCCTCCGAGGAATTCATCCTGCTCTGAAAGTTTCAGCATGATGGGTGAATACTCATCCTCCGGATCCGAATATTTCGCATTGAAATTATCACAAACAACCCCTGCCTCGTCCCCGAGGTAATGGCCACCCGGGAGGTATCCAAGGATTTCACCGGCCGCATCCTGCATGTCGAGGGCAGCCTGGGCATCTGAAATATCCACGATAATTGCCCCCCTGTCCATAACCCCTACTCCGAACCGGATGGTTCCGGAAATGATAAAATTATAAAAGCTCATGCTACCATACATGGTAGACCCCATCAAGGTAACCTGGTCTCCCGGAGCAACATCCAGGTTGGTGGCAAAATCATCGCTGATCAGTATTTCACCCGGTTTGTCAGGTATACTTCCCTTAACAAGGATATTCTCCAGGGTCAGCCGTTCCGGCTCCTTGCTACCCGGTGTGAGCATATCAATGGCGATGGCCATGGCAGGTCCCTGGGAACGGGTTTCACCGTTTTCATCGGGTGCATCCAGCAAACCGCCAAACTGTGTTCGGAGCACAAATTCCATTTCCGGATAATCCTGTTTCACCTTATCAATCAATTCGCTCACATCAGTTATAGCAAGGTCGATCGGTTTCTGGTTCATGTTATCGGCATATGCACGGGTCATGATTTTGACATGGCCACTCGAAAATTTTGCACTGAAATCAGCAAATCCGCCCATTATCCCGGTAAGGTAGCATACTAAAAAGACCGTAAGCATAACGCCGGCTGCCACCACTATGGATGGGAGAAGGCTCCTCTGCCGGTCGCGTAATAATCCTTTAAACAGAAATCGTATCATAGCAGTTTTCCTTTAATTGCTTCAGTTGGATTCATTTTGGATATCTTCCTGGAGGGCAGGAAGCTGACGATTGTAGTCGTAATAATAACAAGAAGCATAACTGAAAGAATCAAACCGAAGCTGTAAGCCGGGTAAATTTTTTCAGCGATTGGTAATCCCATACTATCCGAACCTGCTGGCATGGCATATCCTACTTTAGCCATGTAATAGAGGAACGGTATTCCGGGTATGGCGCCCAGGATTACTGCCAGAACTGAATGCATAGCACCTTCAACGGTAAACAGCCTGACCACCTGACCACGCGTCATCCCCATAGCCATGTAGGTTCCGATTTCCTTCTGCCGGCGGAAAATGGAAAGTACCTGGGTATCAAATATTGCCAGCATGGCCAGGAGCATCAGTATGACATAAAAAACCGATCCCCCGATTTTTTTCATTCTGATTATATCTCTCATATCCTGCAGGAGGTAATCATGGTCACGCAGTATCCATCCGTTTTCTTCTCCTGTCCAGGTATATCCCTGGTCCAAAACAATGAGGGTGGCTTCTCCAGGCATCTGGGTCATTTCCTGAAGGTTTTCAAGCGATATCCAGATCTGTCCGTTATCTACGGCAGGAACGTCACATCTGAATACATCTGCAACAACAAGTTCCCTTGCATCAAAGGTACCATCCACATCGCGCCACCGGACTGTAAAATAATCGCCGGTGTTCAGCTTGGCATCACGGGCCATGCCTGTACCTATTATAACCGGGATTTCATCATATTCTTCCATCAGTTCTTCAGTGGGCAGTTTACTCACCTGCTGGGAGGGATCAATTCCCTTAAGGAGGATGCTCATGATCCTGCCCTCAGGATAAATAGAAGCCTGGGTTACCAGTATGGATGCCATGTTGCCCTTCTCAATTTCATCAGTGAAAGATTGGGGCAAGACCCTGTGACTCTCCTCCAGCGTAAATGGGTCAAAGGGATCATAATTTTCCGTCCAGATCTGTCCGCCTCCTATCTCCCAGGCGATCATATCCCTCATGGCCATCCTGTCCCAGCCATCGATTATAGCATATTGCCAGATGATCAGGATCAGGATCAGAGCAAGTATAAAGACACTCAGCCAGGTTCTTAAACCTGCACCGATCAGATTTCGTAATGCTAATTTTATCGATGTCATGACTTTAATTGTTTTTTCTCATCCTGGACCACCTGACCGTCTTCCAGCGTTATTTTTCGCTTCAGATACTGGATGACTTTATCATCATGTGTAGCAAAAATGAAGGTTGTTTTTAGCTCTTCATTGAGTTTCAACATGGTTTTCAGGATATGGTGTGAATTGGCAGCATCCAGGTTAGCGGTTGGTTCATCCGCCAGAACAAGTTCCGGTCGTTTTACCAT
The DNA here is from genome assembly GCA_964640125.1 of uncultured Rikenellaceae bacterium. Classification (GTDB taxonomy): domain Bacteria; phylum Bacteroidota; class Bacteroidia; order Bacteroidales; family VadinHA17. The sequence goes on from CAZXGG010000038.1 coordinate 15,151, forward strand.
AGCTCTGGCAATGGCAACACGCTGACATTCTCCACCGGAAAGCTGAGCCGGTTTGGATTTGATTTTGTCCATCAGTCCGACCCATTCCAAGGCATCCAGAACCGCCTTTCTCCGTTCAGAGGCACCCTGTTTGAGCAGGATCAACGGGAACTCAACGTTCTCGTAAACCGTATAAACCGGAAGCAGGTTATAGGTCTGGAAAATGAATCCCATGTGTATTTTTCGAAGCATGGATGCCTGCTTATGGGAAAGTTTCCCAATCGATTTTCCAAGGACAGTAGCCGTTCCCGTCGTAGGCCCATCCAGCGAACCAATGATGTTCAAAAGGGTCGTTTTACCCGAACCGCTCGGCCCGACAACCCCGGTAAATTCCCCGGTACCAAATGAAAGGTTAATATCATTCAGTGCAGTAAAGTGCCCCTTCCCAACGGGGTATTGCTTTACCAGGGATTCAATGTTAATAATGTGTGCGTTCTCCATAATAACATATTTAATGATTAAATACAACCATCAATTGTATCCCTTTACCTGCAAACAGATTCGCTTCCTCCATACCCGGATAAACCTGGAACCGGTCAGGATTCCAGAATCCCATTACGTAGAAAGTCCATCTGTCAAATGTCCATGAACAGTTTATGAAATTGTACAGGTCGTTATTCTTCCAGTCATAGAAAAAAATGGTGCTCAGGTTCGTGATGATGGAAAGGGGATAATTGGCAGATAACGCTGAAAATGTTACCCCATCTCCTTTGCCAAACAACTGATCTGAAAGGCTGTAAGTAAAAACTTCAGTCATCACATTCAGTCCATTTCCCACTCCGAAAGTATAGTCCAGCCCAACCGTTAGGAACCGGCTGAGATCCCTGGTCAGATACTTCGAATCGGTATGTATGATTGAACTTTCAAACCATAATCCGATCCCGATATCGATCTTACCATCCAGGGCAATCCTGTTTTCCGGGGCAAAGTCATGCCTGTCAACAGGGATAACCAGTGTGTCATTCCTGATATCTACCGACCGGTTGTGGTACGTCAACCCAATTTCTCCAACCGGCACCGGTACCTGAATTCGGCCACCAAATTCAGGCCGGTTCCTTTCGGAGCCAAATGCTTCCCACCCTTTGGGTTCTTTGTTGCCAATCAGACCCCAGACCCAGATGTTGGTATTGTTGAGAAAATAATACCTCATCAAAATGCCATAGGTCCCATCCGTCAGTTGCAGAGGATCCCGCGGATCAATCCGGTCGAACCACATGAGCGGTCTTAGCAGGATTGCCGATCCGAAATTGATCTTCTGTAGTCCTGCCCGGATCTCAAACTGATCACCGGAAAAACGGAACCACATTCTGTATGGCTTAATCTTTCCATCGGAACTTACGCTGTCACCAGACCAGAAGGTGCTTGTTCCCCAAAGATTTGCCGAAAACTCAGCATCAACCCTGAAATGTTCACCCACCGGGTGATCGAGGGTGAGAGCAGGGATATACCGTCCACCAAGCTGGCCATTCAGGGATTCGCTGTAACTTATGGTACTCCACCCGGACAGCATACCCTCAATATTGGACGACTGACAATATCCGTTAACCGTTTGTATAACGATAATAATCACGATGCAGGTCCGGTGATATGTGCCAGGTATTCTCATTTTCGGTTCATAATGCCATAAAAGAAAAAGTTTACCAGCTCCATGATGACCTCCTGGGGATGCTCGTATAACATCAAGAGTTTTTCATCCTTTGCAAGATCCATAATCAGGTTCAGAAAGTAGAGAATGAATTCCGGTTTAATGTTTTTCCTGATATCCCCACGCTGTTGGGCTTCCACATAATCTTTCAGAATCTCGCTGAGTACACTGCTTGATTTTGCCTGAATATAAGAAGCCAGTTCCGGTTCGTTTTGCACAAGGTAATCATCATAAAACGCATCACCGAACTCATTGATCCCTTCCATTTTCATCTGAATGGTCAGTCTCACTTTCTCCTCAAATGCAATATCTGTGCGTTTCATCACTTCTCTATACCTGATTAGATTCTCAGCTATCAGCAGATCGATGATCTTCTTTACCAGTTCGTATTTATTGCCGAAATGTTTATAAAAGGTCATCTTGCTTACACTGGCTTCCCTGCAGATCTCTTCAACGGTTACCCTTTTTATCCCGTATCTGAAAAACAGCTCTTTCCCTGTCTCGATAACCTGCCGCTGCTTTTCATCCTCAGGTGGTTCAATGAAATTTTGCATTATACAATAATTTATATATTATACGTTTTATGTACAAATATACATAATTTGTATAATTTACCAAAAATATTCTGATTTTTTTAAATAGGGACAGCTACCTATTTATTTTTTTGGCCAGGGTCTTCCTCTCGGTTGTACTGTTAATTTTCGTCCTGCTCTTGTTTCAAGATCCCTTATAAAATCCTCACTACCAGCAGGCCTGCCACTTTTGGTACATTGTTTCAATTTTAGGATAATTTCCTCTTTTGGGGAGGTATTTAAATACTCTTTCCAATTATCAATTTTTCTTAAATATTTAGTATAATCTGCTAAAAATATATTTTTAGAAGCCTTCCCTAATAGATGGGTTCTTGCACTTGACCAGTAGTAATCTTCTGCTAACTTCACGATTCCAGCTTGAACAGGATTATTCTCAATATATCTAAATACTTCATATAAATGGTCTTCATCGAGAGGACACGAAAAGTACCTATCCTGCCACAGATGCCCTCTCTTTCCCAACTTTTTGTTAAAATATTGGGAATATCTCATACTAACCTGATTGAACATCTTTCCAAGTGAATCAGATTGAGATGGTACAAGCACAAAGTGAACATGATTTTTCATTAAACAATAAGCTAAAACATCAATGTTCTGTTCAGAAGTGTTCTCTTTTACCAACGATAAATACTTGTATCGATCTTTATCATCAAGAAACACATCATTCTGATAATTTCCTCTTTGAGTAACATGATAAGGAATGTTTGGAACTACTACTCTAGCGATTCTTGGCATAATTAACGAGATAAATGAATATATGATTAATAAATAGTCAAACCATTTTTAAATAGGTAGCTGTCCCTATTTAAAAAAAAGGTTGTATTCAGCATTCTTAACGATCGCTGACTGCCAAGCTTATCCAATACGCACCCCTAATCTCCTAAAGAGGTTCCGAGGTTACGTGCACTGATCACCCAGGGATGGTTTGGTGGGACGAGTTTTATCTTATTGACGACCTGTTCAAGGGGAACCGGTTCAGTGTGGTCTCCGCGTGCAGCGATCATAACTCCATACTCACCCTTCTTGATGGAATCGACACAGGCTGTTCCCAGTTGTGAAGCCAGCAGTCTGTCGGATGCGGTAGGGATACCTCCTCGTTGAAGGTGTCCAAGGATGGTAAGTCTGGATTCCAGTCCGGTAAGCTGTTCCAACTCATCAGAGACCAGCAGGGTATTACCGGCATGTTTCGATTCTAGTTCTTTGAGTTTCGACTTCAACTCATTCCGTTTTGTTTTGTCCTTCTCACTATCCAAGGATTTCTCTATTTTATCACGACTCTTTGCATATTCTCCTGAAACAGCTCCTTCAGCGATTGCTACTATACTGAAATTCTTGCCACGTCGGCTACGGGCAAGGATCGATTCTGCCACTTTGTTCACATCATAGGGTATTTCGGGAATCAGGATGGCATCGGCTCCGCCGGCAACACCGGCTCCAAGGGCCAGCCATCCGGCACGGTGCCCCATGATTTCAACCACGATAATCCTGTGATGGCTATGTGCCGTGCTGTGGAGACGGTCGATTGCTTCAACAGCAATATGCAAAGAAGTATCAAACCCAAAGGTGACATCTGTTCCATAGATATCATTGTCAATGGTTTTGGGAAGGGTGATTACATTCAGTCCCTTCTGGTGCAATACAAAAGCATTTTTTGCAGTTCCTCCTCCCCCGAGGCACACCAGCACATCCAGGTGGTGTTTATTGTAGTTCTCAACAATCACATCGGTCATATCCACCGTTTTCCCTCCAAGCAACATTTTGTGGGGTTTGTCACGGCTCGTTCCCAGGATGGTTCCTCCCCGGGCAAGGATCCCGGAAAGTTGCCCGTTATCCAGGCGGATGTGCCTGTTTTCCATTAATCCTCGGAAACCGTCTTTGAATCCGATGACAGTCATCCCCTGTGAGACGGCTGTTTTACCAATTCCCCGTATGGCTGCATTTAACCCTGGGCAATCGCCACCTGAGGTAAGTAAACCGATAGTTTTCTCCATGATATATTGAATTACAATGATTTAAAGATTAAAAGTAGCAAATAAAAATAAGGTAATAAACCAAACAACGTGAACATTTAAAATTATATCATCAAACATCACCTTTTTAACGTTCTCTCATTCCAAGCGGTGCAAATACAAACCAGAGAAGGGTAGCTACCAGCATCATCCATTTTACCTGTTCAAGCGATAAACCACCAAAAAGGAAGAGAACCGAAGGCAGCAGCAGGAGTACCAGGGATGCCAGTCCAACAATTCCTGCTATTTTCCGCAATACATTTTTCATCGTTTCACCCCATTAAATAAGCTTTTCTCTTCTGATATGCCCAGCTCAGGATAACGTAAAGCACAGCTGCCACGAACCAGCCCGGAAGGCTTACAAAGAAAATCTGGATGCCCGCAAATTTAACAAGTAGCAGGCAGGTCGCAAGTGTAAGGAACCAGGTCAGTCCGGCTGCCCAGTTAAAATTTATCCGGCTCTTCTCCGCAAAGAAAGGATACAGATTAACCTTCTTCATCAGCCAGTAATCAACAAAGATCACTGCCCCCATTGGCATCAGGAGCATCCCGTAGAGGGCAACAAAGTCGAGCAGTTTCATGGCAATTGCCGGAAACAGACCGGCAAAGGTGGCAATACCCCCTGTGATCAGGGTAATTTTAAAGAGTGATGAACTCGGCCTGATTGCCTGAAACGCAAGCCCTGCTCTGTAAATTGTCGGATTGGCTGTCGTCCATCCCGCAATGATCACACACAATAATCCCACATACCCAGCTGCCCTGAACGCCAGAGGACCCGGTAAAACATCTGTATCCGCAGGATTCAGATGAAGCTGGTATGCATACAATATGGAGGCTGATATCCAGGCCATGAAATGCCCGACATACATACCGGCTGCAGATGCAATGGCATACCAGGATCTCTTTGCATACCGGAAGACGGACAGGTCGGACATCCCGATGTGCATTGCCATGTTGCAAAACCAGGAAAAAAAAATGACATGCCAGAAGGTAAATTTTACCTGCCCCGGCAGAGGATCCCCGCCCTTCCAGATCTGTGTCCTTGCCAGGGTCCACAAATCACCAGCATTCTGAATCTGGTTACCATCGGCATCAATGAACTGTTTCAGTCCAATGAGTCCAAATGCAAGGAAGACAAGAACCATCCAGGGAGCTGCTATATTGGCAATCCTTGCAACGGTCTTATAACCATAAGCAGCTACTACTGAAATGACTGCCCCCACAACGATTACTGCAATCACCCATCCAATACTGTTCGGAAAAATGTCATTGAGCCCCGGCATTTTAAAATCAAACCAGACACCAAGTGCAGTTGCCGAGACAGTGATCATTGCACCGGCTAAAAAACAAAACATGACTCCGTTAGCCAGATTGTACAGGGTCACAAGGTTTCTGCCGCAGATTTTTTCAAGTTGAAAATAGAGGGTCAGTCGCAACCGGGTTCCAATGGGGGCTGTCAGAAACATCCAGCTTAGAACCGCCAAAGCATTACCAAATAACAATCCGACAATAAGGTCAAACGCTCCTACACCTGCGGCGACAAAGAGCGGGCCGATCATCAGCTCCGTACCTGCACAGTGCTCCCCCGCATACATCCCGATAAAGTGCCTGAATCCAAGGAGTGCCCTGTCAGGAATTTTTTGCCGTTCAAATTCCGAGAGGGAAGATTTACTTTCTGAATGATCCTGATCTGTCACTCAATCAAATCTATAACGTTCAACAGATAAAATATAACCAAATATAACAGATATATCTTTTCATGGTTTTATCTTATGAACAAAAACTGCCGTTGCTTTACGATTCTGATCAAAGATTATTACCTTGTATGCAACAACCATTTTGACCCTGTTATGACAACTCCTGATTCAATAAAAAGTGCGTACGATGCAGCAAAAAGACAATATGCAGTACTGGGTGTGGATACCGATTCTGCATTGCAGAGGCTGGGAGAAGTTCCCATCAGTTTGCATTGCTGGCAGAGTGACGATATTGGTGGTTTTGAAGATCCCGGTGCACCCGTCACCGGCGGCATTCAGGCAACGGGGAATTATCCGGGGAAGGCACGAAACATCGGCGAGGTCAGGGCTGATCTGGAGAAGGTTTTTTCCCTTGTGCCAGGGAAACACCGGCTAAGCCTACATGCAATATATGGGGACTTCAGTGGAAAGAAAGCCGATCGAAACCGGGTTGGATCGGAGCATTTTCAGAGCTGGGTGGATTGGGCAAAAAACCTCCACATAGGGTTGGATTTCAATTCCACCCTCTTCTCTCATCCGAAAGCTGATTCCGGTTATACACTTTCCGATAATGATCCGGCTATTCGCGCATTCTGGATAGAGCATGTAACCCGCTGCCGTGAAATTTCTGACTTCATTGGTAAAGAACTGAAAAACCGATGCATCCATAATATCTGGATACCGGATGGCTCCAAAGATCTGACCGTTAACCGGTATAAGCACCGGGGTTATCTCAAGGAATCCCTGGATGCGGTCTTTGCTAAGGCTTATGACCCCTCTATCATGTCCGATGCTGTTGAATCAAAGCTTTTCGGAATAGGTCTGGAAGCCTTTACTGTGGGATCGCACGAATTCTACCTGGGATATGCCATTCAGAATAACATCATGCCATGCCTCGATATTGGTCATTTCCATCCTACCGAACAGGTATCGGATAAAATCTCAGCGCTTTTCCAGTTCGTTCCGGAGTTGTTGCTCCATGTCACACGGCCTATTCGCTGGGACAGCGACCATGTTGTCATATTGAACGATGATGTGCGGTCACTGTTTGAAGAAATTGTATGGGCTGACAAACTGGAAAACGTGAACATTGGACTGGACTTTTTTGATGCAAGCATAAACCGGATCGGAGCCTATGTTATTGGCATCAGAGCCGTTCAAAAAGCCATTTTACTTGCCCTTCTGAGTCCAATAGAGCGGCTAAGGGAATATGAGGATAATGGATTATTTTTTGAACGGTTGGCATTGCTGGAAGAGGCAAAATCCAAACCCTCTGGTGCGGTTTGGGACTACTATTGCCAGATGAATGGTGTTCCGGTTGCTGAAAACTACATCCCGGAAATCCAGAAATATGAAAGAGAAGTCCTTTCACTCAGATAGCTGAAACATCATCGGACAGGATGAAATAATCCCTTTATTAAACCTCGGTTACCCGGGAAGTGTTTGATATCAGGTAGCAATTTATTACCTTGTATCGGGAAAAGGTGGAAAATATTTATACGCATATTATCGATGCCTTAAAAGGTGAACCGGAGCTGGCTATTGCAACCATCATCGAGACCAGGGGTTCAACACCACAGATTCCCGGCACATCCGCATTGATTGTCAAAGGATCTGTCTGGAAAGGGACATTGGGGGGCGGTGTTCTTGAAGCAGAAGCCCAGAAAAGAGGTCAGGAGGCTGTAGTAGATGGTAGATCCCTGTTGTTTGAATACCATCTCGACGCTGATGTTGCTGCTGCCGAAGGAGCCCTCTGTGGGGGAATAGCCACCGTGCTCATTGATGTGCAACCGGAAAAGCACACGAGCGTTTTTATTGAAATCAGCCGGTCCATTGATAAAAAAATGCCGGGGCTCCTGGTAACGGTCATTCAGAAAAAGGATGACCGGGTTGATATCGAGCGATTCTGGTCTCCGGAAGGTTCCAAATTCCCCCCTGCTGTATCCGGGGATCCTGCTATTTCTGCGGAAGCAAAGAAATCGCTTGCAGACAAGAGAACCAGGGTGGTAACTATCCCCGGTGATCCAGCCTCTCATGCAGTTCCTGAGCGCATCATCTGCTTCGAGCCCATTGCCCCGATGCCACAACTGATCATCGCCGGCGCAGGACATATCGGGCAAGCACTGGCACATCTTGCGAGTCTCCTTGATTTTGAAACCACTGTTATCGATGACCGGCAGGAATTTGCCAACCCTGAACGTTTCCCCGATAGCGATCATATCCTGGTAAAAGATATCAGTCAATCTTTAAACCAACAATCCATAACACCGGATACATACATTGTCCTTGTAACCCGTGGCCACAAACACGATGCAGATGCCCTGAAAGCCTGCATAGGGTCTGATGCAGGCTACATTGGAATGATTGGAAGCAGAAGGAAGGTAAAACAGATGAGAATGGAATTCATCGAGAAGGGCTGGGCAACCCCTGAACAGTTTGACCGGATCTATGCACCTATCGGAATGGATATCTCTTCAACCACCATACAGGAAATTGCCATTAGTATTGCTGCACAACTGATCCAGGTTCGTTATCAAAACCGGAACCTCCCCCACATCACTGCCATTGTTCTGGCTGCCGGAGAATCAAACCGTATGAAAGAACAAAAGCTTCTTCTTCCATACAAAGATAAACCCATGATCCGGACCATAGTGGATACGATTGCTCAATCTAAAATACACGAAACCATGGTGGTTCTTGGAGCTGACCATGAGAAAATACAGGATGCCCTCACGGGTTCTTCCGTCACCTTCTGTACGAACAGGAATTACAAAAAAGGCATGTTGTCCTCTATACAGACAGGTTTGAAATCCCTGCCTGACCACAGCGATGCCTGTATGGTTTTTCTGGGTGATCAACCGATGATCACTCCGGAAATAATTGATGCAATCATCGATGAATACAGGCACACACAAAAAGGCATTGTACTCCCGGTATTTGAAAACAGAAGAGGTCACCCTGTTTTGTTAGACAGAAAATACAGAAGCCATATTGACTCAATCGATCCGGGAGTCGGATTACGGGACCTGATCTGGAAATTCCCGGATGATATCACTGAGGTCAGAATGGATGATGAAGGTATTACTAGAGACATTGACACCAGAGGAGATTATGAATTTGAAACAAACGCAATAAAAAAAAATAAAAATCCATAAAACCCTCATCGTTAAGGAATTCAATTTGAAATAACATACAGGTTTTGATATAACTTTAAAATGATGAAAGAAATCATTCGTTTCGAACTGAACCATGAACCAAGAGAATTGGAACTGGACAATGACCTGATCCTTGCCTGGGCTCTACGGATAAACTTCGGAATGACCGGTGTGAAAGTGGGATGTGAATTGGGGTTGTGCGGTGCCTGCACCGTGTTGCTGGATAATGAACCGGTACGATCCTGCATACTGCCCGTCAGTGAGGTTCAGGGGAAAAAGGTCCTGACCATAGAAGGTCTGGCAAAAAATGGCGAATTGCATCCGTTACAAAAAGCATTTATGAAGCATGATGCGTTACAGTGTGGTTTTTGCACACCGGGTATGATCCTTAACGCGTATGGCTTGCTGATGAAGAATCCTGAACCCTCCAGGAAGGAGATCATTGAAGGAATGGAAGAGAATTTGTGCCGGTGCGGCACCTATACACGGATCATTGATGCCATCCAAACTGCAGCTAAAGAAATGAAAGGAGGGTTTACGCTATGAAAAAGAGAAGCAAAACGACTGATCATCAGATTCCTGAAAAATCCTCCGGTATGAAGCGGCGGAGTTTCATCAAGCTCCTGGGTGGAGGAGTATTTGTTTTATTCTATGTGGGTGATCCGTTCAAGCTCCTGGCACAACGGCAACAATTGCCTGAGGATTTCAACGCTTTCCTGAGAATTGACGAGGAGGGAATGGTATCCTGTTTTACCGGAAAGATTGAGATGGGACAGGGAGTGATTACTTCCCTGGCACAAATGCTTGCTGACGAACTCGAGGTACCCTATGATCGGGTTGAAATGGTTATGGGAGATACCGATCTTTGTCCCTGGGATATGGGAACATTTGGATCCATGACCACCCGGTTTTTCGGACCACCGTTACGTGCTGCCGCTGCCAAAGCAAGAAATGTGTTAACCGATCTGGCATCTGAACACCTTAACCTGCCTCCCAGTCAATTAACGATAAAGGATGGGATTGTTATGGATCAGCACAATCCGGAACACCGGGTCGCTTATAGTCAGTTGACCAGGGGTAAGAAAATCGAAAAACAGGTCACGGAAACGCCTCCCCTTGAAGAATACACCAATTTTACCGTTGTTGGTAAACCGAAGTTACGAAGGGATTCCAGGGCTAAGGTAACCGGTGAGGCAAAATTTTCCGCTGACATCCGGTTGCCCGGAATGGTGTATGCAAAAATTTTACGCCCCCCTTCGCATGGCGCAACTCTCTCTTCTGTCGATACTTCAGCAATTGAGGGTATGGAAGGAGTAGAGCTGATCCATGAAGGGGATCTTGTTGCGGTACTGCACAAATCTCCCCAGATGGCGGAACTGGCACTCTCAAAAATAAAAGCTACCTATACATACAATGAATTGGATGTGAATGATAAAACCATTTTCGATCACCTTCTTGCCGTTGCTCCCGAACCCTCGGTTTCAGGAGAAGGGGGTGATCTTGAAAAGGGGGAGGAACTTTCTCACCTGGTTTTTGAAAGCGAATACCATAACAGTTATGTAGCTCATGCTCCCATCGAACCGCATACTGCAATGGCTGTGAAGGAGGGTGACCGCATCAGGGTCTGGGCTTCGACCCAAACACCCTTCCCCCTGAAAGACCAGATTGCACGCGTACTTGATATTTCCCCCGACAAGGTTCATGTTACACCTCCTTTCGTGGGTGGCGGATTTGGAGGAAAAACCAGCAATGGGCAGGCAATTGAAGCGGCACGATTAGCAGTTTTGACCGGTAAACCGGTGATGGTTGCCTGGACCAGACAGGAGGAATTTTTCAACGATACCTTCCGCCCCGCTGCAGTGGTTAAAATAAAATCGGGAGTGACAAAATCAGGGGCCATCAGTCTCTGGGACTATTCGGTGTATTTTGCCGGATCAAGGGGGTCGGAACACAACTATGACGTTCCCCATTACAAAACAAAGATCTATAACAGGAGCTGGACTGCTCCTTCCGGAACTCATCCCTTTGCCACAGGAGCATGGCGTGCCCCTGGGAACAATACCAATACCCATGCCCGGGAATCGCAGATTGATATCATGGCATCAGAAGCAGGGATCGATCCGCTTGAATTCAGGCTCAATAACCTGAAAGACGAAAAAATGATCGGCGTCCTGAAAGCAGCAGCAGAAAAATTTGGTTATACTTCTGCAAAATCACCCAGCGGCAGGGGGTATGGTATCGGATGCGGTATCGATGCCGGAACCTATGTAGCACATATCGCTGAAGTGAAAGTGAATGAAAAAACAGGTCATGTTCAGGTGGTCAGGGTCGCCTGTGCTCAGAATATGGGGCGCGTGATTAACCCCGAAGGAGCCACGATCCAGATCGAAGGGTGCATCACCATGGGGCTGGGATATGCTTTAACCGAAGAGATTCAGTTCGACGGAGGGGCAATTCATAATAGAAATTTCGATACTTATGAATTGCCGCGTTTCTCCTGGACACCCAGGATTGATACCGTGATTATTGATGCACAGAATGAAGACCCGCAGGGCGGCGGAGAACCACCCATCATCTCCATGGGAGCAGTGGTTGCAAATGCTATTTATGATGCCATCGGAGTCAGATTGTACCAGCTCCCCATGACACCGGAACGAGTGCTCAAAGCAATTCAGAAAAGCTGATTAAACTCAAATCCATAGATTATCATGAAACGCCGTACATCCATAATCTTTACCACCACCTTGCTGATCGTAACCATGGTGCTGATTCATTCCTGCAAGGTGGCAAACAGAACTGAAACAACTCCGCCAAACATCCTCTTTATCATGGCGGATGACCACGCCTATCAGGCAGTGAGTTGTTACGGGCATAACATGAATGAGACACCAAATATTGACCGGATAGCACGTGAAGGTGTTATGTTCAACCAGAGTTTTGTCACAAACTCCATCTGTGCCCCCTGTCGTGCCGTGCTGCTTACCGGAAAATACAGCCACGTGAATGGTCTTCGCGATAACAGAGCTACATTTGACGGAAGCCAGCAGACATTCCCAAAACTTTTGCAGGAAGCAGGCTACCAGACGGCAATGATCGGGAAGTGGCACCTGAAAAGCAACCCGACAGGATTTGATTACTGGAATGTGCTGCCTGGGCAGGGAGCCTATTATAACCCGGACTTCAGGGAGAATGGCGAAAGGAAAAAATACGAAGGGTATACCACGAATATCATCACCGATCTTGCGCTGGACTGGTTGCAAAACCGGCGCGATGACACAAAACCATTCTGCCTTCTGCTTCACCATAAAGCGCCTCACCGGAACTGGATGCCCGATACCTCAAAGCTTACCCTCTATGATGAAAGAACATTTGACCTTCCTTCAAATTTTCATGATGATTATGCCAACATGGGCAGGGCTGCTAAAGAGCAGGACATGATGATCGCAAAAACCATGATGTGGGGACACGATTTGAAATTCCGGTTTGACCTGAACGGCGATAGCACGGAACAATTCTACTGGAGACAGCTTGATCGCCTGACACCGGAGCAACGGGAAGCCTGGGATGCTGCCTATGAACCAAAAAACAAGGCACTGATCGATGCTCCGCTGGAAGGCAAGGAACTGGCTGAATGGAAATTCCAGCGCTATAGTAAGGATTACCTCAGGACTATCTCCTCGGTGGATGATAACGTTGGAAGGGTGCTTGATTACCTCGATGAAGCCGGCCTGGCAGACAATACCATTGTGGTCTATACTTCCGACCAGGGATTTTACCTTGGAGAACATGGCTGGTTTGACAAACGGTTTATGTATGAACAGTCGTTCCGGATGCCCCTCATTGTCCGGTATCCTGCCGGAATAGAAAAGGGGCAGGTGCTGAATGAGATGGTGATGAACCTCGACTTTGCCCCTACATTTCTGGATTATGCCGGTGTACCCATACCAGAGGATATCCAGGGAAGATCATTCCGTAAAGTTCTGGAAGGAGACACTCCCGAGGACTGGAGAGAATCTGTCTATTACCATTATTATGAATACCCTGCAGTCCATAGCGTAAAGAGACACTATGGGGTGCGCACTGACCGGTACAAACTGATCCATTTCTACTACGATATCGATGAATGGGAGTTGTATGACCTTCAGAATGACCCGGATGAGATGAACAACATCATCAATGATCCGGAAAATGCTACATTGGTTAATGAGCTGAAAGAGGTATTGCAGAAGCTCCAGGATCAGTATGGCGATTCGGAAGAACTGGCACGGTCGTATGTACGCGAGGAGTAAAAATATATTTAACCCTCAATGTTTATTTCCCCTCAATACTATTTATATGTTAGGAACCCTTGATTACATCTTTATCGCACTTTATTTCCTGGTTATTCTGATTGTCGGCTTCTGGAGCGGTCGGAACCAGGAAAAAGAAGACTTCCTGATAGCCGGACGAAAGCTGAAATCCTTTCAGGCTACCACCACCATCTTTTCCAGCAGGATCGGTGCAGCCATTTTATTAACTTACACTGCACTGGTGTATCTTTACGGACTGGGTGCCCTGTGGTATTTTATCGGTTCTATATTTGGCCTCTTCGTCTTCTATTTCTTCGGATTGAAGGTAAAAAAGCTGGCGGATGAACAGAAGTTTTACACCCTCCCCGATTTCTTTTTCTTTCTGAAGGGGCGATTTGCAGGCTACCTGGCAACCATTATCACCATCATCATCATGTTCGGATGGGTGGTCCTGAATTTTACCGCCGGTGCCAAACTGGTTGAAGAATATACGCCCATCCGTTTTGAGTTTTCTGTCATCATCGTCGGGGTTATCATTTTGGTCTATTTAATGATTGGTGGGTTCCGTGCGGTGGTAAAGACGGATGTTATTCAAACCATTGGTATCTTTCTTCTTTTCATTTTAATGGTATATCTCCTGATTATAACGGAAACGAAACCAAAACTGCTGTTCATGGACCTCTTCAACATCCCCGTTCAGGAGATCATCAGTTTCTTCCTTGCCGGTTTCTTCATTCCAATGGCTTCCCCTGAATTGTGGCAGAGAGTGTATGCCATCAAGGATAACAAACATTTTAAGCGAAGCCTGTTTCTCTCCTCTCTCTTCTATTTCATCATCGGTTTTATCCTGTTGATGATAGGCCTCGTAATCCGTGTGGATATACCGAATATTGATCCTGACACCTCGCTGATTGTAGGTTTCAGCCGGTTACTACCTGTTGGTTTAGCCGGACTTTCTGTGGTAATTATTTATTCCGCTGTATCCTCTTCAGCAGATACCTACATGTTTACTACGGCTGCTTCAGTAACCCAGGATTTCCTGGAAAAAACGGGGCTGCTGAAAAAGGAGAACCTGTTTGTTATCATGCGGATTACCATGGCAATTCTTATGGCACTGGGTATTATCATGGCAATTGTCATCCGGGATATTGTTGATGCCACGTTCTTCTTTGTCTCCATGACCATGTCGCTCGGGTTCCTGGTTCTGGCCATCTGGATCTATCCGAAGATCAACAGGCACAGTGTCAATTTTTCAATCTTCTTCTGCCTTATCGGGGTTATTATACCATCCATCATCTTCGGTATCTCAACCACGCTTGTCGTTTATGCAATTGGTTTTTGTATTGTCGGATTGATTTTCGGATTCATCATAAACTGGATAAAACCGCTTCCGGGGTAATGAGTACGGGCCGAAAAGAGCGTAAATCAACTTATAGATGATCACTATTCAACCCCTTCAGGGTTGTAATTTGCTCGTATATTCAACCCACCGGTTTCCACCGGTGGTTATTCATAGTTTAATCCCTTTGGGATTTGATTTTTAGATAAAAAGTTCTGCGGAGCAGAACTATAATGAGTAACCCCGTAGGTGCCGAAGGCATGCCTTCGGTAGAGTGCGGGGTAGCGACAAAAAACAAGCCCAACCCCGGATGGAGTTGAATAATAATGTGCTTAACCCGTCAAATCCTGATACGATTCACTTCCACTCCGGAGCCTCATCAAGCACCCGCTGAAGATTCTTTTTTATTTCTAATTCCTCTTCGGTGATGCGATCATCGGTTATGGGATCCTTCTCAAACGGATCGAGGGGAGGGGAATAGAACCTTCCGTCAACATAGAGTTTATGATCCTCTGACCGCACGTACCTGTTTCTCTGGTTATTCAGGAAATCAGACCACATTGGATCATAATGGACAAAAACCCAATCCCGTTTTGAATAGCGTTTCCCCTGGATCAAACGGTAAAAGCTTCTTCCATCGCACGTGGGTATTTCCAACCCGGCAATTTCGGCCAGTGTGGGAAAGAAGTCGCTAAACTCTATCAGGCACTCCTCCACCCTGCCCTTCCTGATTTTTCGGGGCCATGAAATAACCAGGGGAACATGGTTTCCGGAATCCAGCGTTAATCCTTTTCCCCCGGGAACATCTCCGGTTAGTGTTTTGCTCACAAGGCTCCGGTTGGTTCCGTTGTCGGCAGTGAAGATCAGGATGGTATTTTTCCTGATTTTCTTCTCGTCGAGTTTTTGAATGATGCAGCCTACAATCTTGTCAGCATAAGCCATCATATCCTTGAAATACCCGGGATCACCCTTTGTCCTTTTTTCCCTGACTTGCCATTCTTCAGAATCGGGTGTTGGCACAAAAGGATCATGAACAAGGACCATGGGGTAATAAACAAAGAAGGGATTATCCTCTGTACGTTCAATAAAATCGATGATGAACTCGTAAAAGATATCCGGTCCATATTGCTCACTGAGTCCCATGAGGTATTCGCCATTCTGTATGATGAGCGGATCGGAATACCTGGATCCCCGCTGATCCAGCTGCCACAAACAATATTCATCAAAACCGAAATGATATGGGCGGGAAACATCATCCCATTCTTCAGCCCAATCCTCCCCGGATATGCCGTTCAATTGCCATTTGCCGGCGATACAGGTTTTGTAACCTGCTTCCTTCATAACATTAGCAAACGTTACTTCCTCTGGATTGAGGTAACCGAACTTTTCAT
Source organism: uncultured Rikenellaceae bacterium (assembly GCA_964640125.1). Classification (GTDB taxonomy): domain Bacteria; phylum Bacteroidota; class Bacteroidia; order Bacteroidales; family VadinHA17. The sequence goes on from CAZXGG010000038.1 coordinate 31,347, forward strand.
AATTCCGAAAGTTGTATTTTCCCGTCATGATCTTCACGCGGGAGGGGGTGCACAGAGGCTGTGAAAAACAGCGGGTAAACCGGATCCCTTCCTCTGCAAGCTCATCCAGAACCGGGGTTTGATAGGAAAGACTACCGTTCGACGATAGGCATTCGTAGCCCATATCGTCCGCCATGATAAGAATAACGTTTGGCCTGCGTTCAGATTTGATAAGGGAACAGGTATAAGAAATGGTTGTTGCCAGGAAAAATATTCCCAAAAGCTTCAACCAGTTCTTGTTCTTAAACAGGTACCATTTCTTCTTCCTTACTCGCTTCATCATTCAACATTCTACATTCCTCCTCCTCCCCCTGCCCTTCGGGCTTTCCCCCTCGGTAAGGGGGATATAAATTACTTCTACCTGAAAACCTTTTGTTTACTATATCCCCACTGCGTGGGGGTGTATCAAAAGTCTGTAAGATCGTCATTCTGAAATTTTTTCAGAATCTCAATACATTAATAATCAAAATCATAAGATCCTGAAACCAGTTCAGGATGACCAAAAATTTGACTTTTGATTCACCCTCATTCGATATTCTCCGAGTCCTTCGGACAATATTCTGTATTTCTTACTTTTCCAGATAACCAGGATTATT
>CAZXGG010000038.1:32081-34844 GCA_964640125.1 uncultured Rikenellaceae bacterium
GAGTCCTTCGGACAATATTCTGTATTTCTTACTTTTCCAGATAACCAGGATTATTCGCAGTATCTCCAATATCATTCCCGTTAATACTATTTTAGTGGCACCGGGCCTATGATCAATCTACTTCGGTTTCAGTCAATCCTTGTGATGAAATAGGTCTCACCCGGTTCAGTTTCAAACTCAAATAAACCATCCTCAGCTATTCGCATTCTGACTGGTTCTTCTCCAATTTTAACTACAAATTTACCGTCTCCTTGCACTACACACTTATTCCCAAGGAATGAATGGATAATAGCATTTTTCAGTTTTCCATCTTCCCACGCCAAATCAATTTCAAATCCACCCCGGGTACGCAGTCCCCTTACCTTTCCATTTTTCCAGTTTTGTGGTATCGCTGGCAGCAAATGTAATCTTTGCTCGTGTGATTGTACAATCATTTCAGCAATAGCAGCACTCATTCCTAATGAACCGTCAACCTGGAGAGCGCGGGAGCATGTGCTGAACAGATTGGGTAAGCAGTAATGTCCAATATAATAAGAAAAATTGTCCATTGCTTTCTCCGGTTCCATCAGCCTTGCCCAACAAGCCATTTTCCAGGCAGAAGCCCAGCCATTGCCTTCCAATCCTCTTTGATCCAGCACAATTTTCGATGCTTCTGCAAGTTCAGGTGTTCTTAGCAGAGATATAACATTTCCCGGGAATAATCCATAAAGGTTTGAGATGTGCCTGTGGCTCTTCTCTTTCTGAGGCCAATCTTCCAGCCACTCCTGCAGATTGCCTTCTGCTCCAATCTGCATAGGGGCAAGCTTTTCCCGGGTAACCAGCACCGTATCCCGAAAGGCAGGATCAATTTCCAAAATCTCAGCAGCCCTGGCAACATAGCCAAACAAGTCATACAATATTTGCATATCAATGGTTGATCCTGCACAAATTGTTGTGCCGGGACTCATCCACCCCGTTACCTCATCGAAAAACCGGTCGTTACCGGGTCGGCCAGGAAAATTCTCAGGGGAAGTGGAGGGGCTGGTTACCAGCCAACCATATTTCGGATGCACAACAAGAAAATCAAGAAAGAAGCGGACATTGCTTTTCATAACCGGGAATACTTTCCTTAAAAAATTTATATCCCCGGTATACAGATAATGTTCCCATAAATGTGTACAAAGCCATGCCCCACCCGTAGTGAAAGTACCCCAGTCAGATCCATCCATTGGTGCAGCCACACGCCATATATCTGTATTCTGATGAAATACCCATCCCCTTGCACCATAGTGTTCCCTTGCCGCCCCTTTTCCCTGGTCCATTAGTTCACCAATCATTTTAAAGAGTGGCAATGCACATTCACTAAGGTTTCCTACCTCAGCAGGCCAGTAATTCATCTCGGTGTTAATATTTGTCGTATATTTTGAATCCCAGGAGGGATTCATATCTTCATTCCAGATCCCCTGCAGGTTTGCGGGTTGTGTGCCGGGGCGTGAAGAAGATATGAGCAGGTACCTTCCAACCTGAAAACACAAGGCTGACAGGTTTGGATCATTCTGACCGTTAAAGCTTTTTATCCGATCATCGGTCGGAAGAAAAGAATTATCCAGGGATCCTAAATCAAGAGAAACTCTGCAGAAAAGTTGCTGATGTTCCCTGATATGGTCATTTCTTATTTTCTGATATGATTTCTCATCCAACTTACTGAATACTGTATCTACTCTTTCAAAAGGATTGCCACGAACATCCTTATAGTTTTTAAAATTAGTGGCAGCTGCAAGCAAAATGGTAACTGCATCTGCATTTTCAATGACCAGGTCCCGCTCACCGACCTTAATTGTACCTCCTTCAGGAACTGCCTTAAGTCTTGCGACATACCTTAGCTTTCCTTCAACTCCCAGGTAGTCAGCCGATTTACCTGTCAGTATTAATCCATCCTCACCAAAAGAGTCCATTTTAAAGTAATCTGTGGCATAATTTGAATGTGCCTGGTTACGGACACCTCTCAGGTTGACTGTAAAAGAAAGACTACTATTTTTATCGGCTTCCAGACGAATAATTAAAGCCTGGTCCACGGGTGAAGAGAAAACCTCCCTGGTAAACCGGACTCCGTTTTGTGTATATTCAACTCTGGCTATTGCTTTATCAAGGTCAAGCGACTGAATATATTCTTCAACCTCACCTTCAGAATGAAATTTCAATATAATATCTCCCATGGATTGATATTTCATCTGCTCCACCGGGTAACCCATCAGGTATCTGCCAAAAAGGTTATGCGCTTTTATATATTCGCCCTTAAAAATCAGGTCCTGAATTTCCCGGAGGTGTTTATATCCGCCGGGCCTTGTCTGTGAATAAGGGCCCCCAGACCAGTACGTATCTTCATTGAACTGGATCCGCTCTTCATCTGTTTTCCCGAAAACCATTGCTCCGAGCCTGCCATTCCCAACCGGAAGTGCTTCATCCCATTTGGCAGCAGGATGGAGATACCATAAACAGGTTGTGGGATCAATATCTGAGGAAAGTACCGGAAAATAAGTTGGTTCATCTTTACACGAAAGGATCAGGCAGAAAAGAAATATAAACTTGAAAGGTTTGCTATTTATCTTTATTATATGCATCTGACAATCATTTCGATTCCCATAGGTTGTTTTTAAACAAGTACCATTTCATTTTATGCCTCCTTACCCACTTCATCATTCCCTGCCTGGCAGGCTCTTGGAAAGAGACATTTATTTCGTTCGCTTTTGGAACAAGCAAAACTCTCCTCCGCTGTCAAAGGAG
>CAZXGG010000039.1:0-33374 GCA_964640125.1 uncultured Rikenellaceae bacterium
TGTTTGTCGGGATGACAGGATTTGAACCTGCGACCCCTTCGTCCCGAACGAAGTGCGCTACCTGACTGCGCTACATCCCGTAAATGCTTTGTAAAAAAAATATACAGTATATATCGTTTATTCAAAATTTATACAACCTCGTCGTCCCGAACGACGCGTCCCGCCATCGGCGGGATTACACCCCGCAATTTTCTCACGCAAAAATACTATTTTTTCAATACAACCACCCTCACCACAAAAGACCGTTAATGTTCCGGATCAACAGCTCCTCCAGTAAATCATCCTTGTCGACAGGAACTACACCAACCTTTTCACAAACCAGGCCACCAGCAAGATTCGCTATCCCGGCAATGTCTTTTGGAGAAAATCCGGCAGCCAGAAACAGGCTGGATACACCGATCAGGGTATCCCCGGCACCCGATACATCCGCAATATCCCGCACCTCAGCCGGCAAAGAATAATGTTTCTGACCATCGCTGATCAATACACCCAGCTCAGAAAGCGTAATGAATATCAGCTTGTTATTCCAATCGGTATGAAGCGGTTTGATAGCATGAACAATTCCCTCAGTATCCGCTTTATCCAGGATTAGATTCAATCCTTCTTTCAACTCCCTGAAATTGGGTTTGAACAGATCGACATTCCTGTAGTGATGGAAATTCCTCTTTTTGGGATCTGCCAGCACAGGAATCCCTTTCTCTTTAGCCCTCCGGGTAACCTCTTCAATAAGGAATGGTGTAATTACTCCTTTATCGTAGTCTTCAAAAACAACAGCCTGTATTGAATAACCGTCGAGAATGCCGGTAATTTTCTGCAACAACTTCTTCTCCAGATGCTCACCGACAGGAGAGCTCTCTTCTTCATCGATCCTGAGCAGATGCTGGTTGTTACTGATGATCCTGGTTTTAACCGTGGTTTTTCGTTCCCGATTTTTTATGATCCCGTTAGAAGGGATACCTCTATTCTTCAGTCGCTGAAGAAGGATCTCTCCCTTATCATCATCACCAATAACCGAGCAGAGGTATGGGATAGCTCCCATGGATCTGATATTTAATGCAACATTCGCTGCACCCCCCAGACGGTTTTCAAAGTTTGTGCTGGCGATAATCGGGATCGGGGCTTCGGGTGATATCCGGTCCACCTTTCCCCACATGTAAGTATCAAGCATTGCATCACCAATGATCAGGATGCGGTAATCCCCGAACGATTTGAATACTTTTTTTATTTCACTGCTTTTCACGGATTATAAAATTTTCGTGGCAGGAACAAAGATATATTTTCTGGAGCAATTAATAAAAACCAACAGATCAATTACATTGGATCGACATCGACAATGACCTGAACAGAACGGTAAAAAACAAGCTGCTCAAACTCCCTGATGCAATCCATCACCATTCCTTTAAACTGAGTGCTTTTTTTGCTTTTCTCAATCTTGATGAGGATTACCTTTATGTATTTTCGTTGAATCCTGTTAACGATGGGTGCCTCAGGACCCAGTATTCTCATGCCCAGCACTTCTTTTAACCTGTTGGCAAGTTCCAGGGATGCCCTATCCAGTTTAGCGCTATCATAATGCTTCAGCGAAATCCGGATCAAACGGCTATAGGGAGGATAACTGAAACTCTTTCTCTCTTTTAACTGATCCCTGAACATGTGATCGTAATCATGGCGAACAACATCACGGATAATGGGGTGATCGGGCTTTGAGGTTTGAATGATTACCTTTCCCTGCTTCTTTGTCCTGCCAGCCCTTCCACTTACCTGAGTCATCAACTGATAACTTCTCTCATAGGCTCTGAAATCCGGAAAGTTCAGCATGTTATCAGCATTCAGGATACCAACAACGTATACATTCTTAAAATCCAGACCTTTGGAAATCATTTGTGTACCAACGAGGATCTGTATTTTACTCTGCTCAAAGTCATGGATAATCCGTTCATATGACCTTTTCTTCCGGGTTGTGTCCAGATCCATTCGTGCAATACGTGCCTCCGGGAAAAAATGAGCGATCTCCTTTTCAATCTTTTCTGTTCCGAATCCTTTGGTCTTGATCATAGGGCTTCCGCAATTGCTGCAGGTTCCCGGGTTATCGTAACTGTAACCGCAATAATGACAGACCAACCGGTTCATCTCCCTGTGATACGTCATGCTCACAGCACAGTGTTTGCATCTGGGTATAAAACCACACTCTTCACACTCGATGAAAGGGGAGAATCCCCGACGGTTTTGGAACAACAATACCTGTTCATTTTTCTCCAGCGCTTCCTCGATGGCGTTCATCAACTGGGGTGTAAAATGAGACCGGATCACCCGTTTCCTGTATGCTTCATGCAGATTAGCAATGATGATCTCCGGCAGATCAAGCTTCTTAAAACGCTCCTTTAATTCAATGAACCCGAACTTGCCGGTTTTGGCATTATAATAGCTTTCAAGAGAAGGTGTTGCCGTTCCCAGTAAAACCCTGGCTGAATGCATCTGTGCAAGCATGATCGCTGCATCCCTTGCATGATACCTCGGTGCAGGATCCTGCTGTTTGTAGGTGTTTTCATGTTCCTCATCCACAATAATAAGTCCCAGGTTGGAAAACGGAAGGAACAACGCTGAACGGGCACCCAGGATAATCCGAAAAGAATCCTTTTCCTCTTTTTGAAGCACATTGAGCCAGATTTCCACCCGTTCGGCATCGTTAAGACGGGAATGGTAAACGCCAACCGCTGATCCGAAAACGCGTTGAAGGCGCTGTATGATCTGCGTGGTCAATGCAATTTCCGGTAAAAGATAAAGCACCTGTCTCCCGGATTTTAACTGCTCATCGATCAGGTGCATGTAAATTTCCGTTTTTCCACTGGAGGTTACTCCATATAACAAAGCAATATCGTTCACATCATGAGATGCCTCAATCTCCCGGAGCACTGAATCCTGAACGGATGTCAGTTTTTTCAGATTGGCAGAACCTGTTTCAACAGCATGAGTAAGCCTGCCAATCTCTTTCTGGAACTGAACCATGATCCCTTTTTTCACCAGAGTATTCAGAGCCGCTGTAGATCCGTTTGACTCTCTCAGGAAGGTGGCTCTCTCTAATTCCCGGACTCCGGAATCACTGAAAACATTCGTTTTGTCAACAAACTTCAGGATCATTTCCTGTTGCCTGGGTGCCCTGGTCAGATTATCCAGAATATCATTCAGCTTATCTTCCGTCATGTCAGGATCCAGCTTGATATAAGCTACCTGTTTTGGCTGATACCGTTCCATTAATTGCTCTTCGGTAAAAATGGCTCGTTTCAGTATCAGTTCGTTGATCAGAGCTACGCCGCTTTTTTTACTCTTGCCCCGGGTGATCTCATTGATGCTTACTCCATCTTTTTTAATGATCCTCAGCAACCCTAATGCATCATCAGACAGGGATTCGATACACTGAAAATCCGGATCCGGATATACTTTCGATTCACTTTCAAGCCTCAGGCCGGAAGGAAGAGCTGCTTTCATTACCTCTCCTTCAGCACAGAGATAATAACTGGCGATCCATTCCCAGAACCGGTACTGAATTTCCAAAACCACCGGTGATTCATCCAGGATTGAAAGAATATCTTTCGTGGTGTGGGAACCGGGCTTCCTGGTATGGACCTCTTTAACCAGGGCGGAATAGATACGTTTCGGTCCAAATTGTACCGAAACCCGCATACCGGGTTTTATCCTTTTTCTGAACGTATCAGGAATCCTGTAGGTATACAGTACAGGCAGAGATAGTGGAAGCAATACATCCGCATAGAGTGACGGCTGGTCCATTAGCCTGAAATTCTGAAGATCAGCAAACTATTAATGCAATAGAAGCCGGTATTATATTGAAAGAATATCTGCTATTTCTAACAGGGAACGGTTCACGTCCTTGTGCAATTTAATTGCCTTGCGAAACGGGACCAGGACAACCTCATCGTTTTGCAACCCGACCATCACACTTTTTTGGTTATCAAGCAATGCTTCGACGGCAGCATGTCCAAGACGACTGGCAACAACACGGTCTTGCGCGGAAGGAGAACCCCCACGTTGTATATGACCCAGCACAGTGACCCGGGTAGAATAATCTTTGAAATCCTCTTTCACTTTTTCTGCTATTTTAAATGCACCTCCTTCATCATCCCCTTCAGCCACGATAATGATGCTGCTCGATTTTCTTCGCTTAAAACCGGTCTCAAGTGTTTGCTTAAGGATTTTTGCCTGGTCTTTTATTTCCGGTATCAGAATGGCTTCCGCTCCGGTAGCAATTCCACTATGCAAAGCGATGAATCCGGCTTCAGCACCCATCACTTCTACAAAAAACAACCGGTTATGAGCACTGGCAGTGTCCCTTATCTTATCTACGGCTTCAATGACTGTATTTAAACAAGTGTCATACCCAACAGTGTAATCCGTTCCATAAATATCGTTGTCAATGGTTCCGGGAATGCCAACAAAGGGGATGTTGTATTCTTCGTTAAAGATCCGTGCACCGGTGAATGTCCCGTCACCACCAATCACAACCACTCCATCAATACTTTGTCTTACAAGGTTATCGTAGGCAATTTTCCTGCCTTCAGGAGTTGTAAACGCTTCACAACGGGCGGTTTTAAGAATTGTTCCACCCTTCTGGATGATATCACTGACGCTGAATGCTTTCAGCACTTTGAAATTACCCTGGATCAAACCCTGGTAGCCATGACGAATGCCAATCACTTCCAGTTGATGATAGATCGCTGTACGGGTAACGGCCCTGATTGCAGCATTCATGCCCGGTGCATCTCCACCCGAAGTTAAAACCCCGATCCGTTTAATTGTTGTCATTTTAGTACTGATATTTATGTCGGAAAATAAAAGTATGAAAATTTCATGAACTTTCTTTATCCTGTTTTTGATTATTGGAGATCTCCCTGATCCGGTTTGCCACTTCCTCCATGATCCATTTCGGAGTTGAGGTTGCGCCACATACTCCTGCTGACCGTGCACCCTTAATCCATTCCTGATCCAACTCTTCCTTTCTGGTGATGAAATAGGTATGTGGATTGGCCTCTTTGCACACCTGGAATAACATCATCCCGTTTGAGCTCTCCCGATCACTCACGAAAAGAACCACATCAAATTTCCTGGCAAACTTCCGTAAACTCGGCTCACGGTTGGAAACTTCACCGCAGATCGTTTCAAAAGAGACAAAATGGATATTTTCAACTCCTTGGACTTCAACCATCCGTTTGCGGATCTCCTGCTGAAACTTTTTGTAGTTCTTTTTTCCCTTGGTGGTTTGAGAATAGAGATAAATGGCTTTGGTATAATCGATCTGGTTAAGGTCCTCGGGCTGCTCTACAATGATGGCTTTGCCTCCTGTCTGACCTACCAGACCGATAATCTCTGCATGGCCTTTTTTCCCGAATATAACAACCTGCCCGTTCTGCCGGGAAATCTCATCATATCCACACTTGATCTTTTTTTGCAGATTCAATACTACCGGGCATGTGGCATCGATAATCTCAATGTTGTTTTTCTTTGCTATCTCATAGGTTTCGGGCGGTTCTCCGTGAGCCCTGAAAAGAACCCTGGAGTTTCTCAGTTTCCGGAATTCTTCACGGCCTATGGTAATTATTCCCAGTGACTCCAGCCTCTCCACTTCAACCTTGTTATGTACAATAGCACCCAGACAATAGAAGGATCTTTGTTTATTAAGTTCGCTTTCAGCCATCCGGATTGCCTTGACCACGCCAAAGCAGAACCCGGAATCGGTATCAATTTCAACCTTCATAATACCCCATCTTGATCAGCACACTGTTAAACCAGACCATCTGCTCATCGGGCGTCATATGACTGTTATCCAGAACGATTGCATCCTCAGCTTTTCGCAGTGGACTCTCCTTGCGGTTTTCATCAATCCTGTCCCGTTTAACAATGTTTTCTCTGACCTGTTCGAAACTCACTGATAACCCTTTTTCAATCAGTTCTTTATATCGTCTTTCTGCCCGGATCTCAACACCTGCTGTCATGAATATTTTTAATTCTGCATCCGGAAAAACGACCGTACCTATATCTCTTCCATCCATTACTATTCCCTTATCCTTTCCCATTTCCTGCTGAAATTCAACCATCTTCTCCCTCACAAACTTTATTTTACTGATGTCGCTGACATGATCTGAAACCCGGATACCCCTTATTCCTTCTTCAACATTTTTTCCATTCAGGTAGGTATCGTTTCTCCGGGTTTGTTTGTTAAACCTGAATTCTATTTTAATGCGGTCAAGGTTCCGGGAAAGTTTTTTTTGATCAATGTTGTGATCTTCAATAATTCCATTTTGCAGAGAATAGAGGGTTACAGCCCGGTACATTGCTCCGCTGTCAATATAGAGGTATCCCAGCTTTTTTGCAATCGCTTTGGCAAAGGTGCTTTTACCACTTGACGAGTATCCATCAACAGCAATGATCATTTGATTATAAGATGAAACCATAAGGGTATAAAAATACAATTAATTTTTTGGCTTTTTGTAGAAACTGCCAATGTTGGTACTGATAGAAAAATGATTGGATGCACCGGCAAGATGATAGGTCGCCCTGCCATAACTGAACTGAAATTTATAGACCTGAAGCCCGAATCCCCATGAAAATCCAACAGTGGACACTTTCGAGGGGATCTGCAATTCTTTTCGTCGTTGGTAGTTGTATCCAACCCGAAAGGTAAAGCTCTTAATGGGAGTGAACTCGAGACCGAATATCAAATGCCTCATGATGTTTTCCGCAAAATCCTCCAGTTTGGATGGCTCATCGGAATCACTGGCAAAGGGATCATTGACAGCATCCTGGGAATCATCCTTATCATAGGTAAGGCGATACGTTTGCAGATTATGCGCCACCAGGGATATCCTGAATGGAGCATGCTTGAGTTTCTGAGATAGACCCAGCTGGATCTCAAATGGAAGAGGTTCGCGTGTTTCCCCGTCATAAGTAGAGATCTGAATACCAATGTTCCTTAATACCAAAGCCGCCGTAAAAAGCCTGTCGGGGTTGTGATAGGTTACCCCAAGATCCGTGGCTAGTCCAAACGAGTTGTATTTTTCAAGATTCGATATGATCGGTTTCACATTTATACCAACTGAAAACAGGGAATCGATCCTGCGGGAATAAAAAAGATTGAAGGAGTATTCGGAAGCTTTGAAATCACCCGTTTTTTGTCCCGTTTCATCAGCAGCGATAAACGTCCCGTAATGTATGTAATGAATACCGGCAGCAAAAGTTCCCAGGTGACCAAATGATTTTGCATAAGAAAAATAACCGAAATTAATGTCGGCAAGATAATTCACATAATTCAATACCAGCGCATTATCTAAGGTGTCATTTAAAAGCGAAGGATTATGGAATACCAGGTTGAGGTCATTGTCCGGCAAGGCAATGGCTTTTCCCCCCAGTGCGGCGACTTTGGCTGAATTTGGAAGGTTCAGGAATTCGTAGATTGCCCTTCCTCCAATCTGCCCCTGTAAGGATGCAGAACAGAGGGTCAGGATCAATGCAACATGGATCGTATGTTTCATCTCCACTAACGTTACCCTGCTGTAAATATAACAAAACAAGCGAACAGCAGGATAATCCTGTTTTGTTCTGTTTCAATAAACGCTAATTGTACCAAATTGGTGTACCGGGTTTTATTTTTTCGATTTGAAATGTACCTTTACCTGGTATTTTGAAAAGTCATTCATTTGGAAAAAATTGCTTTCATAATCAATCCTGCAGCCGGTAAGTCACAAAGAAAACAGCTCAGGAAATGGATCCTGGAGACCATCGATCCCCGGAAATTCGAGACACGTATAGTGGAATCAACAAAACCGGGAGAAGCTACTGAAATAGCAGCCAGGAAAATAGAACAGGGTTGCAGGATCATTGCAGCAGTGGGAGGGGATGGAACGGTGAATGAAGTGGCAAGGGCCATGGTGAATACCGGGGCACTCCTGGCAATCGTACCAACTGGCTCAGGGAATGGACTGGCAAGACACCTGAAAATTCCCACTTCCCCGAGAAAAGCTATCCGGTTGATCAATCAATTGAACTGGCAGGTTATGGATTATGCAATGGTGAACGAAGTACCCTTCTTTTGCACCTCCGGTGTCGGATTTGATGCAAGGGTTGGTAATTCATTCGCAGGACAGGAAAGAAGAGGATTCTTTACCTATTTTAAAATCATCCTGTCGGAATTCTATAAATATACTCCCCACCGATATACCATTGAAATGAATGGGCGCCTGTTGGAACGGGAAGCCTTCCTGATAACCATTGCCAATGCATCACAGTACGGTAACAATGCTTTAATCGCACCCGGTGCTGATGTCGATGATGGGTTGCTCGATCTCTGTATCGTTTCAAAATTTCCCCATTACAAGGTATGGGAACTTGGGATTCGCATGGTGACCGGAAAATTACCCTCCTCTCCCTTCTATGAAGTAATGAAGGTGAAGGAAGCAAAGATCTCTGCCGAAAATCAGACCTTTTTGCATTATGACGGTGAAGCCGGAGGATCGGTGATTAACCTTGAGGTTCGAATCGTTCCGAAAGGACTTCACGTGATCGTACCATCAGAGGATCCAGGTGTCGATACTTAACACGTTGAAGAAAATAATTCCCTGGATAACAAACCGTACCAGCCTGGTTAATGCAAAAAGAACATAAAACCTGAAGGGATACCTCAGCAGACTGACAGCGATGGTGACCATTGAAAAGGGAGTGAATGGAAACAGGGCAGCAATGATGATAAATGCACCTCCCCATCTTCTGACAAACGAAATATAAGTTTGTAACTTCCTTTCAGAATAGGCTTTTATCCGTGGCCGGGTGGCAAACCACAATCCGATTCCGTAGGATATAATCCCTCCTACATAGGATAAAATCCCAAGTAGAGCCAGAAAAATCATTGGGGTTTCATGCTTTACCGACCAAAGAACGAACAGATCAACAGGCACCAGTCCTAAAAAGGATTCCGAGGCAAAAAAGAGCGCAAGCACAAACGAATCTTTCATCTTCAGTGTAAAATAGGTGAAGATCCGTTCATAATCGATCAGGTATTTCCCGATAAAATAAATCAGCAGGACAAACAGGGTGTAGGCAAAAATAATCTTAACAACATTTACACCAACATACCTGACAAATCCCCGCTCCTGATAATACCTGTACCACTCCCTTATCGTTTTAGGGCGTTGAGAACGAGACGAATCCTTATGGGGCATGGACGGGGGGATGATTAATTTTAAATTATATGTTTAATCTAAGAATGAATTAAATACTGAAATTGAATCCTACATAATAACAGGTTGTAAACCTAGACTACCTGACGTTATTTTTAAGATACTATTACAATAATACTAATAATAATAATGCTCACATCGTTTTTAAGTTTTTTCGCTTCAAGTGCTCTTTCGATCGATTCGTTGTAAATACTACTTGATTTTCTCATTTCAATTCGTAAAATTGTAATTTGATAAATAGAGGATTACGTTACCTGAGGAAATATAGGTATATGCCTCTGATTTTTTAACATGAAGTGATACTAATCTTATGAACATGATCAAAAAGAAAGTTCTGACATCCATGGTTGTGCTGATCGTGATAATCATGAATCAATATTGTTTATGCCAGCCAAAAATCAATGCATTAATAGATGAACTGAAAGGATCAAGATCCTTTCTAACAGTGGACAGCATAAAAGAGAAACTTGTGAACCGGGGTAAAGACGCAATCCCATTTCTGATTGAAATGCTCAAAGACACTGCTTTCGTTAAATTAACAGAGACCGGTGACCTCATTTATCCTGGATCAACAAAATTTCCAAGCCATGGATATATTATCAACTATGCTATTGATTGGCGTTCAGTAAGAGCAGGTTGGGTTTTGGAAGAATTGACATTTCAGGATTTTGGATACAGAAAAAATATGGTAACTGAATCAGAGTTGTTTGTTCTTTCAAAATCGGTTTATTCACCTGAATATATTCAATCAGATGACGATAAAATCGAATTTAGGCATGAGACAGAAGAACAACGGATCAAAGAATATCGAAAACTATTGGCTGTAAAAGTTGAAAATTGGTGGAGAATTAATCAAAACTCCTGGAATCGATTTGTTGGTCTTAAAAGTGCACTGGAGAGTAAAAATACCTATCGAATACACATAGCACTGGATTATTTACGAATTGGGACTACGCAGTGTAATTATCTAACCAGAGAATCGTTCGATGAAGAACTGAAACCAATAGTGAGAAGAATCAGGGTAAGAGGGGAAAATGGGATTTCTGAGCATGCGAAAATGATCTTAAAAGACAAACGATATGCGTGGTTGGATAAAAAGTATAAACCAGCCGAATGAATCTTTATGTTGACCAGGATTCGTTAAAATATTTCGGATAACTACCTTCTCTAAATTTAAACATTGAATGAAGATTCCTCGCTGCTTGCGTCGAGGAGCTTCAATTCATTTTATCCAACGAACGTTGAAGTTCATCCGTTAATCAACATAATCTTCTTGTTTATCCACGATACTGACTCTTTAATAAAAATCATCCTATGTATTGTGAACTATAATTTCATTCTGACGTATGATGGAGAAGAAAGCAATGTATTTCTCAAAAAGTCAATACAACCTTATTTGGGTTCATTTAGTCTTGGAGAGATAACACCTTTGAAACATTTAAAATTATAAGACAATTTAGATCTGAAAGGAGAATCAAATTAATGGAAGACAATTTATTGATAAAGTATCTTAATGATATTGATAAAGAGGGACAAATATCCCAGATGGAGGAAATAGAGTTGACCAGAGATTTCAGAAACGGAAATCTCGATGCATTGCAACAGTTGGTGAGGGCAAACCTTCGGTTTGTAATTTATGTCGCCAAACAATACCAGTACCTGGGATTAAGCCTTTCAGATTTGATAAGCGAAGGGAATATAGGCCTAATTAAAGCCGCGGAACGGTTTGATGAAACAAGGGGTAATAAATTCATTACTTATGCGGTATACTGGATTAGAGAATCTATTCTCCAGGCACTCAATGAGACTGCAAGTTTTATAAGATATCCAAGAAATCAGATTTCCTCGCGTAAAAAAATCGGGGAAACATTTGAACAGTTTGAGGAATATTATTCAAATGAACCGTCAGACAACAAAATCAACTCTTCATCCGCTTCACTTCATTTTTTGGAAACCGATAAAGGTGATGTTGAAAATTATATCGGTTATCCAGGTGGTTCTTTTGAATCTTCCGAAAAAGAACTGATGGATGATAATCTGTGTGATAATAATTCATTTTGCCCTGAAAAATATTTGTATGAGGATTCATTCAAGAGTGAACTGAAACGTGCCCTGAAAATTCTAACACACCGTGAATCAAGTGTCATCGAACTTTATTATGGGCTAAATGGCTCCTCTCCTCATACACTGGAAGAAATTGGTAAAGAATTTAGTATGACAAGGGAAAGAGTCCGCCAGATAAAGGAGAATGGCCTGAAAAGATTAAAACATGAAAAGTTCATGACGGTTTTAAAACAACTGTATGAAGAATCTGCGTAGTTATACACAATAAATACTCTTCTTGAAGTAATAAGGTGGGGTGAGGAAAAACCGGGTAAATGTTGTCAAAAATATGTACATTTACGCTGTATTAAAAATCGTCTGTACTTTCACCCTTAGATAGATTCTTGCCATGAAAATAAACAAACAATTATTCAGGTTAACCTTGATAACATTGACATTGATGGTCCTCCCCTTAACGGGCTTCTCACAATCGGACAACAATCCCTTTCTGGGACGCTGGGCACTCTTTTTACCCGGCGATGGTGCAGGATGGCTTGAAATAAGACAGGAGAAAGGATACCTGGATGGAGATATTCTCTGGTATAGCGGAAGTGTTGTTCCGGTAAGTAGTGTACTCATGTATAATGATAAGCTGATCATTACCCGGAGCGATGAACGAGTCCGTAAGAGAGATACAGAAGGGAAACCCATCAGGACACAAATCTACACGACCTGGATCGAGTGCGTGATGGTGAACGATGAGATCATTGGAAAAGTATTGACACCCGGTCGTGATGGGAAAGTGAACGCTTCCTATTTCGAGGGGAAGCGAATTCCTCCATTGCCTCCCGCACCGGATCTTTCTTCACTCAAATTTGGCAAACCATTAACCCTGTTTAACGGGAAAGATCTTTCCGGATGGTCACTGATTAATCCCAATCAGAAAAATGGCTTTTCAGTGAAAGATGGCGTGATGGTAACTGATCCCGTTCAGCCGGGAGACGGTTCTCACGTCAGTTACGGTAACCTCAGGACAGACAGCGAATTTGAGGATTTCAACCTGAAAATTGAGGTCAATGTCCCCAGTGGCAGCAATTCGGGAATATACCTGCGTGGCATCTATGAGGTACAGGTTCTTGACAGCTATCAGAAATCCCTGGATCCCCATAACATGGGAGCCATATATAGCCGCATCACCCCAACGGTAAATGCAGAAAAACCGGCAGGAGAATGGCAGAGCCTGGATATTACCCTTTGTGACCGGCACGTAACGGTTATCCTGAATGGTACGAAAATCATTGATAACCAGCCATTGTATGGTGTAACAGGCGGAGCACTTACCGCTGATGAGTTCATTCCGGGGCCCCTTTATCTTCAAGGTGATCACGGTAAGGTGTCCTACCGGAATATTGTTTTACAGCCAATACTTAAATAAGATGTAAAACGGAATGGATGGGGCAATGATCATGAAGTAAGACATTCCCACTCGATTCCGATTCGTCTGAGTGCGTAACCGATCTCGCGGGAATAATCACCATAGGCGGTCATCCAGTGAAAACCTTGCATCTGTTTTGCCAGGTCCTTGCTGTCGTAATTATAGCCGATATCTATCTGTGAGCGGCAAATATCCATAAAGGGGATATCCACAATGGTACCCACCAATCCTTTATAATAGGTCATTGCAAAATCCGGGATAATGTTGGTGATGGTTTGACCAATAGCCATTTCAACTTTTGGTGCTGCCCCATAATCGGACTCGAAATGGGTAAGGATTCTTGCTGGTTCCCTTTTTTGTCCATCCATCCGCCGCGGTGCAGTGCAGTGTGCAAGGGTTATAACCCCATCGTGGGGGTACGTTGGGTCGTTTAGAAATACTGGTTTACCGGAAATATTTGCCATTAAAATACCTGCCGGGATCACTACGAAATCCGATTCGCAGAAGGCGAGGTAACCGGCATCGTTCAGTAAACTAAGGGTCAGGCATGCAGAGGTTTCCGCCATTGGCATGATCGTTCCCATGCAACCGTTGATTGTGAGTGCCCTGCAATTGGCCTTATTCATCATTTTACGGAAGATCTCATCAAGAAGAAATCCGTTATTTACAAATGAACGTTTTGTCTCCAGCCTTGTGCCCGGAATTTGAAGGTATTTATCAGCACGCTCTCTCGCACGAGCAACAGCGGAACGATCAGACATGGCTTCTTTGATCAAACCTCCCAGTTCCTCATAGGAGACGGTGAGGATCGTAAATTTATACTTATCTTCTGTAAGCTTTGGTACAACTCCTTCCGGTTGAGACCAGGCCCCGGGACCTCCGACAGCAATAATCCTTGTGTTCAGGGTGTTCTTCAGCCCACATAAAGCCCGTAACCGCCAGAGCAGTTCGTCCTGGCTGTCGATAACAACATCATCATCGTTCACACCGGCTAAAGCTGGTTGATCGGTATGTTGCCGCAAATACCGTGGACTGATGATTTCATACCATAAATAGACCGGGCCTGACTTGTGCCGGCAGAAGAAGATCATATCCTTCTCCATTTTATACAGCCGGTCAAAGGTATCCATCCATCCGCCTGCTGCATAAACCAGATACAGATCGGCTGAGGCCAGATCAGGGATATCATTCAGATCATCCGGACCACGCACACGATCAATGGGGAGGAATTCGACAGGAAAGTCACACCGTGATTGAAGCTCCTTTAATTCACCACCAATCCTCATTACCTCCTCCTTTGCATCCTGTTCTGTTTGTATACCTCCCCAGGCTCTCCAGCTCCGTTGATCCTGGCGGACCGGTGTCGAATAAGCAAGGATTGGTTTTACGACCAGCGGACTGCGCCGGATTCCCGGCTGTTCCTCTTCTTGTAAGGATGTAAGTGCTGACCAGGATAAACCCGATAACGCAACGATGGAAAAGGTGGTGTTGCCGGTAACCTGAATGAATTTTCTCCTGGTTATTCCTTTGGACGAATGATCATTGAACTCATTGCAGGGACAACAGACCGCGTGGATTTTGTTCTGGTATTTGTTCTGTTTGGTAGCCATGGATAAATGTTTTTTTGAATATATAAAAAAATTGCAATTAAGTCATTAACTTGTTATCTGTTATTTTTAACCATTTCAAAACAGGAGGTTAGGATGCAAAACAGTATCAAACGAAGAGAATTCCTGCGGCTCACGGCTGCCGGGAGTGCCCTCTGTTTCTGCAGCTCAGGTCTTTTTGCAGCTGGCATGAGACCATCTTTGCACAAGCTGATCAGTCCGGGATGCAGGGGAACAAAAGTTAAAGTAGCCAGAGTTTACCTCGGGTCATTACATGGTCTCTGGCCTGAACCCAATATGGATTTCAACGATGAGATCCGGAATTATGAATCACGCTTTGAGGAATTAAAAAATGAACTGTCGGATGTTGAATTTACGGTAGATCGTCTGATCACATCTCCGGAGGAGGTTGTTGAAATAAAAGAAGTATTGAAGGAGGCGGATGGAGTTCTGGCCATTCATTTTAACATCGGGATACGACCAGCCCTGGATGAAATACTTGCTCTGAATCAACCAACCATGGTTTTTGCCGTACCCTACTCAGGACACGAATGGGTGGGCTTTGGAGAGCTGCAGAAACAACCCCTCGGAGCCAAAATGGGATGCATGCTTACCAGTGATTATACCCAGCTGGCAACTGCAATTAAACCCTTTCGTGCCATTCATCATTTGAGAGAAGCTAAAATCCTGAACCTTACAACACACTCTTTTTCTGAATACGCTCAAAACATCAATGAAAAATTCGGGACGGAGATAAAACGGATCGAACTTGCCCGGGTAATGGATGCTTATCATTCCATCAGTGAAGAAAATGCGAAGGCAGAAACAGACCGCTGGATCAGTGGAGCGATGAAAGTGGTGGAACCCCCCCCGGAAGAAATATACAACTCCTGTAAACTTGCACTGGCACTGGAAAAACTGGTGAATGAAGAGAATGCAACGGTATTTACAGCAGACTGCTATGGCAGCATGCACGGACCACTCTGCCAGTCTGTTGCATATCCATGTATCGGTTTTACCAGACTGAATGATATGGGATTGGGAGGGATTTGTGAATCCGATCTGCAAAGTGCCATGACACACATTCTCTTCCAGGGATT
The DNA here is from genome assembly GCA_964640125.1 of uncultured Rikenellaceae bacterium. Taxonomy (GTDB): domain Bacteria; phylum Bacteroidota; class Bacteroidia; order Bacteroidales; family VadinHA17. Next base: position 15,428 of record CAZXGG010000039.1, read on the forward strand.
GTCGGGGAAGCCGGGCTTTATCAGCGATCCAACGATCGATGAATCCAACAATACCATCATTTTAGCCCACTGCCTGGGTTCAACCAAAATGGATGGCCCGGACGGTCCTGCTGCTCCCTATAACCTGCGAACAATAATGGAAAGAGAAGAAGGGGTTGTCCCTCAGGTGAAAATGCGGGTTGGACAGAAAGTCACACAGGCAAAACTGGTTGAAACAGATATAATGCCTTATTTCACCGGTGAAATTGTGGATACACCTGTAGCATTGGAGGATGACCGGGGTTGCAGGACTAAAATTACGGTCAGGGTGGATGGAAACGTAACAAAACTCTGGAAAAACTGGTCATACGGCCTGCACCGGGTAACCTGCTATGGAGACATTACCAGAGATCTCGAACGATTCTGCCGGTTTAAAGAATTGAAACTGGTGAATGAGGCAGTATAACTATTCGTAATTCATTTGTGCATTCGTGTCTTCTGTTTTTCACAGCAGGGGAACATTATGACCGGATGCCGCTTATCATTTCTATATCTTTATACCCATCACCAGTATGTCGTCTGTTTGTTCCTCCCTGTCTATCCAATCAATGATTGTTTGATCCAGAATTTCTTTTTGTTTTTCCATCGGTTCATTGGAAATATCAGATAATAATTTCTTAAACCGGGTGGTGGTGAATTTTTTATCATTGTCTCCTCCAAATTGATCGATATAACCATCGGTAAACAGATATAAGATATCGCTTTTTTTTATTTCCACTTCATGCCGGGTAAAGGGTACCTGACCTTTTAAATGAATTCCAATGGGCATTCTATCACCTTTTATTTCTATTATTTCTCCGGGTTTCGATATATACAATGGATTAAACGCACCCGAGAATTCCAGCAAATTTCTTTTTTCATTGATAACGCACAGGGCGATATCCATGCCGTCCTGGGTTTCCCCTGGCTTCCCTGTTTGATGTAAATATTTTATTATGCTTTCACGCAGCTGGTACAGAATTTCATCGGGCCGTTGAATATCATTTTTTATGATGATTTCGTTTAATAAAGCCACGCCAAGCATACTCATCAGGGCACCGGGTACTCCATGACCGGTGCAGTCAACAACGGCTATGAAAACCTTGCCGCCTTTCTCCTCTATCCAGAAAAAATCACCGCTTACAATTTCACTGGGTTTGAAAAGAATGAAGAAGTCAGAAATGATTTGTTCCATCCGGTCTTTCGGTGGAAGGATAGCTGATTGAATGAGACTGGCATAGCGGATACTGTCAGTTATATTTTCAGTTTGTGAAGATATTTTATCTCTTTGTTGAGTGACGAGATTACGGTGAATATCAATAAGATCGTTCTGGTATTTAATGATCCTGTTCTGTTCAACCTTGTATTTTGCAATTTCAATTATCCCTTCAATGAGATTAAAAAGTATTTTACTGTTTTTGTTGATACTGGATGAATATTTTTTTATTTTATTTACTTCTGTATGGGGTTTATCGATCAGTTTCGAGTAGCCGGCAATAGCATTCAGGGGAGTACGAATTTCCTGTGATAACTTTGACAGGTATTCCGTTCTGAGCTGATCAGCCCTTTCTTCCTTTTTTTTGTGTTGATGAGGGTCATAAACATCCTGTATTCCCTGCAATATGGATTTTTGATTCCTCAGTTTAGTAACTTCTTCCAGGAGTTTTCCGATCTTTTCTTCAAGGTCATCATATGAGGGATACTCCTTCATAGAGTTAGTTTATCAATATCAGATGATGATAAGCAGTAAAGCCAATATAAATATACACTTAATCTTTCAGGAGGTCTTTGATAGCAGTAATAATTTCTTTCTGGCTGAAGGGTTTATGAAAAATATAATCAGCGCCAAAATCTTTAGCTGATTGAAGATAATTCTTCGCATCATGTCTTCCCCCTCCGGAAATGGCTATTATTTTAACTTCCGGGTAATTTTCACGAAGTTCAAGTATTGTTTCAAGTCCTTCTTTCTCAGGCATTACGATATCGGTAATAACTACATCTGATGGAGCTCTTCTGAAGGTTTTTACTCCCTCCAGTCCATTTCTTGCAGTTTGAACAGAAAAGCCAGCCCGTTGGACCATGATCTTTAACATGTTCCTTATTTCATTATCATCTTCAATGATCAGTATGCTTCCCATTATTAAAATACACCCATATTTTATTTATTTTCAATAACATTCCTGATGGTTATGCAGAGATCCCTTAGAATAAGTGGCTTAATAATGAAACCATTAAAACCAAGCTCCTTAATCTTTTCAGCATTAATGCTATCACTGTACCCTGTGATAATTATTATTTTGATGCCGGGTTTGATCTTTCGTATTTTTGTAGCAAGTTGTGATCCCAACAGGTTTGGCATTACCTGGTCGGTAATCACAAGATCGTATTTTTCGGGTTGTTTTTCGAATATATCATAGGCTTTCACACTGTTTGTCAGGGTTGTTACAATGTACCCAAGGCGTGTAAGCATTTGGTTAGCCATGGTGGTTATTTCTTTATCATCATCTACAAACAATATATGCTCTTTGCCTTTTGTCAATTTTCCGTTTGGTGATTTACTCTTTGAAATTTTCTTTTCATATTCGGGGAAATATACCGTAAAAATGGTCCCTCTTCTCGGGGCACTTTCAACGGTTAAACTGCCATTGCATCCGGTGACAATACCATGAACAACAGACAATCCAAGTCCGGTCCCTTCCCCGATCTTCCTCTTTGTAAAAAAGGGTTCAAAAATCCTTTCCCGTGTTTTTTTATCCATTCCCATACCTGTATCTCGAATGGTTAATTTCAGATAATTCCCTTTTGTTAAGGTGGTATCGGGAATTGCATTATCATGATCAAGATGGATCTTTTCTAAACCTATTTCAAGAACCCCTCCTGATTCCTCCATGGATTGGAAAGCATTAATACATATATTCATGATAACCTGGTGAATCTGAGTGGGATCGGCAAGAATCACACCCTTTGCCAGGGTATCCTTCTGCCTGATCTTTATTGTTGAAGGGAAAGAGGCTCTTAACAAGGAAAGGACTTCATTAAGGATCGTATGAAATTCAATCGGTTTAATATCCTGATCATGTTGTTTACTGAAGGTGAGGATTTGCTGAACCAGGTCTTTGGCCCTGTTTGCTGCTTTATAGATCTGTTCAAGATCACCCTTGATTCGGCTATTGGTTATTGTTTCATCAAGAGCCATCTCGGCATAACCTAATATTGGAGTCAGGATATTGTTAAAATCATGGGCAATACCTCCTGCAAGAGTTCCGATTGTTTCCATCTTTTGCGCCTGGTAAAGCTGTGCCTCGAGCCTGGCTTGTTCTTTTTCTACTTTTTCCCTGGTTTCAATCTCCTGAAGTAGCTCTTTATTCGTTTGTACCAGCTGGGAAGTACGTTCTTCTACGCGTTTTTCCAGTTCGTCTTTCGCCTTTACTACCTTTATTCGCTCTTCTTCAAGCATTCGGGCAAGAAAAAAATCCCTTCTGAGATAAGATTCAATGGAATAACTCACAAACATTCCGATTACATTGGCAGCAATAAAAAATGAATTGTTGCTGATGATGTAAACCGACGGAGTATCGGTTATCCAAATAGCGGCAATTTCATACGATATGACGATTGACCAGCAAGCCAAAGTTGCCCATATAAACCGTACCCGCATTAGTGCATAAGCGAAAATAAATATCAGTATCAATCCGGTATAATAGGTATAACTAACTATACCTTCTGATGATATTATGGTCATGTACACAATGCCAAGTCCGGCAAAGAAAATCAACGCGGGAATCGCCACCTGCCAGTATTTTTCAAAACCAGGATTATATGACAATATTAGCAGTGCTATTCCAGGTATAACAACAATGAGACGAATCATCCAGAATGTTGTCCGGAGTTCACTCGCAAGAAAAGCATCCAGTACAGCAAAAATCCCAAAGAAAAAAATGGCTAACAGAAGGGAAAACCTGACCTGAGTAAGTGATTTATTGAAATAATCTTTTAAAAAAGGAGTTTCAAACTCTTTCGATTCTCCAATGAATGAGAGCGTGAACGCATGAATCCGCATCTCTGAACCCGACGAGATTAACGACGACCTAACGTATTTTTTGATCTTATGGAAAATATTCATTGCTTATTTTTTGAACCCGGGGAAGGTATCTTTAACTAACCAATCATTTTTGAAGTTGAAGAAAGAGATTTACCCCCAATGGTTCCATGTTGACAAATATCTTGTTTTCATTGATGCCAGCGTAGCTTGCAAGTCTTTTCAAATCACCAACAGATCGGTAATTCAAATACCAATCAGAAAAAAGCTCCATGAATACAGTGGTTGGGTTATCAATCGAAAAATTCCCTATGATAAATAATCCATTCGGTTTAAGAGCATTATAGTATTTATTTATCATGAATACAAAATGCTTCTCTTTGAAATAATCGAATAGACCCGCACTCCAGATAAAATCATAGTTCTCACCATATTTGTAAAAGAAGACATTGGCATTGATGAATTTTATCTTGCTTGCATACTTTTTATTCTTTTTTTTTGAATACTCTATCGCATTCGAATCAAAATCAACAAGAGTAAATTGAATGTTGTTACCGGGATGTTTTTCAAAGAACTCAAAAATATCCGTAGCCGGACCACTTCCCAGGATCAAAACCTTTAATCCTTTGCTTGTGCTTGCCTTTTCGCTGAAAAATTCAAGAAAATACTCCTTCCTGTTCCGCACTGCCTTGGGTGCATGAAGCGTATGATAGAAAATATCCCACTTTTCCAGGTTCTCAAACGGACTCACCCAGTTTTTATAAATCCGGTCAATGATCATGAAATCACCGGAATATCCGTACGGTTTTATATAACCGAATCCGTGCATGGTGTTTTCATTCATTGTGGAAACGATTATCTCCCTGAACCTCCGGTAATTATACAGTTCTATGTTATTAACAACCTCGGTAAATTCATCATACTGAGATGGCTCCGGACCTCCCTGGGTAACCATCTTTTTCATGAATGGTTCAAAGGTCCCTGTGTCTTTTAATCCTTTTCCCTGTTCTGGTGTCAAGGTACTCATCCAATTAGGTTGTGTGATTTATGATGAATCGGATAATTATGTATAAAAATAATAAAAAATGAGATTAATTCATCATGCAATCCTGTGTGGACCCCATCACGTTCCATACTATGCGGGCCACTGAAGTTGGTCTGACGAAATTTATTACTCGAATTCATCAATTTTGTTTATTTATGTACTTTTTTATGGAGAATATCTCTGATAATAATGATTGGTCAATACAAATCAATATAAATTCGTTAACTTGTTACTATGAATTGAGACTTACTGGAAAGCTGAATATGAAACAAATGGAAACCAATAAACCGAAGGTCTTGTATGTTGATGACGCAACGGAACACATTGCTCTTTTTACAAATTCACTAAGCAAAGACTTCAAAATATTTACCGCCGGGTCAGGTGAAGAGGGCATGGATATAATGGAAAAGGAGAATATACAGGTGGTTATCTCCGACCAGCGCATGCCGGGAATGCCCGGGGATGAATTGCTTGAAATGGTCGCCACTGCCTATCCGGATGTGTTGCGGTTTATGATCAGTGGTTTTACCGATTACAAAGCCATTGTAGATGGAGTAAATAAAGGACAAATACAGGGCTATTTTCGTAAACCCATCGAACCGGAAGAAATCCGGATCGCAATTAACAAAGGCCTTGAAATTGCAAACCTGAGAAAAAGGAACAAAGAAATCCTTCAGGAACTCGAAAGTGCAAATACTGCCTTAAAAAATGCGGACAGGAATAAAACATTTTTTTTGCAAATACTCAGCAATGAATTAACTATACCACTGAATGAAGTCAGGGCAACCGTTCAGGTTTTCAAAAATAAATCCATCCCGGAAGATTTAAAAAACCTGGTTAATCTGCTTGACCAGAATGTCTCAAAATTCGAACTGCTTTCCTCCCTTGCAAACCAGATCACCTTATTGAAAACAAATGACGGGAACTTAAAGGTGAAAGGTATTAACACCACGGAGGTGATCGAGAATTTATTCATCGAAATTTCAGGAAAACTTAAAAAACGGAATATAAAAATAGAATTAAAAGAGGAGGATCAGGAACTTCTTTTTCAAGGTGAATTCAGCCTGGTAATCAGTTGTCTTGAGAATATTATTAACAATGCGCTTGAACATACCTCTGATGAAGGAAAGATAACCATTAAAACCGGGAAAGATGATGAGATGGTTTATTTTGAAGTGATTGACGAGGGAATGAATTGCTCTGAGGAGTACATAAAAAGCACCAACGATTTTTTCTCCTCAAATAAAGAATTGCTAAATTTGAACCTGAACCTGGGATTGGTCCTTGCCAAACAGATCATGGACGTGCATATGGGAAGAGTGGATTGCCATTTTAATGAACATGAAGGAAGGTTTAAATTGTTGTTTCATGCTTACCAGGCTTAAATCCGCCCTGATTAACAGCACCAATTGAGAAGGTAGAATGACAGAATCAATGCTGCAGTCCCTGATGAAGTTGTTTGCAATTATTGCAAGCATCAACAAAGACACCGTTTCTGTCCTTGCATGGAATTTTGTTGATTCTTATTTAAACCAACAGTTCAGTGCAAATCTTGCAAAAAAATATTTGCAGCTTTTTGAAGAAAGCTACAATAAACTGGAAAAGTCTGTTCAAAATAAGGATAGCAAACGCACTTCCTTGCTCTCTGTAAAGATCATATCCATATGCCAGCAGATCAATGAGGAACTACACCTGGGAAGCAAATTCCAGATCCTTTTGAGCCTTATCCAGTTTGTGAAGTACTTCGATACAAACGTTGTTTTTCAGACTGTCTTCAAGCAGAGCATACGCGACGCCGTTCAAACCATTTCCGAGGGCCTGATGATTAACCAGGATGATTATGAGAACTGCTGGAGTTTTATCGCCGATAAATTTTATGCAGTACCCGGAAAAGATAAATTACTGGTGGTAAGCGATGACCCGGAAATTCGTTTCTCTGAAATCAATCATCTCCAGAAAAGTGATCTCAACGGACAGGTGTTTGTATTGAAAATCCAGCAAGCTAATCTGTTCCTGTTCTATTATCTGGGAGAAGAGAAACTGGAGATCAATGGCAGGTATATTTTTCCCAAATATGTCTATATCTTACCTAAGGGTGCAGCAATTCGTGGAGAGAATATAAGTCCTGTTTACTACAGTGATATCATTGCTGCCTACCTTAAAACCAGTAAATCGGAAAAGGTAATTCTTCATGCGGATCAGATCGAGTTCAAGTTTAAAAACAGTGAAACCGGCATTCATACATTCAGTTTCCAGGCAGAATCCGGACAATTGATGGGAATTATGGGAGGTAGTGGAACCGGAAAATCCACTCTGCTGAAAGTATTAAATGGTTCGTTAAAACTCAAAAGCGGAAAAGTACTGATCAACGGATATGATCTGCAGAATGATAGCGAATTACTGGAGGGAATCATTGGCTATGTTCCACAGGATGACCTGCTAATTGCAGAATTAACCGTATACCAGAACCTGTTCTATAATGCCAGGCTCTGCTTTGGAAATTTAAACAAGGAAGAAATAAAGATTAACGTTGAGAAAGTTCTGTATGAGTTAGATCTGCATCATATCAAGGATCTTCTTGTCGGAAGTCCATTGAACAAGTTTATCAGCGGTGGTCAACGGAAACGGTTGAATATAGCACTGGAACTGATCCGTGAACCCAACATCCTGTTCATTGATGAACCCACTTCAGGACTCTCCTCCACCGATTCGGAAAATGTCCTGCAACTGCTAAAAGATCAGGCCCTCAAGGGGAAACTTGCAATCGTCAGTATCCATCAACCATCCTCGGGTCTCTTTAAGCTATTTGATCAACTTCTGGTAATGGATAAAGGAGGGTACCCGGTATATTACGGTAATCCGATGGAAGCACTGATCTATTTTAAAAGAATGTCCCAACGGGTCGATTCCGATGAAATTGAATGTTCTGCCTGTGGTAATGTTCAGACGGAAGATATCCTGAAAATCCTGGAAGAGAAAAAAGTAGACGAATTTGGTGAATACACTGAGGAAAGGAAAACACCCCCGAAAATCTGGTATGAACGCTTCCTGAAAGAATTACAGGGAAAATCAACCGTTAACTTCCAGGAATCGAAACCACCTGAAAGGGCATTTGTAATACCAAATAAAATCCGGCAATTCGTTACATTCAGCACCCGTAACTTTTTATCAAAAATTACTGATCACCAATACCTCATTCTTGCCTTTGGTATTACTCCCCTGCTTGCGGTTGTTTTGGGTTATTTTACAAAGTATTTCAGCGGTTCTGAATCGAATCCAACGGATTATGTATTCAGCAATAATGAAAATATCCCCGCATACCTGTTTATGTGCGTGATTGTGGCACTATTTGTAGGGATGATCATCAGTGCCGAAGAAATCATCAGAGACAGAAAAATCCTTGAACGGGAATCTTTCCTGAACCTTAGCAGAACCGCTTATCTCAATTCGAAGATCATCTTTCTTCTCTTTTTATCTGCTTTGCAAATGGCACTGTTTGTAATCATTGGGAATTTTATTCTTGAGATAAAAGGACTGAATTTTAATTACTGGCTGGTATTGTTTTCAACCGCTATGTTTGCAATCCTGCTTGGTCTGAACATCTCAGCAAGCCTGAAATCAGTAATTGCAATCTATATCACCATCCCTTTTATACTGGTACCGTTTATTTTACTGGCTGGAACAATTGTCGATTATGACAAACTTCATTACAAAGTGGCAGCAGCAGAATTTGTACCACTGGTGGGTGATATTATGCCTTCAAAATGGGCCTATGAAGCACTGGTCGTTAACCAGTTTCTGAACAATAAGTACCAGATGCATTTTAATGAGATAGACAGCAAGATTGAAAACCGCTCTTACGAGCTTGATTACCTGATCCCGGAAATCATAAGAAAAATACGAGATGCTGAATTCGCTATTGAAAACAACAGTGAAGAAGCTTCCGGTATTGTTCAATCTATCTCAGCAGCTATTTCAGAAATAGAAGGAGCTCAGGATGCACCGGTCAGTTTTGAGGGAGAACTGCCGGGAAAGACCTACTTTACAAAACTTAAAATGTACCTGGAGAATTTAAAAGTCATGTTGTCCGGAGAGATCGGTTCACTGAAATATGAAAAAGACCGGATATTTGAGGAGATGGTCTCAGATGGTCTGTCAATGAAACAGATAGCAGATCTGAAAAAGACGTATTATAACAACGCCGTTGCAAACCTTGCCTTAAATACAAACAATTTAAAAAAGGTGTATGAATACCAGGGGAGGTTGATCCGGAAAGCAGCGCCCGTCTTTAAACAACCCGACTCAAAACTGGGAAGGGCTCATTTCTATGCAGGGATGAAACAACTGGGAGACATGAAAATCCAGACACTGTGGTTCAATATTGCTGTTCTGTGGATTATGACCCTTGTGATGTATGGAGTTCTTGCAGGTGATCTTGGGAGAAAATTGCAGGAACTGATAAACATGCGTAAAAAAAATAAAACTCACCTGGAGTAAGCGTAAAAAAATGCCCAATTCCTGCTTTAGAATGAGTAAAAATGTATATCTTGTAGGTTACACTACAGGACTAAAAAAAAGTAATCAATCAAAAAAACTGCCATGAAGTTCAAGATTGTGACATTCCTGTTTATTTTAGGAATCATTCATTCGTTTTCTGCATGTAAATTCAGCAAATCCGGGGAAGGAGAATTGACCGGTTCACCGGATGATAGCTCGACTCTTGAAACACTAAAAGGAGAGCTGGAAATTCTGAACAATATACTGTTTCTCCTGCCATCTCCAGGAGAAATCGTTGAAGGTTTTTTCAATTCGGATCTCGAATACAAACCGGGACTTGTAAATTCGGTTGAGAAAAAAGACAGCTATCTCGGATCAAGATCCCAGGCCCTGAACCTGGGGATCTATGTTACTGACCTGGCCTATCTGGCAAAATTTGGACTGACCGGCGAATCGGTGGATTATTTTGAGGCTGTTCGATCCCTGAGTACTCAGGTGGGGGTATCCACGGAGATCTTTGAATCCCTGATGGAAAGAGCCAGAACAAATATCAGTGACCCGGATTCCATGGTCCTTATTTCCAATGAAGCCTGTTATGAAATGTTTACTTTCCTTGAAACCAGCAGGAAGGAGAGTACTCTTGCAGTAATCTCGGCAGGAGCCTATATTGAGAGCTTATACCTGGTTCTGGAAACCGAGGAAGAGTTTATGGAAGATGATCCGATATTCGCACGGATCAGTGAAATGAAGTATCCTTTCGACAACCTGCTTTCCATGGCAAAGGTGTATGAAGAGGATGAGAATGTGGCAGGCATTATTAAATACCTGAACCTGATCAACCAGACATTTGAACAACTGGCTGTGGATGAAACTGAAACAACGGTAACGAAGAAGGAGGGGAAACTGGTCATTGGGGGTGGTACTGAATTCACCCTTACCGCTGAAAATTTTATGGAAATGAAATCTGCAATCCGTTCCATCAGAGCAGAAATCACCACTATTTAATACTTAAATCCATGTGATTATGAAATATTTTAGGAAAATACCAATATCCCTGTTACTGATCCTGGCTTTCCCGGTTTTGGGTTATGGCCAATTTTGTGGCGATTTCCAGAAGATTGGTAATTGCAGAAATGACCTTGTCCCTTCTTACAGATATTACAACCAATCAAGAGGTGATATGATCGGCGTTGGATATACCATTAAATACAACATTATATTTTATGGGGATAAAGATTATATCGTCTCGTTTTGTACACTCAAGAACTTTTACCCGGTACATTTCAAACTGGTCGATGAAATTTCCGAGAAGGTTCTGTATGATAATGAGAAGGATGATTATATGGAATCGATTGGATTTGGCGTAGAAAAGACCAAAATGATCCTGATCGAGGTCGAAGTGCTTGCACATAAAGCCAGCGACAAGGAAATTGAAGAACATTACCCCTGCATTGGAATGTTGATCCAGTTTAAGGAGAGTGGGGGATAAGGTTCCTGCAAATAGAAAAAAACACCATTTCATTGGAATTGTTTGGTCTGCGTTCGCCGTCCGCATATCGCCGCATCAGCATAACGGAAAATTAGGATAAGTTTGTAACAGGATAATAAAAAGTATAATTCTCTCCCTTTCAGGGTTCAATTGGTCCTCTGCCCATTTTTTAATCCTGGTTGATTCAATGCGGTATTTATCTTGATATTTATCGGTCAAATTTGTTGATTTATATAGAATCAGAATAAATTACGATAAGTTCATCAAGAAAACTGAAAAACCGGGTAACCTTTTGATAAAAATCGGAATAAAGGAGTAGAGACAGGCTGTAAGACCGGGTTACACAAAATTGCCTAAAATCCACTTGTTAAACAATTGTTTTTTCATTAACTTGTTGAACAGGAGGTATTCTTAATTCAAACCGACGATACAAAGAATTTAAAAAATGATATATGGATCCAGGAAAAATCAGGAATGAATTCATTCTGCTTGTGATGTCTGATGAAAAGTTGATCATTGCTTTTGAAAAAAGATTGCATGAATACGGCTACCTGCATATTGAAATGTGCTCTTCCGGTAATGAAGCGTTGAAAAAACTTAATGCTTCCGAAATTTATTTGGTTATTACTGATGTTGAACTCAAAGGAGATCTGGATGGGATTGAAACAGGGAAGAGGATCAGGGATGAATATGATCTGCCACTGATCTATTTGTCAGGACTTCAGGATGAAACAACTTTTCAGAAAGTGCTTGCTACACAGCCTCTGGCCTTTCTGAGTAAACCGGTAAACTGGAATGAACTTAGGATGGCTATTGAGTCGGCTTTGTTCAGGAACCGGGAAAAAGCATCTATGAATGCCGTTATAAAAGATGTAACTGCACAGAAACGCGCGGAGGATGCACTGCGTGAAAGTGAAAAGAAATTCAAAAATCTTATCGAATCAGCCGGTGACATTATATACCTTCTGGATCATGATCTGAACTATGTATATGCTAATGATCAATGCCTGAAAAGATACGGATTAACAAAAGAGAAATTGATCGGGAAGAATTACAGGGATTTCCATTCAAATGAAAGTTCAGACGAGTTTAATGAAAGAGTCAGGGCTGTCCGGAAATCCGGGAAACCAAGCATTTATGAGCATCAGAGTAAAACGGATGGAAAATTCTTTTTAAGGACACTCAGCCCGATCATTGATCCTGAAACAGAAAAGATAGAATCAATAACTGTTATTTCAAGGGATATCACCGAGCGCAAGAAAACGGAAGAGGCACACCGTGAAAGCGAGGAAAGATTCCGCATCGCCAGCCAGATTGCCACCGACGTGGTCTACGAGCGGGACTTGCAAACCGGTATTGCTACATTTTATGGTGATATCGATGCCCATTTGGGTTATGAATCAGGTGAGTATCCACGTACTATGGAAGGTTGGCGGGAACACGTTCATCCCGAAGACCTTGCCCTGATTGAGAGGCAAAGCCTGGACAAACTGGAGCCAGGTGTACCACATGGCATAGAGTACCGTATGAGAAAGAAAGACGGGACATACATTACCTGGTGGGATCGAATCATTCTGATAAGGGATGAAAAAACAGGTAAACCTGTAAAATTCATTGGGGTGGCAACTGACATCACCGAGCGCAAGCAGGCGGAGGAGGAGCTGGCGACAGTAAATGACCGACTGGCTAACAATTTGAAGTCCATGACCAGGCTACATATGCTCGGCACGCTCTTAGTGAGTGAGGACGGCATGGACGTGGTGCTTCAGGAGATACTCGATGTCGCGATTGCTATTGCCAATGCAGACATGGGCAACATCCAACTTCTGGATAGACAGTCAGAGAGCCTTAAAATTCGAGCTCACCGTGGCTTCGAGCAGCCGTTCCTGGATTTCTGGGACAGCGTTCTCGAGGGGCAGGGTATCTGTGGTACGGCGCTGGAGCAAGGGGAGCGCGTGATCGTCGAGGATATCAGCCAGAGTCCCATCTTCGTAGGCAGCCCCGCTCTGGATGTCCAGTTGGCGGCGGGTGTGCGTGCGGTGCTGTCCACCCCGCTGCTTGGCCGCTCTGGAAAACTGATCGGGATGTGCTCCACGCACTTTAGAACGCCGCAACGACCAGATGAGCAAACTTTACATCTACTGGACTTGCATGCACGCCAGGTAGGCGACATTATCGAACGAGCACAAATGGAGGAGACATTGCGGGAGAGCGAACAAAAGCTGAAAGAAGCGCAGTCAATAGGACGAATCGGCAGTTGGGAATTCAACGTTGACCACGGAACAATTGAGTGGTCTGACGAAACATATAGGCTATATGAACGTGATCCGGCACTTGGTCCGCCCACTCCTGAGGAAGAGGCCGGCTATTATACTTCAGAACAGAGTTCAATACTGCGGGAATACGCACGGCGGGCAATAGAAAACGGGGAAGAATTCGAGTACGACCTGCAGGTCAGGTTGCCGGGTGGAAGAACCGCTTTCTTTTCGGCCTCGATGCATCCGGTCAGGGACGAGAGTGGACGTATTGCCAAGTTGTTCGGAACGGTGCAAGACATCACCGAGCGGAAAAAAATCGAAACAGATTTGCAAAATTCAAGGCAAATGCTGCAGCTTGTTCTGGACACAATCCCGGTTGGAGTCTTCTGGAAAGATCGCGATTTAAATTACCTGGGGGCAAATCGTGTTTTTCTGAATAATGCCGGAATGAATACTTCAGAAGAGCTTACCGGTAAAAGCGACTTCGATCTTCCATGGATGAAAGAACAGGCCGATTCTTTCCGGGATTACGACAGAAAAATTATAGAATCAGGTGTTCCGGAATTTGATATCACCGAACCCTATATCCGTATTGATGGCACCAGCGCATGGGCAAGAACCAAAAAGATACCTATTCGGGATGCGGAGGGCAACATCATTGGTATCCTTGGTACATCTGAAGACATCACAGAACAAAAACTGGCAGAGCAGGCGCTGCGGACCAGTGAGGCCAAATTCAGGGTCCTGGCTGAATCTGCCCCTGCAGCTATCGTGATTGTTCAGGGGCAGAAGATCGTTTACGCAAATCCCTTTGCAACGGAATTATCCGGGTATAATATCAACGACCTGCTGAGGCTGCCTTACACTGAACTGATACATCCCGATTATCATGAGATGATCCTCACCAGGGCACGGACCATTCTTGAAGGAAAAATCCTTAAAGAGGCGGAGGTGGTCAAATTACTAACTAAAAAAGGTAAGGTTAAATGGATTAGCTTGTCAGGTAAACAGGTGGAGCACGGAGGTAACCCTGCTATCCTGGCCATCATCCTGGATATCACCCGGCTCATACAGGTGGAAGAAGAGCTTAGGAGAAGCCAGTCCCGGCTGGCAAACGCTATGGATATCGCCCGGCTGGGATATTGGGAATATGATGTTGATAAAGATACATTTACATTCGACGATCATTTTTATTCTATTTTCCATACGTCAGCAGAAAAGGTCGGGGGTTATACTTTGTCATCTGCTCGCTACACTGAACTTTTCGTGCATCCTGAGGATATGGATGTTGTCGGTACCGAAACACGGAAAGCCATTGAAACCACCGATCCCAACTATAGTCGTCAGCTGGAACACCGCATGATCTTTGCAGACGGCCAGACCGGTTACATCCTGGTCCGTTTTTATATCGTCAAAGATGATAAGGGTCGTACGATTAAAACCTATGGTGCCAACCAGGATATAACAGAACGGAAACAAACCGAAATAGCCCTTGAAGAAAGTGAAGTTATGCTCAGGAGCATACTTCGCACCGTCTCGGTCGGAATTGGCGTTGTTAAAAACAGGGTTTTCGAATGGAGTAATGAGACTTACCAGAAAATTACAGGTTATTCAGAAAATGAACTTAAGGGAAAAAGTACCAGGATGGTATATCCTGATGATGAAGAATTTAAAAGAGCTGGACTCATGTATGACCTCATGAAAAAACATGGCGTTGGCTCCGTCGAAGCAAAACATAAGCACAAGAACGGCAACATCATTGATGTTCTGATAAGTGTTGCCCCGATTGTTCCGGGAGATTTAAACTCCGGAGTTGCATTTACCCTGCTTGATATTACAGATGAGAAAAAAGCAGCAGACGCATTGAAGAGAAGTGAAGAAAAATTCAGATTACTGGCGAGTTTGTTACCTGCAGGGATTTTCCAGACTGATAACAGTGGGAATACAATATATGTTAATGACCGCTGGGTTGAAATATCAGGAATTTCTGCGAAGGAAGCCAAAAAAGGGAAATGGTTGGACGCAATACATCCTGAAGACCGTTCCATGGTATATGATAAATGGCAATCGTTCATTAAAGGTGAAAGTGATTATAGATTGGAATGCCGTTTCCTTAATAAAAACAAACAGGTACGATGGATTTACGGAGAGGCTATTTCTGAAATGAATATTATAGGGACTAAAACAGGCTATATTGGAATAGTCATAGATATTACCGATCGTAAAAAAATCGAAGACGAACTTTATATTAGTCTGGAAAAATACCGGGTATTGTTTGAATCCTTCCCACTGGGAATAACAATAACAGATAAGTCAGGACAAATAATGGAGGCGAATCTTGAATCAGAGCGATTATTAGGTATTTCAAGTGATGAACATAAGAGAAGACTGTACGATAGTGCTAAATGGAAAATTATCCAGACAGACGGTACACCGATGCCTTCTGATGAATATGCGAGTGTCAGGGCATTAAAAACAAACAGAAAAGTTGAGAATGTTGAAATGGGAATTGTCAAGGACAAAGGTGAAATTACCTGGATAAATGTTACGGCTGCTCCCATCCCGCTTGAAAATTACGGTGTGGCGATTACTTATAATGATATTTCCAGTCATAAAAAAGCTGAAGAAGAGTTGCAAATCAGTGAGGCCAGATTCAGGGCATTTATGGAAAATCTTTCCGTAATGACTTATATGAAAAATAAAGAAGGGGAATTCATATATGGGAATAAGACAATTTTAAGATTTGCAGGCAGAACATCAGAAAAGTACAATGGCGCCCGGGTTACTGAACTTCTTCCCGAAGATCTGGGAAGGTGGATGGAACAGATGGATAAAAAAGTGCTTAAAACTATGAAACCCGTTGATCTTGGGGAATGGAAATGGGTTAAAGATAACAGGGAACGGTGGTTTAGTGAGTTCAAATTTCCCATATCTCTGCCGGATGGTGAAACAATCATTGGCGGCTGGATGATGGAGGTAACCTTAAGAAAAACCACCGAGTTAGCATTGAAGGAAAGTGAAGCCCGTTACAAGGACCTGGTTGAGAAAGCCGGCATAGCTATCATGACGGATGATGCAGATGGTAATATCACATACTTCAACCGCGAATTTGCCAGGATATTTGGTTATACAAAGGCAGAGATGAAGAAACAATCCTGGGAAACACTGATTCATACCGGAGACCTCAAAAAAAAGATTTCATACCATAAAAAAAGAATGAAAGGCGAAAATAGCCCGAATTCGTATGAACTAAGAGGTATTCAAAAAAACGGAAATGAAATATGGCTCCAATTTGAAATTACAGTTTTAACAGAACAGGATAAGATTATCGGAACACGGAATTATATGTGGGATGTGACAGATAGGAAAAAAATCCTGGAAGCAATCGAAAACAGTGAATCCCGGTTCAGGGAGTTATTTAATAACATGTCGAGCGGTGTGGCTGTTTATTTATTCGATCCGGCAAAAAAGGATTTTTTGTTCACAGATATAAACAGGGCAGGTATGAGAATCTCCCAGGTAAAGAATAAAAAAGACGTTTTGAACAGGTATCTTCTGGAATGTTTTCCCGGAGCCAAAGATCTGGGCTTGTGGAATGCATTAATCAGGGTAAGAAAGAGCGGGATTCCTGAAAAACTGCAAAATACACATTATAAGGACGACCGGCTTGATCAATATGTTGAAAATTTTGTATATATGCTGAAAACCGGAGAACTTGTTGCAGTATATGATGATATAAGTGAAAGAGTGCTTGGCGAGCAGAACATATTGCGAAGTTATGAAGAGATAAGAAAACTTTCACAGCATCTTGAAACTATCCGGGAGGAAGAGCGGAAACAGATAGCGACTGAGCTTCACGATGAACTGGGACAGATACTGACGGCCATAAAAATGGATGTAAGCTGGATCAGAGACAAAATGCCGCCGGAAAGAAAGGGGATTAAAAAGCGTACAGGATCCACGATAGAGATCATCAATGAAGCCATCAGGAGCGTTCAGCGTTTGTCAATGGAGCTCAGGCCCAGGATGCTGGATGACCTGGGACTGATGGAAACACTAAAAGCATTCTTTTCAGAATATGAAAAATGGGCCAAAATATCAATTAATTATGATCTTCCTCAAAAGGAGCCGGATCTTATTCCCGGACAGGAAATTTCTGTTTTCAGGATCATACAGGAATCATTAACCAACATTGCGAGACATGCTGGTGCTACCGAAGTGAAGCTGATCATCAAAGAAAGAAATGATAATCTGGATCTGAAAATTCAGGATAATGGTATCGGAATACCGGATGAGAAGGTTCATTCCTCCGAATCATTTGGAATCCTTAATATGAGGGAAAGGATTCAGGGATGGGGAGGAACGTTTGAAATTAAAGGGATTACAGGTAAGGGGACAACAATTACTGCAAGGCTACCTGTTGGAAAAGTTAAGTCGTAGTTTTTATGTTTTTATTTCCAGAGCAGATGATTTTTTGAATATAGAAGGGAGTAATTTATTTCAGAATCTTAATAAATTAATAATCAGGCTTATGAGATCCTGAACTCCTGCCTGCCGTGTAATACTTCACAATTTCGGTAACAAAATTTCAAATAACCATT
>CAZXGG010000040.1:0-23663 GCA_964640125.1 uncultured Rikenellaceae bacterium
ACATCGATCCCTTCTCGATGTGGGTTCGGTAATCAAACATGGTCGGGAGCACCCTTTCGACCTTCCCCAGGATATCTTCCTTAATAATCACAAAGGTGAGTCCTGCGGGAGCCAGGTTCTTCTGTGCACCACCATAAATTATTGCATATTTTGAAACATCTACCGGGCGGCTTAATATATCAGAAGACATGTCGGCAACCACTGGAACGGGAACATCAAAATCCACTTTTATCTCTGTTCCATAGATGGTGTTATTGGTTGTGATGTGAAAGTAATCAGCATCATCCGGAATGGTATAACCTGTTGGGATGTATGAGTAATTGCGGTCTTTCGAAGAAGCAACAACGACCACCTCACCAAAATACCCGGCTTCCTTTATTGCCTTCGAAGCCCAGGATCCTGTATCGAGGTAGGCACTTTTCTTAATCATCAGATTCATGGGTACAAGGGCAAACTGGGTGCTTGCCCCTCCCCCGAGGAACACAACATGGTATCCGGAGGGTATGGCCAGGAGTTCTTTGAACAAGTTCTGCGCTTCATCCATCACGGCAATAAATTCCTTGCTTCGATGAGAAATTTCCATGATGGACAAACCGGTTCCATCAAAATCCGTAACCGCTTTTGCCACATTATTCACCGTATACTGCGGTAGGATGGATGGACCTGCATAAAAGTTATGTTTTTTCATAGCATTGGGTTTATTAGAAATTTTTCATATCAATCAGATAACTATTCTTTAATACCGGTATTGTACTGCATGAGTCAGGGGTATGGCAATAAGGGATTACATCATCGAGCCCTTTTTCCCGTAATCTCGTTTTCTGGGCAACCTTCTCCACATACATTCCCAGGTCATCTTTTGCTACTGACCATAAATCGAAAGCCGCTTTTGCTGCATCACAATTCGTATAGTATGACTCATGTATCAATAGCTTTTCTGTTATGGCTCCGGCGCAAATGGCATCTTCCAGGCTGAATCTGTTTTTCCAGCCGGCACACAACAACACGACACTCCTTTCCTCTCCTGCTATCCAATCACACAACACCGAAATGTTCAGGAATGAACCGATGATTACCCGATAGCAGGAACTGGCCATTTGGATAGCCTGTGTTCCGTTGGTTGTGCTATAAACGATTGTTTTTCCCGCGACCTTTTCCCGGGTAAAGTTAAACGGTGAATTACCAAAATCTGCAAAATCAAGAACATAACCATCCCGTTCGGCAGCGATCATGTATCCCCTCTTTTTGTATTCCCTTGCTTCATCGATTGTCTTTACCGGAATCAATCGTTCCACGCCATTTTGAAAGGCGGTAACAATAGCAGATGTTGCCCTGAGGACATCAATAACTACCACAATTGCCTCCTTGTCTTCATGTAATGGAAACAGTGCCGGAGAAAAACACACTTCAATGCTGCTCTGTTTAACCATATTGTTCTGTTAACATGGGATCCTGTGATTTCCGGCAAAAAATTGCTGATGTGGTCCCGAAGTCGTTTATTTATTAATAAAGGGTGGTTTTACCACCTTTGCCTTGAGGTCTTTGTTCCTGACATTAATGTACATGTCGGTACCTTCCTGCCAGAAACCTTCATTCAGGTATGCCATGCCAATGCCTTTTTTCAGAACGGGTGACATAGTACCGGAAGTAACCTCACCGATAGGTTGTCCATCATTATCCCGGACTTCGTAATGCTGGCGTGGAATACCACGGTCAATCATCTCAAATCCTTTCAGCCTTCGAATTACCCCTTCCTCTTTTTGAGCCAATAAAAAATCCTTATCAATAAAATCTTTGTGGTCAACAAATTTGGTAATCCACCCGAGGCCAGCCTCAATGGGCGAGGTATCATCGGTTATGTCGTTTCCATAGAGGCAGAAACCCATTTCAAGTCGCAGCGTATCCCTGGCACCAAGACCAATGGGTTTGATGCCAAATTCCTCACCGGCATCCAATACAGCTTCCCACAATTTGGGAGCTTCGCTATTAGGAACATAGATCTCGCAACCTCCGGCACCGGTATACCCTGTGGTTGCGAATAGTACATTTTTCAATCCGGCAAAATCAATTTCCCTGAAGGTATAATACTTCATCTCTTCGATCGGTTCCCGGGTGAGTTTGCTCATTGCCCTGAGGGCAAGTGGTCCCTGGACAGCCAGTTGAGCTATATTATCGGAATCATTGATCAGCTCCTTACCTGCTTGAAGCCCCATTGCTCCAGCCTGTTCCAAGCACCAATTCCAATCTTTTTCAATGTTTGCCGCATTGACGACAAAGAGGTACTTCGTTTCATTGAACCGGTAGACCAGAAGATCATCAACAATACCGCCCTTTCCATTTGGGAAACATGAATATTGCACTTTCCCATCAGTAAGTATTGAAGCATCATTTGAAGTAATCCGCTGAATGAATTCCAGGGCTTTGGGACCTTTTATCCAGAATTCACCCATGTGTGAAACATCAAAGACACCCAATTTTTCCCTGACTGTCATGTGCTCATCTGTGATTCCGCTGTATTCAATGGGCATCCGGTAGCCTGCAAACGATACCATTTTCGCTCCAAGTGCAAGATGGAAGTGGATAAAGGGTGTCTCTTTCATAGAGGGAGTTGTTATGATTATTTACTCAGGATTTCAAATTCCACACGTCGGTTCTGTGCCCTTCCTTCTGCCGTATCGTTTGTGGCAACGGGACGGGAAAATGCGTACCCGGCATATTCAAGCCTGTCCTGATCAATGCTATTTCGGATCAGGTAATCAACAACCGCTTTAGCCCTCGCTTCAGAGAGTCTCTGATTTACCTGAAATGAACCCACATTGTCTGTATGCCCGGAAATCTCAATCCGAAGGGTTGGATTACTTTCCAGCAGCTTGAGTACCCGCCCCAATTCTTCATAAGAAGCTGCGGTAAGTGTTGCTTTATTGAGCTCAAAGAATATGTTTTTCAGGATCACTTTCTCTCCAACCTTTACTTTCTGGAGCGCAAAATTACTGATCATCTCAGACGTTTCAGTATCGGGAGGGATGTTGATGATATCCAGAAACACCATATAACCCTGGGATGTTATTTCAACACCATAGTTCTTTTTCTCCTCCAGGCGAATGGAATAGCTACCGCTCTCCTTATCGGAAATGGAGGTTGCAATAACATTATTGATATCCATATCGATAATCTCGAGGCGAGCCATCAGCGGAACTGAGTCTTCCCGATCGGTAACGATCCCTTTCAGTAAAATAGATTTGTCAATCTCAACTACCGGTCCTTCATCCAGGAATGCAAGCCATTCCAATTCAACTTCGGGGTACTCATCTGCCTCGGAAAGGATGTCATCGTACACCAATTCAGGTATGTAGGAAACCTTATAGATATCCATCATTCCATAACTATCCTCCCGCATGGAGGAAATATAGGCTGAAGTGGAATCATTATAGGTTGAATAGAAGAGATCATCCCCGGCTGAATTGATGGGGAATCCAATGTTTTGAGGTTCCGACCACTCTCCATCTGGGAGCAGTGTCGATTTGAAGATATCAAATCCTCCCATGCTATTATGCCCTTTTGAGCTAAAAAAAAGTGTTGTTCCATCCGGGTGAAGAAACACTGCTTCTTCATCAAATGGTGTATTAATTATCGGTCCAATGTTTTCCGGTTTTCCCCATTTATCCTTTTCATCTTTCCGGCTTACAAAAATATCTGTACCTCCCAGGGTATTCTTCTTCGATGCACTGATGAAATAGACAGTATTTTTGCGCGCATCGAAACTGATGGTAGTCTCCCGCTGTCCGGAATTAAACTTGCCGGACATCTTCTTCGGGCTGTTCCATTGGCCTTTCTTAAATTCGCTAGTAAAAATATCTCCATTGCTACTGTTGCCATAATAGATGTAGAGCAGACTGTCCCCATCTGTAATGGAAAGGGCTGCTTCATTGTACTCTGAATTGATCTTTTTACCAACATTCTGAGCTTCTTCCCACCTGTTGTTCCGAAAAAAGGATACATAGATGTCCTCATTGAACTTATTGTCCAAAAGGTTTCTCCTGTCATCCAATATGCTAGCTCTTCGTGAGGTAAAATACATCCGGTTACCACTGGATGTGATCAGTGGGTTGTAATCGTCATAGGGTGAATTGATTGCATCACCAAGGTTTGTTATCCCAGCCGAGACTATTTTCTCCATAAGGGCAATCCCGTTTTCACACTCCTGGATCAATTTATCAAAATCAATTTTATTTTTCTTTCGCTCTTTCTCGGTGAGGCTGTCCCGGTGAATTTTATATTCTTCAATGGCAAGTTCAAAATCATGATTGAAATGGTGAGCCCTTCCAAGCATCAAATGAATATCACTGGCAACATTGTTGTTAAACTCATAGGCTCTTTTAAAATAGTTCAGTGCATCTAACTTCCGTTCAGAATAGAGACAGCAGACACCCATTTTATAATTCAATGGTGGATTATAGGTATTAT
Source organism: uncultured Rikenellaceae bacterium (assembly GCA_964640125.1). Classification (GTDB taxonomy): domain Bacteria; phylum Bacteroidota; class Bacteroidia; order Bacteroidales; family VadinHA17. Next base: position 4,465 of record CAZXGG010000040.1, read on the forward strand.
AGGCGGCGGCCATTTCATACTGCTCCAGGGCATCGCCATATGTCCCGATTCCTTTGGAAAACAGTTTTTCGGCCTCTTTCACATGTTCCCAGGCTTCATCAAAACCCTGCTCTTCTATGTTGAAATCCTTTTTGTCGATTTTAATGTTTTGCTGGGCACCCACTCCGATTGATCCAACAAGCAGCAGTGTTACGAAAGCAAACCGGATATTTTTCATAAACGTATATTTTATGATTCATCTGAAAAGCCATCCCTGTTCTAATGCAGGCAATGGGATAAAATTACAATAAATTTCCTTACTTCCGAAAGCCGGATTTGAATTTATTCCATCTCCCAGGAATCTAAAAACATCGTGTTACAACTTTACGAGATCGGATTCCCAAAGGTTTGAAAATTGTTTAACAAAATAGCACAATGTTTGGGAGAAAAGTTATTTTTATTACTTTTATACAGGTTAAGTGATTACACGTTATGTGGACGTTAATGGCATGGTATTATACTGGGGATTACAACTCAAAAAACTTACATTCTGAAAGTTAGAACATCAATGAAGGAGAAGGGCAAATATGTTAATCTGAAGTATCTGGAAAACATATCAGGTGGCAGCAAATCCCTGGTAAAAGAGATGGCTGAAATCTTTTTGGAACAGGTCCCGGAATTCACCAGAGAGATGAAGGAATTATTGGCAAAGAAGGATTATCAATCGCTTGGACTGCTGGCTCATAAAGCGAAATCATCTGTTGCAATAATGGGGATGAACGAACTGGCGGAGGATCTGAAGGATTTTGAACATCTTGCAAAGGAGATGAAAGATGTGGAGCGTTACCCATCTTTTATCGAACGGTTTGAACGGAGTTGTTATGAAGCGATACAGGAATTGAATGAAATCATTGAAAATCTTTAACCTGAACTTGCTTTATGTTAAAAATCGAAAAAGTTGACAACATTGAAGTAGTCAAGTTTGAAGATGTACAGAAATTCAATGCGTTGATTACTGAAAAGGTGAAAGAAGAGTTGGCCCAATTGTTTGAAAAGCCTAACACAAAGCTCATTCTGGATCTCGAGGGAGTGAAGTACATCGACAGTTCTGGTTTTGGAGTTTTTCTCTCAGTGATGAAAATGGCAAATAACAACTACGGATTTTTTAAGCTTTGTAACATTGCTCCTGAGGTAATGGAATTATTTAAGCTTCTTCAACTTCATAATATATTTGAAATCTATGATGACCTGCATGATTGCATCAAGAGTTTTTCATAAAAGCAATATGGCACAATACATTACCGCTATCTTTCACCATGCAGGAAAAAGCTGGTAACCACCATTAGTACCTGAATACTATTTTTTCCCCTTCCATATCGACCACAACCCTACCCTGGACCGCAGGTTCTTCAGCTAATAGTTGTTTGGATAGGGTGCTGACAATCTCTTTTTGCATGATCCGTTTTATGGGTCTTGCACCAAATTGCGGATCGTATCCTTTTTTAGCGAACCATTCGGTTGCTTTATCAGTCAGGCTGAGATCTATCCCTGCTGCTTCAGCACTCTTTCTAATGATGTTGAACTGCAATCCAACAATTTGTTTAATCTCTTCAAAGGTAAGGGGTGAGAAAAGGATGATTTCATCGATGCGATTGAGAAATTCCGGTCTTATGGTCTGTTTCAGGAGAAGAAACAGATCCCGTTTAATCCCCTCCAACACATCCTCCTTGTTTTCCTGATCAAGCCCGGAAATCTTCTCCTGGATAAGATGAGATCCGATGTTTGAAGTCATGATAACGATTGTATTTTTAAAATTAACTGTTCTGCCTTTGTTATCGGTAAGGCGACCGTCGTCGAGCACCTGCAAAAGCAGGTTAAAGACATCAGGATGTGCCTTTTCAATCTCATCAAGGAGGATAACGGAATAAGGTTTTCGGCGAACGGCTTCTGTCAGTTGGCCCCCTTCATCGTATCCGACATATCCGGGAGGAGCCCCAATCAGTCGAGAGACAGAGTGTCTCTCCTGGTATTCCGACATATCGATCCGTGTGATCAGGTTTTCGTCATTGAACAGGAATTCCGCCAGTGCTCTTGCCAGTTCCGTTTTACCCACACCTGTAGTTCCGAGAAAGATAAACGATCCGATAGGCCGTCTGGCATCCTGCAAGCCTGCTCTGCTTCTTCTGACCGCATCGGCGATGGCTGTGATTGCCTCATCCTGTCCCACCACTCTTTTGTGCAACTCATCCTCAAGGGTAAGCAATTTTTCCCGTTCGCTTTTAATCATTTTAGCCACCGGAATGCCCGTCCATCGTGCCACAATTTCAGTGATGTCCTCCGATCCGATCTCTTCTTTAATCAACGCCATTTCGGATTGGTTCTCTTTGAGTTCATTCTTCAATTCTTCGATGGCATTTTCTGCCACTTTGATTTTACCATACCTTAATTCCGCCACTTTACCATATTCTCCCTGATTTTCAGCCTGTTCTGCTTCAAACTTCAGATCCTCTATTTCCTGCTTCTTCCGCTGTATAGAGTCGATGATATTCTTTTCCGTTTCCCATTTTACCTTGAGTTTAATCCTCTCTTCATCAAGGTTGGCAATATCTTTTTTCAGGTTCTTGAGTTTTTCTGAATCTCCTTCTCTTTTTATGGCCTCCCTTTCGATCTCCATCTGCTTGATCTTTCGTTCCAGTTCATCAATCTCTTCCGGAAGGGAGTTCATTTCAAGCCTGAGCTTGGATGCTGCTTCATCGATCAGATCAATCGCTTTATCAGGCAGAAACCTGTCGGTTATATAGCGATTTGAAAGTTCTACAGCAGCAATGATTGCTTCATCTTTTATCCTCACGCGATGGTGATTTTCATACCTTTCTTTCAGCCCTCGCAAGATAGAGATTGCACTGAGCGTATCCGGCTCATTCACCCTAACAATCTGAAACCGTCTCTCGAGGGCTTTGTCGGTTTCAAAGAATTTTTGATATTCATTCAGGGTTGTTGCTCCTATTGCCCGCAGCTCGCCTTTTGCCAGTGCAGGTTTCAGGATGTTTGCCGCATCCATTGCTCCTTCACTTTTCCCTGCACCCACCAGGGTGTGAATTTCATCAATAAACAAGATGATCTCTCCGTTGGCAGCAGTTACCTCCTTAACAACTGCCTTCAATCGCTCTTCAAACTCGCCTTTGTATTTTGCTCCTGCAATCAAAGCTCCCATATCAAGAGAATAAACCTGTTTGGATTTTAGATTCTCAGGAACATCACCCTTGACCAGTCGATACGCCAATCCTTCAACTATAGCTGTTTTTCCAACACCGGGTTCACCAATAAGGACCGGATTATTTTTTGTTCTCCTGGAAAGGATCTGGAGTATCCTCCGGATCTCCTCATCCCGTCCAATCACCGGATCGAGTTTGCCCGATCGTGCATAATCGTTTAAATTCATGGCAAACCGGTTTAGGGAATTGAACGTGTCTTCAGCAGTCTGACTATCCACTTTTGACCCTTTCCGAAGATCGTTAATTGCCTGTTTCAACTCTTTTTCATTAATCCCCATATCCTTCATCATCCGTGATACGTCATCTCCCGATCCAAGGATACCAAGTAATACATGCTCAACCGATACAAACTGATCGCCCGATTCCTGTGCACTTTTTAGTGCCCTCTGTAACGCTCTGTTCGCATCAGCAGAAAGGTATTGTTCCCCTCCTGAAACCTTTGGATAGGAATTAATTATCTGATCAAGAGCAGGATATAATTTAGAACTCAATACGCCAAGCTTATTAAACAGGTACTGGGTAATGTTTTCCCCCTCACTCAATATACCCTTCAGTAAATGACCGTTCTCAACAGCCTGGTGCTGATATCCGGAGGCAACAGAGAATGCCTGTTGTATTGCTTCCTGTGCCTTTATGGTAAAATTGTTTAAATTCATTGCCTTAATGTTCTGTGCTATCAGACAATACTCATCAAATGATTTGCCAATCTCAATTGCCATTAAATCAAGCGAAAAAATGACAACAGAAATCTGATTATCAGTCATTTTGGCATATCGATAGTTCAAATTTATGACAGTTTGAGTTGGGAATATGTTTTTTTTAGTATATTGTTCGGAACCGAACAAACAATGTAATGAAACCGCCCAGTTCTCCGGAAAGTGAAAGAGGTTGACATCGATTTATTCATTTGATAGATAGAACAATGAACAATTTGGCATTAAATATGTTTAATAAAGAGAATAGGATGGACCGGGGAAATCCATGATTTGAACCTGAAAGGTAATGTTAGATCGGTATTCTGGCACCCACAATGGCATTGGGAATAATGAAATGCGGGATGTATAAACAGTATAAATACATAGCAATAGGATTAATTATTATTATTACCAGGTTGGTTACATACAATCTTGCTATGCCCGTTAATGCACAGAGTCAGTTAAAAGATCTTACATTTGCAAATCCAAACCAGAGCCGGATCTCTTTTCAGTTCAAATTCATCAATAACCTGATCATCGTCCCGGTCATAATAAATGACTCGGATACGCTACATTTCATACTGGATACAGGTCTCAGTACTTCCATCATGACTGAAATTTCCTGGGGTGATACCTTATTGCTTAATTATACGAGGCAGGTGAAGCTGAACGGTCTTGGTCAGGGTGAACCGGTTGATGCATTGCACTCATACGGAAATAATTTCAACATTTCCGGGATTCGGGGAGTAAATCAGGACCTCTATATTCTGCTCCAGAATGTATTCAATCTATCCGCGATATTTGGCACCAAAGTGCATGGCCTGATTGGATACAATATGTTTAAAAATTTCATTGTAGAGATCAACTATGAACGAAAGGTGATCACCTTTCACAATCCTGATAAATACAAACCCTCAAGGTACCTGAGAAGAGGAACTACCCTTCCACTAATCATACATCAGACAAAACCATATGTATACGGAGTCATTACACTGAAGGATGGTACTGATGTACCGGTAAAATTACTCATGGATACAGGAGCCAGTCACGCCCTGTGGATAGATGTAGAGTCTGACAAAAACATCATTTACCCGAAAAAAACAGCTGATGTTTTTCTGGGTAAAGGATTAAATGGTGACATTTTTGGGAAGATTGGCCGGATGCATCAATTCACCATCGGGAAGTTTACCTTTGATCAACCCATTGTTGCCTTCCCAGACTCCCTTTCAGCAGGGGAAGCAATTGGAAGGGATAACCGAAACGGAAGCCTGGGATCTGAGATTCTCAGAAGGTTTCATGTAATCATAGATTATCCGAACAGCCAGATTACCCTGTTTCCAAATCGTCTGTATCGCTCAGAATTCAAGCTGAACAGAAGTGGGATTGATATCGAAGCTCCATTACCCGGGATACCATACTATATTATCTCAAACATCAGGAAGGACTCACCGGCGGATAAAGCGGGATTGCGCAAAGGGGATGAAATCAAACACATCAATGGGAAGAATACCCTGGCTATGAATATCAACGAAATGTACGAATTCTTCCAGAAAAAGCCGGGTTATAAGCTCAAACTTAATGTTGCCAGAGAAGGGTATCATTTTAAAGTTGTTCTCTACCTCGATGATTTCATTTAATGGTTCCGTTCGATAATATACACCGGTTCTCTAACGGTTCTTCCATGAATGCTTCCCAAGAGAACATCCCGGAGTAAAATTCCAGTCAATTTTTTGTTCGTAGTTCCTATTCTGAATTTTGGGATAATAATCCAAATATTCTTATCTTCAACAGGTCATTGTAATGTTATTGACCATCATTTACCCTTATGCATTAGTGGATTAGAAAATATTATCAAGATCGGACGGGTACTTTTATAGCATTTAATATCTTACATTATGAGTGAACAGATACTTAAAGCCCTGATGCAGCTCTTTGCAATCATTGCAAGACCAGAAAGCAATAAAAGCGACAGGAGGACTGTTGTCGAGTCTTTCCTTAACAGGCAACTAAATAAAGAACTGGTTGCAGAATACCTCACTGTATTCGACGATTATTACAGCCTGCATCAGGAAAAACAGAAAGAAAAGGATAAACAGGTACGAAGAATCTCTTCCAGCTCTGTTCGTGTCTTGAAGATCTGCACTCAGATCAATGAAGAGCTAACGCAAACTCAAAAGGTTATCGTCCTGGTTCAACTGCTTGAATTCTCCAAATCGGGAGGAGGAAGCGTAACAGACCAGGAACTGGAGTTTATCAAAACGGTTTCTGATACGTTCAATATCGAGGAGGAAGAGTATACATGGATTCAGGCATTTGTCTTAAGCTCATTCGATAATATTCCCGAATACGAAGATTTACTGATCATTGATAATAAGCAAGTAACTACGGTTCCTGAAATCAAACACATCTGTGTTGATACACTTGAGGGTCAGATATGGGTTTTTAATGTCTCCACGGCAAACATGTACCTGCTGAGGTATATTGGAAACAAGGAATTGTACATGAACAGCCAATTGCTTCATCAGGATAAGGTCTATGTATTCAATGTCGGCGCCTCCATTCGTGACCCGAAAACAAAACCGATCTATTACAGCGATGTAATCTCCAAGTTCAGGTCTGAACTGCTTGAATCAAGAATCGTTTATGAAGTGAAGAACCTTGAGTACAGGTTTAAGGGGGGTAAGGTTGGTTTGCACGATATCTCCTTTGAAGAAGAATCAGGGCGCATGGTGGGTATCATGGGAGCAAGCGGTGCCGGAAAGTCTACTCTGCTGAATGTTCTCAATGGTTCCAATGAACCCTCAAAAGGTGAGGTGCTGATCAATGGCGTGAATATACATACCGAGAAGGGAAAAATTGAAGGAGTAATCGGCCACGTTTCACAGGATGATCTGCTGATTGAAGAACTAACCGTTTTCCAAAATCTCTATTATAACGCAAAGCTATGTTTTGATAACTATACGGAAGAAAAACTTGTTGAAACGGTAAATAAAACCTTGCAGAACCTGGGGCTTTTCGAAATTCGGGATATGGTAGTCGGAAGTCCGCTCAATAAAAAAATCAGTGGAGGACAGAGAAAGCGACTGAACATAGCACTGGAATTGATACGTGAACCCGCAGTTCTGTTCCTCGATGAACCAACATCAGGATTGTCTTCAAGGGATTCGGAAAATATCCTCGACCTTCTGAAAGAACTTGCGCTGAAAGGCAAGCTGGTGTTTGTTGTTATCCATCAACCCTCATCGGATATTTTTAAAATGTTCGATAAACTGATCATCCTGGATACCGGCGGTTGGTTGATCTATAATGGTGATCCCATTGAATCCATTGTCTACTTCAAATCGAGGATGCAACATGCCAACTGGAACGAAAGTGAGTGTCACGCCTGTGGAAATGTTACCCCGGAACAGATCTTCAACATTGTGGAATCAAATGTACTGGATGAATATGGGAAAGTGACAAACACCAGGAAAATCTCTCCGAAAGAGTGGAATGAATATTACATTGAATTTTCTGAAGAAAATACAAAGAAAATTGAAACGTCATCCGGAATACCGGAAATATCCTTTAAAATCCCCAACAAGCTGAAACAATTCTGGGTTTTTGTCAAGCGGGATGTTCTTTCCAAACTGGCGAATACCCAATATATGATATTTAACCTGGTGGAAGCACCCTTACTGGCTGTAATCCTTGCTTTTCTGATCAAGTATTATGACGTAAGTGCATCCAATGAATACGGATATTTTCTCTTCGAAAACAGCAACCTTCCGATTTATATTTTTATGGCTGTCATTGTTGCCATTTTCATGGGATTGACGGTGAGTGCTGAGGAGATCATCAGTGACAGAAAGATCCTGAAACGGGAGGCATTTCTAAACCTGAGCTGGTCCAGCTATCTTCTTTCCAAGGTGGCTGTTCAGTTCATAATAGCCGCTATCCAGGCATTGACCTTTGTAGTGGTTGGAAATTCCATTATGGAGATCAAGGGCATGTACTGGCAATACTGGCTGGTACTGTTCAGTGCGTGGACCATGTCCAATATGATGGGGCTGGTTATATCCGACAGCTTCAAAACGGTCGTTACCATCTACATCCTGATCCCCTTCCTTGTCATTCCGCAGATTTTGCTGAGCGGGGTAATGGTGAAATTCGAGAAACTTAACCCAACCCTCTCCTCTCCCAGCAAAATTCCATTTTATGGTGAAGGCATTACTGCCCGGTGGGCCTATGAAGCACTTGCTGTCTATCAGTTTATGGAGAACAAATATGAGCAACAGTTTTACCAGTACGATAAAATTAAAAGCCAGGCAAATTTCAAGCGGAGTTACTGGCAGGAAAAGCTGATGAATGAGCTTAATTTTGTGGAGAATCACATGAACGAACCCGATCAGAAAGAGCGGATCGAGGATGCCCTGCTGCTGCTCAGGAATGAAATCTCACACGAGATGGAGAGCAATCCACTGGTTAAACTGGATGTTGTGGATGACCTGACTATTGACCAGGTAACACCAGCGGTTTTGGAAGAAACGAAAAATTACATCAACACCATAAAAGAATACAATAACCAGCTATACAACCGGGCAACAGAGATTAAAGATTCTATTGAAATCCAGCTGGCTACTGCTGACAGGGAAGCCTTCCAAAAACTTAAAAGGAACTTTGCCAATGATAAACTAACGGAATTTGTTAAGAACTCCAACGAAACGGTCAGAAGCATTCCTTATAAAGGAAGGATTTACCAGAAGTTTGAGCCCATATACCTGGATCCGGAATCACCATTCATTAAGGCTCATTTTTATGCTCCCCGGAAACAGCTTTTTGGAAAATTTGTACCGACATTCTGGGTCAATATCATCGTGATCTGGCTGATGACCATCTTCCTGTACATGGTACTCTATTTCAGACTTTTGAAAAAATTTCTGGATTCAATTGAACAAGTAAGTGGACGGTTTTCCAAAGGAGAATAAACTTCCGGCCCCACAGCCAGGTAAGATGTCAAATAGAGCCTGTTTTCGCCCCAGAGGGCAGGGAAGCTTAACCTCGTCCACCCTCTGGCAAATAAAAAAACCCACAGGATAAAATTCCTGAGGGCTTATCAATAAAAACTGTTATATCCAGCTGGTTGAATACCCGTTTCTTGCGGAGAAGGATCAATCGGTAATTTCAATCATTTTGAACGGAATGCGGATAATGGATTCGTAATCTTCTCCGGCTTCCAGCATATCTTCATCATCCTCTTCATAATACCAGTTGATCTCCACTTCATTCTTCGATTTATGAATGGCTTCCAATTTCTTGAATACATCCAGAATACATTTGGATGAACTGGTGTTGAAATATTCGAGTTGAATATTTACTTTGGTTTTTGGAAGAGGATCGGCTTTATACTCCTCTAGCCAGTCTACCAATGGTTTGTAAAATTCAATTGAGTTTTCAGGGATCGACCTTCCCTTTATCTCTATGATTCCTTGTTCAGCATCAAATTTAACTGTCGGAGTCTTCGGGGTTCCTTCTATTGAAATTGGTTCCATATGCTATCAATTAAACTTGTAAAATTATGATTTCTCTTCTGATATTGTTATATCTAGGTTAAAAAAGTAATAATCGTTATTAAAATTCTGAAACATGTACTTCAGTTTGTTACCGGTCTTCCTTGCAATGTCAACCAGTCCAAGTCCTCCCCCACCTTTTGAAGAAAGCTTCTGATGATTCAAAATAAACTTGTACATATCTTTCAATTCCTCCTTGGAAAGTGAGTTGATTTTATCAATCTTATCCTTCAGGTATTTGATTTTATCGGATGCGATGAAATTCCCTGTAGTGATCTTATAGCTTGAATTTTCCTTGACAATGACAAGGATCCCAAATTTATTATCAACCTCTTTCCGGCATTCATCCGGGAGGTCTTCGATGTGGTGGTAAAGGTTCTGCAGGCTTTCCACCAGAACGTTATACATTTTTTTCCTTATCTTGGAATCTTCATCTACTTCTGCCAACTTTGACTCAACACTGTCCAACACATTATTGATCATATCCGAGGTAATGCTCCCCTTAAAGGATAATACTACATTACCAGTATTAAGTTCATCAAAATAATCATGTACATTGAAGCTCATCAAAGGCTTGTCTTTTCCTTAGTCCTTAACATTCAGACTAAATCGGTGATTATAATCAACAAATATAAAAAAAAATATATCTTTTGAAAACACAGATAGAAATTGTTGTTTCAATAAGTGGTTCATAAAAGTAATATAATTTTCAGAATATTCTTTTCCTCTGCTCTATTTTACTGTTTGTTTTGTTACGATGACTCTGTTTTTTGTTTTTTTGAACCCTGGTACAGTACATATTTCTGGAATTTCACTTCAAGGGGCCCATTATAGAGTGTCATTTTTTTCGAAGGATGAAGGCCAATGTGTTTCAGGGCTTCTTTATTGGAACTCAGTATCCAGGTATAATACCCGGTATAGTTACGTTTCAGTACATCTCCCACATTCTGGTATAACATATTGATTTCGCTGGTTTGCATTCGTTCACCGTACGGGGGATTCATGATTATGATCCCTTCGTTCCATGGGGGTGTAAGTTTTTCAAACGGAGCCTGACGGATCTCAATTTTTCCGTTAAGCCCGGCATAGTCAGCATTTTTTAATGCCATGGATACAAATGTTCCTGACCGGTCTGATCCCCGGATCTCTCCTTTGTTAGCTGGGTTATTCCAGGATTGCTTTTTCACTTTTTCAAACAGCTCAGGATCATAATCGAGCCAATGCTGAAAAGCGAACCTTTTCCTGAAAGAGCCGGGTGGTATTCCATTGGCTATCAAACCAGCTTCGATGATGATGGTTCCTGATCCGCACATTGGGTCCAGCAGGTTTGATTCTGGTCTCCAGCCGGCAAGTTGTAACATTCCGGCTGCAAGCACTTCATTCAGTGGTGCTTTATGTGTATCGGAACGATATCCCCTCTTATGCAGTGATCTCCCGCTGCTATCAAGGGAAAGCGTACAGGTCTGGTTACTGACGTGTACATTGATTAGCAGATCAGGCATCCGGCTATCAACATCTGGACGTCTTCCGGTTCGGTCCCTGAAAGAATCAACAATTGCATCTTTTACCTTGAGTGTAACAAAACCGGAATGCCGGAAGGTGGATGAAAAAACCACTGCATCAATGCGCAATGAATGTTCCGGCGAAAGGTATTTATTCCATTCTATAGCCCTTGTTTGCTGGTACAGTTCACGTTCATTCCTGACAGTGCAAACACGAATCGGTTTTAACACCTTCAGGGCTGTACGAAGATGATAATTAGCCCGGTACAATAGTTCCGTATCCCCGGAAAAACGGACACCACGCTTCAAGGGTACAATTGTTTCTGCACCCAACCCCGATAATTCCTTCATGAGCACCTCTTCAAGTCCGGGGAGGGTCTTTGCGATCATCTCAAATGTAGAACTCTTACTCATCATCTTGTTGACCAATTACCTGTTTTAAAACCGAACGTATCCTGTAATGCCATCATGGCATTGTGCAATCGGTTCTCTCCCCTGCCTTCAATCATTCGGTAGGATGCGCCATAACGAATCAACTCATCCTGGTAGCGGCTGAATAGCCGCTCACGGTCCAACCCGCTATGCTCCCTGACCGGATCATTCACCCACTCAATATCGGTCCGGCATAACAGGTAAAGATCTATCGTAATCTCCCGAATGGCACGATCGATAAAATCCGGACAGGTCTGATACAGCTCCAGCAACCATACCCTGGTTATGATCAGTCCTGTATCGAAAAAAACACATTGGTCAGCACCCTCATATTGATTGGTTAATTCTTCAATCTGCCTTCTGCCTATTTGCAGAAGGTCCTGATATCCATATTCTCTTCCCAGGTTCCTGACATATCCCCTGGCATATTCAGGAACCCAGACCGTTCCGAAAGATCGGGCGAGCTGCTCTGCAAGCGTAGTCTTTCCGGTAGATTCCGGCCCGGTAATTACTACCTTTCTCAGCCCTCTGTTTTCGTTGTCTGTAAATCCTTTTTCCATTCAATATACCCTTTGAAAGCCATCAGGGTATATACCAGAAATAGTACTACTGTCGGGTACATCCCCTTGTATACATAGAGTCCGAGCGATACTGCATCAACTACAATCCAGATCAACCAGTGTTGAATAATCTTCCGTGCAAGCATCCAGGTGGCAACAATACTCGCCGCAGTAGTAAAAGCATCCCAATAGAGCAGCTCAGAGACCTCAACATCAAGCAATTCCGGTAACTTTTTCAGCATATACACCAGTACAACGTAGATGCATGCTGTGATGATCAGTAAAATCACAACCAGCTTTCGCGTTAATGCAGATATGCACAATGTATCCTTTTTCTGATTACCCTTACCATATTGCCAGTTATACCACCCGTAGATACTGATCACAACATAATAGATGTTCAGCCCCATATCAGCATAAAATTGTGTTACAAAAAACACATATACATAAACCGCTGATGTGATCAGTCCAAGAGGCCAGAGCCAGATCTTCTGACGGATGGCGAAATAGAGATAAAGCAGTCCCGATACCGCTCCTAATATCTCAATGTATTGGTTGGACAGCCATTGAATGATAAGGCTCATGAGATTGCTGCTTGCCTGTCTGTTTTCCGGGTTAGTTCTTTTCCAGCTTGCCCAGGTATTGATCGGAGTGTTGAAGTATTTGAATCGCTTTCAGGAATCCTGGGTCCTCTTTGTTGATCACTTCATAAAATTCGCTCATATTCCATATATCCCTGGCTATCAATCCTTTAATTATTAGTTTCATCTTATCCCCGGAGACATTGATCCCTTTCGAATCCGGTTCAATGCCCTCATTCTTCGCCAGCTGAACCAGATCATTGATCATATCGTCGCTCACCGTAAAGGAAGCAATATAATCTTCAAACGTGGTGTATTTTCGTGTCAGCTTATCCCTGTTTCTGTCGACAAAATCAAGGGTATAACTATTGATTATTCCCTGTCCTGATATTTTAGTATAATAGTCGGAATAACCTGATGTATCTAGCGGAACAAAGAAATCCGGCATAATACCTCCCCCGCCATAGACTGTCCTCTGCTTCACCAGTGTCATGTATTTTAGTGAATCCGGGAATTCAATGTTTTCGATACTGCCAAATTCACCGTTCTCGTATCGTTTTGAAAGATCTCTTGCGTATTCTTTAAAACCAACATCATATGGTTTTTGTATCAACCGTCCGGTGGGCGTATAATAACGTGCAATGGTTAGACGGATCATGGAACCATCGGTCAGCATAAAAGGGCGCTGTACCAGGCCTTTACCAAATGATCTTCTTCCGATAAGGATTCCCCGGTCCCAATCCTGTATAGCTCCTGCAACAATTTCACTCGCTGAAGCCGAACCTTCATCGATCAATACGACAACCCGTCCATCATTAAACTCGCCTGATGATGTGGCTCTGAAGTCCCTCCTGGGAATGTTTTCGCCCTGCATATAAACGATCAGTTTTCTGTCCGACAAAAAATGGTCGGCAAGCTGAATTGCCGGTTCCATATATCCCCCGCCATTGTTTCTTAAATCAAGTATCAGGTCCTGAATATTTTCTTTCTTGAGTTTTTCAAGTGCGTCATCGAACTCACTCATTGTAGTCAGCGAGAAACGGTTCAGTTTGATATACCCGATATTTTCATCCACCATGAATGCAGCATCGAGGCTGTTGATCGGTATTTTATCCCTGGTAATGGTAAAATCGAGCAGTTCCGGAACGCCCTTTCGTCTGATACGAACAGATACTTTGGTGCCTTTCTCCCCCATCAGCTTATCCTGTACTTTGCTGCTGGACATCCCCACTCCGGCAACATTTTCATTCTCAATCTCCATAATCCGGTCGCCAGCTCTTATTCCCACCTTTTCGGAAGGTCCGCCGGGTACAGGTGCAATAACGAGAATCGTATCGAACAACATATTAAACTGAATTCCTATTCCTTCAAAATTCCCCTGAAGCGGCTCATTCATCTCCTTTACCTCATCACTGGGTATGTATACCGAATGAGGATCGAGGGTATGTAACATACTGACGATAACCTCTTCTACCAGTTGCTCCTGGTTCACCGTATCGACATAGTAATTCTCTACAAGGTCTAATATTTTACCAATCTTAAGCGATTGCTCAAACGTCCCAATCTGTCCGAACAATCCCCCGCACTGCAGGAAAATCAATAGCAATCCCGCTACGAGTAAACGGTTAATCTTCTTCTTCATCTTTTTCATATTCATTTCGGTGTTCAAAGATAGAAAACATCCTTTGATTAGCAATTGAACAAAGGGTGTGCCATTTCGATTCACCTAAAAAAATGGGGAATTAATTTATTTGTCATGCTACACATGACTCATATGATTGATTTCGTACCACAAATGCTGTTGTTATACCAAGGTAATTGGAACTAAAAACGTATCCTTATCTTTTACCGAGCACCCAGGACCGAGTATCGTGCACCTCTTTTTCTCACAATTCACGATTCACTTCTCATCTCTTTAACTCTGAACTCTGTACACTGAACCATAAAACTAGTTTCACTTACTCCCATTCGATCGTAGCCGGGGGTTTTGAACTGATATCATACACTACCCGGTTAATGCCTTTTATTTTATTGATCATCTCATTGGAGACCCAGGCAAGAAAATCATACGGAAGCTGCGACCAATCGGCTGTCATGCCATCGGTAGACGAAACGGCACGCAACACGACCACATTTTCGTAGGTTCGTTCATCTCCCATAACGCCAACTGACTGCACAGGAAGGAGGATAACAGCAGCCTGCCAGACCTGATCATATAAACCACGTTTCTTAAGTCCTCCGATAAAAATGTCATCTGCATCCTGAAGCATCCTGACTTTCTCCCTGGTAATTTCGCCCAGGATTCGGATAGCCAATCCCGGACCGGGGAATGGGTGTCTCCTGAGTATCTCATCATTCATCATAAGGGCCTCTCCCACTTTTCTAACCTCATCCTTGAAAAGAAGTTTAAGGGGTTCCACAACCTTCAGGTTCATTTTTTCAGGTAATCCACCAACATTATGATGAGACTTTATGGTGGCTGAAGGACCTTTGACAGATATCGATTCTATAATATCCGGATAGATGGTCCCCTGGGCCAGCCATGTAACATCTCTGAGTTTTTGCGCTTGTTCCTCAAACACTTCAATAAAGGAACGACCGATTGCCTTTCTTTTTCCTTCCGGATCTTCTATTCCTTTCAGGCTATCCAGAAATCGTTCCCTGGCATCAACACCGACCACATTGAGGCCCATTTTCTTGTAGGTTTTCAAAACTTTTTCATACTCATTTTTCCTCAATAGTCCATTGTCAACAAAGAGTGAGGTCAGGTTACTGCCAATCGCCCTGTTCAACAATACGGCAGCAACTGACGAATCAACACCTCCCGACAATCCAAGGACTACTTTATCGTTACCAAGCTGTTTTTGCAACGCTGAGATCGTGGAATCGATAAACGATTCTGGTGTCCATTTTCGCCGGCATTTACAAATATTAACAACGAAATTGCGCAGGATTGTTTTCCCTTCCGTGGTGTGGTACACTTCCGGATGAAACTGGATGCCGTATGCCTTTTCACCTGCAATTTCATAAGCGCCCACTCGAACATCGGTTGTACTTCCGATAATCGTATAATCGTCCGGGAGACTTTCGATGGTATCACCGTGAGACATCCATACCTGGGTATTATCGCTGACTCCCTGAAACAGCTCAGTTGTTCTATCCACAAACTTCAGGTTAGCTCGTCCGTATTCCCTTGTATTTGAAGGCAGAACCTCACCACCAAATGATTGTGCCAGCAATTGTGCGCCGTAACAAATTCCCAGCAAAGGGCAACTGCCCCTCAGGGTTTTCAGATCAAGGGAAGGTGCCTCGTGATCTCTGACTGAAAAGGGGCTCCCGGATAATATTACTCCTTTAACCGACTGGTCGACAGCAGGAAAGAGGTTAAAAGGATGAATTTCACAATACACATTCATTTCCCTGATGCGCCTTGCAATCAGCTGGGTATACTGGGATCCAAAATCCAGAATCAGAATCTTCTCTTGCACAGAATAACTTTTTAATAATGCAATAACTCAAGCTGCAAATAAAATAATTGGCCTGTTTTTTAAAATGGAAATAAAACGCCGGAAAAAATTTGTTCAAAGATAGCATCTTTTCCATTTCACACACCCGTTGTGATGCATTCCATTCAGATAGCCGGATCAAGGGTATTACAGGTGAAAAGAAGCACCATCTTCAGCGAGGAATGTATTTTCAAATACCATTCTGGCTTCCTGGAGCAACGGATTTAAATCCTTATACCTTGCCGAGAAGTGTCCCAGGATCAGCTTGCCGGCACCTGCTTGCTTTGCCAGCATGGCTGCCTGGTAACCCGTGCTGTGGAAATTATCCCGAGCCTGGTCAACCATTTCATGCATGAATGTTGCTTCATGGTACAGCAGGTCAACACCTTTGATTTTGGTCAGAATACCTTTCGTATATAAGGTATCGCTGCAGTAGGCAAATGATCTTGGTGGATCGGGTTGAAGGGTTAACTGGTCATTGGGTATCACCTCGCCCGATTCCAGGGTTAAATCCGCTCCTTCCTTCAGGTCCTGCATTTTTCTGATGGGGATCTTATATTTCTCAATCATCTCCTTCCGGATATTTCTTAACCGTGGCTTTTCCTTAAACAGGAAGCCACATGTTGGCACCCTGTGTTTCAGGGGGATGGTCTCTACAAAAAGAATTTTATCCTCGTATATTCTTTCTGAGGATGTACAATTCAGGGTGATGAACTGGAGTGTAAACGGGAGGGTTATATCAAATGCTTTCAGGTGATTATTCACTATTTGGTCCAACTGAGGTGGGGCATAAATGGTCAGTTTGCTTTTCCTGTCAAGTAAA
Organism: uncultured Rikenellaceae bacterium; assembly: GCA_964640125.1. Taxonomy (GTDB): domain Bacteria; phylum Bacteroidota; class Bacteroidia; order Bacteroidales; family VadinHA17. The sequence goes on from CAZXGG010000040.1 coordinate 21,367, forward strand.
ACAAGGGTAGAGATAAGCCCGAATAATCCCAGGGTATGATCACCATGAAGGTGGCTGATAAAAATATGGTTGATTTTCCCGAATTTGATTTTGAACTTGCGCATTTGCATCTGTGTTCCCTCACCACAATCAATTAAAAAAAAACGCTCATGCACATTCAGTACATGAGCGGAAGGAAATCTTGTGGATGTTGGTAACGCTGAACTACTACCTAATATGGTAAAGGAGAACGTCACCTTACCTATTGCGCTTCTTCAGTAATTAGTTCGACAGCATCATCTAATGTTTCCGTAATATTGAGTACCGTATCCAGCTGGGAAATGGTGATTAATCTCTCGACTGCTTCGGTTAAACCCGTCAGAACAAAGGTCCCATTTGCATTCTTACAGAGGCGATTAGCAACCAGTATTGCGCTAAGTCCCGAGGAATCGCAATAGCGACAATTGCTCAGATCGAGAATGATATTTTTTTCTCCATTCCCTGAGATTAAGACCAGTTCTGATTTCAGGTTTGGAGCAATGTGAGTATCCAGTTTTTCCTCCAACACCTGAATCAGGGTAAAGTTGTCTTTCTTTTCGATATTGAATTCCATGGCAAAAGAATTTAAAACTTAAATATAGTTATTTTTTCTTTTTCTCGGAAGCTTTATTTTCTTTTTCTTCCATTTCACTTTTCAGTGCAGCTAGGTTAGAAATATCACCAAGTGTTGTTTTTTCGATTCCACTTTTGGGTTTCCTGGCAGTTTTTTTGGTTCCATCCTTTTGCCCCTGTTTATCTGTCCTGGTTTTACCGCGCTCCTCGTCTTCAAAAACTCGGCTGTGAGACAGGATAATCCGCTTTGCCGATTTAGAGAATTCAATCACTTTAAACGGAAGTTTTTCATCGATTTTAGCTGATGATCCATCTTTTTTAACCAGGTGTTTTGGAGTAACGAACCCTTCGACGCCATAGGGAAGTGCAACGAGTGCTCCTTTGTCAAACACTTCCACAATGGTTCCTTCATGAATCGAATCGACGGTAAAAACAGTTTCAAAGACATCCCATGGATTCTCTTCCAGCTGTTTATGTCCGAGGCTCAACCTTCTGTTCTCCTTATCAATTTCCAGAACCACCACCTCAATATCAGCATCGATGGAGGTAAATTCTGCCGGGTGTTTCACTTTCTTTGTCCAGGAGAGGTCTGAAATATGGATCAATCCGTCCACCCCCTCTTCAATCTCAACAAATACGCCGAAGTTTGTAAAGTTTCTAACCCTGGCAGTATGCTTTGAACCCATACTGTATTTCTCATCAATCTTTTCCCACGGATCCTCTTTCAGCTGTTTTATGCCTAGAGACATTTTTCTTTCTTCCCTGTCAAGAGTAAGAATCTGAGCTTCAATTGCATCTCCAACCTTTAGGAACTCCTGTGCACTCCGGAGGTGCTGTGACCATGACATTTCAGAGACATGGATCAATCCTTCCACACCGGGAGCGATCTCAACAAATGCTCCGTAGTCGGCCATTACAACAACTTTTCCTTTCACCCTGTCTCCTATCTTGAGTTCCGGATCAAGCGAATCCCATGGATGGGGAGTCAGTTGCTTCAAGCCAAGGGCAATTCTTTTTTTATCATCATCGAAATCGAGAATAACGACATTCAGTTTTTGATCAAGCTCCACGATCTCTTCCGGATGATTTACCCGTCCCCATGAAAGGTCGGTTATATGAATCAATCCGTCAACACCCCCAAGATCAATAAACACCCCATAGGATGTAATATTCTTCACGGTTCCTTCGAGAACCTGTCCTTTTTCAAGTTTAGCTATGATCTCTTTTTTCTGCTGCTCCAGTTCTGCTTCAATCAATGCCTTGTGCGACACCACCACATTCTTAAATTCATGATTTATCTTAACCACTTTAAACTCCATGGTTTTGTCAACGAAAACGTCATAGTCGCGGATCGGTTTGACATCGATCTGTGAACCCGGAAGGAATGCTTCGATGCCAAAAACATCAACGATCATTCCACCCTTTGTTCTGCATTTTATGTATCCTGTAATGATTTCATCATTCTCAAGGGCTGCATTAACTCGCTCCCAGGAGCGGAGTGCTCTTGCTTTTTTATGGGATAAAACGAGTTGTCCTTTTTTATCCTCCTGACTCTCAACGTAAACTTCAACTTCATCGCCAATTTTGAGAGTGGGATTGTACCGGAATTCATTCAAACTAACCATACCTTCCGATTTATACCCGATATTGATAACCACTTCGCGCTTGCTCATGGAAATCACTTTCCCCTGCACTACTTCATTTAC
>CAZXGG010000040.1:23763-33181 GCA_964640125.1 uncultured Rikenellaceae bacterium
TAACCACTTCGCGCTTGCTCATGGAAATCACTTTCCCCTGCACTACTTCATTTACTGAGACGGTTGACAACGTTTCATCGTACAATGCCTCATATTCAGCTCTTTTCTCGGCACTGTATTCATCTTCCTCAGCCGTGAACTTCTCCCAATCGAACTCCTCGGAATGAGCTTCTTTCGTCTCTTCCTTCCCTTCTTTTTGGGCTTTTTTGTCGCCGGTTTCCGATTTGGTTTTTGCAGCTGTTTTGGATTTCTTTTCCACAGCTGCACTGTCCGTGTCAGTAATCTCTTTTTCCTTTCCTGCTTTGTCTTCAGGTGCGGTTTTAGAAGGTTCAGTTTCCTTTTCTTCTTCCTCTTCCTTTTTCTCCTCTGCTACTGCGGTATCAACGGGGGTTGAAGACTCCTCTTCCTTTTCTGTGCTTTTAGTCCCTGTTTTTTGGTTCTCTGACTTTGTGGTTTCGGGTTTTACCTCAGGTTTTTCTGGTGTTTCCTTTTTCTCATCAGGTCCCTCGGCATCTCCTTTTTTGTCCTGAACATCATCCAGGATTGGTTTCTCTTCTTTTTTCGTCATTTAATAATTAATAGTTAATAAGTTAGACATTATCTAAAATTATAATTCGAGGTGCAAAATTAAGATTTTATTCCATACATTCACGGAATCTCCGGAAAAAAATAAATTTTTCTATATCAATTCAATTACGCTATCTTTATTGGCAAAATAATGCAAAGCTCAGTTATCCTGGTTACCTTAATACCAGTAATTTTTATCAAAACCATAAAAGAAATATGAAAATTTCAATCGTTGGAACCGGTTACGTTGGTTTAGTCACCGGTACCTGTTTTGCTGAAACAGGCATTGATGTTACTTGTATTGATATTGATAAACAGAAAATTGACAAATTGAACAAGGATAACATTCCAATTTATGAACCAGGTCTTGAAGAAATGATCAGGAAGAACAGGGATAAAGGACGGCTGGTTTTTTCAACCGGGTTAAAAGAAAACTTTAGCGATTGTGAAGTGGTGTTTATTGCGGTAGGTACTCCATCAAATGAAGATGGATCCGCTGATCTTAAACACGTTCTCGCTGTTGCTGAACAAATTGGATCTCAGATGGATGAATATCTGGTTATCGCAACAAAAAGTACCGTACCGGTAGGTACTGCCAAAATGATTAAAGAGGTCGTTAATCAGCAATTGAAGAAACGAAACAAAAAAATACCCTTTGATGTTGTTTCAAATCCTGAATTTTTAAAAGAAGGGGATGCAATAAACGATTTCCTGAAACCCGACAGGATTATTATAGGACTCGATTCGGAAAAGGCCGAAGGGATTATGAAGAAGCTCTACAAACCATTCATTCTCAACAGGGACCGGATCCTCATCATGGATATCCCATCGGCAGAACTGACCAAATACGCTGCCAATGCCATGCTGGCTACCAAAATCAGCTTCATGAATGACCTGGCCAATTTAAGTGAAATTTTAGGAGCAGACATTACCATGGTAAGAAAAGGGATCGGGAGCGATTCAAGAATTGGAAACAAATTTATTTATCCCGGTGTGGGGTATGGAGGGTCCTGTTTCCCGAAAGATGTTAAAGCGTTAATCAAAACAGGAGACGACTACCACTATTCACTGGAAATCATGAAAGCAGTTGAAGAGGTCAATACCCGGCAAAAATCAGTGCTGGTCGAAAAGATCTTTTCACATTTCGGAGAGGAGCTCCATAATAAACATTTTGGTGTATGGGGATTATCATTCAAACCGCATACGGATGACATGAGAGAGGCTCCGTCGCTGGAGATCATTAATAAACTGCTGGACAGGGGAGCTTCAATCAAAGCCTATGATCCTGTGGCCATGCAGGAAGCAAAAAAAATATTTGGATCTTCCATTGAGTATGTTAACGAACCATACGAAGCCCTGGTGGATGCCGATGGTCTGATCCTGATTACCGAATGGCCCGAATTCAGGATGCCCAATTTAAAAGTTATTGGTAAGCTATTGAACGAAAAAATAATATTCGATGGCAGAAACATTTATGATCCCGTTGAGCTTCGTGATCTGGGTTTTACCTATTATGGCATCGGTCGTTCCTGATCCTGGTTAACAGCTATTTATCTGATAATTTTATGTAGCTTTATTTCTATTTGATTGATTACCGCATGAAAAGAATTTTAGTTACCGGAGGAGCAGGATTTATCGGATCACACCTTTGTGAACGATTACTCAATGACGGTCACGAAGTGATCTCACTCGATAACTATTTCACCGGATTCCGGTCCAATGTGCTACACCTCATCAATCATCCCTATTTTGAACTTATCCGGCATGACGTAACGGTTCCGTTTTACGCGGAAGTGGACGAGATCTATAATCTGGCCTGTCCCGCCTCTCCCCTCAACTACCAGATAAACCCCATAAAAACAATCAAAACATCCGTGATGGGAGCCATTAATATGCTCGACCTGGCAAGGCGAATAAAAGCTAAAATTCTTCAGGCATCAACCAGTGAGGTGTACGGTGACCCGGAGATGCATCCCCAGCCAGAAACATACTGGGGTAATGTCAATCCCATTGGTGCGCGCGCCTGCTATGACGAAGGAAAACGGTGTGCAGAAACCATTTTTGTAAATTATCAGACACAGAATAAAATAAACATACGCATCGCCAGGATCTTTAACACCTATGGTCCAAGAATGGATCCCAGTGACGGGCGGGTGATCTCTAATTTTATCGTCCAGGCACTGAAGGGTGAGGAGATATCCATATTTGGTGATGGCAGCCAGACCAGGAGTTTTCAGTACGTTGACGATCTGATAGAAGGATTGATCCGGTTAATGAATGCATCCGATGATCTGACCGGACCCGTTAACCTGGGAAATCCGCAGGAAATAAGCATCCTGGACCTGGCAAACCTGATCATGGGTTTGACTCGGTCGAAATCGAGTATCACATTTCATCCCCTCCCCGAAGATGATCCGATGCAACGAAAGCCGGATATAAACCTTGCCCTACAGAAATTGGACTGGACTCCAAAGGTCGGCCTGGAAAAAGGATTAAACGCTACCATTGACTATTTTAAAAAAATACTGAAAATATGAGAGGAATTATTTTAGCCGGAGGTGCAGGGACCCGTTTGTATCCGATAACGAAAAGCATATCAAAACAGATCATACCGGTTTATGATAAACCGATGATCTATTACCCGTTATCGGTTTTAATGCTTGCCGGAATACGGGAAATATTGATCATCTCCACACCGCAGGATATTCGCCTCTATGAAGATCTGTTTGGCACGGGAAATCAGATTGGTTTAACAATCGAATATGCCGTTCAACCCGCTCCGGAAGGACTGGCACAGGCTTTTCTTATCGGAGAAAATTTCATCGGGAATGAAAATGTCTGTCTGATCCTGGGAGATAATATCTTTTACGGGCATGGATTTGGAAACATCCTTCTTGAAACGGCAGAATTGAAAGACGGTGCCGTTGTGTTTGGTTATTATGTAAATGATCCACAACGGTATGGAGTGGTTGAGTTCAACAAAACAGGGAGAGCGATCTCTATTGAGGAAAAACCGGTAAAGCCAAAATCCAATTACGCCGTTACCGGACTGTATTTCTACAGCAACGATGTGGTTGAAAAAGCAAAATCGCTAACCCCCTCTGCCCGTGGTGAACTGGAAATAACCGATCTTAACAAACTCTATCTTGAAGAAGGAAGGCTTCAGGTCAGGATCATGGGACGGGGGATGGCATGGCTCGATACCGGAACCTACGAAAGCCTTCTCCAGGCATCGAATTTCATCGCTACCCTCGAACAAAGACAGGGACTTAAAGCCTCCTGTATCGAAGAAATAGCTTATAAAAGAGGCTATATCAGTGAAAAACAATTGCTGAAACTGGCAGAACCGTATAAGAATAGTCTTTACGGAAAATACCTGCAAAAGCTTGCCAGAGAAAACATCAAAACCTGGGAAAAGAGAGATTAAGATGAAAATCATCGAAACCGATATACCGCAACTGCTCGTCCTGGAGCCAAAGGTATTTGAAGACGAAAGAGGCTACTTCTTTGAAAGTTTTAACAGGAAGGAGTTTCAGTGTCAGAACCTGGATCTCCTGTTCGTCCAGGATAACGAATCCAGATCCTGTAAAGGAGTGCTCAGGGGGCTGCATTATCAGCTTGCTCCATTCGCCCAGGCAAAACTCATCCGTGTTATGGAAGGAGAGATCATGGATGTTGCCGTTGATCTTCGAAAAAACTCTCCGGGGTATGGAAAATGGCTGGGTATGCTCCTGAGTGGAAAAAATAGGAAGCAACTCCTGGTACCCCCCGGTTTCGCCCATGGATTCGCCGTATTGAGTGAGCATGCCGTTGTATTATATAAATGCGATACCTACTACAATCCGGAAGCTGAACGGGGAATTATTTACAATGATCCCTTTCTGAATATCGACTGGGGATTGGATACATCCATGGCAATCATTTCAGCAAAAGACCGGGCTCACCCGACCTTTGCCAAAGCAGAAATGAATTTTACCTATGGAGAAGAATAAATTAAATCCTCACTAAAACCCGTATTCTATTTATGTTGACAGTTCTTGTTACCGGTTCATATGGTCAATTGGGAAGTGAAATTAAAGATATCGCACACCATTTTCCCGGCTTTGCGTTCCTTTTTCATGATGTCGACACCCTTGATATTACCGATTTCGAGACACTCTCCATCTTTTTTCAGGAGCATCCGATCCACTATATAATCAATTGTGCAAGCTACACTCAAGTAGACCGGGCTGAAGAGGATCCTGAATCCGCATACCTTATTAACGCTACAGGACCCGAATACCTCGCTAAGCTGTCAGATAGCCATTCTTCCCGGCTGATCCATATCTCAACTGATTATGTCTTTGATGGTACGAAAGGCACTCCTTACCAGGAAGAGGATGTGCCTAATCCTACATCAATATACGGGAAATCAAAACTTGCCGGAGAGAAACATGTACTGCAATATGCAAATAATATGGTCATCCGAACCGCCTGGCTATACTCCTCCTATGGTAGCAATTTTGTAAAAAAGATTAACGCACTCAGCCATCAGAAAAAATCCATCAGCGTTGTAACCGATCAGGTGGGATCACCAACCTATGCACACGACCTTGCCCATGCAATTCTTACCATTATTTCAGACACTTCTGACGGTACCTGTTCCTGGCAACCGGGAATGTACCACTACTCGAATGAAGGATCCTGTAACTGGTATGAACTGGCTCTGGCAATTGTCAAAAAAAACCGCAGCAGATGTGAGGTTGTTCCAATCAAAACCGATGAATATCCACTGCCTGCACCACGTCCGGCTTACAGCATTTTGAACAAAGAGAAAATCAAATCACAATACAAGATCAGAATACCCGAATGGCCGGAGAGTTTGTCGGTCTGTATGCAAAAAATTCAACAAAAATAACCGCCCCATGAAACAGAATAATCTGAAAGAAACTGTACGGGATAGAGCCCGGGCCTGGCTCTCCGAAAGTTACGATGAAGAGACAAGAAAACAGGTGAAATACATGCTTGAAGAGGATGAAACCGAACTGATCGAAGCATTCTATAAAGACCTTGAATTTGGAACGGGAGGATTACGCGGAATAATGGGAGCCGGCACAAACCGGATGAACATCTATACTGTCGGGATGGCAACACAGGGATTGTGTAACTACCTCATGGCACAGTTCAACAAACTCGATCAGATAAAAGTAGCCATCGCCCATGACTCGAGGAACAATAGCCGTCTCTTTTCAGAAACAGCTGCCGGTATATTTTCAGCCAATGGGATGAAGGTTTTCCTGTTTGAATCCCTTCGCCCTACACCGGAACTCTCTTTTGCAATCCGGCATTTTAACTGCCATAGCGGAATCGTGATTACCGCTTCACATAATCCGAAAGAATACAATGGGTTCAAAGCCTACTGGGACGACGGAGGGCAAATTATTAGTCCACATGACAAAAATATCATAGACGAAGTCCAGAAAATTAAGTCAATTGACGAGGTGAAATTCGATGGCCCGAAGAAAAACATTGAAATTATTGGTGAAGCGTTTGATAAACTCTACCTTGAAAAAGTAAAGACACTTTCTCTCTCGCCGGAGATCATTGAAAGAAACAGCGACCTGAAGATCGTTTACACACCAATCCATGGAACAGGAGTGAGACTGGTTCCCGCATCGCTGAATGAATTCGGATTCAAAAACATTTATCATGTTCCCGAACAGGATATTCCGGACGGGAACTTCCCCACCGTAAAATCACCAAACCCGGAAGAATCGGCAGCACTTTCCATGGCAATCGAAAAAGCAAAAAGTGTGAATGCTGATCTGGTTATGGGTACCGATCCGGATGCAGATCGGGTTGGAATTGCTGTTAGAAAACCGGATGGCAAGTTCATCCTCCTGAATGGAAACCAGACGGCAACCTTGCTGATCCATTACCTGCTATCGCAATGGTCAGCAAAAGGAAAACTAACCGGTAGAGAATATATCGTCAAAACCATTGTTACAACCGATCTTCTGAATGAAATTGCCGAAGACTTCAAGGTAGATCATTTTGATGTATTAACCGGATTCAAATACATTGCAGATCTTATCAAAAAACACGAAGGGAAAAAGGTCTTTATTGCCGGAGGTGAAGAGAGCTATGGTTATATGGTCGGAGAATTCGTCCGTGATAAGGATGCGGTAATATCCTGTTCCATGATCGCTGAAGTCGCAGCATGGGCAGCTGACCAGGGAAAGTCACTCTATGAATTGCTGCTGGATATTTATGTGAAATACCGGCTCTATAAAGAACAATTGATAAACATTGTAAAGAAAGGGAAAGCCGGAGCCGAGGAGATCAGGAACATTATGGACAACTTCAGGTATAAACCCCCGGAAACCATTAACGATTCACCCGTTATGCTTATCCACGATTACCTGAAACAACAGACGTATGATCTCATCTCCCACCTCCGGTATGAGATCACACTTCCAAAATCCAATGTCCTGCAGTTTATCCTTGAAGATGGATCAAAAATCTCGATGCGGCCTTCCGGTACAGAACCGAAAATTAAGTTCTACTTCAGCGTGAAGGAAGAGCTGAAAGACAGGGCGGATTTTGATACCGTGGATGCACTGTTGCAAGAACGGATCGATGGGATTATTGAATCGTTGGAGATTGGGTGATGTAACGGTCAAACATTCAACACTCAACATTCAACATTCAAATTTTAATGAAAAGTGACAGATAAAAGCAAAAGTCAAGCTAAAGAAAGAGTCTATGATTTGGAGGAGAGACTGTTAAATTATGCAAATAATATTATCAAATTGGTAGAAGAAATGATAATTGAAACGGAAGAACTTATAAAAATATTCTTTAAAAGCATTCAAACGGCAAAATCCAATATTAAAAAGAAATAGTTAATTGCATTTTAGTTCTTTTGTTTTTATTTTTTGAAAGTTCTATGTTCGATGTTCGATGTTGAAAGTTGTGTAACCTAACCGAAATTTAAATCGCATGAAAACATACCGCAAAGAACTCTGGTTTGAAACCAAAAATCGCCGTGAACTGATCAACATCACTCCTCAAATCCGGCAGTGTCTGTCTGAGAGTGGTGTACAGGAAGGATTGCTGTTGTGCAATGCCATGCACATTACAGCCAGTGTTTTTATTAACGATGATGAATCTGGACTTCACCAGGATTTTGAAGTCTGGTTGGAAAAACTTGCCCCCGAACATCCACACTCACAATATAAGCACAATGGATTTGAGGACAATGCCGACGCACACCTGAAACGGTCCGTCATGGGAAGAGAGGTCGTTGTTGCCATTACAGACGGAGATCTTGATTTCGGACCGTGGGAACAGATCTTTTACGGGGAATTCGACGGAAAAAGAAAGAAACGGGTGTTGGTTAAAATAATAGGCGAAGGCTGAGGCAAAGGCTGAGGTTGAATTTGCACAGAGCATAGGGCATGGAGCATGGAGTATAGGGTGGATAAGGAATATAGAGTACAGGATTAATTGTTGAGACTGAGAGACTGTGAGACGATGCTAAGGAAAGGGATTTCGAATTTCGAAAAAGACAATTCACTACATTTCTAATACGATCTTAATAACGGTCTCCGGGCGATCAAATACCTTAATAACAATTCGCCCCCGCAGGGGGTAAACGTTGGTAGTCAGGTTAATGTGTGTCGCAGATATTTCCCCTCTACCCCCTTCTTTGCTTCATCATTCGTAATTCCCTGTTCATTATTCGATATTTCATTGCTATTCATTATTCGATATTCCAACCGATTCTCTTTACCTTTGTACAATTGATTAGTGTGTAGAGCATGAGAGCAATACATCATCATCATAGAGACCGGGTACCGGGTGGAAACCTTCTCATCACGGTTATTCTTAACATGGTGATCACCATAACGGAATTTCTGGGTGGGATCTTTTCAAACAGCCTGGCACTGATTTCCGATGCACTGCATAATCTCGGTGACACCTTTTCCATGGTCATTGCATACATCGCCTTACGGATCGGTAAGAAAAGAGGTAATGTTCGTAAAACCTTTGGCTATAAAAGAATTGAGATCCTTGCTGCACTTTTTAACACCACGTTGCTGATCGGAATTTCGCTCTATCTTTTTTTCGAAGCATACCAGCGATTGAAAAATCCCGTGCCCATCAAAAGCGGTATAATGTTTTGGGTCGCCTTGGTGGGATTGCTGGCAAATCTCTTTTCAGTCTTATTGTTGAAACGAGATTCCGCTTCGAGTCTGAATATCCGGTCAGCTTACCTTCACCTGATGGGTGATACGTTGTCTTCCGTTGCTGTGATTCTTGGTTCCATCCTCATCCGTTATCTGGAGATATACTGGGTTGATCCCCTCCTTACTTTTCTCATCGGGCTTTTTATCATCAGGGAAACCTGGAGTATCTTGAAGGAAACCATTGAGATCCTGATGGAAGCATCACCACGGGAGCTGGATATCGGGGAAATAAAAACGGAACTTGAAAAGCATTCTCAGATTTCCAACATCCATCATATCCATGCATGGAAATTAACCGATTCTGAAATCCATTTTCAGTGCCACGTGGATATTTCAGAAAACCTTCCCATTAGCGAAATCGATAAAGTACGGATTGAACTGGAGAGGCTACTTACTGAAAAGTTTGGCATTCATCACGTTACCATACAGGTGGAGTTTGATACCTGTAATGATAAGGATTCGATAGTGGCTGGGGAAAACTGAAGAATCATAGTAGGCAAATAACTCAATCTAACAAATCCGAAATCCGCATTTCGCAATCTTTCCCAACTCACCCTTCACTCTATCATCATTCATCATTCATCATTCATCATTCATCATTCATCATTCATCATTCATCA
>CAZXGG010000041.1:0-32890 GCA_964640125.1 uncultured Rikenellaceae bacterium
AATACAGGAGGTGAGTTCGCTCGTGCAGAAACTTCACTGAAATTTAATGATAACCAATGGCATAATCTGATAGGGATAATTGATTCAAACAGCTTTAAACTCTGGGTAGATGGTGATTTGGTAGGAGAGGATGGATTATATGCTTCAAATCCTGACCTGACAAACAATGACCAGTTGGGAATCGGACATTGGGCCCTGGGTGACCTGGGAGAGCACAAATATTACAATGGGATAATCGATGATGTATTGATTTTCAACCGGGCCCTAACACCCGAAGAGATTACTATCCTGGCTGGTGTAAAGCGATAAACTCAGAACAACCATGCCGGAAAACGAGTTGCTGCATGTTTCTGACAATTCCTTTACAATCCGTTATAGCAGGGTATAAATGATCTTTAACCGGATGTTATTCGGGGCGCTGCTATTGACCAGGATGGCCCGTTCGGGTGACGTAACCTGATCTCCAACAAACAGGTAAATACTGGAATGAGGTGTATCTCCGGCGAGATAGTCCTTCACATGATTGGTTATCCGAAAGGAATATACTCCTTCCTCTTCGTCGAGGGTACCGCCAAAATATTCTTCTCCCAATTGGCTGTCAAACAGGGAAATAAATTCACCTTCATCATCGATGGTTAAAAGCATCAGCGCTTCCGGTGGAGGGTATATAGCGGAGTCCTGGTATTCAAAAATATTGAACGTGATCTCAGCCTTATTGATTGCCAGGTCTCCCATCTCCTTCATGTCATCCATATAAGGGAAATCGATCCTCGCATAGGTACCCGCCATCCCCTGAACAAAGATCAGTGTGTCTTCTATAGTTCCAGTAGTATCCATCTTTAAGTAATGATCGTGTGAAAATACGTTGACCCGGGCACTGGTATTGGTGATTAAAAAATCATAATCAAGAGTATCTGTAGGGGTCCGGTAATAGAGGGTCATTTTCGAATCGCTCGAGAGGAGATTGAACAGTAAGATGGCTCCTTCTCCCTCAATGGGAAGAGGATCAACAGTAACATAAATTCCCTTGAAATACTCGCGAAGCTCAGCATTGCTATCGATGGTATCGACATTCGCCAGGGTATCCACAAAAAAGGTTGTATCCAGTACAAACCGCATGAGGGTATCCGTTACTCCTATGAGTTGGGAATGTTCTGTTTCCGGATCCTTCATGGGTACGAGGTTGGAATAATAGTCCGATTCCAAAAAGATATCTTCATCCAACCGGAAGATCCTCAGGTTCATTTTGGTAGTCGAATCGCCATAAAATCTGTCAGGCAACAGGGTAAGAACAAGTGAGTCTGCTATGGCATCGGGTCCCGGGGCAAAATCATCGTTACCAAGCCTTACCCGGAAAAGGAACGAGGCAGTGCTTGATCCGAAGTAATCATCCTCTAAGTGCCCTACCGTTGCCAGTAAAGCGCCACTGCTCAATATTGAATCCTGGCTCAGGGTAAACGCCTGAATCGTAAGGGTGTCCAAATAATGTGCGTGTATCCGCTCCGAAGGGGGCTGAAGGGACTCTCCGATTAATGTAGAATCATTGTTACACGAGATGAAAAGCACCTGAACAAGCAGTATCAGCAGTGAAATATAGGGTAAAAAAAAGATCCTGTTTGAATGGGTCAGGATGGCTCTATTTGGGGTCATGTAAGGTCTTGCTTAAAATGGTATCATAAAATTGTGAATAGGCATCCATGTATTCTTCTTCTGTCTGGAACTCAAGCAGGGGTTTTTTCGAAGATGTTATGAACTGACCTAATTCCCGGTTTATGGTTTTGCTCCCCATGATCACAGCATCCGACATGGTGACGGCCAGCTTACTGAGATTGAGGAATGATGGGGGTTTAAGCAATTCAACATCTTCGTTGGAAATCCCTTCCATCCACAATTTCTTCCTGAACGATGATTCAAACGGTTTTTTGAACTCTTTATTATAGACAGAGTATATTACTTTTGAATTGGCAAAGAGCGGATCATCATTGTATGCTTTCTTCAAATAGAGCGGAACCAGCCCGGTCATCCATCCAAGACAGTGAACGATATCGGGGGCCCACCGCAGTTTTTTCACTGTTTCCAATACCCCCCTGGCAAAAAAAATCAACCGCTCATCGTTGTCCGAAAACTCTTCACCATGTTCATCTTTATCGACATGCTTCCTGTGAAAATAATCCTCGTTATCAATAAAATATACCTGCATCCGTGCAGACTGGATCGAAGCAACCTTAATAATGAGGGGGTGATCGGTATCATTGATAATAAGATTCATGCCGGAAAGACGGATAACCTCATGCAGTTGGTTTCGCCGCTCATTAATGCATCCAAATTTCGGCATGAACGTTCTGATCTCTTTTCCCCGCTCCTGGATCCCCTGTGGCAGATATCTTCCAATGACCGACATCTCTGTCTCCTTGAGGTAAGGGGTTATCTCCTGTGAAATATACAATACTTTTGTGTTTTCCATCTAACCTGCCAGCTTCTGGGAAATAATGTGCAAAATTAGTAAAAAATATTGATATTTTTCAATTTATCAATCCTTTAAGGCATCCAAAACGGGTGGTTAACAATAAAAGTTCATGCATTACCCTCCTGTAGAAACGTTATTTTATCGTTACCTTTGCAGCTTGTTTTTACCATGCAGATAACTGAACATATCGCCCCCCTGAAATTAGCAATCCGCTCATTGAAAAACAGCGGGAATAGCGTTGGCCTGGTCCCAACCATGGGAGCACTCCATGAAGGACACCTCTCGTTGATCAGGCAATCCATCGCAGAAACCGGTGTTACTGTTGTAAGCATCTTTGTAAACCCTACACAATTCAACGAAAAAAAGGACCTGGAAAAGTATCCAAGGAATATCAAAGGAGACTTGGATATTCTCCAGCGGTTACTGCGAAAGAATGACCTGGTTTTTACACCGGATGTGCCGGAAATTTACCCGGAAGAGGATACCCGGGTATTTGACTTCGGTCACCTGGATAAAAACATGGAGGGTGTATTCAGAAAAGGCCACTTCAATGGTGTAGCTCAGGTTGTCAGTAAACTGTTTGACATCATAACCCCGGACAAAGCCTATTTCGGAGAAAAGGATTATCAACAACTGGCGATTATAACCCTCCTGGTTAATCAACAGAACTACCCGGTAGAAATTGTACCCTGTCCGATTGTCCGTGAAGCGGATGGCCTTGCCATGAGTTCAAGGAATCAACGGCTGAGTACCCGTGAAAGAGAAGAGGCTGCTGTAATCTACCAAACACTGTCTCAGGCAATCCATAAAGCAAAACACCTGGGGGTTGATGAGGTGAAAAGATGGGTCATGGATACCCTGAATGATTGCAAATTGCTGCAGGTTGAATATTTTGAAATTGTCGATGGATCGCAATTAAAACCAGTGAAAAGCTGGTCGGAAAAGGGTAAAAAAATTGGATGTATCGCAGTTTGGGCAGGGAAAATTCGCCTGATCGATAACATTACATTTCAGGAATGAGAAAAATCCATAACTTTGCAACGCGAAAATTCAAATAAACGGGTGATTTTTGTACCTTCGTTGATATTGCTTTCTATAAATTGGTTGTGTCATGTTTATTGAAGTAGTAAAATCAAAGATCCATAAAGTAACCGTAACGGATGCCAACCTGCAATATGTTGGCAGCATAACGGTTGATGAAGAGTTGATGAATGCGGCCAACATCATTGAAAATGAAAAGGTTCAGGTTGTCAATATTAATAATGGAGAACGTTTGGAAACGTATGTCATCAAAGGTGAACCAGGATCCGGCAATATCTGTATGAACGGACCCGCTGCAAGAAAAGCTGCTGTCGGTGATGTAATCATTATCATATCCTATGCATTAATGGAGATCGAGGAAGCAAAAACATTCCAACCCTACGTGGTCTTTCCTGATACCGCTACCAATAAACTCATACAGTAATTCCTTGAAAAGAAATATCCTGAAGGTTTTTAATTTTTTTCTTTTCCTGTCTATAGGAATTTTATTGCTATACTTTGCTTTTCGTGGGATTGATTTCCAGGTACTGGTAAACGAGTTTAAACAGGCAAGCTATGGCTGGGTTTTTCTTTCGCTTGTGATCTCTCTGAGCGGATTTATTGTAAGGGCTCTCCGCTGGCGGTTACTCATAGAGCCCCTGGGGTATATCCCGGGTCGGCTGAATACATTTTATGCCGTAACGATCGGTTACCTGGCAAATTTTGCCTTTCCCCGAATCGGGGAGATTACCAAGTGCGGCACCCTGAACAGAACCGAAAAAATCCCACTTGATTCCCTGATCGGTACCGTAATCGTTGAACGATCAATCGATGTCATCACCATGATCATTCTGATCATCGTTATCTTTTTCTCAAAGATTCATTTTTTCGGGAATTTCCTTACAAATCAAATATTTAACCCTGCGATCAAGGGGGTATCCGGATATTTCACAATGCCGCTGATCACCTGGATCATCATCATTGGTGGCTTTTGCCTTATCATCGCTGGATTTATCCTGTTCCGAAAACGACTTGCCCGTCTCACTTTCATCCAAAAAGGTGTCGCCATTTTAAAAGGCGTAGGTGGCGGATTAAAAACAGGCTTTACCATGAAGCGAAGGGGACTTTTTCTTCTCTACACCATTCTCCTCTGGACCATCTATTTTCTAATGACCTGGGTTGTTTTTTATGCACTTCCGGCCACTTCCCATCTTCAACCCATTGATGGGCTGTTTATCCTGGTCATCGGAAGCATTGGTATCGCAGTCCCAGTACAAGGAGGTATTGGAGCATTTCACTGGATCGTATCCCTGGGTCTTACATTGTATGACATACCGAAAGAAGATGGTCTTGCATTTGCCACACTTTCCCACGAATCCCAGGCTCTGTTCATTATACTGCTCGGAAGTATTTCTATGCTCATGTTAGCAATCAGACGCAGAAGAAAAAAAGAGATTGTTGAACAATCTTGATTATATTTACAATCATTATGGCTACCATTGATTTTGTTAAATCGAAGATCACAAATAAAGAGGATCTGCAATATATCCTTTCCTATTATCGGTTCAAGGAGAAAAAAATCGTATTTACCAACGGTTGTTTCGACCTGCTACATCGTGGACACATTGAATATCTTCTCCAGGCTGCTGCCTGTGGGGATGTGCTGATCGTGGGGTTGAATTCGGATAAATCTGTAAAAAAGCTGAAAGGAGCAGACAGGCCCCTTCAGGATGAGAACTCCAGGGCGCTGATTCTTGCTTCACTCCTGTTCGTTGACCACATCGTCCTGTTCGACGAAGAAACCCCGGTTGATTTGATCAGATCGGTTCAACCCGATGTACTGGTCAAAGGAGGTGATTACAAAGAGGAAGAGATCGTGGGAAATAAAGTCGTTACAGAAAAAGGAGGCAAAGTAAAAATCATTGATTATCTGTCCGGTTATTCAACATCCGGTTTGGTGGATAAGATCAAAAAAATCTTTGCCAGCTGAACAGGCGCTATTGGTTTACGTTGCAAAGCCTTAAACCCTAAATTGGTACGCTTTTGGCTAAGACCAAAACCATATTTTACTGTCAGAATTGCGGTGTGGAATCTGCAAAATGGATCGGCAAGTGTCCTTACTGTAACGAGTGGAACACCTATGTGGAGGAGATTGTACGAAAAAAGGATTCCGGAAGCACCTCCGGGTACCGATCATCCGTAACATCATCCCCTGAAAATTTATTCAACCTATCCACTTCCAGGGAGAACAGGATTGATTTAAAAAACAGTGAACTCAACCGGATTCTTGGAGGAGGGCTGGTATCGGGTTCACTGGTCTTGCTTGGTGGCGAGCCAGGAATTGGAAAATCAACCCTTGCATTGCAGATAGCTCTGGGGCTGGAGCACTTGAAAACGCTTTATATCTCCGGAGAAGAGAGCAGTCAACAAATAAAACTGCGGGCAGACCGCATTGGCAGTAAAAGCAAAGAGTGCTATATATTAAATGAAACCAGCCTGGAGCATGTCTTTACTCAAATTTCCAATGTGGAACCCGAGCTGGTTATCATCGATTCAATTCAGACATTGCACACTGATCTCCTCGAATCCACCCCCGGAAGTGTATCGCAGGTGAGGGAATGTGCCGGGCAACTATTGAAGTTTGCAAAAGAATCCTTTGTTCCTGTGCTCATCATCGGACATATTACGAAGGAAGGAAGTCTTGCCGGACCAAAAGCATTGGAGCACATTGTGGATACCGTCCTTCAGTTCGAAGGGGATCAGAACCACATGTACCGTATCCTGCGCACGGTGAAAAACCGCTTTGGAGCAACCTCTGAACTGGCCCTTTTTGAGATGCATTCAACCGGTTTGAAAGAGGTGATCAATCCTTCCGAATTGCTGATCTCACAACATCATGAGGAATTAAGCGGAATTGCTATTTCAGCAACGATTGACGGAATTCGTCCTTTTTTAATTGAAACACAGGCATTGGTCAGCTCAGCCGTCTATGGAACGCCCCAGCGATCATCTACCGGTTTTGATTTACGCAGGTTGAGTATGTTGCTGGCTGTCCTGGAAAAACGGGCGGGCTTCAGACTCGCAGCAAAGGATGTTTTTTTAAACCTTGCCGGTGGTATTAAAATAGCTGATCCTGCGCTTGACCTGGCTGTAGTTACTGCTATACTTTCATCAAATCTTGATCAGCCCGTTGGGAAAAAGATCTGTTTTTCAGCTGAAGTTGGACTGTCGGGAGAAATCAGACCCGTCAGCCGGATTGAGCTGAGGATTGCAGAAGCAGAAAACCGGGGATTTTCACAGATCTATATTTCGAAATACAATACGAAAGGTCTTGACCGTTCCAAAATAAAAAAAATAGAACTGGTTCCGGTTGATAAAATTGAGCAACTTGTCAGG
The DNA here is from genome assembly GCA_964640125.1 of uncultured Rikenellaceae bacterium. Classification (GTDB taxonomy): domain Bacteria; phylum Bacteroidota; class Bacteroidia; order Bacteroidales; family VadinHA17. The sequence continues at coordinate 6,884 of CAZXGG010000041.1, forward strand.
AGGGTCTTCTCCTGAACTCAAAACACATACCAACCCGAATACAGTCAAGGTATGTTGAAAACTGAAAAAACCTAAAAATGAAAAAAACAATTTGTTTTATCGTTTCCACATTCATGATCCTTTCTGCCTGTGATATTTTACAGGAGCTTGAAGTGTCGACCACTTCGGGAAGTACCTCTCTGACTACCGATGAGATCGTACATGGACTAAAAGAAGCACTTCAGGTAGGAACCACCAATGCCATCAACACATTGAGTAAAGAAAATGGCTTTTATGGCAATGCATTACTTAAAATACCCTTTCCTGAAGAGGTTAAGGTAGTAGAGGAAAAATTACGGTCAGTCGGGCTCAATAAACTGGTGGATGATTTCATTCTCAACCTGAACCGTGGTGCTGAAAAAGCGGTTACCAAAGCCGGTCCGATATTCATGGATGCCATCCGGGATATAACCTTTGCAGACGCGCGAAATATTTTAAGCGGTTCAAACACCGCCGCCACGGAATATTTCAGGGGCAAAACCTCCCGGCATCTGACCGACGCTTTCAAACCCGAAGTTCAGGAAACCCTGGATCAGGTGCAGGTAACAAAATACTGGAGTGATGTTATGTCCACATATAATAAGATCCCGTTTACAACCAAGGTTGAAACGGACCTTGCCCAGTATGTTACCGAAAAAGCGATTGATGGCCTGTTTATAAGGGTTGCGGAGGAGGAGAAACAGATTCGTGAGGATCCGGTTGCCAGGGTAACGGATATTCTTCAACGGGTGTTTGGTTCGGTCTGAGAATGTGCTTTTACCTTTGCATGTAACAGATAAAGAGTGCTTCTTTCGTCCTCAATAAATGGGATTAAACCACTGCAGCGCATTCCCTGGTTAAAAGATCTCTTCATCAACCGCATCGAAATCGTACTCCGGATTTTCCTGTTCATATTTTTCGCAATCCAGTTCAATGTTAAACTGGAGTGGTGGCTCAAATTTTTCCGTCTGCAGGATACCGAAAGTTTCATCTTCATACACCTTTTTCAAAAAGATACCGCAGATTGGTAGCGCCATATTTGAACCGGAACCGAGGCTGAGTGCTTCAAAATGGATGCTTCGTTCTTCCCATCCTGTCCATACTCCAATGACAAGGCTTGGCGTTATTCCCATGAACCATCCGTCGGATTGGTTTTGTGTTGTTCCGGTTTTCCCACCAATCTGATTCATCAGTTGATATTTCCAGCGCAGCCGATTTGCCGTTCCTCCTTTAACCACACCTTCCATCAGGTTCAGCATCAGGTATGCATTTTCCTCGCTGATCGCTTCCTCAATTTTTGGTTGAAACCGTGAAATAACATTCCCGTTTTTATCTTCAATCCGGGTAACATAAAGCGGTTTGGTATAGACTCCTTTATTGGCAAAAGTAGCATATCCCCCCACCATTTCCGGTAAAGAAACGATGGAAACGCCAAGAAAGATGGAGTTGACCGGATCGATGTAACTCCGGAAACCCATCTTTTCCATAACCTTTATAACAGATTGTGGATTAAATTGTTTCATTAACCATGCAGAGACGTAGTTTTCCGACTGTGCAAGTCCCCACTTCAGGGTGACATTTTTTCCCCAGTAGTCTCTGGGACCCGTACTTTTGGGTGTCCAGGTTGAATCATTATCCTTGAATGTTTGTGGGACATTGGGAACTTTATCGCAGGGGGAGTAGCCATCCTGCATTGCCAGGGTATATAGAAAGGGTTTAATGGTGCTGCCGATTTGCCGTTTTTGGGAATTTACTGCATCAAACTTGAAATACCGGAAATCCGGACCACCCACATATGCACGTACAAAACCGGTCCTCGGGTCCATGACCATCATTCCCGCCCGGATGAAGTGCTTATAATAAAGGATTGAATCAAGTGGTGACATCAGGGTATCCACTTCACCGCTCCAGGAAAACACTTTCATTGGCACCGGAGTGTTAAACGCAATGGCGATTGAGTCCTCTGATACACCGGCACTATTCAGGCTTCTGAAGCGATCGGTTCGCCGGATGGAAGATTGAATAATCGCTTCAACATCTTCATGATCCAGGTCATTTGAAAAGGGAGGATTTTTGAGTCGACCCAAGCTGATCATGAAAGTATCCTGAAGATCCTTGCTCAGGTGTTCCACCACCGCTTCCTCAGCGTACTTTTGAAGAACAGAATTAACGGTGGTATAGATCTTCAGTCCATCGCTGTAAATATTATAATTCGACCCATCGGGTTTTCTATTTTTCCTGCACCATCCATAGAGCGGATTATTCTCCCATTCGTACATTGCATCATCATACTGCTCCTTTGTAAAGAAGAACCTCCTTTTTGGTTCCGGCTTGATCATGGTGGTTCTCAGGTACTCCCTGAAATAGGTTGCCAGTCCCTGGGTATGCCCTTCCTCTTTGAAATCGAGTTCAATGGGTAGCAATTTCACGGAGTCATACACCTCCTTCTCCAAATAGCCGTATTTCACCATCTGAGAGAGCACAACGTTTCTTCGTTGCAGGGTTTCATCATATCGTCGCCTGGGATTGTAATAGGCAGAATTTTTAAGCATCCCCACCAGCATGGCTGACTGCTCAAGGTTAAGGGAGTCCGGTGTGGTGTTAAAATAGACATAGGCGGCAGAGCGTATACCAACCGCCTGGTAGAGAAAATCGAACACATTCAGGTACATGGTTATAATCTCTTCTTTGGTATAGCTCCTTTCAAGTTTTACGGCTGTTTGCCACTCCTTGAATTTTGTCACCATAAGCTTTGCTTTCCTAACCAAACCAAGGCGATAATAGACCGTATCTCTCGGAAACAGGTTTTTTGCCAGCTGCTGTGAAATGGTGCTTCCTCCACCGGACTCTTTCTGTCTCAGGAGTATGGTTCTTACCAGAACCCTTGCCAGTCCTTTCGGATCAATTCCGGAATGTTTGTAGAAACGGATGTCTTCGTTGGTAATCAAGGCATCCAGAACATAGGGTGATATATCATTATACCCGGTCCAGGTGCGATTTTGAATGTAGAATTTACCGAGGAGCACCCCATTTTCCGAATAGACTTCTGCAGCCAGGTTATTTTCAGGGTTTTCAAGTTGTTCAAAAGTGGGCATCGGGCCAAGTTTCTCCTTTGAAATCAGGATGAACAGGATAGTAATACATAGAAAAGGGAAAATATAAATGCCCCAGAACCAGCGTATATAAATTTTATATTTTGGATTGATGGTCCCCATATTTTTCATATGAATTCACTCTCAAAAATAGTAATAAATAGAGAATATGTGATGTAAAATTTGGCAGTATGCTTCCGATTTGTTTTACTTTGTGAAAGTTTTCACCTGTTCCATTTTCCCATTGTGATGATCGAAAATCTTGTAATTGTTGAATCTCCTGCCAAAGCAAAGACCATTGAAAAATTCCTTGGAAAAGATTACACCGTGCAATCATGCTTTGGTCACATCAGGGATCTGGCGAAAAAAAACCTTGGTATTGAAATTAAAAACAATTACCAGCCACAATATATTGTATCAGATGATAAAAAAAAGGTTGTTTCGGAGCTGAAAAAGTATGCCACTGATTCCCGTATTGTTTGGCTGGCTTCCGATGAAGATCGTGAGGGGGAAGCCATCGCCTGGCATCTTTGTGAAGTACTGAAGCTCAAACCCGAAAACACCAGACGGATTGTGTTTCATGAAATAACCGAAAATGCTATTCAGCAGTCCATACGTGAACCCAGGGGAATAAACAAGAATCTGGTGAATGCCCAGCAGGCCCGTCGTGTGCTTGACCGCCTGGTTGGTTTTGAGCTTTCTCCGATTTTGTGGAAAAAAGTACAGCCTGCATTGTCTGCAGGACGGGTTCAATCGGTTGCTGTCCGGTTGTTGGTCGAACGGGAAAGGGAAATAATATCCTTTAGAACCAGTTCTTCCTATCGTGTTGTTGCACTTTTCCTGTTCGCGGATGAGACGGGTGAAAAGAAGTCACTCAAAGCTGAACTGTCAGAACGATTCCCAACCAGAGAAGAGACCCTTGATTTTCTGGGTAAATGCATCCGTGCAAACTACAGAATTGTCGATATTTCAACCAGGCCATCCACCAAATCACCCGCTCCCCCATTTACCACATCCACCCTGCAACAGGAGGCGAGCAGAAAATTAGGATTTTCCGTTTCACAAACCATGTCGGTTGCCCAGCGACTCTATGAGTCAGGAAAAATCACCTATATGAGAACCGACTCTGTGAATCTGTCAAACCTCGCTCTGGGTACGGCAAAAAAAGTAATTGGGCAAGAGTATGGGGACAACTATATAAAAATCAGAAAGTTCAAAACAAAATCAAAGGGCGCCCAGGAAGCACATGAAGCCATTCGGCCAACGTTTATCGCCAATAAAGATATCCCGGGTAATGTACAGGAAAAAAGGTTGTACGATCTCATCTGGAAACGGACCGTTGCATCACAAATGAGTGATGCGCAAATTGAGAAAACAACTGTAACCATTGATATTTCAAGCGCTGATGAGAATTTCATTGCCACCGGTGAAGTAATTACCTTCGACGGATTCCTGAAAGTTTACTTTGAATCACGCGATGAGGAAGGAGAAGAAAACGGCAGAGCCATGCTCCCCCCGGTTCAGCTTCAGCAGGAGCTTACCTGTGATTCGATCACCGCAACTGAAAAATTTACTCCACCCCCTTTACGTTATACGGAAGCTACCCTGGTTAAAAAACTGGAAGAACTTGGGATCGGCAGACCTTCTACCTATGCCCCCACAATCTCAACCATACAGAACAGGGGATATGTGGTAAAGGAAGACAGACCGGGAATAAACAGAGAGGTTCATCTAATTACATTGAAGGATGAGGAGATCCGGGAGGAGAAAAAAACGGAATATGTGGGTCGGGAGAAAGGAAAATTGTTTCCAAATAACATCGGTATCATTGTTAATGATTTCCTGGTTGAACATTTTGAAGACATCATCAATTATCATTTTACGGCAAGGATTGAAAAAGAGTTTGATGAGATTGCTGTTGGCAAACTGGTCTGGACAGAAATGATTGATGCCTTCTATAGCTCCTTTCACAAAAAGGTGGAGACTACCCTGGAACGTTCCGAAAAGAAAAAAGGGGAGCGGTACCTTGGTGAAGATCCCGTTACAGGGAGAAAGGTATTCGTTAAAATGGGAAGATATGGGCCCATTGCCCAGCTGGGTGACAGCCAGGAGGAAGAGAAGCCAAAGTTTGCGAGCCTTATCAAGGGACAACTGATCGAAAATATCACGCTGAAAGAAGCACTGGAACTGTTTAAATTACCCAGAATCATTGGCACCTTTGAAGGAAAGGAACTGTTGATTGGTCTGGGTAAATTCGGACCATATGTCCGGCATGAAGGCAAATTTTATTCCCTGAAAAAAGGGATTGATGATCCACTTACCATTAAGGCAGATCGTGCCATAGAACTGATCGGTGAAAAGAGAGAAGCGGATCAGAAGAGGATCATAAAAACCTTTGCTGAAGATCCAGATCTACTGGTTCTCCGCGGGCGGTATGGACCCTACATCTCTTTCCAGAAGAAAAATTACAAAATCCCGCGGAAAATGGATCCTGAAAAATTGGGGTATAGCGATTGCAAAGAGATCATTGAACGGCATGATAAATCGGAAAAATCTAAAAATTGATCATGACAACAATGGATCTAAATGACTATTTCCGGCCGGTCAGTTTTGAAAAGCCAGACCATTCCTTTCTAAATCAAAAGAACACGGTGGGCCGAAACATCACCATTCATACACCCAATAATCCCATCGGGGATATTACCCCATACAACATTGCCATTCTTGGTATTCCCGAAGAGCGGAATTCTCCCAATAAGGGTTCAGCTAAGGCACCGGACAGGATCAGGGGAAAACTCTACCAGCTATACCGGTTCCCTCCGAAAGTGAAACTGATCGATCTGGGGAATCTTATTCCCGGCACCTCTCCCCAGGATACCTATTTTGGGATATCCGACCTTCTTTTTGAACTGACAAACAAAAACATCTTTCCCATCCTTCTGGGGGGAAGTCAGGACCTCACCTATGGTGCATACCTGGCCAGTGAGAAAATGAAAAAACCGATGAACCTGGTAACGATTGATTCACGGATTGATTTGTCGGGCCGTGAGGATGAGTTTACTTCACAAACCTACCTGCATAAAATCCTTACGGGAAGTTACCTTCACGATTACACCAACATTGGTCATCAGATCTATTTCAGCGATCAGGATGATCTTGATTTCCTTAAAAAATCGTTTTTTAATGCCATCCGGCTTGGGGTTGCGCGTTCTGCCATGTCAGAAATGGAACCGATTTTACGTGATGCTACCATGATCAGCCTGGATATCTGTTCTATCAGGCAATCGGATGCTCCGGGTCACTTTAGTGCTACACCCAATGGTTTTTATGGAGAAGAAATGTGTAAATTATCCATGTATGCCGGATTGAGTGATCGCCTCTCAGTACTTGGTATTTTCGAAGTGAATCCCGATTATGATATCAACCATCAAACATCCCACCTGTCAGCCCAGTCCCTTTGGTATTTTATCGACGGATTTGCCAATAAAAAAACAGAACAACCACGCGATAACGCCAGGGAGTTCAGAGAGTATATCGTTCACCTGAATGAGATTGACCAGGATCTTGTTTTTTATAAAAGTATACAGACCAACCGGTGGTGGATAAAAACCCCTTCACTGAAACAACAATCCGGCTTTCCTGAATTCATTTCCTGTTCTTATGAAGATTATCAAAAGGCAAGTAATCAGGAAATTCCGGACAGGTGGTGGAAGGCTTATCAAAAATTCAACTGAACCCGTTGATTATTAATCCAATGATTTATTCTCCTATCCGCTTGAAGTAAATCCACCTGGGGGAGAAAAAATTCACCTTTTCAAGGAAACTTTATTTGGTAATTTGAGTATAAAGGATTAATCCCGGGTGGGTTATCAACATTAATCTGTGAACAAAATTTGTTTCAGAATGATATTTTTGTTTATTTTACTGTTTCCATTTCTTCGGAACCATTGATATCCCGAGGTAAAGATAAACTTTAATAGATTCCTAATGCGCACTGCTTTTTCTATCATTTTCGGCTTTGTTTTCGTCATGATCGCTTTTTCTCAACAAGATCCGACGTATAGCCAACCCATGTTTAATCAGATGGCATTTAACCCTGGTTATGCAGGAGGCAGTGACATGGTCTGTTTTTCTCTCCTGACAAGACAGCAATGGGTTGGGTTCGAAGGAGCTCCTTCCACAACCATGCTAACTGCAAACATGCCTTTCAAGGTTTTTGGTATCTCCAGTGGGGCGGGACTTACCCTCATGAGTGACCAGATTGGGTTTGAGAATAACTTAAGTCTTGCTCTTTCTTATGCCTACCGTCAGGATATAGGTAATGGAAAGCTGGGTATTGGTATAAATCTGGGTATGTTTAATAAGGCTTTGAAACCAAATTGGAAGATTATTACCGAAACCGGAGATGAAGGTTCCCCAAGTGATGATCCATTAATCCCCGAAAACGATGAAAGTGTAATTGCCTTTGACCTTGGATTTGGCCTATATTACAAAATGGATGATCTGTACGTTGGAATTTCCACCACGCATTTGAATGAAGGAAAACTGAAATATGCTTCCACCTCAGGAGTATCTTACTTAAAGCGCCAATACTACCTGATCGCCGGCTATACATTGCCTTTCGGGAAGCCTTTGTTTGAGGTAACACCCTCCATTTTCCTCTATTCTGATGGAAAAACATCACAAATCAGTATAAATACGATGGTTTTATACAATAAAAAATTTTGGGGAGGCGTTTCTTACAGAGCCGGTGACGCAATTACCGGTATGATCGGTATTGAATTGTTTAACGGACTGCGTATTGGTTATGCGTATGATTTTACAACTTCTGATATCAGAAAAAACAGTAACGGAACCCATGAATTCATGATTGGCTATTGTTTTAATCTCAGTCTTGACAGGAGTCCGCAACGCTATAAAAGTGTTAGATTTTTATGATTTATGAAAAAAATTAGTTTACTTGCATATATAAAATTAATTGTCTTATGAAAAAGTTACTTTTTTACAGCATTGTTCTGACAGTTGTCCTGAGCGGCTGTGGTAAAGGATCCTATAATGGGGAACTGGTTGGGGTACAAGGCAGAAAAAAATGGTATGAACCCGATCCGTACGGATTGGTTTTTGTACCTCAGGGTAGCTTCAACGTGGGACCAAGTGACGAAGATGTTGCTTTTGCGATGAATTCATTATCCAAGACAGTAACCGTTGATGCGTTTTGGATGGATGAGACAGAAATAACCAATAATGAATACAGACAATTTGTATATTATGTCCGTGATTCCATTTTACGATACAAGTTGGGAAATGCTCAGATTGAAGGATTTTTCGCTGTAGACGAGAACGGGGATGAATATGACCCCCCGTTCCTGAACTGGGAAACAGAGATTGACTACGAAAATGAAGAGATCCGGGATATTGCTGAAGAGATGTATTACTCCGAGAATGAGAGATTTTATAGAAGAAAAGAGGTGGATACACGCAAGCTTATCTATAGCTATTTCTGGGTAGATCTCAAACAGGCTGCGAAAGAATCCAGCCGGTATAACTACGAAACCCAGTCTTATGAAGGTGACTTTTATAACAACAGGGGAGAACGAGGACCTATCGTTGACCGCTCCTCGTTCATCATGCATGATGAAGTACCCTGCTATCCCGATACGCTGGTCTGGATCAGGGACTTTACCTACGCCTATAATGAACCGTGGGCAAACATGTATTTCTGGCACCCATCGTACGACGACTATCCGGTGGTTGGTGTGACCTGGAAACAAGCTTCTGCTTTCAGCATCTGGCGTACAAAATTTCTGAATGATTATCTCGCCACTCAGGGTGGTTACTTTGTCCAGGAATACAGGTTGCCACTCGAAACCGAATGGGAGTATGCCGCCCGTGGAGGACTTGACCTGGGAATGTACCCCTGGGGCGGACTCTATACCAGAAATGATGAGGGATGTTTTCTGGCAAACTTTAAACCCCTTCGTGGTAATTATATCGATGACGGTGCCCTGGTGACAGCAAAAGTTGGTTCATATGGTCCCAATGAATTCGGGCTGTATGATATGGCAGGTAATGTAGCGGAATGGACTATCAGTGCTTATGATGAATCAGCATATGTCTTCACTCACGACATGAATCCCGACTATAAATACAATGCATTACCCGATGATCCGGTTGTAATGAAGAGAAAAGTAATCCGTGGTGGCTCCTGGAAAGATGTCGCTTACTTCCTGCAGAACTCCTCCCGGACTTACGAATATCAGGATTCATCCAAATCATTTATCGGGTTCAGAAACGTAAGATCCTATATGGGCTACAATTAATATCAAATACTTCAAAAAATAATCATCAAAAATTCACAACTATGAATATTACTGAATTAGTTCAAAGTAGCGGATGGAAAAACTTCATGGCCAAACTGTATGGTTTGGGTGCTTCTGTTGTTATTGTTGGTGCACTTTTTAAAATCCAGCACTGGCCACTGGCAGGTACATTTCTGACCCTTGGTCTGCTGACAGAGGCTACAATTTTCTTTTTCTCTGCATTTGAACCTCTCCATGAAGAGGTCGACTGGACTCTGGTTTATCCGGAACTGGCAGGCATGGGTGATGAGGAAGAAATTACCCAATACAAAGGACCATCCCGTGGAGGTTCATCAGCCCTTGAAAAATTCGATTCGTTGATTGAAAGCGCTGAGATCACTCCTGAACTTTTCCGAAAACTAGGACAAGGATTAAACAACCTGAATGAAACAACGGCTAAATTGTCCGATATTTCTGATGCATCCGTGGCTACAAACGAATATGTATCCAGTGTCAGGAACGCCGCTACTTCCGTCAATTCATATACAGAATCCTATGTGGACTCCACAAAGGAACTGAAAGAATCGGTTGGTAGGTTGTCTGATTCCTATGATAAAACATCCAACCTGATTGAAGAATCCGGAAGAAATTATGCTCAACTTTCGGAATCCTTCTCCAGCATTCAGGATGGCAGCAAATCTTACAGCAATCAGCTGGAAGTACTCAACAAGAACCTCACGGCGCTGAATGCAGTATATGAACTGCAGCTGCAGAATTCAAACGAACACCTGAAAGCAACCGAAGCCCTCTATTCCGGTCTTGACCAGATGATGGAAGACCTGAAAGATTCAGCAGAAGATTCTAAACGATACCGGGATGAAGTGGCTAAACTCAGTGATAACCTCTCTGCTCTGAACACGATTTATGGCAATATGCTTGCTGCCATGAATGTTATGGTTAAATAACATTAGATATTGATTATATAACTTTAATTAAACCCTCTATTCAGTTATGGCTCACGGAAAAGAAACCCCGAGACAAAAAATGATCGGTATGATGTATCTGGTGCTGACAGCCCTGCTGGCACTGAATGTATCGAAAGAAGCGGTGGAAGCTTTCAAGTTGATCGATGAAAGTCTCAACAAAACCATTGCAAACTTCAATGTCAAGAATAACCTGACATATGGAGAGTTTGATCGTGCAGCTGCAGAAAATCCTGTGAAAGCCGGGCCATGGAGAAATCAAGCCTATGAAGTGAAAGAGCGTTCCAAAGAAGTATTTGATCTAATTCAGGAACTGAAACTTGAAATCGTTCGGGAAGCTGAAAAAGGGCATGCTGAAGAAGTGATCGAGGGAAACATCATTCATACCCGTGAAATTGAAAAGATTGATGATAACAACACGCCTTCTGAAATATTGATCGGTTCGGATAACAACGGAAAAGCATATGCACTGAAAGCAGCCATCGAAGATTATCGAGGGTTTCTTATCGAGACCCTCGATGGGAAAGGTCCCACAGCAGCCGAATCGATTGAGAGCAGCCTCAATACAGATGAGTTCAAAGAAAAGGACGGAAAAGTTAGCTCATGGGAATACCACAATTTCCATACCCTGCCACTGGTTGCAGTCGTGGCTGTGCTTTCAAAAATCCAGAATGATGTGAAGAATGCCGAAGCCGAAACCATCAACTTTCTCTACAACATGATCGATGTAGGCGCCTTCAAATTCAACAAGCTGGTCCCAACAGTGATTGCCAAATCAAATTATATCCAGCAGGGCAGTGAATACAGTGCCGAAGTGTTTATTGCAGCAACCGATACAACCCAGAAACCAAGCATTTTAGTGGGTGATATCGACTCCACCCTGGTTGACGGGGTATGGCAGTACAAGATGAAAAGCGATAATCCTGAAAATGTCCCGATTGATAGCAGGGGGCGGGGAATCTATACGGTTACTCCCTCCGGCCTGGGAGATAAGGAGTGGGGTGGCTTGATCCAGATGGTTTCCCCCACGGACGGTTCAACGACAAGTTTCCCTTTCCATGCAGAATACCAGGTAGCCCCACCCACTGTCGTGGTATCACCAACCGCCATGAATATCCTTTATATCGGACTGGAAAATCCGATTGACATCTCCGTACCTGGAGTGACTCCCGACAAAATCAGGGCAAGTATGTCAAATGGATCCCTGAGTAAGGGAAGGGTAAGATACGGTAATAGAACCTATCCCGGTTCTTGGGTGGCAAAACCCAGAATCGGAAGTAACCAGGCTCAGATTACAGTTAACTCGGTAAAAGAGGATGGTACCATGCAACGCCATGGAAATATAACCTTCAGGGTGAGAAAGCCACCACCACCGGTCGCGAAAATTGCAGGGAAAAAATCCGGAACCATTACAATGGCGGAGCTTAATGCACAACTCGGATTAGCTGCCGAAGTGGAAGACTTTGAATTTGATGTCCGGTATGTGGTTACATCGTTTAAAGTGCAAATTATCGCAAGAGGTCTTATATCGGAAGAGCAATCAACCAACTACCGGTTTACAGATGCTCAAAAAGGCCTTATTAGTCAGCTTCGAAGAGGCAGCCAGGTTATGTTTACCGAAATCAGGGCTGTGGGACCAACCGGGGAAACGGAGGATCTTCCTTCTATTGTATTAAAAATAAACTAAGTACGTTGACGTCATGAAGAGATTTGTTTTATTGTTCATCAGTGCACTCCTGCTCTCAGGAATTAATCCTGTGCTGGGACAGGGAGTGGAGGGAATCTATGAAAAAGGCATTCATGAAAAGAAAGCGGTTCCCTATCCACATTTGAGAGAAGCAGATGTGATGTGGTCGAAGCAACTGGTCCGGTTAATCGATCTGCGGGAGAAGATGAATCACTCCTTATACTACCCCACCGTGGACATGCCCGACCGGAAAAACCTTATGGGTGTGATCCTGGAAGCCATCCGAAGCGGAGAAGTGACTTCCATATTCAACTTTAATCCCCTGGATGACGAAATGACAATTCCGATTCTACCCACTGAGGTTGAAGGCAAACTGGGTGCAGGTGTAGATACCTTTAACGTTGTCGATCCGGTTACCGGTTTGGAGGAACAGAACATTGTCGAGCAACCTGTCAAACTTGAAGAGGTCAAACAGTATTTTATCAAAGAAGAGTGGTACTTCGATAAAAAACACTCTACCATGCAGGTTCGCATTATCGGCATTGCACCTGTCCGGGTATATCGGGATGATATCAGCAGACAGTCCTTGAGACAAGCCACCTTCTGGGTCTATTTCCCCGAACTGAGAGATGCCCTGGCACGCAATGAGGTGTTTAATCCCAACAACGATGCAAACCGGATTTCCTTTGACGATCTCTTTATGCAAAGACGTTTTAGCAGTACGATCCTTGGTCAATCCAACGTATATGATAACCGGAGGATCGCTGATTATGAAACAGGAAGAATGGCGCTGCTTGAAGCCGAACGGGTGAAGGAGTGGTTGATCAATACGGAACACGATATGTGGGAGTATTAAGCCCCCGCTAACCGATAAAAAACCCTCAGGCAAAACCTGAGGGTTTTTTTATATGTAATCATCGCCCTTTTTCATCTGAACATCCTGAACAATCTGTTTTATCATCTGCTCATCCTTCCGTTTACAAACCAGCAGGATATCATCCGACTCAACCACGATAAACTCCTCCAATCCCTGCAAAACAACAAGTTTTTTCTTAGGCACCTTTATGATAGAATCTTTTACACCGTAGACAAAAATATTTTCCCCGGATGTTACGTTCATTTGATCATTCTTTTCCGACTGTTCATACAATGAACCCCAGGTTCCCAGATCAGACCACCCGAAATCTGAACAGAGCACATAGACATTATCTGCTTTTTCCATTATTCCATAATCGATGGAAATGCTTTTCGCATTAGAGTAAGTTTCAAGGATGAACTCTTTTTCCTTGTCGGTATTATAAATGCCTTCTCCCTCTTTGAACAAGCTGTTCATTTCCGGAAGGTGATGTTCAAATGCTTCCATCACCGATTTTAACGACCAGATAAAGAGACCCGAATTCCAATAAAATTCCCCGCTTTCAAAAAACACTTTTGCCAATTCCAAATCCGGTTTTTCAGTAAACGTCTTTATCTTCCTGAAGTTTTTGTTTCCTGCCAAACCCTGTCCGTTATTGATTTGTATGTAACCATAGCCTGTCTCGGGCCGGTCCGGTTTAATCCCCAGAGTAAGCAGGGCATCTCTATCCCTGACGAAGTCCATTCCTTCCAGAATAACCCGCTTGAATTCCTCCTCCCTCAGGATAAAATGATCGGATGGGGCAACAACAATCGTGGCATTGGGATTCATCTGCTGGATCCGATAATTTGCATAAGCAATACAGGGTGCGGTATTTTTCCGGAACGGTTCAAGCAGGATCTGTTTTGGGGGTATTTTGGGCAATTGCCGCTTTACCAGGCTACCATACTCTGAACTGGTCACTACAAAAATGTTCTTCTCAGGAAAAATATCGATAAACCGGTCATAGGTAAGCTGGAGAAGTGTTTTGCCAACACCCAGAATATCAAGGAATTGCTTTGGTTTGTCTTTCCGGCTGAGCGGCCAGAAACGACTTCCCACCCCCCCCGCCATAATAATGCAATAGTGATCCTTTTTCATGGTTGATGATCTCTGTTACAGGATGCCCAAAGGTATAAAAATTGTAATACTCCCCGCAAGGATTATCTGACCAAAATAAATAAAAGAGTGGAAAACCCGTTTTCCATAAAATATTCTTAAATTTATGTTCCAATTCAGGTTTTAATGAATATTATCTATCATATCGGGAACTATTTTATCCTTTTATCGAAAGTGTTTGCGAAACCCGAAAAGGGTAATATCTATTACAGGCAGATCACCCGGGAGATTATCAGCCTGGGAGTAAACTCTGTTGCAATTGTTGTGATCATATCGACATTCATGGGAGCCGTGATCACCTTACAAACCGCTTACAACACGGAAAATCCATTATTCCCATCTTACCTTATCGGCCTGGGGTGCCGCGATTCGATCATCCTTGAATTTTCCTCCACCATGGTTGCATTAATACTTGCCGGAAAAGTGGGATCCAATATCGCTTCAGAATTAGGGACCATGCGGGTTACTGAACAAATTGATGCCCTGGAGATCATGGGTGTAAATTCAGCCAGTTACCTGATCCTCCCCAAGATCATTGCCGCTGTTCTGTTCAATCCCCTGCTTACACTCATCAGTATTATTGTTGGCGTCTTCGGAGGATGGGTTGCCGGAACCTTAACGGGTGTAGTTACATCAGAAGATTTTATCTATGGAATTCAGTATGCATTCATTCCCTATTATATTACCTATTCCTTGATTAAAACCGTCTTTTTTGCCTTTATCATAACATCTGTTTCAGCCTACCATGGATACTATGTTGAGGGGGGGGCACTTGAAGTTGGCAGATCGAGTACAAGAGCTGTGGTTTACAGCAGTGTGGTTATCCTTCTGTTCAATGTTATTTTAACCCAGTTGCTTCTTTCATGATCACGGTCAAAAACATATCAAAATCATTTAACAATTTACCCGTACTGAAAGATATCTCGGTAACCTTTGAACAGGGAAAAACAAACCTGATTATCGGACAGAGCGGCTCGGGAAAAACTGTATTACTGAAAGCCATTGTCGGACTCCACGATATCGATGAAGGAGAGATTCTTTATGGAGAAATCGTTTTCAACAAACTCAATTTCCATGAGAAAAAAGAGATCCGCAAACAGATGGGAATGCTTTTTCAGGGGAGTGCTCTGTTTGATTCAGCAACGGTTGAAGAAAATGTGATCTATCCGCTCGACATGTTTACAAAAATGGACCCGGAAGAAAAAAGGGAGCGGGCCAACTTTTGTCTGAACCGGGTAAATATTCATAACGCAAACCACCTCTATCCCTCCGAGATCAGTGGTGGAATGAAAAAAAGGGTGGGAATTGCCCGTGCTATAGCACTGAATCCGAAATATCTCTTTTGTGATGAGCCAAATTCAGGACTCGATCCGAAAACTGCCATCGTTATCGATGACCTGATCAAAGAAATAACCGAAGAATTCAATACCACAACCATTGTAAATACACACGACATGAACTCCGTGATGGAGATAGGAGCAAAAGTGGTATTCATCTTTGAGGGTGAAAAATGCTGGGAGGGAACCAACCAGGATGTTCTGCATTCGGATAATGAAAAACTGAATGAATTTGTTTTTGCCAATAACCTGGCTAAACAGGTCAGGAATATCCATTGAATCCTTCCCTCCTGATTCATTGCCCAAACCCTTCTGCGAACCGTATTGTCTTGATTAAGAGTACCTGTTTACATGCAAATATGCTTTTTACATGAGTTGGCATTCTAACATTTTGTCCATTAATTCTTAATAACATAGCCGTTCATTTTTATACCGGGATATGTTCGATTACTTTTGCAGTAAATGAAGATTTTGTATGTTTTTAAAAAATTAAACCGATGAAAACCAAAGAAAAAGGATTCAATACCAAACTTGTTCATGCCGGTGCTTTTGAAGATAATTTTGGGAGTGCAACGGTTCCCATCTATCAAACATCCACATTTTCATTTCGGAATGCCCAGCACGGGGCAGATCTCTTCTCTGGAAAAGAGAAGGGTTACATTTACACCCGGATCGGAAATCCCACCATCACGGCGCTGGAAGATAACATTGCCGAACTCGAAAATGGGTATGGAGGAATTGCAACCAGCTCGGGTATGGGCGCCACCAATACCATCTACATGACCTTTCTGGAAAGGGGGTCCCACATGATCAGTACAGCCTCTGTATATGGTCCTTCAAGAGGGGTTATGGAGAAACACTGGTCCCGGTTTGGTGTTGAATCAAGTTTTGTTGATACCTCCGATCTGAAAGCCATTGAACACGAAATCAGGCCGGAGACAAAGCTTCTCTATGTTGAGACACCCTCAAACCCCACCATGCAATTATCGGATATTGAAGCATGTGCTTCTCTGGCCCATAAACATGGGATCCTTCTTGCCGTGGATAATACCTTCTCCAGCCCTTATCTTCAAAATCCCCTGGAACTGGGAGCCGATGTGGTTCTCCATTCCGTTACAAAATTTATAAACGGGCATGCTGATATTGTTGGAGGTATCATTGTTGCCAAAACGAAAGAGCATTATGATCGGTTGCGGCATGTGATGACCAATCTCGGATGCAACATGGACCCTCACCAGGCATTTATGGTGTATCGCGGTGTGAAAACCCTTGCCTTGAGAATAGAACGAGCTGAAGAAACAGCAAAGGAGATTGCCGAATGGCTTGAAAAGCATCCAAAGGTGGAATGGGTGAAATATCCCGGATTACCATCACACCCTCAATACGAACTGGCAAAAAAACAGATGCGCGGATTTGGCTCAATGATCAGTTTTGAGTTAAAAGGGGGAATCTCAGCCGGAGAGAAACTGATGAACAATGTAACCATTGCTTTACTGGCAGTCTCACTGGGTGGGGTGGAATCCCTGATCCAGCATCCGGCATCCATGACCCACTCAGGTGTACCAAAGGAAGAACGATTGAAAGCAGGAATTACAGATGGCCTGGTAAGATACTCAGTTGGCATTGAAGATAAAGAAGATCTGATGAAGGACCTCCAACAGGCACTTGATAAAGTGGATTAATTGAACCCGCCCAGCGTCTATATCATAACCGGTAAGCAGGGTGGAGGAAAAACATCATTTCTCTCTACACTTGTTAATCTGCTGAAAGAGAACAGCATTACCGTTGGTGGCATACTGGCAAAAGGAAAATGGGTTAATGACCAGCGTTCGGGATTCCAGCTGGTGGATCTGTCAACCGGGCAACATATGCCTCTGGCTTCTGTGATAAGCAGAAAAAACTGGATCCCTCTGGGAAAATTTTTCTTTAACCCCGGATCCATCTCCTACGGAAATACCCTGCTTACCGGAGACGAAATACTGAAAAAAACAATCATTGTGCTCGATGAGATAGGCCCCTTTGATTTGCAGGGGGAGCTCTGGGCTAACGGACTTCACAAATTACGGAATAACTATTCAGGAATTCTTATCCTGTCGGTAAGAGAAAAACTGGTCCGGCAGGTTATTCATCACTGGGAATTGCCCCATGCTGAAATCATCAATATCGACAGGATAAAGGTTGAAGATCTGGTGGAACGGCTAAAGGAATGCCTGAAAAGCGGGATTGAAAAAAATAGTTAACAGCCTCCTTCCGTTGCACTTTTCTTTTTCTTCCGGACAGAAACCCAATGTTATCCGTATAAACGGATTGCCTCCAACGATTCCCTGTTCAATATCTTTATACTCTTACCATTCAGTTGGATGAGTTTGTCATTGTTGAACTCCGTGAGTATCCGGCAAACACTTTCGCGCGATGTGTCAACAAAATTGCCCAGTTCAACTCTTGACAACGGCATTTCAAATTCATCCTTGCCGTAAATGTCCTCTGCAAAAGATAACAGTGCATTCGCCAGTCGACCGTGAATGTTCCGCTGTGTTCTGTTGACACACTTTTCAAATGAACTCAATTCGCTACTGCATATCTCGACAATCACTTCATAGGCAAATTTCCCGTTCTTAAAAATGAAATCCTTGAATATATCTTTATCAATAAAACAGACACTGGTGGGTTCAATGGCGGTTGCGGAATAGTGATTTATTTTTTCGTTAAAGGTGGTCGGAATGCCTAAAAATGAAGGTGCTTTTGTAATCTTTGTGATTTGATTCTTTGCCGGTCCTGCAATGTGAATCTTCACCAGCCCGCTCCTTAAAAAGATAATATTGGACGAAAATGCACCCTCCTTGAAAATGATATCGCCTTTTTTGAAGTATACCTGCGCACAATTGTTTCCCAGATTCTGCAACTCATTGGAGGTTAATGTCTTAACCGCAGCAGATTTTATTTTACAATCCAAACAATTATTCATGATTTTAGCCTTTCAATCACGTAGCATACAAATGTATTAAATGTGAGCTAAATCACATAATAATTTACAGAATATCACGTATATTTGGTTGTTTTGATAGGAATTACAAGCTTCTTTTGAACATCCCATTTTTAACAATAAACTAAAACATCATGGAAAACAAAAAAATGACAATGGCTCTTTTTACAGGGAGTCTTGACAAACTGATCGCTGCAGGTATTATACTCAGTGGTGCTGCTGCAGATGATATGGAAGTAGACGTGTATGTATTGCTGCAGGGTGCACGGGCATTTAAAAAGGAGATTGGCGATGATCCGGATAAACTTGCCATGGCAGAAAATCCACACCTGAAGGAGGAATTTATCAAATCACTTGAAACACTCAAGGTAAATACCTGGTTGGAATTTTTCAAAGAAGCGAAGGAGCTGACCAACGTAAAAATTCACATTTGCGGATTAGCCGGAAAGATTTGGGGTGCTGAGCAATTGGAAGATTTCGTTGATATTGCCGATGATATTTGTGGTATAGGAGCATACATTACATCAGCTCAGGAAGCAGACGTGCATTTACTCATCTAATATAAACTTAAAAATAAGGAGGTAAAAAGATGACACCAGATGAATTAACCAGTGTAACCGTAAACAAAACGGTCGATGCAAGAGGAACAGCATGCCCCGGTCCTTTACTGGCTGCAAAAAAAGCAATCGGAGAGATTTCTTCAGGAGAAATCATGGAGATTCTTTCGTCGGATGAAGGGACCAAACAAGACGTTCCGAAATGGGCAACCAAAAAGGGCCATGAATACCTCGGTACCGTTGAAGAATCAGGATTTTTTAAGATTTACCTGAAAAAGGGATAGAACCAATGAACGGGAAACAACCTGAAAAGTCCCCGAAAATATTGGTATTCTCTACAGAAAAGATCTCAGATCCTGCGATCGATCTCGCGGGGCTGCTGAAAATGCATTACTATCCCGGAGTATATACCCTTAATGTACCCTGCTCAAGTGCCGTGAAACCACGATGGATCATGACTGCCTTTGAGAAAGGTTTTGATGGTGTATTCATTGCCGCAGATGGTACCGATTGTCCTTACGGGGAAAGCTGCTCTGAAAATACAGCCAGCATTATTTCAACAACGCACGAAATGATGAAAGAAAAGGGCATTGATCCAGCAAAACTCAAAATGGCAGCGATCTGTTCTGTTTGTGCCGAAGCATTTGTGAAACACATGAACGGTTTTGCAAAACACCTTTCAGAATCATTAAAATGAATTAGATATGCCGGATAATAAAGAATTTGATGTATTGGTTGTCGGGGGAGGTATTGCCGGACAGGAAGCAGCGTTGAATCTGGCTAACCAGGATTTTAAGGTCATTCTGGTTGAGAAAGACCTTTCTATCGGTGGAAAAATGATCCACCTCAGCAAGGTTTTTCCCACACTTGATTGTGCTGCCTGTATTACCACTCCAAAGGTTTCTGAAACCGCAAGACACCCCAACATAACTATCTTTACGAATAGTGAGATAAGGGACATAGAAAAACATGGGGAAAACAATTTTACTGCAAACTTAATCCAGAAACCCCGCTATGTAACCGGTGACTGCACGGGCTGTCAGATATGCGAAGAAAAATGTCCGGTTGTGGTTCATGACCAGTATCAATGGGATCTGGTTGGCAGAAAGGCAGTATATATCCCTTTCAGTATTGCCAATCCACGGATCGCGGCCATTGATATCGATAATTGTATATTGTGTGGTTTGTGTGAAAAAGTCTGCCCTGCTGACGCGATTGATTTCTCCCAAACAGAGGAAGAATCAATCATTACCGTTCAGTCTGTTGTTATTGCTACCGGATATAACCTGTTTGATCCTACCCTGATAGAACGGTACGGCTTTGGGCAATTCAAAAATGTGGTAACATCCATGCAGATGGAAAGGCAGTTGGTTCCTACCCGGCCCTTCAATACAGTATTGCGACCCAAGGATGGTAAAATGCCGGATAACATTGCCTATGTTCTCTGCTGTGGTTCACGAGATGAAACGGTCGGTAATCCCATCTGTTCACAGGTTTGTTGTATGTACTCCGTTAAACAAGCTCAATTATTAATGGGAGCTTTGCCGATGGCGGATGTTACGATTTATTATATTGATATCCGGGCTTTTGGAAAAGGATTTCAGGAATTCTACCAGCAGTCTATAGACATGGGCGTGGAATTCATTAAAGGGAAAATTGCAAAAATAACTGAAAAAGAGAATGGTAATCTGATATTGCGGTATGAGGATATTGAAAATGAAAAACTTGCAGAGGCAGAACACGACCTGGTTGTACTGTCCGTGGGTATGTTAGCCAACACGGAATTCACACAGATGTTTAAAAACAACGGTATCGAACAGGATGATTATCATTTTGTTAAGCAGACCGATATTCTTTCAAATCCAGCCAAAACAAGTATAGATGGGATTTTTGCCGCCGGAACAGCAACCGGCCCAATGGATATCCCTGATTCCATTCTTTCTGCAGGAAATGCTTCAGCTGAAACAACCAGTTATATCAGGAGGAATCAAAATGAAAAATAGAATCGGCGTATATATCTGTCAATGTGGTTCGAATATTTCCGACTATGTCGATGTTGAAAAGGTGCGGGAAGCTGTTGAACAGGAATCCGGAGTTGTACTGGCTAAAACAACCATGTTTGCATGTGCTGATTCAGCACAGAAAGAGATCATTGAAGACATTCAGCGAGAAAAAATGGATGGAATGGTCGTCGCCTCCTGCTCTCCGAAACTCCATCTGTTTACCTTCAGGAATGTGGCTGTACGTGCGGGGCTGAATGCCTATAATTATGTACAGGTAAATATCCGCGAACAGGGATCCTGGGCACACTCAGATAACCCCGAAAAAGCGACCGAGAAAGCCATAAACCTTGTTCTGGCAGGAATAGCACGGGCAAAACATTCCGAAGCATTAATATTGCGTGACATCCCATCAAAAAATACAATCGTCATTGTTGGTGCAGGAGTAGCCGGAATGAGGGCAGCGATCGAACTCGCTGATATGGGAACTGAAGTATTTCTACTGGAAAGATCCCATTTTGTTGGAGGAAGAACTGCCCAGTGGGAAGAACTCTATACAACAAATGAAAGCGGGCCTGAGCTCATTACAACACTCTATGAAAAAATTAAAAAATCAGGGAACATTACCCTGTTCACCGGAGCAGAAATTGTTGCAAATGCAGGCAGCGTAGGTAACTATGAATTAACCGTAAAGATCCATCCACGCTATGTGAAAGGAGAAAACAACATCGATCCCTCTGCAGTGGATAAAGCAATCGATGCCTGTCTCCTCGAAGTGGACGATGACTTCAACTTCAACCTTACCAAACGAAAAGCTATTTACAAGCACCATCGCGGTCAGTACCCCGAACTCCCTGCAATTGATCCGGAAACGTGTGATAAATGCGGTAAATGCCTTGAATTGTTACCACAGATCGACCTGGAACAAAAACCAGAAACCCTGAAGCTGAAATGCGGAGCAATACTCCTTACGACCGGGTTCAATCCCTATGAACCCGGGGAGGGTGAATTCGGATACGGAGAAATTGATCAGGTAATAACGCTCCAGCAATTGAAGCGGCTGATTGCATTGAATGGAAAAGAACTCAGCTACAAAGGGAAACAGGTCAGGACTATGGTGTTTATCTATTGTGTGGGAAGCTGCCAGACCGATGGAGAAAACAAATACTGCTCCCGCTATTGCTGCACGGCTGCAATGCATACAGCGCTTGAAGCCAGAAAAAAATTCCAGGAGGTGAACAGTTACCATTTAACCCGTGACTTGAGAACCTTCGGAAAGCAGGAAATCATTCAGCACGAGGCATTGAATCAGGGAGATATGATCCTTCGCTTTTCAGAAGATACACCTCCCGAAGTCACTCAAAACAGAGAAACTGTTCTGGTAAAAATCAATGATATTTTAACCGGAGGAATGGAACTGGAAATTGAAGCCGACCTGGTTGTGCTGGTTACCGGAATGGTACCAAGAATGGGCGATTCGATCGCTGAAATCCTGAAGGTTCCCAGGGGGAGGGATCGTTTTTTCAACGAAGTCCACCCGAAACTCCGACCTGTTGAAACGGTTATTGATGGAATTTTTATCGCCGGAACATGCCAGGGACCAAGGAGTATTACAGAATCAATGCAATCGGCTCTGTCCGCAGCATCAAAAGCAAACTCACTGATAAGCAAAGAAAAAATTGAACTGGAACCGATCCTTGCTATCATTGATGTAGGAATATGTGAGTGGTGTGACAAATGTGCAGCGGTTTGCCCATACGATGCAATTACCAAATCCGAAAAGCAAGGGAAAGCCGTGGCTGCTGTTGATGAAGCAAAATGTAAGGGCTGTGGTATGTGCCTTCCTGTCTGCCCGGTCAATGCCATTCAACTGACCGGTTACACCGATGTTCAAATAGAAAGCATGATCGAGGCAATCGTGGAATGAATCCAGGTAAGGCATAACAAACCAAACAAAGGGAAGAATAGAAATGGCTACAAAAACAATCGACATTATCAAAGAAACCAGAACGGTTTCTGAAGAGCTAAAAGCAAAAAGAAAAGAGTTTGCCGATATTAAAAAACTGATCCTGAAATCCCTTGAATCGGAACCCAAAACTATTCCTCAAATTTCCGAAGAGATCAATATCCCTTCCGACGTAGTGATGTACTACCTGATGACCCTCAGAAAATATGGTGATGTTGAAACCGGCGAGATCGATGATATGGATGAGTATTTTTTTTACAAACGAAAGAGTAAAAAATGATTCGCAAATAGCGAATTAACCCGAATTATTCATGCATTCAGCATGAATAATGACGAAAAATTCAAAGAATTTTTCGGGTTAACTGCCGGATCCGATGCTGAAAAGTATGTAGATGACCGTTCCGATTCCGTCAGCGGCATTGTGAACCAATATCGGACCAAGAAGGCTTCCCGTGGAATTGCACCGTTTTATTGACTTTTTACTGTTTGATAAAATACTCCCCTTTTCTGGCTAACCGTTTTTACTTTACCGCTGGCTTCCAGAACACTGAGGTATTTATTCACTTCATTGGCATGCAATCCTAGGATTTTTGCCAGGTCCTCCAGGGTACAGGGTCTCCTGGAAATTGTCTCCAGAATGGCTGTTTCCCTGTCTTTCCTGTACGATTTAATATTTTTACGTTCCGGTGGTTTGGCGATGATCTCCACATTTTCGAGTTGCCAGAAGTCGACAATTCGTTGTAATTCTGCCTGATCGGCTGCAGATAAATCATTCATGGTTCCAGGCCTGTCGAGTGTATTCAGCTGAATTTTATCCGGTTGGATCTTTTGGAACGCAACCTTCAGATGATTCAAATTGGTTTCATCATTGTTGTATCCCGGAAGGATCAATACCTCAAGCCACAGTTTACCGGAATACTCTTTCCTGAACTGTTCGAGTCCCCTGATATATTCCTCCAGATTCAGGTCATGATGCGGTCTGTTCAATTTCCTGAAGGTAGTTTCTGTAGCCGCATCCAGAGAAGGGAGCACAACATCCGCCTTCAGTAGTTCCTTCCGTACCTGTTCTTGATGAAGCAAGGTTCCGTTGGTCAAGACCGCTACAGGGATATCTGGTTTTCTCTGTTTAATAAACTCCATTACATCTCCAAACCGGACATTGAGGGTTGGTTCTCCCGATCCCGAAAAGGTGATGTAATCCGGATCCGGATTATGGGTAAAATAGTGATCCAATTCCTTGATCACCCTGTCATAAAGAATATATTCTTTCCTGTCTAACGTTAGTTTTGTTGTAGCTCCGCATTCACAATAAACGCAATCGAGGGAACACACTTTGTGCGGTACAAGGTCCACGCCGAGAGATATTCCCAGCCGTCTTGAAGGCACAGGCCCGAAAAGGTATTTGTACATCATTATAACGATTTAAAGACCCTGGCTAATGAAAATCCGGGAGCATCTATCAGGAGGTCAAGAAAATACCCAAAAGGGGTTTGCTGAACCTCAAATCCCGAATTGGCCAGCCTTTCGTCAATGTGATTTAAAAACTCCTGTGTAAACTCTGGGGGAGCTTTGCTTTCTGAAAGGTGGGCAAATGAATGAAGGATAATCTTTTTCCCCGATTCATTTTTCCCACAGATCCATTTCAGGTTTTTTATGAGCTTCCTGGCAACCTCAACTTCCTTTTCCTGATCCTCTTCTTCTACCTGTATAAATGCCGCCTGAATATTATCAAATTCAGCAGGCCCGGCATTTTCATCGGAAACATCAAGGGTTCTCACTGAAGGATTGTAGGCAAAATGGTTGCAATAGATCATTAACAGCTTCATTTTCTACAATTTAATTTATAAATAAAAAACAGGGAAGATATAATTGATAATGCAAATAAAGAAAAGAAGAGGTGAAATCCAAACCGTTCAATGATCCAGCCACCCAGGATCGGAAAGAGTGCGGGTAACACATTCCCTGCTCCTGCAATACCAGTATAAAGAGCCCTGTTATCGGTTCCTGACACTTCAAGTAACACCCCGTTCATGGATATACTATAGATCGAATAGATGATTCCTCCGGTTAAAAAGATGAATCTGAACGGGGGTGCATTGGATGTTATCATTAGAATCAGGGTTACCGAAATGACCAGGAAAACATTCCCATATAATAAATACCGGTATCTATATTTTTTGGATAGTAATAAGAGAAGTAATCCGACACCAACACTTCCAATCACTTTAAACAACAAAAACAAACCGGTTTCTTGGCTTTGTGTATGATACAATTCTTTAGCATACAGCATGATAAAAGGTAACAAGGTGATGCTTATGCCCATGGTATTGATAAATCCCAGGAAATAACCCAGCTTTCTGTTTTGTCCCAATTCTACTTTGATTAATGAAAGAAAATGTCCCGGATTTCTCACAACCATTCGGGAAGGAACCTGTTCCTTTAATTTCCAGAAACCCAGAGATGCAATAAAAAGTGCAAGAAATCCAATGAAAAACATATGGGCATAATTTATGGGGAAACTCTGAAGAGTGAGTACTTTTTTAGCGAACAAAGCCGACAAAAATAATATCACTCCTGTTGCAACCTGCTTTACGGAAAAAAACCGCTTTCTCGAAGATTGCATAACTGACTTACCCAGAATATCGGTGTAGCTTATGTTGGCAAATGCTCCACCCAGTGAAAAAGAGGTGATCAGAATAAATAACATCAAGATGATCATGTCGCCCATGATCAGAGATGAAAAATAGAGCATGAAAGCTATCAGCAGCAGGGATAAGATTCTTGCATTGATGCCCAGCAATAAAAATTTCCTTTTGTATGCATAATTGCTGACAAAGGGTGCAAATATCAGCTGTGTAAAGCTTGATCCGCCAAGCATAATAGCTGTCATCAAACCAACGTGCAATCCATTGCCTCCTGCTTCAACAAGCATGGCAGGGATCACCGTATCCACGTCCATAAAATTCATGGCAAGTGCAAGAAACGAGGTATGCCAGATAAATGCATAGTAATTATTGCGGGATATATCCGGTGTAAGTTTCATTTAAAATCCCTTCAGAATTTCCAGGGGT
>CAZXGG010000042.1:0-6074 GCA_964640125.1 uncultured Rikenellaceae bacterium
TAAATGTTAAATGTTAATTGTTAATTGTTAATTGTTGCTGGACAAGTCTGCTTAAAATCCTATTAACCAATAACAATTAACTTATAACATTTCCCGTAAGGGATGCCATCGGGACAGTTCCCGGTTCTCCGATTTTTGTTCAAATGGGCGTTTGAAGCGTTCCGGACCGTGAAACGTTTTCCCGCTGAATAGCAACGCAGTTGGACCGATTTTTATGTGTTTATACTAAACCCAGGGTGGCGTCCGCTTTGGGGGCTGGTAAAATCAGAACCTGAAATACCGGGGTTTATGCGCATATAATCCTGATGTGCAGGATATTAACAAAGTAGAGACGTTGCATGCAACGTCTCTACGATTCGTGAATTACTGAAATTATACAGGTATTTCCTTAGCCTTAGCCTCTGCCTTAGCCTTATTTTTACTATCTTTCCACGCTTCATGCATTTAATAAACATTCATCAACCATACCAAATTTTTGGCGGCAATGGGAATGGAGAATATCGAAAAATGGTCCTTGAATTATACTCTTCTGAAAATGGCCAGTGGTTTCTGGCACACTTGGGGATTTAACAAAAAGATCGTTGTTTTGAACGGGGAAAAAATACCCAAAAATGAGCATCTGATCTATGCAGCTGTTCATCAGAATGCCCTGATGGATATTCTCGGCCCCCTGTATTATTTAAAAAAGCAGCCTGTATTTCTTGCCCGGTCAGACATTTTCAGGAAGCCGTTCATTGCAAGGATCTTATATTTCCTAAAAATAATGCCCGTCTTTCGCATACGGGATGGTATTTCAGCATTAAAGAACAACGATGCCATTTTTCTTAAAACCATCGATGTGATTAAAAACAAGAATGGTCTGTTCATCCTGCCGGAGGGGCATCACGAGGGAAAAAGACGCCTGAAGCCACTAAAAAAAGGGATTGCCCGTATCGCTTTTCAGGCAGAAGAGGCAAATGATTTCAATCTGAACATAAAAATCATACCTATTGGCATTGATTATGGCAGTTATGTCAACTTTCGCAGTACGCTTGTTATTAACTTTGGAGAGCCACTTGAGCTATCAGCTTTTTATGATCTGTACAAAGAGAATCCGGCACGGGGAATGAATAAAATGCTTGAGGAGTTAAGTGCAAGGTTTAGAGAGCTAATGATCGATATTAAGAACCCGGATTTCTATGAGTTGATTGACACGTTAAGGGATCTTTACCATTATCGAATGTCATCGCATCTATCGCAAAAACCGCGGAAACAGCCGGACAAGTTCTTTGCTGATCAGAAAATGGTCAATATACTCAATGAGGTATCGGAAAAAACCCCCGGTATTCTGGAGCAGTTAAAGCCAAAGGTCAGGAAACTAAGCCTGGGGATACGATCGTTCAACCTCCGGTTCTGGTTATTCAACAGGCAGGTTCATCCGTTTCCGTTACTGATCCTGAAGAGCCTGTTGCTGATTTTACTTTCCCCGGTTTATATCTGGGGATTGATCCACAACTACCTGCCCTATAAAATCCCGGTATGGCTGGTCAGGCCCATCAAAGATGTGATGTTTCACAACTCGTTTAAATTCGTTATCTCGTTCCTGCTTTTTCAGATCTGGTACCTGCTGTTGTTTATTCTAATCATCCTGTTTATCCATCCCTGGTGGCTTGTAGTGGCATACATTGTAAGCATACCGGTTACAGGTCTGTTTGCATTTCATTATTACCTGCATGCTAAAAAGATCATTGCCACCTGGCGGTATAATTTCATGATGGTAAGGAAAAACGGCAGGTTATCAGAATTAAAAAATTTATTTGATGAGGTTCTTTCGGTGATGGATCGCATCATTGAACCGAATCTTTCATCGTAAAGCAGAATCTTAGGAACTATGGATTTCAAGGATAAGGTTGTCTGGTTAACTGGGGGATCTTCGGGCATTGGGGAAGCCCTGACCTATGAATTGCTGAGGCACGGTGCAACCGTTATTGCCTCCTCGGAAGATTACGATGGGTTGGTAAGGGTTCAGAACAGTTGTGATGCGAACAGCAGACCGAGATGTCATATCGTACAATTTGATCTCACCGAGATGGATGCCATTGACACGCTTGTCAGTGACCAGATCAAGCAATTTGGGCGAATCGATATTTTGATTAACATTTCGGGTATCAGTCAACGATCGCTGGTAAAGGAGACCCCGATGGAGGTTTACCGGAAGATCATGGAGATCAATTATTTCGGCACCATTGCATTCACTAAAGCTGTACTACCATACATGATCGCCCAGGGTAGAGGACACATTCTTGCCACCACCAGTATTGCAGGCAAGTTTGGTTTTCCCCTACGTTCTGCCTATTCCTCTTCCAAACATGCTCTGCATGGTTTTTTTGAAACGCTTCGGATAGAGACGATGAAAGAGAACATTCGGGTAACCCTTCTGGTTCCCGGAAGGGTTCAGACCAATATTTCCGTTCATGCGTTAACCAAAGACGGAACCCAGCACGGGAAAATGGATACCGGTCAGGCAACGGGCATCACCGCAGAAGAAGCAGCCAGGCAAATCCTGCGAGCCATTCGTAAAAACAGGAAGGAAGCGTTAATTGGGGGGAAAGAGCGGATCATGGTATACCTGAAAAAGTTCCTTCCTTCTATTTTCTTTAGAATTGCTTCAAAAATAGATCCCACCTGAAATTTTCATCAAATATTAGTAACTTCGCATAAAAATTTCCATTATGCAAGGAGTTATTATCAGTGGTATACAGCAAATTGGCATTGGTGTCAACAACATGCATGAAGCATGGAGATGGTACCGAAAGAACTTTGGGATGGATGTGCGGATCTTCGAAGAAAATGCGGTGGCGGATTTGATGCTGCAATACACCGGTGGAAAACCGGTAAACCGGCATGCCGCATTAACCCTTAATTTACAGGGAGGTGGAGGATTTGAAATCTGGCAATACACGGAAAGAGATCCGCAGCCACCGGTGTTTGATATCCAGCTGGGGGATCTTGGGATCTTTGCAGCAAAGATGAAGTGTAAGGATGTAAGCAAAACATACCATCTATTCCAATCCAATAACCTGAATCTTGTCGATGGTATCAGAACGGATCCAGGTGGAAGGGATCATTTTTTTGTCAGAGATCCCTACGGGAATTTATTTCAATTTGAAAAAGGATTTGATTGGTTCAGGAAGGAGAATAAACCAACCGGAGCATCCAGCGGAGCCATAATCGGTGTCACGGATATTGAAAAAGCCCGCATTGTATATTCGGAAATCCTGGGGTATGATGAAGTCATTTATGATGAAACCGGTGTGTTTGATGATTTGTCGGGTATCTCCGGGGGTGACTCTAAAATCAGGCGTGTACTGCTTAAGCACAGTAAGAGCAGGATGGGTGGCTTCAGCAAGCTTTTCGGGGACAGCCAGGTGGAGTTGATCAGCAGTATTGACCGGAAACCGGAAAAGATATTCAGGGACCGGTTCTGGGGTGACCTGGGATTTATTCATCTCTGTTATGATATTCATGGAATGGAGCGATTAAAGGAAGCATGTGAGCAGAAAGACTTTCCGTTCACCGTGGACAGTTTCGAGAACTTCAAAGGGAACAGTTTTGATATGGGAGAAGCAGCGGGGCATTTTTCATACATTGAGGATCCTGACGGGACACTGATTGAATTTGTTGAAACCCATAAAATTCCAATATTCAAAAAGATTGGATGGTATCTTAATCTGAAAAAGAGGGATCCTGAGAAAACATTGCCTGACTGGCTTTTGAAATCGCTAAAATTTCAAAAGGTAAAAGATTAGTATGAACAGGGTATTAGTAGCAACCGGTGGGGGTGATTGCCCCGGGCTGAATGCGGTAATCCGCGCAATTGTCAAGCGGGCTTCCCAGGAAAAAGGATGGGAAGTGATTGGCAGTATTCAATCTTTTAATGGTGTGCTGAGAGAACCGACTGAAGTGGTCATTCTTGACAAAAAAATGGTATCGGGTATCCACGTCAGGGGAGGAACAATTATTGGCACCACGAACAAAGGGGGTCCGTTTGCCTGGCCGGTAAAGAACAACGATGGGACATGGGACTATGTCGACCGGTCGGATGAGATGATCAGGAAATTGAAGTATATTGGTGTGGATGCAGTGATCAACATTGGTGGCGACGGGTCTCAGAAAATATCTCAAAAGCTATTTGAAAAAGGGCTTAACATCATCGGAGTACCAAAAACCATTGATAACGATCTACGGGCAACCGATTTTACATTCGGTTACCAGACGGCCGTTCAGATTGCCACCGAAGCGGTGGACAAGCTGGTCACTACGGCGGCAAGTCATAACCGTGTACTGATCCTGGAGGTCATGGGAAGGAATGCCGGATGGATCGCTCTCAGTGCTGCTATTGCAGGGGGTGCTGAGGTATGCCTTATCCCTGAAATACCCTATGATGTGAAGAAGGTTGTTGAACGGCTCGAATCCCGTTTTACCAGAGGAAAGGGATTTGCCAATATTGTCATTGCCGAAGGGTCGAAGCCCATTGGTGGTGCTATCACCGGTGAGAAGAGTCAGGAGGTAGGGTATGAAAATTTCAAGCTGGGCGGTGCGGCCGTGCGGCTGAAACATGAGATTCAGAGTCTTGGATTCGAAGCGGACATGCGTGAAACGGTCCTCGGTCACCTGCAGAGAGGGGGTATACCCATTGCCTATGACCGGATCCTGGCAACTGAATTTGGCGTAAAGGCATTTGAGATGGTCATGGAAAAGAAATTCGGAGAGATGGTTGCCTACAGGCATCCGGATATTGTCTCCGTACCCCTGACAGAAGTAATTTGCCAGGCAAAGCTGGTTCAAACGGATTCATCCCTGGTAAAGACAGCCCGGGGAATTGGCATCAGTTTTGGGGACTGATTTATTCTGTTCAGGAGTTCTTTTTGCCAATCGCTTCCACCTCCCTGAAAACGCGCATAAAATTCCCGCCCCAAATTTTTTCAATCTCTTTCGGGTGGTATCCTCTTCTAACCAGTTCACGTGTAATATTCCCCATCTCGCTCACATCGAAGCAATCCTCAACTCCCCCTCCCCCATCGAAATCAGTACCAATTCCCACATGGTCGATTCCGGCAACTTCAACAATGTGATCAATGTGGTCAACCACATCCGATACCGTTGCCAGTTTCTGGGGGTATTCTCTATCCAGAGCATACCATTCCGACCGGGCTTTATCCATCTCCTCCTCTGACAGTTCGTTAAAATTTCTATACTTATCCCTCATGGCAGCAAAGGCAGAATCCCGTTCCGGGTAGGGTTCAGGTTCTTTCACATAAGAACTAAGAATACACATCTGGATAACGCCGCCATTGGCTGCCAGTTTTTTCAGCATCTCATCATCCAGGTTCCTGGGATTATCACAGATTGCCCGGGCGCAGGAATGAGAAGCGATAACGGGTGCAGTGGATAATTCGATCACATCGTAAAATGAGTCATCGGATATATGGCTCACATCGATGATCATTCCCAACCGGTTCATCTCCTGTACCACCGTCCTGCCAAAATCGCTCAATCCGCCATGTTCGGGCCCCTGACGGTCTGTTGAGGAATCACAAATATCATTGTTGCTCGTATGACAGAGGGTGATGTAGCGTGCTCCGAGATCATAATATTTTTGAATCAGGCTGAGGTCGTTGCCTACGGGATAGCCATTTTCCATTCCAACATAGATTGCTCTTTTTCCCTTTTTTTCAATCTCATACCCATCGTCGGGATCCAATGCCAGTTCAGCCAGATCGGAATGTTCGTTCAGTGTTTTTTCTATCGCTTCGAACACCGACAGTGCCATATTTTTTGCCCGTTCATTCCCTTCGGGTGTTCTCTCACCCTGACCAATAAAAACAGCAAAGAAGATCGCATCCAATCCTCCTTCTTTCATCCTGACAAAATCGACTTTCCCTCCTCCCTGGCGGGGGTCATTTCTCACTCCCGGATTATAATCCGACCTCAACAGTCTCATGGGTGTATCACAGTGGGTGTCGATTGTAAATACCTTATCATGAATCTTCTGTGCTTTTTTATCGAGTTGTTCTTCACTGACCTGGCAGGAT
>CAZXGG010000042.1:6174-31732 GCA_964640125.1 uncultured Rikenellaceae bacterium
ATCATGAATCTTCTGTGCTTTTTTATCGAGTTGTTCTTCACTGACCTGGCAGGATCCAATGATACAACCCAGGATAAAAAGGGCACTGAAACGGAGGTAACTATTCGAATGTTTCATCTTGCAGTAGTTTTTATGGTATATCTGATGAATGACGGAGCTATAAAATTAATGATTAATACAGGGAATGGAAATATCTTTCCCTATTTTAAAACAGGAATTGAAAAAAGAATCAAAAGCAGTACCTTCTATTAATACTATGTGAGGAAAAGGCTGAAAATGGTAGCCAATCCAATGAAAAAGATCGTGCCACCGGCCAGTTTATTGAACCAGAAAATTGCCCTCAGGCGGAATTTTTTTCTATAATGGGTAATGATTGAGCTAACAAAGAGCCAGGAGAATGTTGCGCCCATAAATATTCCTGAGACAACAAAGAATGCACCTCCAAAGCTGGTCAGGTCGCCCCCAAGTTTTAAGCCTGCAAATACAGCTACAAACATCAGGACAGTCAGTGGATTGGAAAGCGCCAGGAGAAGAATGGAGAGAAAATCTTTAAGCGGTCTGACTCGCTTGAGGCGTAAAGCTCTCAGCTGTTTGATGGGATTTGCAATAAATATTTTTGCCCCGATAAGCAGCACGACAATTCCTCCCAGGATCTGGAAATAGAGTTTTTGTTCATTCAGAAAGTTAATGATAAAGGTCAGTCCAATTGCTGCAACCAGAGCAAATATCGCGTCGGCAGTGGCAATTCCCATGCCCGAGAAGAATCCGGATGCCCGGCCTTTGTTCAACGTACGTTGAACAGCCAAAAGTCCCATTGGTCCAAGTGGGATAGAAACGATACACCCGATCAGTAACCCTTTCATCAACAAACTGAAATCCATTTTTCCTTGCTTTTACAAATTAATTCCTTCTTCCAACCACTCAGTACTGACCAAAAGGTGTAATGAGATGATAAAAATTTCGTAAAGATAATGATTGATATCAAATAACAAGCCAAAGTGTGTTTTATTTTGAGGAAATGGGGGGTTTGGGGGGATGAATACGTCTGGTGATCTTTATATCCTAAATCCAATATTGCATCGGAAATGTATTCAATGTAGAGACGCCATGCATGGCGTCTTCACGGCATTAATCGAAAATAATCGAAAACCCTGCCCGGATAAAATGATAAACGCATCGGAAAGCCGATCATCTTTTATCTTTCACGAGAAGTCGGGGTTCAAGCATCTCATGAATGGCATATTTAACCCCTTCCCTGCCGAGTCCGGAATCTTTTACACCGCCATAGGGCATATGATCTACGCGGAATGTCGGAACATCATTGATAATCACTCCACCGACCTGAAGGTGGTTGAATGCCTGGTTCATTTCCGTGAGTGAACTGGTAAAAACACCTGCCTGCAGTCCGTACCTGGAGTTATTCACTTCATTCAGAGCCTGTTGGAAAGATGAAAACGGTTCAAGTGTAACGACCGGTCCGAAAATTTCGAGTGAGCAAACCTTCATCTCATTTTTTGTGTTGGTTAAAACGGTCGGTTGGAAATAGCTGCCCTCTTTTTCCCCTCCGGTCAGAATTTTCCCACCCGTTTTTACAGCTTCCCCGACCCATTCACTGACTCGTTCTGCATTCTCCTCATCGATCATTACAGAGATGTCCGTTGAAGGATCGAGGGGGTCTCCCACTTTCAGCTGTTCGACACGTTGAACGAATTTCTCAGCGAATCCGTCAAACAGGGATTCGTGAACGTAAATTCGCTGCACATGGATGCAGACCTGTCCGGAGTAAGCAAAGCCCCCGATCAGGCACCGTTCAACCGCTTTTTCGATATTGGCTGATTGAGCAACGATCACCCCGGCATTCCCTCCCAGTTCAAGGACGACTTTCTTTTTGCCTGCATCCGTTTTCATCTTCCACCCCACTTCGGGAGAACCGGTAAATGTGAGCATCTTAAACCGGTTGTCCGTAACCAGCTGGTTTCCCGATTCACGGTCCATTGGCAGGATAGAGAGTACCCCTTTCGGAAAGGATGTCTGATCGATGATGCGGGCCAGTTCCAGTACCGATAATGGAGTTGACCGGGCGGGCTTGAGGATGATCGGATTTCCGGAAGCCAGTGCAGGAGCAATCTTATGCACGGCAAGATTCATCGGGAAGTTAAAAGGAGCGATACCCGCAATAAGTCCAACGGGAAAATATTTTACCCATGCCTCTTTTCCCTCACCTGCCGGGGTCCAGTCGAGAGAGAGGTATTCTCCCGGTATCCTTTTACTCTCCTCTGCTGCTACCAGGAATGTCTGTGCTGCCCTGTCAATCTCGCCCAGGGCATACCGCATGGGTTTTCCCGATTCCATTGCAAGCACTTTCGCCAAATCCTCCCTACCCTTCTTTATCTTTCCGGAAATCTCAAAGAGTGCTTCGCTGACCTGATAAGCGGGCATTTCTGCAAGCCTTGTCCGGATTGATTCAGCCTTCTGGATGGCTTTTTCAAGTTCTCCGGCAGATGCCAGGTACGTGGTGGCAAAAACCTCACCGGTATAGGGGTTTTTCACTGGCAGCTGTTGGTCGGTGGTTATGAAATCGCCCCCCAGATAGATCTTATAGTTTTTCACAGCTTAAAATTTTGTAATTATTTGTAAATAAAATAAATCAATCATTTTTGGTTCACCATTATGATTTTTCCATTGAGCAATGGGTTTAGCAACCCGGCAGGGATCAATTTATAAATTTAAATGGAACCGTAAAAATGTAAGCTGTAATTATTAATTATCTTTACCGAAATTTTTTTCATGGATCTTACGAAGAAGACATGGCAATGGGTTATTCTTCTCTTCCTCTCTTTCGTCTGGGGGACCTCATTCATTTTAATGAAAAAGGGGCTTGAATCGTATACAAACCATCAGGTTGGTGCCTTCAGGCTTTTTTTTGCCTTTCTTTTCTTCCTTCCGGTTTCTGTTACCAGGCTGCGACAGATCACGAAAAAAAACCTGAAATCGCTACTCATTGTCGGTTTTATTGGAAACGGGTTGCCTGCATTCCTGTTTACCAAGGCACAAACACAGATTGACAGTGCCATAGCCGGGATCCTCAATTCCCTGACTCCCCTGTTTACCCTGCTTATCGGTTTGATCCTGTACCGGAGCCAGGTAAAGCTGATCAATATCATCGGGGTATTTCTGGGTTTATTCGGGGCTATCGGGTTGGTTTACGGAGGATCCAACGGACTGTTGTACCAGGCTAACTGGTATGCTATCTTCATCGTGATAGCGACTCTCTGTTACGGAATCAGTGTGAATGAGATAAAATACAAGCTGGAGGACATGGACGGAGTAACCATAGCCAGTCTCGGATTTTTCCTTGTTGGTCCTTTTGCCGGTCTTTCTCTTCTTTTTACTGATTTCTCGCATGCTCTGACAACGCCTGATTACCTGCAAAATCTCGGTTTTATTGCTATCCTTGCGCTGTTCAGCTCTGCCATAGCCATTGCTGTTTTTAACATACTAATCAAATACACCACTACCCTGTTTGCCACCTCAGTCACCTACATCACGCCCATTTTTGCTATCTTCTGGGGAATTTTTGACGGTGAAAAGATTACCCTTGACCAGTTTCTCTGGGTTGCGATCATTCTTGTTGGCGTATACCTGGTCAATAAGCAGAAACTGGTAACGATAAAATATGACAAGGATTGAATCCATCGAATGCAATCCGGATCAGATGAAGCAAGAAAGATTATTATGGTATTCCATTTCCAGCAGTTTGCTGCTGAGTCTTGGATGGTTCAGCTGGTTTTCCGGGCTTGTTCTTTTTTTCGGTTTTATACCCCTCCTGTTTGTTGAGCATTTTCTGTATGAAAACCGGTCAACCTGCAGTTCACGCATTGTTTTTCGTTATTCCTCCATTGCATTTATTCTCTGGAATATCGTTTCGGTTTACTGGATCTATCACGCTACAATCATCGGTGCCGTGGCTACCATTATAGTCAATAGCTTTCTCATGTCATTCACATTCTGGCTTTTTCACATTACCCACCGTCAGTTTGGAAATCGCGTCGGTTACATCAGTTTTATTGTTTACTGGATTGCTTTCGAACACATGTTCCTGAATTGTGAGCTCAATTTCCCCTGGTTAAACCTGGGTAATGGATTGGCGTATGAGATCCGCTTCATTCAGTGGTATGAATATACCGGGGTTCTTGGAGGAACGGTTTGGCTTCTGGTAATCAACGTTCTTCTTTTTCTCTTTTTGAAGGAACTGAAAACTGAACCTCAAAAACCAGTGAGAAACTTGCGGGCCGGGCTTGTTCTGCTGGTTGTGTTTTTACCAATGCTTTTTTCACTCTACCGTTTTTATTCCTACCAGGAGAAAACGAATCCTCAATCGATCGTAATACTCCAGCCAAACATTGACCCATACAGTGAAAAGTTTGGCACCCGTTCGAATGAGGAACAGCTCACCCTCTTATTGTCTCTTGCCGATTCCCTGACCGACAGTGAAACAGATTACATTGTCGGTCCCGAAACTGCAATAGGCGATAGCATCTGGTTGGGTTCCATGAATAAAAATCACAGCATAAAACGGATAAGGGATTTCATCGAGCCGTTTCCGGCAGTCCGGTTTGTTACCGGGATCATTTCTTTCAGACGATGTGAGGCTGATGAAATGCTTCCACCGACAGCCAGGAAATTCAGTGACACAACTGCTTATTATGAGGTTTTCAATACTGCAATACAGGTTGGCCACACACGGGATATTCAATTTTATCATAAATCGATGCTGGTTAGTGGTGTTGAGAGGGTGCCTTATCCCGCGGTATTCGGTTTCATGGAGCGGTTCATCATTGATCTTGGAGGCGTATCGGGCAGTTTTGGAACGCAGGCAGAAAGGACCACACTGAATGATCCTTCAACCGGTGTACAGGTTGGTACTGCCATCTGTTACGAATCCGATTTTGGAGAGTACTACAGTGGTTTTGTCAGAAACGGAGCCAACCTGATGTTTGTTCTTACCAACGACGGCTGGTGGGTTAACCGTGCCGGTTACCGGCGGCATCTTGCCTATTCCGGATTAAGAGCCATCGAAACCCGCAGAAGCATAGCCCGTTCAGCGAATACCGGCATCTCCTGTTTCATAAATCAAAAAGGGGAAATTATTCAGTCAACGGATTGGTGGACGGTGGATGTTATCCAGTCGACACTCAATTTGAACAGCAAGCAAACCTTTTATGTACGGTATGGTGATTACATCGGGCGCATCAGCGATTTTCTGGCCCTGTTCCTGATCCTATACACCGTGAGCAGAATGCTGATGAAAAAAAAGGGGTAACCATGCAACCCCGGGAAAAATGATTTGTCATTAATAACGAAAAGAAGAATAGCTTGGCAGAGGTTCAGCTGGACATACACAAAAAGATCATTGAGGCAAGCAAAACGGGTGATTCCCGTGCCCAGTACAAGCTCTACCAGCTTTACTCAAAAGCCATGTATAATGTATGCATGCGAATGATGAATAACCGGGAAGATGCAGAAGATATGCTTCAGGAATCATTTACGGAAGCGTTCATAAAACTCGACACATTCCGGTATGAAGCAACTTTTGGTGCCTGGTTAAAAAGAATAGTGGTGAACCGATGCTTAAACCATCTGAAACGAAGGAATCCTGAAATATCAACTGTAGATGATTTGACCTCATATGATCAGGAGGAGGTGCAATTTGAAGATAATGAGCTGGATGTTAACAGAATACAAAGGGCAATTGCAAAGCTTCCGGATGGATACCGGGTAATCTTCAGCCTCTATTTGCTCGAAGGATATGACCACGGTGAAATAGCACATATCATGGGAATCACCGAATCCACATCAAAAACGCAGCTTCACCGGGCAAAAGCAAAATTGAAAGAACTATTAAATGCAGAAGCATGAAAGAAGATAAACTGGAAAAATTCCTGCGGGAAAATCGGGAGCAGTTTGATGTTTATGACCCGGATCCCGGGATCTGGCATACCATCAAACCGGCAAGGAAGGTGAAAGAAGAAAAACCGGTAAACTGGAGGGTGATTGGATGGAGGGGCGCTGCAGCAGGGATCGTTTTCATTCTCTCCCTGCTCATTGCCGAATACCTTTTTCAGCCGTATGGTCCGTTCTCCAGGTTCAGGTTTGCCAACCGCAATGAGATCATGATCCCGGAACTTCAGGAAGCTGAAATTTACTATACTTCCCAGCTTCAATTGAAATTCCAGGATGTGAAGGATTACCTGACCGAATATCCCGGGCTTGAGAATGAACTGATCCGTGATTTTCAAGCCATCGATTCAATACAAAACGAGCTTAAGAAAGATTTAAAGGATAATATTTCTAACAGAGAGGTTGTGGAAGCTCTGATACAGAATTACCGGATCAAACTGACGATTCTTGAAGATCTTCTGCAACATTTCGACTATGCCGAAGGAGAGAAAAACGATGAAAACAATAGCCATGAATTATAAAACCATCCTGTTTCCTGTTGTTCTATTCCTGCTTTCCGTCAATTTTTTGCAGGCACAATCGTTTACTGAAAGCAAGAGAATTGAACGAATTTTTCCCGTTAGCTCCTCAACTTCCGTAGAGATCATTAATAAATACGGCAAAATCCATATCGTTTCCTGGGAAAAAGATTCAGTTGGCATAGATATTGAGCTTACGGTCAAATCAAACAATCTCAGCAAACTGAATAATATCATAGACAACATTGATTTTGATTTTACCAGCACGGATTACTATGTCATTGCTGAGACGGAATTCGGAAGAAGATACAACAGTCTTTTCGAAAGCATAAAGGACCTGGCAGAGACGATCATTCTCTCAGACAACGTGGTGGGAATTGACTACACGGTTCAGGTTCCCAAAAACATCGAGTTAAAAATAAACAATAAATACGGCGATGTATACATCGATGACCATGTCGGGGATCTCCGCCTCAATCTTTCGAATGGAGACCTTAAGGCCAATGAACTGACCGGGAATACCGTGATCAACCTTGAGATTGGCGATGGTGTGATCAATTACATTCAGGACGGTAAACTGGATATTGCTTACTCGGAATTTGAGGTAAAAAGGGCTGAAAAGCTGAACCTTTTCTGCCGGTCATCCAAAGTGGACATCGGAGAGGTCAATGATCTTACCCTGAATTCAAGAAGGGATAAACTCTTCATCAACAGTACAAAAACCCTGTCCGGGGAGACCTATTTCTCTGATGTGTATGTGTATGACATGACCAGCGAACTCAACTTCACCATGAAGTATGGCAGTCTGAATATGGAGCACATCCAGCCGGGATTTTCATTCCTGAATATCAATTCAAACTACACGGATATCAATCTGACCTTTGATTCGGGCTGCTCCTACATGGTGGATGTCAACCATACGAATGCTACATTTACCTATCCGGAAAAATTAGGAGTCATCGAAGAGAAGGTGATTGATAAAGATGAGAAGGAGATGAACACCTATGGTAAAATTGGAAATGCTGAAACCTCTTCCAAGGTAAGGGTAACGGCTCTCAAAGGAACGATCACCATTATTCATAAATAGATACTCAACAATGAAAATACGATATTTACTTACGATCATTTTATCCACCACCTGTCTGCTCGCATCTGCCCAGGAATATTCGGGTGCAGTCGGTTTGCGTGGGGGAATTTCATCCGGCATTACCTATCGACAGTTTCTCGACCAGGAAATTTCACTGGAAACGATCGTCAGTTTCAGAAGAGGGGGGGTACAGGTATCCCTGTTACGTGAACGGTTTCGTCCTGCATTTCTTGAGTTTTCCGACAATATGATATTCGGTTTCGGTTTCGGGGGGCATGTTGGTTTCATGTATACTGACCACCAGAAATTCATGTTCGAAGATTACTATTATGATGAAAAAATATTCTTACCTTTAATCGGAGTGGACGGATATGTTGGCATTGAATACATTTTTCGCGAATTCCCAATGGCAATCAGTCTGGACTGCAAACCGTTCTTTGAATTGAATGTAAAAGGCCTGGTCCAGCTCAATCCATTCGATATCGGGTTCGCCATAAAATACTGGTTTTAACAAATTTAACAATCGAAAAGATGAAAAAGACTATTGTATCATTCCTCCTTTTATTCCTGTTTGGGAGCCTGGTTGTCAGTGCACAGGAAGAGACAGAGGGAGCAGAAATAAAGAAAGAAAAAGACAGAACTGAAGTCCAGACGATCTTCCAGGACAGAACGGGAGGGCACTACACCGGATTTTCCTTCAACTATGTAGAGATCGAAGATCAGCATGGTATGCAATTTGGTCTCCGTGGCGGATGGATTGCGGGGCATGGCCTTGCCGTGGGACTTGGCGGAAAGCTCTTTTTTAATGAGTCGAAGGAAGATGATTATTATTTACCGGTTGAAACAGCAAATTTCATTGGTGGATATGGTGGTTTACTGATCGAACCGATCATCCTGCCGCGATTTCCCGTGCATGTCTCTTTTCCGGTGCTAGCCGGTGTTGGAGGTATCGCATATTCAATGGAAAAGGATAGATTTACAGACAGCTCAATTGAAGATAGTGACTTTTTCCTGATGATCGAACCGGGAGTAGAGCTGGAATTTAATATCCTCAAACATTTCAGGATTGCTATTGGAGCCTATTATACTCTCACATCAGATATCGAACTGGAATATTCTGAACCAATGGATCCTGATAACCCAAACATTGCTCCTCCAAATGTTATCCGGGGTTTCAATATGGGCATTACGCTGAAGCTGGGTAAGTTTTGAGGAATCGGGTATCGCCCGCCTGACCGCCTGCCGCGGACAGGGTTTACCAGCTTGTGGCTGGCAGACAGGGACGGGCAGGTAGTTAGGCGTTGTCAAACAGCATTTTATCTTTTTGGCCATTACCC
Source organism: uncultured Rikenellaceae bacterium (assembly GCA_964640125.1). Lineage (GTDB taxonomy): Bacteria > Bacteroidota > Bacteroidia > Bacteroidales > VadinHA17. The sequence goes on from CAZXGG010000042.1 coordinate 15,078, forward strand.
TGCGTCCCGGTTTTCATATGCAATTCTTATCACATAGTGATGCCTATGGCATAAGGCGGTTTATTCGCCCTGGCGGACGATTGGGGATATTAAACACAGAGTGGTTGTTACATAGTGATCCTCCCGTAGGGATTCTCCAAAGGAGTCCTTCGGACCTTCGGAACTAACGGGAAAAACCAATAGCCCCGGCTTTCAAGCCGGGGTATACGTTACGCAAGATAAAATCGCCGGAACTGCTTTGTTGTTTGAAATGCCAAACCTGTCATCCGGCGTAATGCAGGGACCTTTGTTCATGAGAGGACCCTAATTGGACCGTGGTGCTCCAGACCCTGTGAAATAAAAGTTTACACTTATGCGTAGTGTTTTTGCAATTCATTATTTCACAGGGCAGGCCATTCTTCTGCGCGCCGAACCTCCCGAAATGGTTTGAATTTTCAATTCAATATCCATTTCGAGGATGCTCTGCCAAAGGCATTCCTTTTGGAAGAAAATTTAAGCTAATCAGAGATTAGCTAATTTTCGGCACAATCGGCTTGCCTACCTTTCTTTTTCCGCAAAAGAAAGGTAGGTTCCGAAGGAATGCCTACGGCAAAAGAAAGCTCCCGCTGCCGAAAAATTAGCTAAAATCAGCATATTCCACTGTTGCGCATGGATACCTGTTCTCCATAAATGAAAAAGCATTACTTTTGATATCCAATTTCGGATGAACAGGTTCGCGGTTATATGGCTTCTCTTCCTGATCTCTATTTCAGGGCAAACGCAGGAGGTTCCCTCCACGAAAAAACAGCGATATACCATCAGCGGGTATGTCAGGGATACACGTGGTGAAGAACTTATCGGAGCAAACGTTTACATTGAAGATCCGTCAGTGGGGACGGTCACGAACATTTATGGGTTCTTTTCTCTTACACTGCCCGAAGGAAGTTATCAATTGAGGTGTTCATACATCGGTTACCAGCTATTTGAGGATACGCTTGAACTTACCGGGAACACTCGATACAGCATTTTGCTCGAAGAAGAGGCTCAGGATCTGGAGAAAGTGGTGATCAGATCGGATCTTCACGAAGGGAAATTTCAAAAAACCGACGTTAGCACGCATTGGCTTCAATCAAAAACGATCAAAGAGATTCCTTCCCTGCTCGGGGAAGCTGACCTCTCCAAAGCCATCCAGATGTTACCCGGGATTATGGCACCGGGTGAAGGCATTTCAGGGTTTATTGTACGGGGAGGAAGTTATGATCAGAACCTGATACTTCTTGACGAAGCACCCATTTACAATGCTTCTCACCTGATGGGTTTCTTTTCGGTCTTTAACAATGATATCGTCAAGGATGTTCACATTTACAAGGGAGAGGTCCCTGCAAAATATGGCAGCCGGTTATCTTCTTTGTTCGATATCCGTCTTAAAAACGGGAACCAGAATAATTTTGGCGGATCCGGAGGTATTGGAACAATATCCAGCAAACTGATGCTGGAGGGTCCCATTGTTAAGAATCGTGGTTCTTTCCTCCTTGCGGGAAGAAGGTCCTATGCTGATATTTTCCTTCCCTTATCGTCGAATGAGGAAGTTAAGGATAACAGGATCTATTTTTACGATCTCAACCTGAAGGCAAATTATCGTGTGAATGAGAAAAACCGGATCTTTATTTCCGGGTTCATGGGAAGCGACGTGTTCAAATACCAGAACACCTATTACCTGAAGTGGGGCAACTTCACCGGGAGTCTCAGGTGGAATCACCTGTTTACCGAGCGGCTTTTCTCTAATCTGTCATTGATCTACAGCCGTTATCAATACAAGCTTGGGAAGACAACGACGCTTTCCGGTGTGGAATGGAACTCCTCCATCACCAATGTGGGGCTGAAGTATGATTTTTCGTTTTATGCCAATCCCAAAAATACGATCCGGTTCGGAATGCATGTGAACTATTTTTCGTTCCGTCCCGGATACATTCAGCCTGCTGATAAGACATCGATATACATTGATTATGAGATACCCCCTTCACAGGCTCTCGAGTATGCCCTGTATCTCTCTAACAACCAGGAGTTAACCGAATGGATCGACCTGGAATACGGTATCAGGATGACGTTATTCCAGAACATGGGAAAAGCCACGGTTTACAGATTTGATGAGCATTACGAACCCATAGATTCGGTTGTTTACGGTTCGGGAACGATCTTTAATTCCTATTTTAATATCGATCCCACACTGAGCATCAACATTAAACCCGGTCCGTTATCCGTAATCACCACCAGTTTTTCCCGGTCACATCAGAATCTTCATCTCATCTCCAATTCAACAGCAGGCACACCAATAGACATCTGGATCCCATCCAGTCCAAACATCAAACCACAGCGTGCCAATCAATATTTTCTCGGGTATACACGGAATGCACTGTTTGGGGTGCTTGAACTATCGCTGGGAGGTTATTACAAAAAGATGTACAACCAGATTGATTACAAGGAGCATGCAGACATCATTCTCAATCCGGAGCTGGAAGGGGAGTTACGGTTTGGTTGGGGAAGATCATATGGATTTGAATCGATCGTGAAAAAAGATGAGGGAAAATTAACGGGGTGGATCTCCTATACACTTTCCCGGTCGGAAATGAAGATCGATGGTGTCAATCACAATAAGATCTTTCTGGCAAATTATGACCGGTTGCATGATTTCGCCCTGGTTAGCCAGTACCGGCTGACGAATCGTTGGACCGTTTCCCTCAACTGGGTATATGCCAGCGGATCCCCGGTTACCTATCCCACAGGAAGGTTTAGGTATGGTGCCATTGTTGTTCCTGTTTTTACCGACAGGAACCAATTCAGGATGCCTGCTTACCACAGGCTGGATATAGCAGCCAGTTTAAAAGGCAAACAGAAGCCGGGAAGGCGGTTTACAGGGGAGTGGAGTTTTTCAATATACAATGTGTACAACCGCAAAAATGCCTGGCTTATCTTTTTCAAATCAAACGAGGACAACCCGGAAATGACAGAAGCTTATAAATTATATATGTTCCCCATTATCCCGTCAATTAGCTATAATTTCAGGTTTTAACTAACTTCATGAGCATGCGGTATTTTCTGATCATAACAGTCCTGTTTTTTCTGTACGGTTGCACGGAGAAGATTGATGTTGATCTCTTTGAATCGCCTGTAAAACTGGTTGTTGAAGGGTATGTTACCAGCGAAGCAAAGCAGCATTCTGTGTTGCTTTCCAGAAGCAGTCCCTACTTCTCTGATTTGCCTCCTGAGATGGTCAGCGGGGCAACCGTAACCATTGAAGATTCATCGACGCTCTATACCCTTTATGAAAATGCGCCCGGTATTTACCTGACGTATGCTGTTTTTGCCGGTATTCCGGGAAGTTCCTACACACTGACGATCAGTGTGGATGGCGAAACGTACAGTGCAACCTCGGTAATGCCTTCGGTACAGCCCATTGATTCGATCGTGTTTTATAGAAGTGAAACGAATGAAAAGGTATATGAAATCGGACTATTCACCCAGGAGCCTTCAACTCCGGGGGATCATTATTTCTGGAAGGTTTACAAAGATTTTATCCTGATGTCAAAAAACATCACACAACTCGAGTTTGCAAATGATGATCTGATTAACGGGAACTACCTGAGCGGGATACGCGTTCAATCGGTTGAAGCCAGGCCAGGAAACCGGATTACTCTTGAGATGGCATCCATCACAGAGGAGTATTACGAATATTGTCTGGCAATTATCAAGGAGACACTCTATGCGGATGGTCCGTTTGAATCGGCTCCTGCCAGCATAACTGGGAATATCAGCAACGGAGCCCTCGGTTTTTTCACTGCGTATTCCCTCACCCGGAGAAGCCGTTATGTAGGACAAATTGAATAGGTAATGTTACCTGTTTTGAAAATTTTTCAGTCCTTCATCCAGAAAATCGATGTATTCATTGATATCCAGATCATGGGATCTGGGAATGGTCAATAACTGTTCATTGTAATCAATGAGCACATAATAGGGTTGTGTATTTACATTGTACCTGGAAATCTGAAAATCGGCATATTTTTTACCCAGGGTCTTTTTTTCTTTCCCATCGAATTCTGAAATAACCCATTCCGATTCCGGGAGCTTTGTTCTGTCGTCAACATAGAGTGCGATGATCAAATAGTCTTCCCTCAGTCGCTTCAATACCTGTGGATCGGACCAGACCTTTGCTTCCATCTCCTTGCAGTTGCTACAGGCATGTCCTTTAAAATCAAGCAATATGGGTTTATTCAGTGTACGGGCACATTCAAGTCCCTGTTCATAATCGAAATAACCATTCAATCCGTATGGAAGGCTTAAAAAATCGGTATATTTCGGATCTTCACAAAGGGTGAATGTCCCTTTACCCTCTTCTGTTTTTCCACTTCCCGAATGTTCAGTGATCAATGCCGGAAGATTAAATGCCTGTGAATCGAGTGGCGGGATCAGCCCGGATATTGCCTTCAGAGGTGCTCCGAAAAGACCCGGGATAAGGTAGAGCACAAAAACAAAGGTTGCGATAATCAGGACTAACCTGGGTACTCCGATAAATGGCAGGTCACTATCGTGTGCAAATTTGATTTTACCCAGGAGGTAAAAGCCCATCAGTGTAAAAATCACGATCCAAATAGCGAGATAGACATCCCTGCTTAATAATCCGAGGTGGTATGTCTGATCCATGTTGGAGAGGAATTTCATTCCGAAAGCCAGCACGATAAAACCCAGTACTACCTTAACCGAATTGAGCCATCCGCCCGATTTTGGAAGGCTGTTCAGCCAGGAGGGGAAGATGGCAAAAAGGGTAAATGGCAAGGCAAATGCCAGGGCAAAGCCAAACATTCCAATGGTTGGTTTGATGACTTCTCCGCTTGCAGCCTCAACCAGTAATGCACCGACTATGGGTCCCGTGCATGAAAAGGAGACAAGGACCGTTGTTAACCCCATAAAGAAGGCAGCGAGATACCCCCCTTTTTCAGCCTGCCTGTCAGCTTTATTAACCAGCCCGGATGGCAGCACAAGCTCAAACATACCCAGAAAAGAAGCGGCGAAAACAAGGAAGAGCAGGAAAAAGATCAGGTTGGGGATCCAATGTGTACTGAGGCTGGTGGCAAAATCGGCACCGGCACTGGTTAGTGAAACGATCAATCCAATGGATGTGTATATCAGAATGATTGAAAACCCAAACGTCAATGCTTTTACAATGGATTTCAACCGGTTTTCGGATCCACGGGAAAAGAAAGCCACTGTCATTGGGATCATGGGAAAGACACAGGGAGTTAATATACCGGCAAAACCGGCCAGTATTGAAAAGAGGAAAAACCCCCATATTGATTTTCCTGAAGCGGGAGTTTCCACCGGTTCGGCAGATGTCAGGTCAACCTGGCTTTCAAACATAAAAGTCTCCCCGGAATCCGATGGGAGGACCTCGCCTGATGCAGGAGTCCCGGTTGTTTTTGAGCCAATAACAAACTCAAAATCATCTTCTTTTGGAGGAAGGCATCGGTGATCATCACAGCTCATGAATTCAACATAGCCATTAATTTTCACGTTGCGTGTACCCCTGGTTTTGACCCGTTGTTTAAAGAGCGCTTTCCCACTAAAGAGTTTAAGCGTCATATCAAAACTTGGATCATATTTCTCTTCCGGTTCGGTTATCTCAACCACCGGTCCAAGAAGCTCAAACCGGGATGATTCTTCAAAAACAAAACGGGTCGGTATCGGTCCTCCTTCAGGGATATCCTGCGAATAGAGGTGCCAGCTCATATCAATATTTGCAGTAAAAACCAATTCAACTTCCTCTTCATTGATCTTTTCAACAGAATATTCCCAGGTCACCGGGTTAATAATCTGTGCACCGGAGATGATTGAGAAGAGGAAAAAAACCGTTACTATCGAGTGTGCTGTTTTTCTTTTCATGACTACAACAAATTAGCTTCGACAGAGGTCAGACATCGATGATTTCATCTCCAAAACTATCCAGTATTTGATATTCGAGAAGATCATTGGAGGGTGTCTCCATCACTTTTATCTGACAGTTCATTTTGCCACTCCAGCTTTTCCTGATTGGGCGAAGTCCTTTTGTAAGATAGGCTGCCACGAAGGGATGGACCTTAAGGGTAAGTTTTTTCAATTTATATTTCAAAATGGCAGCTGCGAGAAGGTTTTCGAGCTCATCGGTAAACAGGATTGATGGTGCGATTTCTCCGGTTCCTTTGCATGTTGGGCATTTTTCGACGGTTTCGATGTTCATTTCGGGGCGCACACGCTGTCTGGTTATCTGCAATAATCCGAACCGGCTCAGGGGCAGGATATTGTGTTTTGTCCTATCCGAGGACATTGCCTCTCTCATTTTATCGAACAGCAGCTGTTTATTCTCTGCCGACTGCATGTCGATAAAATCGACAACAATAATTCCGCCCATATCACGCAGCCGGAGTTGTCTGGCAATTTCTTCAGCAGCAGCCAGATTTACCTCGAGGGCATTCGTTTCCTGGTTATTTCCCGATTTGGAACGGGTACCACTATTTACATCAATCACATGCAGGGCTTCGGTATGTTGAATGATCAGGTAAGCGCCATTTTTAAAGGATACGGTTTTTCCAAAGAGGGATTTTATCTGTTTTGTGACACCAAAATGGTCGAAAATATTGGCTTCTCTCTTAAAATATTGAACGATCTTCTGTTTCTCCGGTGCGATGGTTTTGATATAATCTTTAATTTCCTGCTGCAGGGTTTTATCATTGACATGAATGCTATTGAACTGCACACTCAGGATATCCCTCAATATGGCAGATGTTCTGCTTAATTCGCTCAGGATCAATTTCGGGGGGTTACTCTCTTTAAGTTGTTGTCCCACGCTCTCCCATTTTTTCATGAGGCTACGCAGTTCAGCATCCAGTACAGCTACCTTTTTCCCTTCTGCTACTGTGCGGATGATCACACCATAGTTATTGGGTTTAATGCTTTGGATCAGTGTTTTCAACCGGTTTTTTTCCTCTGACGACTCAATTTTTTGAGAGACCGAGACCTTATCAGAAAATGGCATGAGGACGATGTTTCGGCCCGCGATGGATATTTCGGATCCCAACCGGGGTCCTTTGGTTGAGATGGGTTCTTTTGTTATTTGCACCAGTACCGGTTGTCCTGGTTTAAGGACACCGGCGATTTTTCCATCTTTATCAATATCGGGTTCAGGTCGGAATTTATGGAATGCAGGAAGCCTGCTCTTTTTATCCCGTGCGATGTGGGTATATTTAGAGAGGGTTTTAAACTGTGCTCCAAGGTCGAGGTAATGCAGGAAAGCATCTTTTTCAAATCCGACATCGACAAATGCCGCATTCAGTCCGGGCATGATCTTTTTTACCTTGCCCAGGTAGATATCTCCGACAGTAAACTGAAGATTGCTTTTTTCCTTATTAAGTTCTACTAATCGTTGGTCTTCAAGAAGGGCTATGGCAATTTCAGAGGAAGTTACGTCAATTACTAAATCTTTGGTCTCCACTTCATTCTGATGTACGCTATCCAGAAAAATCCTGTCTGCATTCCCAAATAGAATAAACCTAAAGAACCGAACAGCTCTTTAGGTTTATCGTTAAACATTTCATATATGCGGGTAATGTGCGAAAAAAAATTATTTCCGCTTTTTGTGTCTGTTTTTTCTTAAGCGTTTCTTACGCTTATGGGTTGACATTTTATGTCTCTTTCGCTTCTTTCCGCTTGGCATAAATACAAAAAATGCGGTAAATCCGTACGAACAATGCAATTACCTTTTTACATTATTCTTTACCTTGTTAACAAATGTCTTGGCAGGTTTGAATGAAGGAATAAAATGTTCCGGAATAATGATTGTGGTATTCTTTGAAATATTCCTGGCAGTCTTTTTTGCCCTTTTCTTTACGATAAAGCTTCCAAATCCTCTCAGGTAAACATTTTTATCCTTTACCAGAGAATCTTTTACCGTTTCCATGAAAGCCTCTACAGTCTTCTGAACCGTTACCTTTTCAATACCGGTATTTTTCGAAATTTCGTTTACAATGTCTGCTTTAGTCATTTTTAAAATCTTTAGTTATCAATATATTACAAAGTGATCAATGTCAGGAGTGCAAATATAAAAGATTTTAAAATATAAAAGAAATAGTTACATAAAATTTTATTTATTTAGAAACAATTTTTTTAAAATCATGTGGTTACGTGAGTTTCAGCGAAAAAATAATCGATTGGTACAAGCAGAATAAGCGGAATCTACCGTGGAGAGAGACGGAAGATCCGTATAAAATCTGGATATCAGAAATTATTCTTCAGCAAACCCGTGTTGCACAAGGGATTGACTATTATCTACGTTTTATTCAGGCATTTCCTGATATTCGGTCACTTGCCGAAGCAGAATCCGATGAAGTGATGAAATTGTGGCAGGGGCTTGGATATTATACACGTGCCCGGCATCTTCACGAAGCTGCCCGCCAGTTAATCCGGCATTATCATGGTAAATTACCCGGTTCATATGATGAACTCATTACGATCAAGGGCATTGGAGAGTACAGTGCTGCAGCAATTGCCTCCATGGCATTTCACGAACCCGTTCCTCTTGTTGATGGCAATGTTTTCAGGGTGATCACACGGTTGTTCATGATCGGTTTCCAAAAGGGGACGGTTGCTGCAAAAAAAGCAGTAGATGAAATCGCCGGAGAGATTATGAATCCTGAAAGGCCGGGTCTGCATAATCAGGCAATGATGGAGTTTGGCGCCATCCAATGTGTCCCCAAGCATCCCGGTTGTCCCGTCTGTATCTTCCGTTCAACCTGCAAGGCATACCGCAATGGAAAGGTGGAGGAATATCCTGTAACCGGCAAAAAAGGCAAATTGAGGGACCGTTATTTCAACTACCTGTTCATCCAAATAGGGAAAAATACAGTGATCAGGAAAAGGGAAGGCAACGACATCTGGAAGGGTTTGTATGAATTTCCATTAATCGAGACTTCCACGGAAATACCGAAGCATAATCTTCCCGGATCAGCGGAATGGAATGCCCTGTTCACAGAAGTGCAACCGGTCGTTATTACGGTGTCAGACACCGATAAACACCTCTTAAGTCATCAGCGAATTCATGCACGGTTTTTCATTATTACCCTCGAATCTCCTTCCCCCCTGTTCATTGAAAAATACCTGTCAATCCCGATTGGTGACCTGGGGAAATACCCTGTTCCAAAGCTGATTGAACGGTTTCTGGGTGAGAGTTATACGTTATAAGTGTATAAGTTAAAAGATTGGGAGACGATCCGCCGTTACTTTTCGCTCAACGCTCAAGCTTTGGTGGGCGAAGGAGGGATTATGGATTGCGGATTGCGCCTGCCTGCCTGTTTACCAGCCTGTGGCTGGCAGGCAGGGATTGCGGATTGAAAAAGAGCAGGTAGACTGTAGTTTGCAGTAGGGAGTAGGCAGAGGGTGAAGTAGGTTAATGAGTTATTTGGTTAGTAAGTTATTGAGTACATCGATATTAAATATATGCCAAGCATGAAAGAAGAGAGCGTGGGATGGACAATTGGTAAAGTAAGTAAAAGTGCTGGGCTCCTCCTTCGCAGCAAATTACGCAGCTACGGAGGACGAAGCCAGGAAAAAGGGATGAGAGGACGGAGTGACGGAAAGGAATAGTTCGCAGTCTGCAGTACGCAGTAGGCAGAAAAGATAGAGTCCGGAACCAATTAATGCATCGTGAATTCACGCTTGTAGAGACGCGATTAATCACGTCTCTACAATATATCAGAAACCGAAGGCATCAAATTCAGCGGTGAGCTATTGATAAACCTGTTATTTTTTTTAATTTTGTCATGAATGTAATTATCTGAAGATGTCAATCAATAAAGTTATTTTAGTTGGGAATGTCGGAAAAGATCCGGAGGTGAGGTACCTGGATAGTGGAGTAGCCGTAGCCAATTTCCCTTTTGCAACGAGTGAAACATACCGCAATAAAAACGGTGAGAAAGTAACCACGACGGAATGGCATAACATTGTATTTTGGAGGGGGTTGGCAGAGGTTGCCGAGAAATATGTCAAGAAAGGTTCTCAGTTGTACATAGAAGGACGGATCAGGACCCGGGCATGGGATGATAAAGAGGGGAACAAGCGGTATACGACAGAGATTGTCGGAGACAACATGCAGATGCTTGGCAAGCGCAGTGATTCACCAGCTGATACCACACCACCGGAAGAGGAAATCTCGGAGGGCGATTTTGAGGATAGCAATGGTCCTGCTGAGGAAACGGACGACTTACCTTTTTAACCACATTTTTTCTAAAACAACATCAACGTTTTGGACACGGATGATCCTTTATCGTTAGCATCTCTTGCTAATATCGATTTTGCATTCTACCCTATTTCGTTAAGCGCTATTATCGGGTTGATCATCTTCTTTATTCTTCTGTTTGTATCAGCCCTTATTTCCGGTTCTGAGGTAGCTTACTTCTCATTACGTCCCTCTGATTTAAACCAGTTGAAAGAAAGGAGATCGGGTCGTGCCGATCTGGTCATCAAACTGATCAGCATCCCGGAAAAGCTTCTTGGAACCATTCTGGTAACCAACAATTTTGTAAATGTTGGTATTGTTATTCTTTCCACACTATTCTTCGGTTATGATCCATCATCCGAACCCAGCTCATTTGCGCTGATCAATTTTTCAAAGTATCCGGTACTTGGATTCATCTTCCAGGTGGTGATCGTAACTTTCTTTCTGCTACTGTTTGGCGAGATTTTGCCCAAGTTATATGCTACTCAAAACGGCCCCCGGTTTGCCATGATCATGTCCTATCCGCTGAACATCCTGGAAAAGGTCTTCCGGCCGGTCAGTGCCATTTTAATCTATTCTACCTCCATTGTGAAGAGGCGGGTTTCGAAGAAGAAGCAGAACCTTTCCATGGATGATCTTTCAGAGGCACTGGATCTGCCCACAACTGAAATCGATGAAGACGAAAAGATACTGAAAGGGATTGCCCAGTTCGGGAACATCGATGTGAAAGAGATCATGAGATCACGGGTCGACGTATTTGCCATCGATATTCACACCAATTTCAGTAAACTGCTGCCAAAGATCATTGAATCCGGATATTCCAGGATACCCATTATTGAAGGCTCGTTCGATAACATTAAGGGAGTATTGTATATCAAGGATCTGCTTCCATACCTTCACATGACCAATACCTTTAAATGGCAATCTCTTTTAAGGCCTCCCTATATTGTCCCGGAAACAAAAAAGATCAACGATCTGCTGAACGAGTTTCAATCGAAAAAGATACACATGGCTATTGTGGTTGATGAGTATGGCGGGACGCACGGGATCATTACACTGGAAGATATTCTGGAGGAGATTGTTGGAGAGATTTCAGATGAATCGGATGAGGATGAAGCCGTATATACAAAGCTGGATGACAGGACGTTCATTTTTGAAGGGAAAACACTGCTGAACGATTTTTATAAAATCACCAATTCAAAATTTGATATTTTTGATGAAATAAAAGGGGAAGCCGATACGCTTGCCGGACTAATTCTCGAGATCAAAGGTCAAATCCCGAAAAAGAATGAGACGTTAACCTATCTCCATTTTACATTCAAAATAATATCGGTTGATAACCGCAGGATAAAAAAGATTGAGGTCGCCTTAAACGATATCGTATCTGACCGTGAAAACTACCAAATGGAATAAGTCTGATATCTCTTTTTCTGTTGTGGGTCTTCTGTTTTTTTTCTCTCTTCTCATGATGACCCAGGATGGGTGCAGAAGAAAATACACCCCCAAACCGAGAGGATATTTCCGGATTGATTTCCCTGACAAAGAGTATCATCTTTATAATGATACCTGTCCCTATACGTTCGAGTACCCCAGGTACGGGACCATTGTGCCGAATAGCGATTATTTATCAGAACCCTGCTGGATGAACATTGAATTTCCCCAATACAAGGGAAAGATTCATATCAGTTATAAACCCATCTCCGATAATATCGGTGCTCTGCTGGAAGATTCACATACACTGGCTTACAAGCATACGATCAAGGCAGAAGCCATTAACGAGAGGCTTTTTATCGATGAGGAAAACCAGGTATACGGGGTGATGTATGACATATCGGGAGATGCTGCATCATCCGTTCAATTCTTTGTTACCGATAGTGTTACCCATTTTGTCAGGGGAGCGCTGTACTTTAATCTTCAGCCAAATTCCGATTCACTGGCTCCGGTCATTGATTTTTTTCGGGAAGACATTATTCATCTGATTGAAACCATTCGCTGGAAATCCTTTCACTGATCATCGTATATAGTTATGATAAATTATGTAACTTACTGGTTTTATATTTAACCCTGCGTAAAGAGGCTAATTATGGGGTTGATTATTAGGAAACAGTTAAGCACAGGATGTATGATGGGGGTATGGGAGATATGTGAGGATTATGATACCTTACGGTCATTCCTGAACCTTGAAGATTCTGATGTCCATGCACTGGAGAGCTTCAGAAATCAGGAACGTAAATTAGAATTTCTCAGTGTACGTTCCCTTCTCACCAGAATGACTGATCCTTCAGCAAAGATTATCTATAACGGAACCCGCAAGCCTTATCTCAGGGATAAATCATTCAATATCAGCATAACTCACTCGTATCTTTTAACCTCCATCCTGTTGAGCCGGAACAAAAGGGTTGGTATCGATATGGAGTACATGACGGACAGGATAAACAAAGTTGCACATAAATTTATTAGCAAGGATGAATACATTACAGAGGATAAAGCATTGCAACGATATCATCTTTACATTCACTGGTGTGCAAAAGAAGCACTGTACAAGTTGTGTGACAAGCCGAACCTTAATTTCAGGGAAAGCCTGTTAATCAGTCCGTTCCAGGTCAATGAAAAGGGAGTAATCAAGGGGCATCTGGATACGGTCCCCAGAAAAGAGGATTTTGATTTACACTATTTCAAACACGATAACTACATTATTGTCTGGTGTTGTGAAGAATGATGTCTGGTTGTTGATTTCACATTTCATTGATTAGAACCATGATATACGATTCGATACTGCATAAAACCGGGAAGCGTAAACAGATTGCCCTGCTGGTTGATCCGGATAAGATTGAGGAGGATTCCCTGATCGAAACGCTCCGGGTTGCCAGCCGGAACAGGATCGATTTCATTCTCATTGGAGGGAGTCTGATTTCCAATCCGGTTGATCCGGTTATTGATCTGATTAAAGGGAACAGCTCCATTCCAGTGCTTTTATTTCCCGGCAGCCTTCTCCAGATCTCCGATCATGCCGATGGTATTCTGCTGTTATCTCTGGTTTCCGGAAGGAATCCTGACTTTTTAATCGGGAATCATATCATAGCAGCTCCTCTGTTAAAGAAAAGCAATCTTGAGATCATATCCACTGCTTACATCCTGATTGAGAGTGGTGTTACAACATCGGTTGAATACATGAGCTACTCAAAACCCATCCCTTCTGACAAGCCGGATATTGCCATTGCTACTGCTCTTGCCTCAGAGATGCTGGGGTATAAACTCATCTATCTGGAGGCTGGAAGTGGTGCCAGGACCCGGGTACCTGAAGCCATTATCAAGGGTGTAAAGCAGCATGTAACTGTTCCCGTAATTGTAGGAGGTGGAATCCGGAGTAAAGAGGATGCCGCTGATATTTACGCGGCAGGCGCTGACATCCTTGTGGTCGGAAATGCCATTGAGAAAAACCCTGAATTGCTCGGGGAGATCGCTTCGTTGAGGGAAGGAAGTTAAAAGTTATTGGTTAATAAGTTATATATTATTGGTTGATAGGCTGTTAAAGGTTAAATGTTAATTGTTAATTGTAGAATGGGAAATTATATTAAAAAAGGCAACACCACTCAGGCATTGCCTCCTTTTAACGTATAACTGATACCTTTTAACTTATTCCGTGTGTACACACGGAATAATATCCGTTGCTTATTGACACTTCAGCACGTGCTCGATCTGGTATCTGGCATTCTCTTCATACGCTCCGTAGAGAGCTTTTTTATAGGCTTCGCAGGCAGCATCTGTATTTCCCTGTCCAACATAGGAAGTAGCCAGTTCATAATAGAGTTTGGCCTTTTCCTCATCTCCACCGGTTTCGTATTCAATCGCCTTATTGATTTTCGCGATGGCTTCGGTATACTTTTGTTTTGAATTATAGATTTTAGCCAGTTGATAAAAAGCATCTACCATCTGGTTCCCATATTCGATAGTAAGCTCCAGTGCCTCTTCTGCTTCATCCATGTTTTGAGCTGTGAGCGCCTTTACAGCAGCATTGAAATAGGTATTTTGCATCACTTTTTCTGCTGTTTCCACCGATTTCATGTCGTTGGTATTCAATCCCAGTTCGATAACCTTATCCAGTGTGGCCTTCATGTTTTCAACATCATCCTGTTCCCTGTATGCCAATCCTTTACCAAGGTATGCTCTGGTGTACACTGAATCGTATTCAATAGCCTTATCGTAGTTTGCATGTGCTTTTTCCCACTCGTTGTTTTTGCTGTATGCATTCCCAACGATGTAATGTAATTGCGGGATCAACTTCTCAGCACTTTCCTTCACCTTGGGATCGTTATATTCTTCTGCTGACTGAATTGCCAGGTTGAATTTTGCAATGGCTTCTTCATAATTTTTAGCCTGCATATCTTCTCTAGCCATGCTGTAATGCAATTTAGGGATCTGAATTTCAGCTAGAGCCCTGGTTTCATCGCCTTCTTCACCAAGCGTTTGGCAAATACCGATACATTTCTCAAATGCAGCAAGTGCTTCAGCGGCATTGGATTGTAAAAGCTGAACCCCTTCATTATAGGCAGCGATCGCATCATTTTGGGTTTGTGCATAACCTGTAAGGGTAATAAGTGTCAGAAAAATGGCTATCCATTTCTTACCAAGTTTCCATGATTTCGTTATCATGATTTTTATCTTTTAGTAAATAAAACAGTTAATAAAGTGAAGGTGCAAATATATAAAGAGTTATCAATTAATAAAAAAGAATTATTTCTATCTATTCATGTATGGGTGAAGTGCATGGAAGTCCGGATCAAAAACCATACCATTAACGAAGGGGGTTGATCAGTTATTTTTCAGTATATAGTCATATTTAGCCTGTGATTTTGCCTCTTTCAAGTGGTCCCGAGCCAATTTTCTGTCTCCCTGTCGTTCATAAATTCTGCCGAGGCCAAAATGGGCAAGTGCACTATAGTTATCGACCCTGATACCATACTGTTCAGCTATTTTCAATCCTTCCAGGTAGTTTTGCTCAGCAGCTTTATCATTCTTTTCCAGCTTTTCCTGCACAATGCCGCCAAATATCAGGCACGCCATGGCTGCAAACCGGTCTGTGGCAATGTCTTGCTGAAGGATCTTTATATGGTATTTGATCTCTGTATAGTTACATGCCGAGTTTAATGCGAGCAAATGCCTTATTCGGAAGAAGTTATTATGGGGAAAGATATCAAGCACTTCTTTTGTAAACGTGAGCGAAAGTTCAGGATTATCCTCCATACTCATGGCAATATGGGAGAGGAAGTACAATGCTTCAGCCCGCAAAAAAACAGAATTATCCTTGATCCACAGGAGCATTTTCCACCCAACATCCTTATCACCCTGGGGGAAGAACACTGAGACGGGTTTATAGACGGGATGAATGACTGGGTATACTTCGCGGTAGTAATTATAAACACCGGTAAAGAACCGAAATTCCGCGAATTTCTGGTCCAGATAAAACCCCTGTTTAAGGCGCCGGTAAGTATGGATAACCAGTGAAAGCACTTCCCTGCTGTCACCATTATCGGCATAGTATAGCAGAAGGAGTGCATGTGCAGCCAGATCGAAGAAGATTCCCTCTACATCCTCCTCATTCTTATCAGTCATGTTTTGGCAGATGCGTATTGTCTCCTCCATTTCCGCTACAAATTCGCCGGATCTCTGCTCAAACGGGGTTATTGGTGTGGATTCCCAATAGATGAGGAACCCTCGTAAAAAGGGATTCACCGGATGTCCGGGAGTCTGGTTTTCCACCTGCCGGAATATGGAGTCAGCTCCCTGAAAATCATAATTGTAGACATGGTCAATCCCATTCCGGATCTGATCCATAACATCCTGCTTTTCAAATATCCGTACCTGGGAAAGGATTACCTGCTCAGAAAAAAACAGAGTCACTCCAATAAATACAAATCGATGTATAAACCCCATTTTATGAACCTGCATTAGAGAATCTCTTTATATAAAGGTACAGAAATTAATTGATATGGAAGGAGGATGGAGGAAGGATGAGGGATGTAAGTAGTGAGTAGTTACGGGATAGGGATTGCGGATTAGAAGCAGGCAGTGAGCAGTGAACAGTGAGCCGTTACGGGATACGGGGTACGGGTTACGGGATAAAGTCCGCAGTCCGCAGTAGGCAGAGGGATAATGAGTGTATTTTGCATAGAGCATGGGGCATGGGGCAGAGAGTAAAAAAAATATGGATGCTGGATGCCGTGCCTAGCCAGCAGGTGAAAACTGATTATTTGCTTGGTTCTAAGTTCTGAATTCCCCGGAACTTATCACTCGTCACTCGTTACTCGTCACTCGTCACTGACAATTGCATGACCATTGCCCTGGAGGTTAACGAAAACCTGAAACAACCATCAGCGGA
>CAZXGG010000043.1:0-31158 GCA_964640125.1 uncultured Rikenellaceae bacterium
CCCGGCATTCATGCCGGGGGTTCAGGGAACACTAATAAACCGGGCTTTAGCCCATCATGTATAATCCTCCCTCGGAGGGCAAAAAATATCCAGAACCCTGCAGTCGTTTAGTGCCCTGCCGGAATGTACTGCGTTGGAGGGAATGGTCATCACCATCCCTTTTTCAAGTGTTCTGCTGTCATCATTCATGGTCATTGACAGTTTTCCTTCCTGTACAATGGTGACCTGTTCGTGAGGGTGTGCATGCACCGGCAGTTCACTTCCCTCACGAATTTCCCAGAAAGCTACGGTTACGCGCTCCGTATGAATGAATCTGCCAAGAAATCCCGGGATAATCTCCCTGGCAGGGATCCTCTCTAATTCATGAATTGCCATATGTTCTTCTTTTTGGTTAGATTTTTTCGGTTAAATCTATATAAATGTAACATAATATACCGCATGACACGGAAATCTTCCTTTATTATACTGCCTAACACGTTGCAAGCCTGTATAATATGTTGGGCAAATACGCGAGAGGCTGTAAGACCGCTGGGATCGAGATTTTTGAGCTCTTGACCGCTGTTGGTATAAAGGAAACCCATGCATCCTCGAGAATCAAGGGCATTCAGGTTATGGGTAAAAAGTATAAAACAGTGCTTGAGGTCGGATTTGAAAAACTGGCTGTTTTCAAGCCTGGAATGATTGTGGGTTATGCACATACTCCCCAGTGGCTAACCGTCCTTACTCGCTTCATCCCTGACTCCATTGGTTGGGGGAATATTCATCAGGACGAGGTTGCTCAAGCCTTTGTCGCTCACTTGGAATATGGTGTTGTCCTGCAAAAAGAACCCATCGTCTCCTACGGGAACAAGGATATGAAACTGTTACTCTTAGATCATCGTGGAACTTAGTATCCCGGAAGAAGCTAAAGGTATAGGTCTCCGAGCTATGAATCAACGTGAGAGAGTATTGAGAAAAACAGCGCTCCATTATATTGATGATTTGATACAACCTTTCCGAGTTTATCGTGTTAGTAACTGCCTATGGTTTAATCGTATGCAATCTAACAAATCACTAAAGCGGACGCCGGGATCGATAGTGCGCTGAATCGAGGCTGGTCCAGGCGCTGCTGAGTTCCACCGTTAGCTCTCACCTCCCAACCGGACAAACTGCCACGCATATTCCACACAAATACTTCCGGTTTATCAGGTATCCGAAATCATCCTGTCGAAATCTTCGACGGGTATGGCCTCGGATGTTGTGAAGGCAATTCCCGTCAATTTGCTGACAGCCACGGAGGCCTTCATCACCTGTACCGTGCCTGGGAATGTGGCAATGATGACCAGGTCACTGTCTCCCAGCAATGCATGAATGGATTTAATCTCCCCGCCATACTTCTCGAATAGTTTGTTGGCTTTGGCAGTTCGATCTGTGCTCATTCCCTTCGTCGCATCGGACGAGTATTTTCCGAATAAAAAATAGGTTGCCATGTGTTTTCCTCCTTTACATTTATTTTTTTTTGATATGTTAATAGCACCTGCAATCAATGATCATTAACCAGGCTTGAGAACAACTAAATTTACGACTTATAACCGCAAAAGTCAAGTACCCGGAAAAACAGGGACAATAAAAACAGAAACTGCTTCCAATCTGTTTCTGGCCTGGCATCTGCCCGATTGAAGTTTTTTTCGAGGAGAATATGAAAGTGAATGCCCGGCTGATTTCCCGGAGAAGTACCGGTCTGCAGTGGTCAGTGTTGCCAGCCAGTGCTCGGTGAAAAAACACTTGCTTGCCCCCCCTGAGTTCGACATCAGAATAGGATAACGTAATTGGTCTTGCTAAGGGTCACATAAAATGAGAGTTATGTGTTCTGTTGAAAAAAATATTAAAAAATACTATAAAAATAGTAGATCTATTATAAAAATAGTATTATATTTGAGAAGAGAAATTTGACCGGACACACCTTTATCGTACAAACGTACATTTTCCCTGGTTATGTTAACTATTTATTTAGCGTCATGAAACGAATGAAAGAAAAGACGGCAAACATTCAGCGTTTAACAAAGGCGGAAGAACAGGTTATGCAGATCCTCTGGGATTTAAATGAATCGGTTGTGAAGGATATCGTGGATCATTTCAGTGATCCGAAACCGGCTTATACAACGGTTGCGACGGTATTAAAGGTTTTGGAGAAGAAGGAGTTTGTAACTCACCGGAAAATAGCCAATACGCATCTTTACATACCGGTCATTGGCAAAGCTGAATACTCAAAATTTCAACTATCTAACCTTTTGGTTAATTATTTTAACGGATCATATCCCAAAATGGCAACCTTTTTTGCCAGGATGAATGATCTCTCCATCCAGGAACTGGAAGATATGATCCATCAGACAGAAGAAGAGTTAAGGAATGAAAAGAAAAGCAAAAAATGAATGCAATCATTGATTTTCTTATCCGGGCATCCATCAGCCTTTCGGTATTGTACCTGGTTTACTGGTTTTTTCTGCGAGAAGTAACACTGTTCAGGGTGATTCGTTACTATCTCATTTTTTCAATGATCCTGTCTGTCCTTCTTCCTTGTATACGGATACGGTACGAGGTTGAGCTGCCCTTCAATGAAGTGATAGGGGATAACAACGGAGTATGGGGGCATACCGGGTTTATTGGATCTCTTGGTGGTATAACCCATACGGGTATGGTTGGGAAAGTTTTAGGTAGTATCTATTTCATGGGGGTGGCTTTTTTCCTTGCCAGGTTAATCTGGCAGGTGGCAATCCTGCTGACAAGTATCCATAAGAATGGATTTTATATAACGGATGATATGAAGATCGTTGAAAACAGCAGATATAAAGTTCCCTTCTCATTTTTTCATTTTGTATTCATTAATCCCAAATATATAAGCACAGATGAGCTGGAGAACATCATTGCTCATGAACGGGTGCACATTCATGAGAATCACTGGTTCGATCTGTTAATTGTAGAGTTAATCAGCATAGTTTTCTGGTTTAATCCAATTGTCTGGCTTATTGACAGATCGATTAAGCAGAATCATGAATACCTGGCCGATGAGGGGGTCATTGCGCAGGGCTACAGCATCGGCCGGTATCATTCTATTTTGTTAAACCAGTTGGTGGGAATGGAGGTGTTATGCATGGCAAATCACCTGAACTATTCCCTCAACGCAAAACGATTAAAGATGATGAAACAAAAGAAGACCCCGAAATTACGTGCACTTCACCTGGTCTGGTCAATCCCGGCTCTGGTGGTATTGTTGGTTGCATTTGCAAGACCTGTTTATACAACGCAGGGAAATAATGATGAACTTCTCGTAGTTTCCAGTAATGTGGACAGAAATATTAAATTAATGGTCAAGGTAAAAGATCCTGACGGAGATCCGATTCCCGGAGCAAACGCTGTAATAAAAGGCACAGAAATTGGTGCTGTATCTGATAAAGATGGCAAAATTGACCTTACAGTTTCTACGTCTGATATTGTAATCGTTTCCTTTGCAGGATTTGAGAACGTAGTAGTTAACTGTGAGAAGCTGAAGGACGCAAAGAATGATGACAGCATCTATGGTTTGGCCATTACAATGAAGCCTTTATCCGGAGATATAAGTGATAAGGAGAAAGAGGAGTTGATGAAGAAAAAGGAGGCTGCTTTAAAAGAGAAGCAGGCTCAGCAGGAAAGCGATTCGGATAGGAATGAACTAAAGGAGGTTGAGATGAAAATAAAGGAGCTGGATAAAATGCTGAAGGAATTGACGCTTAAATACGAAACGCTTAAGCAGATGGAAGAAGATGAATCCGTTGATAAAGAGGAACTGGCTGCAAAGCAAAAGGAACTTCAGGCTCATATGCTGGAAGTTAAGAAGAAAAGAGCGCTCCTGGAGAAAAAAGCACAGGAACTGAAATGATCGGAAGAAAACCGATGCTCAAACAATAGGGGAGAAGCTGTTTTCAAGGCATTCTCCCTTATTGTTTTTTTATCCCTAACCTTTCAGCTACCAGTTCAGGATCAAACGATGCTTTTTTAAACGGGTGTGCTTCGGTGTTGAACACGTATTCATTCAGGTTGAAGTTCCCCTCTTCTTCGGTGAAGGTAAGGAACAGATACTTCAAGGTTTCTGCAAAATAGAAAGCATCATTTCCTTTGCCCAGAGATGATTCGGGTCGAGTTGCAGTGCTTTTTCAAACAGGGCTGATGCTTTCGCATTACTTCCTTTCCCCAGGTAACCCAATCCCTGCATGAAATATGCGGAAGCCTGCCTCCTGTTTCCTTCCATGTCCTCACCGAACTTAGCGAAGAAATCAATCTCATTTGTCTCAGAAAGCGACTCCGTCCCCAACGTGATAAGTTGTTCGTATATCCGGTCTGCACGTTCAGCATCGTTGAGTTTCTCACAGGCGAGTCCCACATAGTATATGTATTCGTTGTTCATCCGCTGGTCAGAGGCAGCTTTCTGATAATGCGTTTTAGCTTTTTCCGGTTGATTGGTCAGCTCATAACCGAGTCCCGTATAATATTCGATCTGGGCATTTCGAATGTAATTTTCTGCACGGCCCAGCTGGTGGTTTTCGGGGTACTCATCTGCCATGAGAAAATCATCCTGGGCTTCCTTGTAATTACCCATTCTCATCTGTTGCAATCCTCTCAGCAGGTGGGCATTTACATGGATCTCATGAAGGTCCCGTGAGCCCTCCTGGCTATGGAAAAAATAATCTGTCAGGTAACGAATGGCTCTGTTGTATTCTTCCGCATGGACCAGTACTTTTATTTCCCGCATAAGCGCATCTTCCCGTTTCATCAGGTATTGATGATTCTCAGTCAGTAGCTTCAGCCTTTTCTCAATTGGAGCATCCTGTTTTTCATACAACAGGTCAAGTTCATAATAATAACGAGGTTCCTCCCTGTTATGCTGAATGGCAGACTCATAGGCTTCAATGGCTTTTCCCGGATCATCCAGGTAATTGGAATAGCCCCATCCGAGATTCCGGTAAGCGATGGAAAGATCCATCTCCAATCGCACTGCTTCTTGCCAGTCTTTCATCGCTTTTTCGGGTTGTTTATCAAAAAGCAGGTTTCCGCGGTAGTAATGGGCACGGGCATCATCCGGGGCATATTCCAGGGCTGTTTGATATACCTGTGATGTTTCCAGGCGGTAAGGGAAGCAGTAATCCGTTGGCAGAGACCGGGCTTTTTGGAAATTGTCCCGGGCTAATGCTTCTTCTCCTTCAAGATGGTTCAGGTATCCCAGGTAATAATAGATGGTGGGGTAGTTTTGAACTTTTTCTGAGCCGGATTTACCAGCAAATGTTAACAGGGCAATCGATTCATCATAGAGCCCTGAGTTCAGGTACTCCACTGCCAGTTCAAGGTACGATTCCGGATTATCACCCATCCTTTGGGCCAGCAGTTCCGGCCGGAAGTTCTCTGGATCCGGTTCGGTTATGTCGTTTTGAAGAAGGTACCTTTCATTCATCCCCATGAAATTGAGCGGATCGAAGGCAAGGACACGGGCTACTATCTCTTCCGCTTTCTCTTTCTTACCGGTTTTCCGGAGAATGGCACATTCCAGGTTCAGTGCACTGATGTTTTGTGAGTTGGTAATCAAACAGTTGTCTAGATGTTGAAGTGCTTGCTGAAAGTCGTTTCTGACAGAGGATATTTGGGCAAGATGATAATACCCTGCAGAGCGGTACGGATAATCCCACACAGCACGGTAGAGGGTATCCATGGCATCCTCATATTTTCCCTGTTTCTGGAGGATCAATCCCAGGTAATACAGGGGTTCACAATTTCTTGGACGGGTATAATCTTTTGTTAACCGTTGAATGGCTTTGCGAAAATACCCTGCGGCAATCTCATCGTATCCTCGTTCTTTATAATGGAGCCCCATCTGAGTATTGCAACGGATATCTCCAGGATCTCTTGATAATGCTTCACGAAAATAGTCGGTTGGATCCATTCGTGCATTATGAAACTGTTTAATTCTTAACCCCGTCAGGTAGAGCTCCTCTATGGTTTCGATCTCTTCAGGCTGAAGGGGTGGTTTAACCTCTTCCGGCAGTTCAGTCAACTTCTCCCTGCTTACAGGCTTATACCGGATCAATTCGTTGTTTTGTTTGTCCAGTAATATAAGGTTCAGATCCTCTTTATCAATGGGGTCATGCAGATGGATTTCCCGGGAATATGGTTCAGAGGGGCTAATGGTAATCTCTTCTTCAAAGAGGAGTTCTGAATCATGCAGTACCTTAATTTTCGCACCCCTGTATCTTTCAGTTGTATTTGCCGCGATGAAGACGGTATCTCCGGGTTTTACTTCCAGGTTCAGGAGACCGTTCAGGTTGGCAGTTTTCGCTCCTGAAGTTTCCCGGATCGGATACCAGTATTGTTTGAATTGTTTGATTTCGTAAGGTTTGATCCAGCTGTAATCGGGTTGGTTATCAGAATATGCTCCTGTCATCAGTTCGGCATATGGAGTGTCATTATCTGTCAGCACCCGGGTGTCCCACATGGCACCCCTCGGTCCCGGCCCCCATTCCCATAATTTTGCCCCGGTTACGATGTGTGGATTGCCAACGTGCATTGTACCGGCGTTTTTACCATGATCATAGCCGGCAAGAAATCCCTCCTTCAGATCGTGTGCAAAAAAAGAAACCGGTTCGGGGTGATTCTTCCACC
Source organism: uncultured Rikenellaceae bacterium (assembly GCA_964640125.1). Taxonomy (GTDB): domain Bacteria; phylum Bacteroidota; class Bacteroidia; order Bacteroidales; family VadinHA17. The sequence goes on from CAZXGG010000043.1 coordinate 6,664, forward strand.
AGCTTGCATCGATACCGCTGGAATAGTATTCCCTGTTTACGTATGATTCACGGGTAACGGACCAGTGACAGAAACTGTTCTTTGCATGATAGGTGGCAATTTGAGAGCTGGGAGGAAAAATGATCTGGTAATCGTCGTTGGCGTGTGTGGCTACGTTTGCCCAGTACAACATGGAATGAATATTCTCAGTCAGGTTCATCAGGGTCCCGCTAACTTCGATATAAGATTTATCAGGATATAGCGTGATGCCTATGATCCATCTCATCCGGTGCCTGGGTTCCGTTTCACCAATCCATATGGTGCTGCTGCCATTTTCATTCTTCACCAGGGTATAGTCAACCGGTAAAAAGGTGGAAGCCCTGTGGTGATGAAAAACACAAAATTCGATTCCACCGGATATCCATGCTCCGAGCATGCCAATAATAGCTGGTTTGATAACACGCTGACGGTAGAACACTTCATAGCCATTCGTTTTATCCGTGGCATAGAAAAGCTTTCCACCGATCTCCGGCAGGACACATAATTTAATGTACTTGTTTTCAAGATAGAGCGCTTTGTAAACAACATCTTCTTTATCATTCGAAAGGTTATCCTGCAATGGGTAAGGATAGATTACCCTGCTGGCTCCCTGGTAGGATTGATTGCGGAAAAACATAGGATTGACATCCGGTGGGTGGATCAGGTAGGTTGGCAGTGTAAGGGTATCTTCCCAGATGTTAACTACTCCATCAAACTGTCCCTTTGCAGACAAATTCAGAAACAGGCAGACACTGAACAGGATATATACCCTGATTTGAACTGGAAACCATCTGCCGGAAAGAAAAGTAGCCATCACTTGTTTATTTATTCCGGTGGTATGAGATCATTCAACGATCTACCCTTCCCAACTGAACGTTGTTCGGACGGGAATGATCTTTATCCGAAAGATACGTACAACGTTAAAGATAATACCCATAAACCGGAAGAAAAAAATAGCAGGCGCATTAATTTTGTCTACTTTTATAAAGCAAAGTTATTATCATGACCGACAAACAATGGCAAACACTGGTTAATGTGATAAACGGGGAAACTTTTGATCCTCTTCCTGTCGGTTTTATCATTGATTCTCCCTGGTTACCCAACTGGTATGGTATTCCAATTCTTGATTACTTTTCCAATGATGATTTGTGGTTCCGGGCAAATATAAAAGCGATTGAAACGTTTCCTGAAGTGATGTTCTTCCCCGGATTCTGGTCTGAATTTGGTATGTGCAGCGAACCGTCTGCTTTTGGTGCCAGGTGTTCCTTTCCGCAAAACGAATTCCCTCATGCTCATAAATGTATTCATTCAGTGGAAGAGATAAGCAGGATTGCTAAACCGGATCCACAAACGGACGGTCTGGGTCCACTTATCCTTAACCGTTTAAAGATCAACAGGAAAAGAATTGAAGATGCAGGTCACAAAATACGCTTTTCTGTCTCAAGGGGACCGTTAAACATTGCATCTTTTTTGATGGGAACCACGGAATTCCTGACAGCCCTGTTGACACATCCCGAAGAGATACACGCAATGATCCGGATTATTACTGATTATTTGATCGAATGGCATGAATTGCAAAAAAGCAGCTTCAGTGACATTGATGGAATTTTGGTCCTGGATGACATCATCGGTTTTATCAGTGAGGAGCAGCTCAGGGAATTCGGCCTTCCTTACTTTTTGGAGCTTTTTAACAGGAATGTCGCCATAAAATTTTTGCACAATGATGCAAATTGTATGGAATCCATCCGGTGCCTGCAGGAAATGGGAGTGAACCTGTTTAACATGGGGTACGAAACCGATCTTAATCAACTCAAAGAACTGACTTACAATCAAATCACCATGCTTGGTAATATTCCACCACGGGATGTCCTGGCAAAAGGAAAACCGGGGGATGTTATGCGTTCAGTTCGGGAATTAATAGAGGGACTGAATGAGAAATCACGCGTGATATTATCCTGCGGGGGCGGAATGCCACCGGGTGTTGCAACAAAAAACATAAACGCTTTTGTTCAGGCTCTGTTATAGTAAACTCAGAGGAGGTCTGCAGATCATGAAAAAGATCGTTTTGCAATCATTGGAGCGCTGATAATCCTGGTGTTCATTTTTAATACAGGGATTTATGAATAGTGAATAGAATGAGAGGTGTTGGCGTGGTATTTGATATAAAAATTCTAATCGATTGAAGGCGGATATTTTCAGGGTACCCGTTTTATTCCTTATTTTTGCAACCGAACTCCTGATACTTGACCTAATTTTAAATTCATCAACAAACAAGTGGCGAAATGAAAAAGAGGAAAAAGATTAAAAAGCATGTAATGATGGGCTCAATCCTGACCGGATTATTGTTGATCCAGTTTACCGTGAATGAAGGGGATTTTGAAAAGGCTCTTTCAGAAAAAATGGAAAAGTATAAATCGAATTATCCGATGGAGATGGTCTATATCCATACGGACAGGGATGTTTATTCCCCTGGAGATGAGCTCTCTTTCAAAGCCTATATCAGGGATCTCTATTCATTTAAACCATCGGAGCAGAGTGAGATCTTGAATCTTGCACTGATGAATTATCAGGGAAAGATCGTTTTAAATAGCCCGTTTGAGATCAAGGGAAGCCAGGTAGCTGGAACATTCATGTTTGCTAATACAATACCCGAAGGGAAATATTTCCTTATCGGTTTTACTGAACTGATGCGTGAATGGAAGCCTGAACATGTTTTTATTAAGGAGCTGTTTGTTAAGTCCATCTCCTTTCCAGGCACCATCATTCATCTCTCCACTCCCCCAGACACACTGTATGGCCCTGGTGATGAGGTAGATATAAATGTCACTTTGCTTTCCGCGGAAGGTAAAACCATTCGAAATTCGTTCACCTATGACATCAGAAAAAATGGCACCTCATTTTCCTCTGGAGAAGGAAAAACAGATAAAACAGGTAAATCAGTAATTCACGTACAACTTCCCGAATTTCAGAATCCTGCATTAATCACATTTGACCTGACTGTAGAACGTTTCAGAACCAGTGAGAAGAGTTCTATCGTTATTCCGACTACCGGATTACCCAATACTGTTGATTTTTTCCCGGAAGGGGGGAACCTGATCGATGGTGTTGAGACAAAAGTTGGATTTATTGCAAAGGACTACTTTGGCAATGTAACAGAAATTGAAGGTCAGATCCTTGATCCGGACAATAATGTTCTGACCCGTTTCAAAAGCCGGCTTAACGGACTTGGATATTTTACCTATGTCCCGGATAGAAACAGGCCTGCCAAAGTTAAACTCACAAGGCCCAGGATTGTCGATTTTCAAATTGACCTTCCTGAGGTGTCTTTGAAAGGTGCAATGCTCGCTCTAAGAGGAAGATCAGATGATCATCTCTCATTTGATATCGTGAATACGGTTGATGAAAATGACATCCCATTCCATGTTGTTGCAGAACAGAATGGTGAGATCATCTGGTATCGATCCTATCCGATTGATAAAACGATACAATTTACCATACCCGTCTCAGATCTTCCGGGAGGAGTAATCCATGTTACGCTCTTTAATTCCCTTGGAGATGCACTGAGTCACAGGGCAGTATTTCTAAAAAAAACCAATTCAATAGTTCAGGTAAAAACAGATCAAAATGAATATATCCCGGAAGAGGAAGTGAAACTGAACATCGAAATGCAGAACGCTGAGGGAGCTATGATAGCGGCAGATCTCAGTATTTCAGTTACCGATGCAAATCTTAATCCCGATTGGAATCAGGATCCTGATATTTTTTCCTATCGCCAACTTGGCCCCGGGATTGGAAAATCCCCTTTGCCGCCGGGCTATTTTAATAAGAAAGCCAACGAAATAGAAGAAGATCTTGATATTATGATGCTGGCAATCCGGGATGAGAAATTCAACTGGATCACCATGATGGGTGAAAAAACCGGTCCGCCTGAGAGGAAAACCGGTCAGAATATACTTGGGGTTATAAGGAATTCGTACCGGTTGGATCACATTGGAATGTTGTATTCTCAGATTGAGAATTCCCAGTTTTTTAATCGGTATATTTTAAAATACAATCTGATATTTCCTGAATATTATTTGGTTAACCAAAGGTATTTTACAGAAACAAAAAAAGAAGAAGACCAGCACTTTCGTGATAACTGGATTCAGGATGAGCTGGCAAGTGGAACACCTATCCTGGATGTCATCCGGAGGATTAAAAACTTCCAACTCATGGACAACAAGATTGTCTTTTATGGTCCGAATTCAATATTAAATCAGGAAGGAGCGCTCATTGTGTTCAATGGAATAAAAATGGGAACGGATGTCAGGACCTTAAGCAGCCTAAACCCTCATGATATTGCGAACATCAAAGTTATCACAAATCCTTCTGAAGTGCTTATGTACACTGGGTTTAATCCCGTAGGTATTATAGAAATCACCACCAAGGGGGGAGTAGGACCTGAGGAAGATACGGCTGATGAAATCCAGGAATACAGTCCAACATTGTATTGGAATCCGTTCGTTTATACCCTGGAAGAGAGGGAGACATCCCTGTCGTTTAAAAGCACGTTTATGAAATCAAGCTATACTATCGTGGTGCAGGGTATCGATGAAAACGGAAATCCGGTATATGAGACAAAAGATTTCTCGGTATATTAGTTCACAAACCTGCTGTTCCGAAGGGCTCGTGAGGCATACCAGGTAATGAACACGAAACAGAGCAAAGGAACCAGGTAAGCCATGTTGATCCCGGCAGGAAGTTTTATCCCACCACCAGCCCTGATTCGATCAATCCATGTTGAAACCAATCCCTCGAGTTGAGTGATCACTGCTCCGCCAACAATTGCCATGATCTGTAGCGATGATGCAATTTTTGTGTCTTCTCCAAGTCCCTTTACGGACATCCCGAAAATAGTCGGGAACATTAAAGACATGCAACCGGACACACCCACCAGCGCAAATACACCCGGATATCCACCGACAAATACAACGGCAAGGCAGAGAACAGTAGCCACTGTGCTCAGGATAGTTAACAGTTTTTCCGGCCTTATGTACTTCATCAGAGCCGTGCAGATGAATCGTGAAGAGACGAAAAGAATAAGGGATGCCAGGTAGTAATTGGCTGCTACCTGTTCTGCTGTCTTTTCTGATCCTGCCAGAACCTCTTCAAGGTTCAGTTCTTTCATGGCATACCGGATGGTAAATGACCAGATCCCGATCTGGGCACCAACATAGAAAAACTGGGCCAGTGTACCCAGCACATAATTCCGGTTCTTAAAGAGGCGTTTCAGGGTGGGGCCCAGGTCAATTTTGCCTGATTGATTGCCCGTGCGGGGCATTTTCACAAAGTAGATTACGATCCATAGTATCAGCAAGATGGCGCCAATGGTTACATAGGTTGTAGTAACGGCATTGAGCTCACCGTTTTGAATGATCTTTAATTGCTCTGCTGTCATGGATGCCCTTTCCTCGGCTCCAGCTTTGTCCAGGTATGCCAGGATAAATATCTGGCTCATGAACACCCCCGTGATGGATCCGATGGGATTAAACGATTGGGCAAAATTCAGACGCCGCGTAGCCGTCGAAGGATGTCCCATGGCTATGATGTAGGGATTGGCTGCTGTCTCCAGGATTGATAAACCTCCGAAAAGAATCCACAATGCCCCAAGGAAATGATAATAATTTGCGGTATATTTTGCAGGGAAGAAAAGAAAACAACCAATCAGGTAAAGTCCCAACCCAAGCAAAACTCCGGATTTGTACGAAAACCTCTTGATATAAATGGCTGCCGGAAGGGCAAATATGAAATATCCCAACCCATAGCAGGAGATCTGGATCAATGCGGTCCGTGAATCCGACATGCTCATTATTCGCTTAAATGCAGCAAGCAGTGTATCGGTCATGTTGTTAGCCAGACCCCATAAGAAAAACAGGGAAGTAATCAGAACAAAGGGTAACCAGATGCCTTTCGGAACCAATCTCTCTTTTTTGTCCATCATTTGATATGATAACTTGTGAATTACTGCAAGCCAAAATTTCAGGTGGAGTAAATATAATTATATTTCCCAACAATCTTTGCAGGCTTGCAATCCCAAAATCATAGTCATTCGCTCTATTCGTTTCCGGTATGATTTTTGCTGTAATCTGAGGTGTAAATCTAAACCTATCCGTATGAAAACAAAATACTTCTTTATCCTGATGCTCATTGGTGTATTAGCTGGATTCATTTCCTGTGAAGAGAATGCCATTGAAGCGGATCCGGAAGGATCATTGTCCATTGGAATTTTAGTCGACCAGGACAATCCTGCAATGAAATCGGCTAATGTTGACACTGCGGTCACCAACCTGTTTATTGCAGTCATTTCCGTTATAAACGAAGAGGGTGAAATGATTTTGCAGGATGAGAAGATCGAATTGTACCGGTTTAACGACCAGTTTGTCAGTGAAGAGATCCGGCTTAAAACCGGGCATTATGACCTGGTGCGTTTTCTGGTAATCAGTCCGGAGGGCAATGTGCTGTTTGCTGCGCCCATGGAAGGATCTCCACTGGCGTATCTTGTGTATGATCCCCTTCCAGTCCATTTCAGGATCTGGAAGGAGGAGAGAACCTTTGTTAGTCCTGAAGTTCTCCCCACCTGGGAGCATTCACCGGAAGATTTCGGATACCTCAGCTTTGGCGTTTCTGTCGTCCGTCCGCTGGTGTTCTTTGCTGCAGCGTATATGTATTACGAAAACCCCATGATCATGGCTCCTTCCCTGATTACTTCTGCTGAAATGCTGGTGGTGGCTGATTCAGCCTGGAGGCATGGGTATAAACTGGAACCAAAAATCAACCGGATCATTGTACGGGATGGCTTTCCTTACTATTACATTAGGGTGAAGAAAGAGGGATTCCTTCCGTTTGAAGGAAGATTCCTCCGGGATGAGCTGAGGAAACATACACAGACAAATCCGTTGATGTTCCCGCTGAAATACGAATTTGCAGACAGTACTGTTACACCAGGAGATACAATTTGGACGGGGAACGGACAATAGGGAAAAAGATATTTAAGGCAGCCCTTTTTCTTTGTTGATCATCAGAATACTATAGTCATGAATAAAAAGACTATAATTCAACGCTATTGTCAATTGGTTTTGATGGTTTTCCTTGTAGTAAGTTGTGAAAACAATGAAAGCATTGAGGATTTGACTGAGCAAGTTGAATTTCTTGAACCAAGTTATTTTGGGATTTGTTTTTCAGGTATGACTGGTGGTCTTGACACTGAAGTAATTATTACAGATAACGAATCGTATTTGGAGTATTTTAATCAAAAAAGGATACACCCTTATAACTTAAATTGTGATATTGCAGAATTACCAAAAATTGACTTTGATAAATATTCATTAATAGGTAAATATACAGAAGGTGGTGGATGTGAAGTGAGTTATAATAGAGAAATTATTGATAATAAAACAAAAAACAAGATTGTTTATATAATAGATGTAGAGTATTCTGGTAGTTGTTTAATGCTAATTACGAATATGAATTGGGCATTAATACCAAAATTGGAAAAAGATTTTTATGTGGAATTTATAGTTAAATAGATTAAATGCGCATAAAACAGACTCTTAGACGGCTCAAATGAAATATTTCGGCTTAAGGATGGCATTTAACAGTGAACGACTCTTTCTATAAAGCATAACTGATCTTACACTTTTCCCACAGTTCCTCACCGGGCTGGAGTGGGATCAGCCAGAATTCGTAACTGTATTCCTTATCTTCGAGGCGGTACTGCGCATGGGGTTTGGCTCCCCATGCGTTGTCACCACCCACACCCCGTTGTTTGTAATCCAGGTTAACCGAAATAAAATCCCGCTCTGTCAGTTCGTATTCATGCATTGATCCGCGGGATTCCTGCGTGAGGTCTTCGTTTGTATAGGGGAGGGCAGAGGCGCTCAGTAGCGGACTGCCGACTGCAAGAAGACCTGCACCTTCCCTGTTTCTGAAACTGATCCACCGGATATCAATACGGTTTCCGTTTTCCTGAGGGCTGATGTAGGGATAATACATCTCCTGAGGAGTGGCGGTGTAGTGTCCGACAAATGCAGCGGTGTACCGGTCCTGGTAGTTTTCATGCGGTCCCCGACCGAAGTACTCAATCCCGGAAAATTCTTCCGGAAGAAACATGTTCATACCGAATCGCGGTATTTCATTGAGGGTTGAATCTGCATAGGAAAAGCTGTTCTTGATCTTAACTGCACCACTACCCAGGATGGTATACTCAATAATGTGTGTTCCACCCACATCCGGAATATCATAACGAACGGTTATGATATGCATATTACCAGTCTCTTCCCTGACGGAAAGATCCCTGAATACCCTGTTTTTAGAAGCATTCTGCCATGGAGCGAGCTGCACGTGCATCCGGTTTCCGAAATCGTTGTCTGTCGGGGGCCTCCAGTAATTGGGTTCTGGCCCTTTGACAAACATTTCCAGACCATTGAAGCGGTATGAAGCAATGTTACCGGTGAAGATGTTGATTCTCATACTAAAATTCTCCCCACGTAAAGAAATTTCATCACCTTCTGTAATAAATTCCAGGTCAGGGACTTTTGAGAGATCAAGTTCCGGAAGTTCGAAATGGAACGGGAGTTTAAACTGCTCTTTTGCTATTTCATATCCGGCAGGTATCAGCGGTTCTGCCTCCTTAAGCGTGACACTGAAGTTTGCGAAGTATTCAACTCCGGGAATTGGTTCATCAACAGGGACAGGAATGATAAATTCTCCGGATTCACCGGGTGCAATCTTTAGATCAGATATGATCCCGGTTGCGATCCGCTTACTATTAGCAAGGATTTCCCATTGACAGTCAAGGTTTTCGAGGGTAATGAAATGATAGTTGTTTCCAATGCTGATTTTCCCCTCTTTCAGATCAACGGGCAGGATCTTAATATGCTGATACACTTTCTTAACCTCGTAAAGGCTGGGGTGTGCTGTACGGTCGGGATTAACCAGGCCATTTATGCAGAAGTCATTTTCACTCGGAATATTTTCCGGTCCATAATCACCTCCGAATGCCCAAAACTCCTCTCCATGCTCATTTTTCTTCACAATTCCCTGGTCGACCCAATCCCAGATAAAGCCGCCCTGCAGTTGATCCTGTTTTTCGATAACATCCCAGTAATCCTGTAAATTCCCGACACTGTTTCCCATGGCATGGGCATATTCGCAGAGGATAAGGGGACGTTCCTGTTTCTCCTTTGCGTACTCTTCCATCCGTTCGATCCGGGCATACATGGGACAGTATATGTCGGTATTGGGTCCCAGTTCAGCCCGTTCGTAATGAACTGGTCTGGAACCGTCCCGTTGATGGATCCACTGGTAGCAGGCAGAAAAATTGATGCCGTCTCCTGCTTCGTTTCCCATAGACCAGATGATGACGGAAGGATGGTTTTTGTCCCTCTCCACCATGCGTCGTATGCGGTCAAGGTGCGCTTCTTTCCAGGCGGGATCTTTAGCAAGACTTTTTTCACCGTACCCCATTCCGTGAGATTCAATGTTGGCTTCATCAATCACATAAATCCCATACTTGTCACACAGGTCGTACCACCTGGGATCATTCGGATAATGACAGGTCCGGACTGCATTGATGTTATTCTGCTTGAATAGCCTGATATCTTCCAGCATACCCTCTTCACTGATGACATGTCCGGTGTACTGATCGTGTTCGTGACGGTTTACCCCTTTCAACAGAATGGCTTTTCCGTTGACCAGCAACTGGCCATCCTTGATTTCCACTTTACGGAATCCCACCCGGCACCCGACCACCTCCACCAGGTTTTTATCCTGGTCCTTTATGTGAAGGGCCATAATGTAAAGATCGGGCGTTTCAGCACTCCATTTTGTTGGATTTTCAATGGTGGTTTCAAAGACAATCATGGCATTGCCTTTCCTGAGTTTTATATCCTGTTCAGCTTTGTACAACAGGTTCTGCTCTTCGTCACCAAACATGATCTCCAGGTAATATCCATTGTATTTCTTTTTCGGAATATAACTGGTAATATCAGCAGTGACTTTCAGGATCCCGTTCCGATAATGATCATCCAGTGTAGCAAGTGCAAAAAAATCACGGATATGCAAATCGGGTGTGGAAAAGAGATAAACATCCCGTTCAATGCCGCTGATCCGCCAGAAATCCTGGCATTCCAGGTATGATCCGTCTGACCAGCGATACACTTCCACCGCAAGATCATTCTCCCCATCCTTCAGATAGGGGGTTATATTCCATTCGGCAGGAGTTTTTGATCCCTGGCTGTATCCGACTTTCTTGCCGTTTACCCAGATATACATGGCGGATTTTACCGCACCGAAATGAATAAATATCTGGCGATCTTTCCAATTGTCAGGGATAGCAAACTTCCGCTTATAGGACCCAACCGGGTTCCAGTCGCTTGGTACATCAGGAGGTTTTGGATTTTCCGTCCATTCATAAGACTGGTCTACATAGATCGGGATACCGTAACCCTGCAGTTCCCAGTTTGAAGGCACCGGAATATCCTTCCAACCAGAAACATCATACTCCGGGTTATAAAATTCTCTTGGCCGGTCAGCGGGTTTGCGAACCCAGTTGAATTTCCATGTCCCGTTGAGCGATTCATAGAAAGGGGAATCTTTTGGATTATTCCATTTGATTGCCAGGCAATCGGCATGTGGGATGAGCGTGGCATGGGGTTTCTCTTTATTCTGATCATACATGGCCGGGTTGACCAGATCAGCAGGAAAATCCTCCTGGGAGAACCCGGGAAGTGCAATGGATAGTATCAGAATCGATTGGATGACGAAGGTTAGTTTCATATTGACAGACTGTTGGTTTTTTAGATAAACAGAGTAGAATGGACTAATATTTAAGGATATTGTTTTTAATCACCGCGTGACTCGGAGGGGCACGCCCAGTGTCACCCGGTGAGTGGTACATTTCACTCATACAAATCATCCAGGTCAGCCTGAGCCAATTCGATCAGGAAGCTTGCGATCTTCTGCGTGACATCCTGAAGAAACCGCTTCCCCTTCTCTGCAGTTGCCTGCTTTGGATTCCCCACTCCTGTATCTTCAGAAATTTTTGTCCATTCCCTGGGTGCCCAGACCCATCCCTCTTGAATTCCTCTCAACCTGAATTTCTTTGCTTTGCCATCCCCCGCCTGGTTGAGGGGCAACATCAAATCCGGGTCGATAAACAGGAGGTTGCTGGTCTCCATTTCGCCACCATGATCCCCCGGTTCATCAAAGAATTCTGCGTTATCGAAGATCTTCCACCAGTCAAGGGTGCAGATGAACAGTTCGGGAAACCGGGGTTGCAGTTCACGGATTATCTGCTTGAAATCATTTCCTCCGTGCCCGTTTACAATAAGCAGTTTATCCATTCCCTGAGTGATCAGGCTTTCAGCAATATCCTCAAGGATAGCATGATGGGTTGAAGGATTCAGGTTTATAGTAAATGGTATATCGAGTTGACCGGTATTGACTCCAAAAGGAACACAGGGCAAAACAATCGTTTTTGATCCCTGTTCCCAGGCAATTCTTGCAGCTTCAGCAGCGATATAGTCAGACTGGATAATATCCATCCCATACGGCAAATGGTAATTGTGTGCTTCGGTTGCACCCCATGGAAGTACTGCCACCCGGTACTGTTGCTCTTTTACTGTTTTCCAGTTCGTTTGGGCAAGAAGATAGGGTTTATTTGTCATTGTCTGATTTATTGGGATTTAGTCATGCATTTCAAATTTTCTATTCTTCTTCATAAATCTTTAATATCCATCCTTTTCCTGGTTCCACTGGTATAAGTCCACCGGGTGAGAAGCTTTGGTGTTCCTGAAAATCCTTAATAATGGGAGCCTCAACGTGTGCATTTTCCATGTTTATCCCCAGCCTGTCCCAGTCGACCAAAAGGTGAATGTATTCGGTTGACTCTGCCCAGCTGCCGATAGCAACCAGGCATCTATCCTCCCTTACATAAGCAGTAGCAAGAACAGTTGGTTTGTCTGTATTTACGGGGCAATCGGGTGACCAATAACCGATCATTTCACTCTCCTCGATACCGAACTCGTCCCAGATCTTCCATAGGCTTCGGGGGTCACCAGCCCAGGGTAAACGAGAGGTCATTCCATACACCATACCACGATATTTATTCCCTCCATCCTGGAGCATTTCTCCCATCAATCCGAATGGAATGCCGGACATTTCAACCAACCAGAAATCAGGTGGTGAATCTTTGTCAAAATATTCGCCAAACCATAGACGATCAATATACGGAAAATGTTCCATATAGAGGCAAGCGCTGTTAATGAATCCATCCCGGACATTAAACTGGTTCGCTGAGTGAAGATCAATGAGTGCTCCATCCCTGTTCCGGTCCAGGATTTTTCTGACCCTCTTCATGGTTGTCCGGTCAAAGGCAACATCATCAATATATAATCCGTCTATTTCCATATTTTTAGCAAGCCAGTCAAGTCCTTCAATATAATAGTTGTGCCAGCGTGACATGCCGGAATTGATGATGGCTGCATCGTTAAGGTGGGGTACAAACCAGGCAGCAATATAATCATCCACAAGGTGTTCCTGTAACCAGGAATATCCATTTCCCGGGCCGGGTGAAAAGATCTCATTACCAAGACCCCGAATAGCGAACAGCTCAGGAGCATGGTTCGACAACTCCCTGATGGTGTTGTATATCTTTACCTTAAGCCCCTTCTGATGTGCTTCGGTAATGTATTCCTTCATTTCCTTCTGATGGAGGAACGGATAGTTGATATATGGATTTACTTCATTTGCATGATGCACATTTACCACCGTTGCCCCGGTGGCGAGAATGCTATCCACCGGGTTATACCTGTGGTAAAATCGTGTGCTCCATTGAAGTTTTGTGTCCAGGGGTTTGAATGGCGTAAGCAGAAGGGAGAAATCAAAATGAAGTTCCTGGTTTTTCTCAAGTTTCCGGGGACCTGAGTAAGCGTTAACCAGTACGACGTTTTCTTTATTCCTGCGTATCTCAATTCCTCCATTCCCATCGTTGTACCATGATTCGGGCATATTCAGAGGTTTCGAGAGGTAAAAGTTGGTATTCAGCGGACGGGCATAATTTCTGCCTCTGAGAGCGAACTGAAGTCCTCCGTGCACATTTCCGATCCATGCTCCCTCCTGGTTTTTTTGCTGATCCCATTTCCAGGAATAATTACCCGACCATTTTCCCCCTTTATGACCAAGGCCCATAAAGTATGTGGCAAACTCCTCATTTATCGGTATTTCAAGTTGTATATTGCTGAGTTCAGTTTCTTCCATTGCCGTAAGTACTATATGGTAATCAACATACCCGTCAAATTCGATTTTTCCATTATATTCAATCTCCAGGTTTTCTGCACTGCTTTTTGTCTGCCAGCTGATCAGTCCGGGTTCCGATACCTGGAATGTCAGATCGGTTGACGATCCCATTACTTTTTTCCGGTTCTTATCCGTGATTATCAGCTTGACCGGGCGGCTTATTACCTCTTTACCTTCCTCATGAATGCGGGTAACAGCATCACTGAAATGGGTCAGGTACTTCTCTGGTAAACCAATTTCGTTCAGAATGATCGTTCTCCCAAGACATGAGATTGTATCCTCATTTCTAACCAGGGGAGTAAACGGTTCTACAATGTCAGTATCTGAAGCTATCTGAGAGTTCAGCCAGCGCAACCGCGAATGTTTCCATGGATCACCATCTCCACGATCTTCAAGTATCCGGTTCTGAATATCCAATTCCAATTCGATTGTTTGTTCAGGCAGTTGATGTGGTTGAATAGTAACTTTCCCTCGGTATGTTCCGGGTGAAATAGTATCCGGTATATCGATCCCAAACCACAGAGCCTGGATTTTTCCTTCATCTACGGCTATTTTTTTTCTAAAGTATTTCCCGTCCCAGTTAATTCCTTCCTTGTTGAAGCAGGTTAGACTTTCTGCCGGTATCATTTCTTTACCGGATTTTCTTGATAAGCTGGTAAAGAGGATCTCAATATCTTCAATAGGGGATTTCACTGCATATAAGCCAATCTGGAAAGCGAAATATTCATTGATACAGGGCTCACCTTTGAAAGTTTTCTGAATGCCGTTCTTAATCCAGCGATAGGGCAGGTCTCCGGTCATCCTGATAGGAAATTCCCTGCTTTCAGGAAACAGCAGGTAGGGTGATTCGGGAAATCTGGAGAGCAGCTCTTCCGTCTCTTCTCTGGTGGCTATTACTTCCATCGGATAAAAACTGTTGAACTGATCAATGGATTGGAATTCCACAATCTCCGCCTCCGGTAATTGCATCCAGCTTTCCTCTGTGAGTTCAGCCGCCCCGAGATGGTTCTGGTTTATCCATGAAGAATCAATCCTGTGAACCGGTTCCGGGTAATCAACTTTCGGATAATTTCTGCCCGATATGTGATATGGGATGTAATAGAGGTAATATTCGCCGGTGCCGCTAACCGGTTCAAAGACAATCTTTCCATATTCCCTCCTGATATCTAAAGGCATCATATTCAGAACCTGTTGACCTGTCTTTTCATCGACCAGGATCATCATTTTATCGCCGGGATATTGATCTCTCCTCCGCCATGGAATCTCTGCTTTTACAGCCTTCTCATTACCCGTAACATGCAATACAACCCGATGATTACCAAGAGTATCTGGCTGCCACGATCCGGTTCTATAAGGTATCGTTTCCACCTTGGTTTTGGAAGGGGAACAGGCAGATCCGGCAATCAATGCCATGAGGATGATGAACCACCATCGTTTAGCATAAACAGTGAGCATGATATTTCTGTTGATCATGATAACCTGGAATTTATTTTAAGGTTCAGTTCAGGTAAATATAATCATTCACCAGGAAATTCAGTGGTCTGATGTATAAGCCTTGCCAATCGCTTTAACCATGGCAATGAAATTTTCCATTGGAGTATCGAGTTGGACATGATGCGTTGGTCCGATGATAAGTCCTCCCTGCTTTCCCAATGTGGCTACCCGGTTAAACACCTCCTTGCTGACATCATCCGGTGATCCGAAAGGAAGTGTATGCTGTTCATCGATTCCTCCCCAGAAGCAGAGGTTATCACCAAACTCACGTTTCAACCTGGAGGGATCCATTGCTCCGGGCTGTATTGGATTCAGCACATCCAGCCCGATCTCGATCAGGTCCGGAATGATGGGATAAAGGTACCCATCTGAATGATAGGCAACTTTCAGATCCGGATTCATTGATTTCAACGATTGAATGAATTCCGCCATTCTATTTTTAAGAAATCTTCTCCACTGGTCAGGCGCAATGAGCATGGTGTGTTGTGCACCAACATCATCACCCAGCCAGATCATATCCACTCCCATTTCAACCAGTTTTTTAGCCATGGTAAGATGGTACACGAAAGGAAGATCAAGAAGCACATCTACCAGATCAGGGTTTTTTAGCATATCCATCATGATCTGTTCAAAACCTCTCAGCGCCCAGGCTTTTTCAAACATAGTAGTTACAGTTACACCGACAATCCAATATTCGGATTTAAAGTCCCGGATGACCTGTTCTGTTTCGCGATACAATTCATTCCGGTTCGGATCGGGTAGCCTGTAGGTGCAGATATCCTCATCTCTTTTCAGCGGGTGATCGATCATTTCGGTGTATATCCCGGTTCCGAATTTTGTTGAATAGGGAATGGCTTTCCACCCGATGCCCCATTCATCGGTAAACTCTTCTCCCGGTTTGTATTTTTGAAAATAGGAATTATCCCATAAACCGGTTAATAACATGTCCTGCTCCAGTAACCGTTCCAGTTCAAAGGATTTACTGCGTCTACGTGATTCGTCTGGATTCAGAACCTCCTGCTTATAACCCGCCATCAGTCGGGTGGCAAATTCCGGAGTGAAGCTGATCTGCATGGGGCAGCGGTCAGGGGTTTGATGATCCAGAGCCAGTTGTAAGCGTTCACGGTGGGAGAGCATGTGGCGGGGATTAAGTTGATAAGTTGACTGGTTAATAAGTATGTAAGTTGATAAGTTGATAAGTTAAATGGGTGATAAAAAGATACTGTATGAACAAGAAAAAGAATCTAACACTGGATAACTTATCAACGTATAACTTATACCATCTTTTTCATCGTTTTTCATACACAGGGTTCTCCAGGGGAAGTTTTGCTCCGGTTTCTTCAAACCATCTGTATAATTTCTTTTCCATTTCAGCAACTTTTTCCGGCATCTCTTCTGCAAGGTTATTATCTTCATACATATCCTTACTCAGGTCGTATAGCTGGTATATGCCGTATTCCCAATGTTTGATAAGTTTATAATTATCGGAACGAACGATGCTATAGGGTTTTACAGACGGGCTCCACCAGTAGTGAGGAAAATGCCAGAAAAGATCTCTTTGCTCAAGGTTTCCACTCTCCTCAAGCAAGGGAACAAGGGGTATGCCATCAATGAGTAAGGAATCGGGCAGCTGAATATTTGCTGCCTGGCAGAGCGTCGGAAAAAAGTCGATGCTTGAAACCGGAACTTCGCTTTTGGTACCTGGTTTGGTGACACCGGGCCATTTAATGATCAGCGGTTCCCGGATTCCTCCTTCATATGGAAATCCTTTTCCCAGTTTCAACGGATTGTTATCGGTTGATACAACGTGTCCTCCGTTATCAGAAAAGAAAACAATGATGGTTTTTTTGGATAACTTGAGTTTGTCGAGTGTTTTCATGATTTTCCCTGTTGCCTCATCAACACTTTTGATCATTGCGGCATATTCCGGGTTTCGCTGACCGGTCAGGGGGTTCCTGTGATAGGATATGGCTAATGCAGATTCCGATTCAGACAGGGACGGAAGACCTAACTCTTCCGCTTTATTGATAAAGTAAGTGGTGATTTCCGGTTTTGCCTGGATGGGAGTGTGGACGGCATAGTGGCAGAGATAAAGGAAAAAGGGATGGTCCTTGTTTTCCTCGATAAAGGATACCGCTTCATCCGCCTCCCTGTCGGTCAGGTATTCTCCCGGGTTCCTTGACGGAAGCGATTCGATTGAAAAATCACCCCGTGTATAGGGATCAAAATAGGAGGGGGGCTGCCCATAATCTTCTCCTCCGGCATTGAAATCAAATCCCTGAGTGAGGGGTGACCACTCCTTGGGACCCAGGTGCCATTTACCAACATGCCCCGTTACATAGCCTTTGGTTTTCAGCATTTCTGCCAGGGTAACCTCCTCGTGCTCCATCCAGTATGGATTCTTTGGAGTAAGTAATTTCCGGGAAGGAATGGTATCATATCCCGATGGATTTTTCTTATTTTCAGGAACAACCACACCGGAATACCTGCCCCTGATCCAGTCTGTAATGCCAATCCGTACAGGATACCGGCCGGTAAGGATAGATGCGCGTGTGGGTGAGCAGACCGCACAGGCTGCATAGGCATCTGTGAAAATCATCCCCTCATCTGCTAACCGGTCGATGTTGGGTGTTTCATAAAATGTACTACCCATGTAGCCCACATCTTTCCAGCCGAGGTCATCAACGAGGATAAAAATGATGTTGGGCTGTTCCGGTTTTTGCGGTTCCCGCTGGCAGGACACCAAACACAGAAGCATTATTCCAGCAAGTGATAAACCTAATCGTTTCATTTCAATTCAACTTTATCCGTTACACATTATGATTTTTGACTTTCAAAAATATAAAAAATGCAACATGCATGTAAGATCCATGTCTTTTTAATGCTATTTTTTCATTAATCCACTTCTGGATAGGTTAAATTATGAATATTCATCCATACTGTTTATATTTAATCTCCTAATCCAATAATACATTAATGATCCGGAATTACATTCTGACAGCCCTGAGAAACCTTTTCAAGAATAAGCTTTTTGCTTTGATCAATGTCATGGGTTTGGGAGTATCTCTGGCAATCTGCATTGTTGCCTATTACAATCATATGTTTGGTGCTGAATTTAATATGATGCACAGCCGAAGCGATCAGATCTACAAGATCAATTCGATACGTGATCTTCAGGGCCGTATGCAGGAATATGGGATCACCCCAATGGCACTTGGACCGATGATATCCGGGGGTATCAGTGGAGTGGAATCCGTAATCCGGTTTAACATGATCGGATTGCCTGTTAAGCATGGGAATGAGGTTTTCAACCGGACGATTGCTTGTGCTGATCCGGATTTCTTTGATGCGTTCGATCTACCCCTTATTTCAGGAACTTATGAATCGTTTAAGGGGAAAGGCAACATCATGATCAGTGAACAGCTGGCCGGGATCCATTTTGGGGACAAGGATCCCGTAGGTGAAATAATAACGGTTTATGACAGTGAGGGAAATCCATTTGACTTTATAATAGGAGCTGTGTTTAAAGAGATTCCTCAAAATAACAGCATGCAATATGATGCTCTTCTTCTTTTTGAAAATTTCATAGATATTTATGATTTGGATGAACAGAACTGGAGTAATTTTGTTGCAGCAACATTCCTGTTTATTCCTGACAAGAACAACCTTCCACAGATCGATCAGAAGATAGATGAAGTCATACCTGTACAGAATAAAGGGTATGAAACATTTATTATTTCTGATTTCAGATTATTACCCTTAAGGGAAATTGCCGATAACAGCAGGGAAATCTGGAGTAACTGGTTATTTCCAGGATTACATCCGGCACATAAGGTCTCTCCAACCATTATGGCACTGCTGATTTTGCTGATCGCCTGTTTTAATTTTACAAATACCGCTGTTTCTGCCTCGAGTAAAAGGTTAAAAGAGATCAGTATGCGCAAGGTCGCCGGAGCAAAACGAAGCCAGATTATCGCTCAGTTTTGGGGAGAAAATCTCTTCATTTGTTTCCTGGCGCTGCTTGTGGCTATTTTCTTCGCAAAGATACTGATCCAGGCCTATAACAAACTCTGGGATTATATGACACTGACCATGAGTTTCAAAGGGGATATTCACTTCTGGATATTTTTACTTGTCATTTTAATCCTGACAGGCGTTATTGCGGGAACATACCCTGCAATTTATATCAGTTCATTCCGGCCATTGAATATCCTCAGGCAAAAGGTGAAACTGGGCGGAGCAAGTCTCTTTTCAAAAATCCTTCTATTTCTTCAAATAACCATTTCTGTTGTATCCCTTGTCGGAGGGATTGTCTTTTCAAGAAATGCGTATTACCAGGAGACACTCGATATGGGGTATGATAAAGATATGCTCATCGTTACACTTGTGCGTAGCCAATCGGATTATGAAATCTATAGGCAATCACTCCTGCAACATCCGAAGATCATTTCTGTTGCAGGTACTACTTATCATATTGGTTGGGGAAATTACAGACGGGGAGTGGATTACCAGGTGGTGAAACATGAAGTGGATGTGATGAATTTTGGGTTGGGTTATATGGAGACGGCGGGACTCGATCTTATCCTGGGCAGGCTGTTTGATCCCGAATATGAACAATCGGATGCTGAAAACTCCATCGTGGTGAATCAAAAATTTGTTAAGGATTTCATGATGGAAGATCCGATTGGGAAGCAGGTTACCATTAATGATACCATCATCCTAACCATTGTTGGGGTTGTCAATGATTTCTATGTTAACGATTTCTGGGCACCTCTTGAACCAACAATGCTTCGTCTTGACGATGATGATTGGTTTCCTATCATTGCTGTCCGATCTGAGAATGAAGACCGGGAAGAAGTTTTTAATTACATGAAATCGGAATGGGAACGTTTGATCCCATCAGTTCCGTTCAATGGCAGATACCAGGAGGAGACCCTGGCAGAGGCAAGGGAGATAAACAATAGTATAAAAAAAATATTTGTCTTCCTGGCTTTGGCAGCTACGCTTCTCTCCCTGATCGGTCTGTATAATCTGATCCTGCTGAACATCATAAGCCGGACAAAAGAAATTGGCATCCGTAAGGTATTGGGAGCAAGTATCCTGAACATTGCCGTACGCATTAACCTCTCATTTGTGATCATTCTGATTATTTCATCTGCAGCGGGATGTGTCGGAGGGTATTTTTTAACAAAGGCATTGATGAGCAGCATTTGGGCTAACCACCTTGGTTTCGAACTTTTCAACTACCTGGTAGCATTTTTCGGGATGATCCTGGTTGCCCTGCTGACCGTAAGCTGGAAAATTTATACCGCTGCGATAACCAATCCGGCAGACTCATTAAGATATGAATGACACTCAATTTGTATGAGTTTCCAACGAAATAAAAATTGTAAGTAGAATTCATCCCGCCAACGGCGGGATCCAAATGACACTCAATTTTCGGATTTCGAATTTGCTAGTCGAACTCCTCCCGCTGAAAAGCGGGATCTCATGAAAAATTGTTAACCGTTAATGGTTCATAGGTTGGTAATCGGACTGAATATAATTAATTCGGGCCTCGTAACCGTTTAACGATTAACGTATTCAGGATTTATCTCCACGGGAACGGGTGCATTGACACTCTCCCGCCATTTTAACAGGTCATTGTGCAGTTCACGGGTTTTCTTCGGGCAGGTTGTGGAGAGATCATTTGATTCTTCAATATCTTCCTTGAGATTGTAGAGCTCGGTTGTACCATCCTCGAAGAACTCAATGAGTTTCCAGTGATCCTTCCGTATTACACTGGCGGGAGTGGTTCGGAATTTCTGGTCCATTCCTGCATACTGTTCAAGGTATGCAGGGAAATGCCAGAAAATAGCCTCCCTTTTCCACCGCTTCTTCCCGCTGAGTAATGGCACGATGCTTTGCCCATCCAATACCTGATCAGAAAAATCTTTTATTCCACCCAGTTCAAGAAATGTAGGAAAAAAATCGATTCCCATGACAGGAATGTCACAAGTCGATCCTTCTGTTATCCTGCCTGGCCAGGAGATGATCAAAGGCTCACGGATACCTCCTTCATAGAGCATTCCTTTTGATCCCCTTAATGGTTCAGCACCGGAAATTGCTCCGTAAGGTCCGTTATCAGAAAAGAAAATAACAACTGTTTGATCCCTGATCTTCAACTCATCAAGCAGTGAGATGATCTTTCCAACTCCTTCATCGAGACTTTCGATCATGGCAGCATATTCGGGGTTATTATGGCTCCCGTCACCGGGTCTGTTAATATAATGGCTGATCTTTTCCTGTTTTGCCTGTATGGGAGTATGAACGGCAAAATGAGGTAGATAGAGGAAAAAAGGCTGGTTCGCATTATCCTGAATAAACCGGAGGGCTTCATCGGTAAGCCTGTCTGTCAGGTACTCACGTTCCGGGCCGTCTGTTATAAAATCGTTTTCATATGGGCTGAAGTAGGATTTCGGGTGTCCCTGGTGATCACCGGCTATGTTCAGGTCGAATCCCTGGGCTAACGGTCCCGATTCCGGATCACGCCCCAGGTGCCATTTCCCAATGGAAGCAGAAATATATCCTTTTTCCTTTAATGCTTCTGCAATGGTAATGAGGTTTGTATCTAATGTTGTTGTATTTGGAATTGGTATTAGCTTCCGGTCTTCGGATCTCCCTCGTTCAGAACTGTTTACCGTGTATACACCATGCCGGGGAGTGTATTGACCGGAAAGCAAACATGCCCGTGTAGGTGCACAATTTGGCGCATTGGCATAGGCACTTGTAAAAACCATACCTTCACCGGCTAACCTGTCCAGTGCGGGTGTTTCATAGAAATCACTTCCCATAAATCCGGTATCGGTCCAACCCAGGTCATCGGCAAGAATAAAAATAATGTTGGGTTTTTGATTTCTTAAACTGTGCTCCTTACAAGCGACCAGAATACCTGGCATTAAAAGGATAACCAGAATTCCTGGAAGGACAAAACGGAACTTCATCTTTTTCATATCTCCTATTTAAGTATTCCTTCCAGATACTGTACGATACGGTTAGCATAGCGCATGAACCCCAGGTCGGTATAATGAACTCCATCTACCGTAGCTTCCCTGTCATATCCCAGTAGTTTTTCCTGCGGAACATAATAGATTTGCTCAATACCCTGTTGTTGAAGTTGCTGGAAAGATGAGAACAGGTTTTTATTCTTCGCTTCAACCTCATTACGGCTCTCCTGGTTGAAAAATGCTTTTTCGGGAATGGCAGATTCGATAAGGAGGACAGGAATGTCGGGGTGTATGCTTTTCAGAAATTCAACGAATGGAATCGTTCTTTCAATAACCTGTTCGCTGTTCAGATTGGGCAGGCAATCAATAACATAACATGCCGCATCGATCTCAGCCATCAGTTCAGCAAGCTCCGGCTCCATTCGTCCGTTTCCTGAAAAACCAAGATTAATAACTTCCCGGCCGAGTTTTCGCTCTATGATGGATGTATATGACATACCGGGACGGGTTGCACAACCACCCTGAGTTATGGATGTGCCATAAAAAACAATGGGTTTGCCGGTGAATTTACTCTCCTCCGGAGATCTGATTTCTGATTCCCGGTCAATCCCGATGAAGAGTGAATCGATACCATCATATAAGGGCAGGTACAGAAGGAATTCTTTCCATTCGGAATTCATTCCTGAAATCAACTGCGATTCATTCTTTTTGCCAGATGGACGACCACAATTTACAAACTGCCATTTCCCCTCCCTCCAGGCATAGAGATCTATTCCTTTGATCCCGGTTGCTGACATATGCGACATTTCATTATTATACCTCAGCTCCCATCTGACATGGATCGATGTTGCATTGGATGTGAAATAGACAACCAGCCCGGACGACTGTGTGCTCAGGACCCAGAGTTCAGGTCTGACTTTTGCTTCGGCATATGCAGGCAACCGGTCATATTCATGAGCCAGATCGGTCCATGCCTGACCCAGCATGGTGAATTGTTGTGCATTATACCATTGTATTGAATCCTGAGTTTGATTCCCCGCCAGATCATTACCCGACAATACGGAAAGACAGATTACCAGAGAAGGAATAAAACGCAGGATACCGGCAGAGTGCAGTCGAGCGAACAACTTCATTGTGTTGTATTGTTTATAGCCTCATACAAAACTAAAGAAATCTAAAAGATATTCATTACTCTTCAACGAATAACATCGTGTTTGCTTGTTTTTTTGTAAATTTAGTGTAGTTCAATAATTGTACATTATTCTGTACCAAATAACAGGTCAATCTAAACACGAACAATTATGGAAAAACGGGAATTTTTAAAAGTTGGTTTGCTCGGCATCGGGGCACTGGCAATCGCAAGGAAGGTTAAGGCACTGGAATACTATCCCAATCCCTCTGATAAGAAATGGGCTGTGTTGTATGCAACCTGGTGCGGTTCGTCCCGCGATGTCGGAGTCTGGATTTCTGAAGGGATGGGGGGGATTGCCAATGTTTTTGATGTCCGGGAAAACATGGATCTTACCGGTTACGATCACCTGGTAGTTGGCGGATCAATCCGAAATGGTAAGGTATCCCCATTGCTGCAGGAATATCTTGAAAAAAACAGGGATTGGATGAACGATAAGATCAGGGGTCTTTTTGCTGTTTGCGGCAACATGCAACGTCCTGTCGGACCGCAACAGATAGACGCGTTCATTAATTTTCACCTGGCTAAACTTTGTGGGGTTACCGATGTTCCATCAAAGGTCTTCCTGGGAAGAATGACCTTTGGATTGCTGGAACCGGAAATACGGCCACGGATGGAAGAATTAACAAATGGGGAAGAATATGACCACCTGAAACGAGAGGATTGTCTTGCGTTTGGGAAAGAGATCCTGAAGATTGCAGGATAGCTATTCAATGGATGCTCTTTGCCGCAAACTGATCCAGGTTTGGGGTCTGTATGCAGGGATTACCATGAAACCCAAGATCTCCACATCCCTGGTCATCGGTTATGATCAGGATGACATTGGGATGGGATGTAGCAGAAGGCTCGCGCTGACAACCGGATATCAGCAGCGCAAGCTTTGCCAGAATGATGATAGTTTGGTACATACTTAGTTGGGCTAATGCCCTTTTGTGCTGTGCTATATAGAGGGGGTGTATCAAAAGTCCAGAAAATCGTCATTCTGAATTTATTTCAGAATCTTAATCTATTGTTAATCAGAATTATGAGATCCTGAAACAAGTTCAGGATGACTGAAAAATCGACTTTTGATACACCCCCTAATAACAACTCTGGATTAAAGCCCTTATATATTATTTCGTATAGCCCCCAGCCTCAAGGCTGGGGTAAATTGAGGTATTGCAGGAAACCTGATTTAGTACCCCTTATTACCCTGCCCTTCAGGGCAGGGGTTAAGCTTACCCAAAACGTGGGCTTTAGCCCAGCAATAAACCCTACAACTCCTTTACCCTGATATTCCGGAATTTCACAATTGAACCGTGTCCGAGGAATCCGATGTGTCCCTTTTCCCGTTTGAGACCAGGATGTTTATTTCCATCAATGGTACCCTTCTCATTTGCTTCAGCAATATTTCCATCCACAATGACGGTGCCGTTCAAAATGATTTTGATATCCGAACCCCGGATGATCACCTCTTCGGAATTCCATTCACCT
>CAZXGG010000044.1:0-1338 GCA_964640125.1 uncultured Rikenellaceae bacterium
AAGATCTCGCGGTCGTCTACGGTGTAGCTGTCGAGAAATTTAAAGGGACTATCGGTCATAGTCGAAGTAGCTTTGCCTGAAATCTATGCCTCTACCGAGGCAGAAGCAGGAGAAATGGCAGATAAAAGGTCTTTGAATTCAGTCACCAGCTGATCGTAATTGCTCAAGGTCCTGAGGTCACATTTTTCAGTCACTTCCGTACCCAGGTAAAAGATCTGGTCGTTCCTGAATTTCGTGTACATAAAAATATCTTTTTTAATACCGAATTTCTCTTTGGTGTCCAGTACTTCTGAATTGGTATCGATGATTAGGGGTGACAGGTTGAGGTATTCTTCGAGGGTTTTAATTGTTTTCATCAGCAGGACAGCATTACTCTCCGAGAATTTTGTTTCATCGATCTCTTTTGCAGTAAAATCGGAATCGGAACTGTTTAGCAGGTCGATCACGTGATGGAACCGTGCATCCATGTTTTTGGGTTTCATGACTTTTATTTCCCTGACAGAGACCAGTTTATACTTTGCAAAGAATGCTATGGATTGAAGGATGTAGGTAAGTTTTTCCTCGTACTCCACGCAGCGTTTCTCGATCTCCTCCTGGGTAAGGTTGATCTGGTAGTGACCGATCTCGTTTCGTTCCGGCACCCAGAAGTCGAGTGCGGCGAAGAATTTTTTATCCAGCTTCTCCCCCATTTCGGGCATGAACCATTCCAGCTTATTGTCCTCGTAGAATTTCCCGATCGCCCGGATCAGCCAGCTAAAATTTCCCAGGCTCAATACGGTAAACCGGCTTTCAAAATCTTTGGATATGCTATCCGGTATTTTCAGTTCCTTGAGGATTTTATCGTTCCACAATTGTGAAAGCATCACAAAGCAGAGAAACTGCATGGTTCGTTCGATGGTTTTAAAGATCTGGTCGAGCCGCATGCGGTCCAGTTCACGCATCGATCCCGAAAAGAGTCTCCGGAGTTCAACACCCACAGGCCAGGGGAAGTTTTTAATGATCTGGTCACCCAGGATCCGGTAATCAATCTCCTCCTCTTCCTCATCTTCATCAACAATCAGGTATTTCTGAAGTGCTGTTTTGTGCTTCACCATCTCGTCGAAGACGGTACGGATCAATGTTTCGTTTATCTGAGGCATGGTGATAAGATTTTATAAATAGCTGGTTGATTTTCAGTACCAAAATTTACGAAGAAAATCCAGAAAAACAAAAAGATTGGAAAGTAACGGGTGACAAGTAACGAGTGACGAGAGAAAAAAGTCTTGAGTCTGCAGTCGGCAGTCAAGGGCTGCGGAGTGCGGATTACAAGTTACGGGGTGCGGGTAACGGGGTGCGGGT
>CAZXGG010000044.1:1438-5419 GCA_964640125.1 uncultured Rikenellaceae bacterium
ACGGGGTGCGGGTAACGGGGTGCGGGTTACGGGGTGCGGGTTATGAGGTGCGGGTTATGAGGTGCGGGTTATGAGGTGCGGGTTATGAGGTGCGGGATACGGGATACAGGTTTAAGTAAAAGAACCGGGCCCAATAAACATCCAACGTCCAACACTCAACGTACAACGTTCAACTTATCACATAGTGATGCCTTTGGCATAACTTGTAACTTATAAACCGAGTACCGAGCACCTAGAACCATTTATCATTCCTCATTCATCAATCATAACTCACTCACTCTCTTCGTCTTAACCGAATCCCCTCGAAATAGTTCACCAGCATCTTCAGCAGGTCGAAATAGAGGATCACATAGAGGACCAGGGAGGTGAGCCAGATGAAGATGATATTGAACCATAAGGTGTCGATCTCTTTATCACCCAGTCGTTTTACAGGAGCATAGAGGTGTGCCCGGCCTGTCCCGGACTCTGGGATCATGTAGATCGGATCCTTTTTGCGGATTAGCCGGTTCCGGGTTATTTCGATCTTATTGATCATATTGCGGTTAAGCAGGAGGTCAGACAATGCCCGGTTGTGGTTTTTGTTTCGCAGTTCCAGCACAGCTTCCCGTGAACCCATCTTTTCCACCAGGGCTTCGTACACCCGGTCTCTTTCTTTGCTTACCTCCTGTAATTTCTCCTCCATCACAGAACGGACATACTCCAGGTATTGTTTTGCCTCATCGGCAACCTGTGATGAGAAGGAATCCGCATTCAGGTTTTCAACCGGAAAAACATACTGCACTTCGGGTCTTTTGGCAAGACGGTCCAGTTCGGTACTGAGGATATCCAGTCTCCATCGATTGTTTCTCTCTTCAGATTCTTTCTCACTATTCCGTTCCAGGTTTTCAACCATAAGGTTTAACCTCGGGATAAGAAAAGAGGAGTGATAGGAAGCCTCACTCATCTTCTGTTCCACTTCAAAGAACTCTTTCTGAAAAGAATTGTTCTTAAACTGTTCAACTGTAAGTGCCTCGTATGCCCACCGCGAAGTCATCAGATCCCCGATAATGGGAACATAAACCAAAGTAGTGATCTTTTTGTGAAGCTTATCAAAGGGAACAATTGCACCACTGAACAGCAATTGGGGAACGAGCACCAGGGGAATCAGGATATAGATGGTCACGACCGAATTGAACGCTGAGGAGATATTTAATCCGATCATGTTTGCCAGGCAGGCTGTTGTAAACAGGATCAACCAGAAGCTGAGTGTCATTTCACGGATCTCAAGAATGAGGTTTCCAACCACAACGAAACTGAGGGTTTGAATGGCAGAAATGATAAAGAGCACCAGGATTTTTGAATTGAGGTAGCTGAACCGGCTCAGGTGCAGAAAGCTCTCCCTCTTCAGCAGCCGGGCATCCCGGATAATTTCCTCCGCGCTTACGGTCATCCCGATAAACAGGGCTACAACGACACTCATAAAGAGGTATGCCGGCAGGTTGTCATTTTCAGCAAATACATAAGCATCCGGATTATCCAGTGTACCACTGATGTATTTGGTAAAATATCCGATAATCACAGCCAGGATGGGTGCTTCCAGGAAATTCACCAGCAGGTATTGAGTATTGCTCAGTTTTGAAAGGATATTCCGAAAGGTGAAGATCTGGAATTGTTTTGCTTTTCCCGGTCTGCTAAACCGGCTTTCCGGCAGTTTTTCTGTTTTCGGTTTAATCCTTTTCTCCTTTTCCAGGTTCTCTTTATAGAGCTGGTACCATTCCTTTGGAGCAACCCTCCGGCTGCCGGTAAATTTTCCATACTGGTTTACGAACTTTGTTTCGATGATCTGAAGTACCTGTTCCGGATTCACGTTACCACAGGTAATGCACTGGCTTTCCTCCGCATTAACATGGTTGCTCATCTTCTTGAAATAGACAACGGCTTCGAGCGGATTTCCCTGGTATATGGGGTATCCTCCCTTATCCAGGATCAGCAGATTATCAAACAGTTTATAGATAAAGGAGGAGGGCTGGTGTATATTGACCATGACCAGTTTTCCTTTCAGGGTTTGCTCCTTCAGCAGCAACATGACCATTTCCGAATCCATAGAGGAAAGTCCGGAGGTCGGTTCATCCACAAAGAGGATGGAGGGTTCTCTCATCAACTCCAATCCAATGTTCAACCGTTTTCTCTGCCCGCCGCTGATGGTTTTGTTCAGGGGATCACCCACCTTCAGGTGCTTTATCTCATTCAGATCAAGATCCCTCAGCACCCGGGCAACCGTTTTCAGAATCCTTGTTTCCGAATAGTCTGAAAAGCAAAGTTTTGCATTAAAATATAAATTCTGGAATACGGAAAGTTCCTCGATCAACAGGTCATCCTGCGGGACATACCCGATAACACCTTCCAGCTTCTTCTCTTCCTCATTCAGATCCACACCGTTAATCAGGACCTTCCCGCTTTTCGGTTTTAGGTTCCCGTTCAGCAGGTTCAGCAGGGTCGATTTGCCTGTACCGCTTCCCCCCATAATACCAACCAGTTGTCCCGATTCCGCGACAAAACTGAATGGTTGAATACCGTTCTCACTATTCCTGAACTTGTATTCGATGTGATCGGCCGAAAAAAGCAGTTCCGCCTGGGTGGATTCCTTGAGAAATTTACCTGCCACATCGCTGAAGTAGACCGGGATAATTTTTTCGCTTCGGATCACAGAACCGCTATCCATGATATACGAACGACCGGGAAGGATATTCTGGGCATTATGGAAGAGGGTTCTTTCCCCGATGTACTTGAAAATAAACGTATCCGTGCTGTTTATGTGAAGAAAAACCAGTTTGCCTTCAAGGTTTTTTCGAATGATGTGTCTTATTTCCGGATACGCTTCCGGACCGATATTGTCAATAACAAGCAGGTTCTCCCGTTCAATCTGATCGATTCTATCACGCTGTACAAGGGAAAGAAGGTTTTTGTATTCATTATACGATATATTGAACGTGTCGGAAACGGTTTTTATGAAATCATACTCTTTTTCAGTAATCACATGGTCCTCGTTCACAAATTCAATTAACCTTAGAAATACCAGGATCTTTTCTTCCTGCTGCAAGCCTTCATTGATATCCTGGCATATCATCAGTGCTTTCACCGAGTCGGATGATCTCTTTTTCCGGCTTTCAGTACTTTCCCTGTCGGTAAATGTCCGGTGATGCTGGGAAAGAAAATCCTCAAACAGTGCCAGGTATTGAGGCAACTGGTCACGGTTCAGGTGTTGTTTCAGGTAAGATTCGATGATCTTTCTTGCCGTTTGGGAAATGCCCTCCTTATCAACATTGGCAATGATGGCAAACAGTTGAAGCAGCGCTTTCAGGATCGTTTCTTTCATTAAATCAGGTAAAGGGAGTTATGTAACATAAAATGAATTGAAGTAAACTGTTAAATTTACAAAGAAAGAAATTTATTCATATGGAAAAAAAGGCATTTCAGGATTATTATCCGGAACACCTGAGTTATTGTTACGGATGTGGCCGGTTAAATGAAAAAGGATACCAGATAAAAAGTTATTGGGACGGGGACGAGACGGTTTGTCATTTCCGCCCCAAGCCCTATCATATGGCTGTTCCGGGATATGTGTATGGCGGACTGATCGCTTCGGTTATCGACTGCCATAGCACGGGCACTGCAGCAGCTGCCAAATACAGGGAAGAAAACAGGGGGTTGGAGACAAAACCGGCTTTCCGTTTTCTCACCGCCTCCCTGAAAGTTGACTACCTCAAACCGACTCCCATAGATACGGAACTTGAACTTCGTGGCCGCATAAAAGCTGTAGACGGGCGTAAGGTATGGGTGGAAGTGGATCTCATGTCAAATGGCATTGTCTGTGCCAGAGGAGAAGTGCTTTGCATACAGGTTCCTGAAGATATGAAGTTTGGGAAGCCGGGGGTGTGAGGATGCATAGAGCATAGGGCAAAGGGCTTGTTGCGTGGGGCATGGGGCATGGGGCATGGGGCA
>CAZXGG010000044.1:5519-30250 GCA_964640125.1 uncultured Rikenellaceae bacterium
TGAGAGGTGAGTAGTGAGTTTAAAGAGAGGTGAGTCTTGGTGGCCCCCTTTAAGTCGTGGCAAAGTCTCAGCATAAACAAATTGGATACGAACCTCGTTACCGACTGTCGATACCGGTTTCGTAACCGAAAACCGAGAACCGAATCATTTATAGTTCAGCACTTCGATTTCTCCTCTCATGACCATCAGTCCATTCTGAGCCAGGGCTTGCAGTTCTTCGTCACCCGGATAGATGTAGACCTGTGCAATTTTCGCAATCCGGTCAGCCAGGTTATTTATCAGGTATTTATTGTTAGCACAATCGCCGGTAATCAATATTGCATCGACCGATTCCTTGAATGCCATGGAAAAAAAACCAACGCTTTTAGCCACCTGGTATATCATGGCATCGAGGATCAGTTGAGCTTTCTTATCCCCGGCTTCGATCATCTTTTCCGCTTCATACACATTGTCTACGCCCAGGTAGGCTTTCAAACCTCCCTCTCCCCGTACCATTTTCAACATTTCCTGTTCGGTATATTTCCCGCTAAAGCACATCCGGATCACGTCACCAATTGGCAGGGTACCACTTCCGATCGGGGAGAACGGGCCATCGCCATCGTAGCCCTGTGTGGCATCGATCACCCGTCCCAGGTGGTGCGCTCCAATCGTATTACCCCTTCCGAGGTTCACGACAATGAAGTTCATATCCTCATATTTTCGCCCGAGCGATTTGGCATGTTCGCGGGCTACTGCTTTCTGGTTCAGGGCATGAAAGATGGATTTTCGTTCAAAGAGCGGATGGCCGGAAATCCTTGAGATATCGTCATACTCATCCACAACCACCGGGTCGGCAATATACGCTTTTGCATCCGGTAATTCTTTTGCCACAGCATCTGCAATAAGGCCTCCCAGGTTTACCACATCCTCTCCTAATTCACTGTTTTTCAAATCATTTTTCATTCTTTCATTCACCTGATACACACCGGATTTAACCGGTTTCAACAGTCCTCCCCTTCCCATAACTATCCGGATGTTTTCCATCTGGATCTCATTGTCTTTCAGCACCTGGATAATCCGGTCTTTTCTGAATTCGGTCTGATCCGGAAAGTTGTTGAATGGCGCCAACTCTTCCGGCGTATGCCGGATTCTTTTCAGAAAAACCGTAGTGTTTATACGGTAAACAGCCATTTGTGTATTGTCGTCCCGGGGATATAATGAGAGGATAAGGGCAGTGGTTAGGTCGTACTGATTCTTTGCCATGGTTAGAGTGGATTTGTTGACTTAAAATTAAAAATAATCCGAATAAATTACATATTTCTCCGGTACTGTCCGCCCACTTCAAACAGTGTTTGCGTAATTTGCCCGAGAGTGCAATATTTTGTTACCTCCATAAGGGCCTCGAAAATATTCTCATTCCGGTTCACAACATTCTTCAGTTTCCGAAGCATCTTTTCCGATTTATCCTTATGAGCGGTATAGAGTGATTCAACCATCTCAACCTGGAATTTCTTTTCCTCTTCGGTTGCCCGGATTACCTGATCCGGTATGATCGTGGGAGATCCGTTGGGAGAAAGAAATGTATTCACACCCATAATGGGAAGTTTCCCGGTATGTTTCAGGTTTTCATAATAGAGTGATTCCGCCTGTATTTTACTTCTCTGGTACATGGTTTCCATGGAACCCAGGACTCCTCCCCTTTCAGAAAGGCTGTCAAATTCCCTTAAGACAGCCTCTTCAACCAGGTCAGTCATTTCTTCGATGATAAATGATCCCTGAAGGGGATTCTGATTCTTTGTAATTCCAAGCTCGTGATTGATGATCATCTGGATCACCATGGCTCTGCGCACAGATTCTTCGGTGGGCGTGGTAATTGCCTCGTCATAGGCATTGGTATGAAGGGAGTTACAGTTATCATAAATAGCCGTCAATGCCTGGAGGGTGGTTCTGATATCGTTAAATTCAATCTCCTGAGCATGGAGTGACCTCCCGGATGTCTGGATATGGTATTTCAACTTCTGTGAACGCTCATTGCCTCCATACATCTGTTTCATCGCTTTCGCCCAGATCAATCGTGCCACCCTTCCTATCACGGAGTATTCCGGATCGATACCGGTTGAAAAGAAAAAGGAGAGGTTCGGGGCAAACTGATTGATATCCATTCCCCGCGAGACATAGTATTCAACGAATGTAAAGCCATTAGCCAGGGTAAAAGCGAGCTGGCTGATCGGGTTGGCTCCCGCTTCGGCAATATGGTAGCCCGAGATCGATACGGAATAGAAATTACGCACGTTATGCTCATTGAAGTACTCCTGGATATCGCCCATCATTTTCAGTGCAAATTCGGTTGAGAAGATGCAGGTATTCTGTGCCTGGTCCTCCTTCAATATATCAGCCTGTACCGTACCCCTCACCCGGGAAATGGTGTCTGCTTTAATCTTAGCATACACTTCCTTTGGCAGAACCTGGTCTCCTGTAACGCCAAGAAGCATTAAACCCAATCCATTGTTTCCTTTTGGCAGTTTCCCCTGATATTGTGGTTTATCCCTTCCCTGTTTTTTGAATAGTCCATCCATTTTTTTCTCCACCTCTTCCTGCAAGCCATGCTTCCGGATGTATATTTCACACTGCTGATCAATGGCTGTATTCATAAAGTATCCCACCAACATGGGAGCCGGTCCGTTTATGGTCATTGATACCGATGTTTGCGGATCAACCAGGTTAAATCCTGAATAGAGTTTTTTTGCATCATCCAGGCACGCAATTGAGACACCTGAATTGCCCACTTTCCCATAGATATCAGGTCTTACATCCGGATCAAATCCATAGAGCGTAACCGAGTCAAATGCAGTTGATAGTCGTTTTGCCGGCAGTTCATGAGAGAGGTAATGAAACCGTTTGTTCGTTCTTTCCGGTCCACCCTCTCCGGCAAACATTCTTGTTGGATCTTCGTTCTCTCTTTTAAACGGGAATACACCAGCTGCATATGGAAATTCTCCGGGAACATTCTCTTTCAGGTTCCATTTGAGTATTTCACCCCAGGACGTAAATTTTGGCAAGGATAGTTTGGGGATCTGCATGTGGGATAACGATTCGTGGTGGGTCTTGATTTTAAACTCCTTATCCCGCACTTTGAAAACAAAGTACTCTTTTTTATATCGCTCTTTTTTCTTCTCCCAGTTTTTTAGAATGTCACGGTTTTCTTTATCCAGTTTCTTCTCCTCTTCCCGGTACATTTTTTCCATTTTACTGATAATCTCCCTCTCCGGATTACTTTTCTCTGTCAGGGTTTGAAGTGTTTTGTTTATCCCATCCATGCGGCTGGCTACGTTCACCTGCTGTTCGACCTTCCGGTTATAGCGTCTCACTGTCTCAGCAATTTCAGAGAGGTAGCGTGTTCTTTTCGGTGGAATAATATAGATTTTCTCTGAAATCTTTTTCTCGGGAACGATTCTCGAATGAAAGTCTTCGATAAATTTCTCCCTCACCTGGTCAATCAGAGCAGTGTACAGTCGATTCATTCCCGGGTCGTTAAACTGCGAAGCAATGGTACCAAATACCGGCATCTCATCAAGGCCCTTTTCAAAGAGAAGGTGGTTTCGCTGGTACTGTTTCTTCACATCTCTCAGGGCATCCTCAGCTCCTCTTTTATCAAATTTATTGATGGCGATCAGGTCAGCAAAATCGAGCATATCAATCTTCTCAAGCTGTATTGCCGCACCATATTCGGGTGTCATCACGTACATTGAAAGGTCGCTGTGATCAACAATTTCTGTATCGGACTGGCCGATACCGGATGTTTCGAGAAGGATCAGGTCAAAACCTGCGTATTTAACAATGCAAAGTGCATCGCGGACATATTTTGAGAGCGCCAGATTGGATTGCCTGGTAGCCAGTGACCTCATAAAGATTCGGGGAGAGTCGATCGAATTCATACGGATCCGGTCACCGAGCAGGGCGCCACCGGTTTTCCTGCGTGACGGATCAACGGATAAAATCGCCATTGTTTTATCGTCGAAGTCATCCAGAAACCGGCGCACAATTTCATCGATGATGGACGATTTCCCGGATCCTCCGGTTCCGGTTATGCCAATAACCGGAGTGTTCTTATCCATGCATCCTTTCTTCAACTCGTCAAACAGATCCTTCAATCCAGCCGGATAATTTTCTGCTGCCGAAATGGTTCTGGCAATTGCTATAAAGTCCCTGTTCCTGATATCCTCAGGCTGAACGTCTACATCTTTTCCCA
Source organism: uncultured Rikenellaceae bacterium (assembly GCA_964640125.1). Taxonomy (GTDB): domain Bacteria; phylum Bacteroidota; class Bacteroidia; order Bacteroidales; family VadinHA17. Next base: position 9,748 of record CAZXGG010000044.1, read on the forward strand.
TTGGGAAATCAGACAATTTCAATACCTCATTGATCATTCCCTGGAGTCCCATTTTTCGACCATCGTCCGGAGAGAAAAGCCGCGTAATGCCATACTGATGCAGCTGTTTCATTTCTTCCGGAAGGATTACTCCCCCGCCACCGCCAAATATCCTGATGTGTCCGGCTCCCTGTTCCTTCAGCAGATCAAACATATAGGAAAAGAACTCGATGTGGCCACCCTGGTAGGAAGTAACGGCTATTGCCTGTGCATCTTCCTGAATGGCACAGTTTACAATTTCCGATACGGAACGATTATGACCAAGGTGAATGACCTCTGCACCGGAAGATTGCAATATTCGCCTCATGATATTGATCGCGGCATCATGCCCATCGAAGAGTGAGGCTGCTGAGACAATCCGGATGTGGTGTTTCGGTTTATATGGTTTAACACTGCTCATACATAAAAAGCGATTGCGCAACCGGGCACCCATTATGACCAGGAGCTGATTAAATCATGGCCAGATGGCCAGCATGGTTCAGGATCAATCTTTCAGAATATCCCTTGATATTACAATCTTCTGAATCTCTGAGGTTCCCTCATAGATCTGTGTCAATTTAGCTTCCCGCATGAGCCGTTCCACGTGGTAGTCCTTCACGTATCCGTAGCCACCAAGTATCTGAACGGCTTCTGTTGTAACCTGCATAGCCATATCGGCACAGAACAGCTTAGCCATGGCACTTTCAATACCAAACGGTTTACACTGATCCTTCAACCAGGCTGTTTTCAGGCACATCAGCCGGCCAAGTTCAATCTGCAAAGCCATGTCCGCCAGTTTAAACGCGATAATCTGATGATTACAGATCTCCGTACCGAATGCTTTTCTCTCCTTAGAGTATTGTACTGCCCGTTCAAAGGCACCGGATGCAATTCCAAGAGCCTGAGCAGCAATTCCCAATCTTCCAACTTCAAGGGTTTTCATGGCAAATTTAAAGCCAAATCCATCTTCAGCAATTCTGTTCTCCTTGGGTATGACCACATCAGTAAACATTACGGAGTGTGTATCGGAACTTCTCATTCCCATCTTATTCTCGTGGGGTGCAAGTGTAATGCCGGGTGTATCTTTTTCAATGACAAAAGCATTGATACCACGGTGTCTTTTTTCGGGGTCTGTCTGCGCAATCAGGATATAGGTAGATCCTGAACCGGCACAGGTGGTCCAGTTTTTTGTACCGTTCACCAGGTAATGATCTCCTTTATCAACTGCCATGGTTCGCTGCATGGTAGCATCCGAACCGGCTTCCGGTTCGGAAAGGAGGAATGCCCCGATTACCTCTCCCCGGGCGAGTGGCTTGAGGTATTTTTCTTTCTGCTCCTCGGTCCCATACTCTTCCAGACCCCAACAAACCAGTGAATTATTAACGGACATGATCACTCCGGCTGCGGAATCGATCTTTGATATTTCCTCCATTGCGAGCACATAGGATATGGTATCCATGCCACCGCCATCATATTCTGCGCTTGCCGTCATGCCAAGAAAACCGAGCTCTGCCATTTTTTTCACGTGTTCGGTTGGAAAAAGGGCTTTTTCATCGCGTTCAATGACATCCTGAAGAAGATCCCGTTGTGCGAAATCCCTCGCTGCCTGACGAATCATCAGATGTTCTTCGGTAAATTCAAAATCCATGGTGTACTTTTTTTTTAAGTGATACTATTTGTTTTGCAGTTAATTTATTCAAAAGTAGTTATTAATGGGTCCATAGGCATGAAAGAACCCTGTCAATAAAACGGTATTCACATCTTGTTCACTGGCTGCAACGCTACCTTCTACCAGTTGCAGTCCAATTTGCTTCGATCGCAACCCAAAATTCACTGCAAGTCTTGCACCGAGTGTATCCAGGGTTCTCATATTTTCAAAGATCACGGAAAGTTTATTCTCTTTTTCAGGGTCGCGAATAAGGTTTTTCCATGGTTCCATACCTTCCGGCATTTCCCCTAATATTGAGTCAAGCTCCGGTTTTATCTCTTCCAGTGACAGGTACTTCTTCTCTCCTGGTTCGTAAAATCCGGTTATTTTCCATTCTTCATATTGCAGGAATCCATTTTTTTGTGAACCATCCGGATTTTGTCCTCCCTTCATACCTGCATTATTCAATTCATCGATCAGGGAGCTGTGCAATTTTTCTGAAGGAAAATGAGGATTCATAACTTTCAAGATCAACTGAACGACATCAACACCAACATAATCGATCAATTGAAAAATTCCCATTGGGCGTATCAGGAACTTCTGGGTTACCGTATTGATCAGGTAGACTGCCTGTGCGAATGAATATTCGATGGTTAGCTTCTCGGCAAGTTCAATGCCGAAGAGTGCATCCCGCATGAAGTGTCCATTGCCGATAAATCCTGCTTTATCGTTTGCGGGTACTTTTACTTTCCCCAACCGCTGAACCAGTTGATCTGCAAAGGCTGCCATTTCAGGGATGGTTTCCTCACCAACGATCACTTCCACCAGTTTCTGAATGACCGGTGGATTGTAGAAATGAAATCCAAGGATCCTTCCTTTCAGTCCTGCCATGGCATTCAACTCCTGAATGGGAATTGACGATGTATTTGTAAGGAACCAGGGATCATTTGTATTATTCTTTGCGATATCAGCCAGCAGTTTAACTTTCAGAGGCTGATCTTCACTTACCGCTTCAAAAATAAGGGTTGAATCATAGGCACTCTCAATGGAGGTTGTGGGTTTCACGAACGACATCACATCCTCCACATACTGTGCAACGAAATCCTCATCTTTTTCGATACCCGGTACGCCGGTATACAATGCCTTCACTTTATCCAGTTTCTTTTCCCCGATTTTCTGTGATTGTTTTTTCAGGTATTCCAGGACCCCCTGAAGCCCTTGTTCAGAAATATCCATGGCGTAAAGTGAGAAGTCAGCCGATTGATGTTCCGGATCCCTTTTCAATGCAACCATTTCCAGGGCAGTAAGCAGCAAAATCCCGCTTCCCATTTTACCGGCTGCACCGAGAACGGTTACATGTTTAAACCGATTTGCATACTCTTTGTTTTCCATTTATTTCAGGTTTTTAAGGTTACCATTTTGGTGGGCGTTTTTCCAGGAACGCTTTCATTCCCTCTTTTCCTTCTCCTTCAAAGAGGGAGCTGAACTCCTGCGATTCAAGCTCGCATCCCGCTTCAAACGTGGATTCCAGCCCGGATCTGACAGCTTTTTTTACCTTTTTTATAGCAAGCGGTCCTTTCGAAACGATCTTTTTTGCAAGATCAACTACCTTATCCATCAATTCTTCTGGTTCTGTCACCCATTGAACAAGGCCAATCCGGAGGGCTTCATCAGCGGAAATGTGATCCCCGCTCAACAGCATTAGCATAGCATCCCCTTTTCCGACTAATCTGGATAACCGCTGTGTGCCGGCATATCCGGGTGTCAGCCCGAGATTCACCTCCGGTTGTCCAAACTTGGCTCTTGCGCTTGCCACACGGATATCGCATGACATTGCCAGTTCACAACCCCCACCCAGGGCGAATCCATTAACAGCAGCAATCACCGGGATTTCCAGTTCCTCAATCGTACGAAAGACCGATTGCCCCCGCTTTGAGAATGCCAATCCTTCGGACTGTGTCATATCTGCCATTTCCGCAATATCTGCCCCCGCAACAAATGCTTTTCCTTCACCGGTAATGATCAACAGACGGATATCCGGTTGAGCTGGGAGTTTGGTAAGGAAGTCCTCCATTTCATCAAAAAACAGATTGTTCAATGCATTCATTGCTTCGGGACGGCTGATGGTCAGCAAAGCAAAGTGTTCCTGAACATCAACATTTAAGGTTTGATAATTATCCATTGTGTTATGTTTAAGGTTTCAGGGCAATTTAATGCCAAAAAAAATCGGCGTGTATCAGATGCAGAGGAGCCAAAACTAATTTTAGGAAATCTTCTCACAAGTATTGCATTATCAGGGAAAAGAAAGCTATACAATATAGCGAAAATTATTTCATTACCAAACCGTGAAATTGAAATAAAATGAGCAAATGCTATATAACATGGTGAGGGATTCGTCGAACGGTGTTCGCATTGGAGTTCATGGTTGAAAGGTTAAAGGTTAATTGTGGAAGGCCTGCCTGTTTGGAAATATCCGGTTAAAAGATTCGTTTATCGGTGTTCGCCCGCCTGACCGCCTGCCTGCTGCAGGCAGGGACGGGCAGGGTAAAGAAACCCGCCCTGTGAAATATCCGCAATCCCGGACGGAGTGTAAATGAAATACATTATTTCACAGGGCCCGTTTCGTATAATGTAGTTCGGTAATCGTCAGACGAACTGCAGTCGTCTGACGATTATATCATTGCAGTTGGATCGGGATTCATTGCTACCAATTCGTTCTAAAAACATGCCGCCCCTGACGGCGCTTAAAGGAGTAAAAACCTGACAGCGTCTTTACGACCTGTCAGCGTTTGTTTCAAAGACGCTGTGACAGGGTTGAGTGACGAGCGTACCGGTCGTGCCCCATCCGTCAGACCCCAAATGGGTCAGACGGGCACAGTGATACCCGGTCTGACCGCTAGCGTGTGTGCCGGACTGCAGGGAGTCGGTCTGACCGATGATATCTGACCGACTGCAAAGTGGAGCGACGAGAAAAGCGTTATCGAATACCAAGTTGAGATACGAACTTCGTTACCGGTTTATCAGAGGCTGATAAGCATAACCGTTAGATTCAGTAATACTGTGCAAAATGCAGGGCGACTTTCAAAGTCGCCTATCTGTCGACTCTTCCAAAGGAATGCCTTCGGCAGGAGAGTCGACCTACACAAGTTTTAGAATATTTGATTGTTACGCTATTGGCAGTTGTTAATTGCAATCCTACTGGTCACACCTTAAATCCAAGAACTACAATATCATCCACCTGTTCGAAATTTCCTTTCCACTCCAGATGTTTTTTGTCAAGGATCTCCTTCTGATCGTGCATGCGTTCACCGTGAACAGAAAGTAAAATTTCCTTAAAGGCAGTGTATTTTAACTTTTTCCCTGAGGGACCGCCAAACTGGTCAGCGTACCCATCGGAAAAAAGGTAAACCGTATCATCCGGTTGCAATTCCAGTTTATGTTTACTAAACCCTTTCATCCGGGAGTGGATGGCAACGGGCATTCTGTCGGCTTTTATCTCAAGCAACCGGTTATTCCGGATGTAATACATCGGGTTATTGGCACCGCTGAATTCAAGGCAATTTGCTTTCCTGTCAATGGTACAAATCGAAATATCCATTCCATCCTTCGATTCACTATCCAGTCCTTTTTGTTTCAGGGAGGTAATGACATTCTCACGAAGCAGGTCCAGGATTTTTTCCGGAGAAGTGATGTGATTTTTCTCAACGATCTCATTCAGAAAAGTAATCCCCAGCAGGCTCATAAATGCTCCAGGCACCCCATGCCCTGTACAATCGGCAGCAACGACGATCAGCAAATTCTCCTTTTCCTTCACCCAGTAAAAATCACCACTTACAATATCTTTCGGTTTAAACAGGATAAAGGCGTCAGCCAGGTGTTCATTCAGAATTCGTTCTGAGGGCAATACGGCATCCTGGATTCGTTTCGCATATTTTATGCTGTCGGTTATATCGATGTTCTTTTTCTCGATGATCTCCTTCTGCCGGGTGATCTCCTGGTTTGCTTCACTTAGATTCCTGTTTTTCTCCTCGATTTCAGTTTTTTGTTTCCTGATTTCAGCTGTTCGTTCCTGGACTTTCTCTTCCAGTATTCTCTTCTCCAGGATCAGCTGTTTCTCCCTGTATTTGATATACGAGACAATGGCGAAGATGGATAGTAAAGCAAGTGTAAGAATGAACCACCATGTTTTATAGAAAGGTGGTTTGATGATAAAAGAGAATTGCAGGGGTACCTGTGACCATTCACCCGTTTCAGTTCCTGCTTTCACTGAAAAGGTATATTCCCCCGGTGCTAAACCTGAATAGGTGATGTTTTCATACGTTACGGGTGGGGACCACTTCCCCTCCCTGCCTTCCATCATGTATTGATACCTGATCTTTTGGGGATTGGTAAAATAAAGTGCCTGGAATTTGAATGTGAGGTGATTATCGGTATATTTTAATTTTAAGGCTTCCGGCATTCCCGAAAAAGGGATGATGCTATCGGCTTTTGTATTCCAGTCAATGGATTCATAAAACAGGTCCAGACCGGTGAAGTGTATTCGGGGTGGTTTTAAGTACTCCGGATCGAGATCAGGATCATAACGGGTAATTCCGTTGATCGTTCCAAACCATATCCTCCCCGATTGATCCCTGAACAGAGCTCCCTGGTTATTCTCAATACCGAAAAAACCATCAGAGGCATCATAGTCAATAACACGTTTAACTTCCTGGTTTACCCCAAGGTAAATTTTCTGAAATCCCCTGTTGCTTCCTGCAATCAGGATATGGTTTTCCTGAGTAATCAAAGAGGCAAGTTTTGTGGTATGAAGTTGTTCCGGACTGAGTACCATCTCAAATTTCGGTTCATCGTCAACTGGAATGGACTTATAGATCCCCTGGTTTCCTGTAGCGATCCATATTATTCCATCCTCATCTTCAGCCAGTGCTGTAATCTCAGTCACCGGAATACCATTTGATTCATCGAATGTATACAACAATTGTTTATCATACCGTGCCAGGCCTTTATAGGTTCCTATCCAGAGATTTCCGGACCGGTCTTTAAGAAGAGTTTCCACTTCATTGAACGGCAATCCCTTCTCCTGGTCAATCAGGAAATAGCCTGTCCCATCGAAATGAATAACTCCTGTATTTGTTCCCAACCAGATGGTATTATCCTCTTCAGCCAAAACACAGTTTACCTGATCATCGATCATCCAGCCTCCAAAGGAATAGTTATGAAATGATTTTCCGTCAAACCTGCTAAATCCGTTATTATGGGTGGCAATCCACAGGTTTCCTTTCCTGTCAATCGTCAGGTCATTCAGTGCGTTGCTGGCAAGCCCGTCCTCAATGGTAAAATTGGAAAACCGGGCAGATCCATTATCGATGGTCATTCGGATGAGGCCCTCGTCATAGGATGCCAGCCAGAAGACACCGTTTCGATCCTGAGTGATTCCATTAATGATACTTCCCGGCAGGCCGTCAGCCAGTATATAGTGTGAGAACCGTTTCCCCAGCAGTTTACAAATGCCACGGCCGTTTGTTCCCAACCACATGATGCCCTCTTCATCAATGCAAATATCGAAGATCTCATTTTTCTCCAGACCATACCCATGAGAAGTAATCATCCCCTCCGCTCTTGAAAAGCTATAGAGTAAGCCATCTCCGGTCCCGAACCAGATCTCTTCACCGGTACAAAGCATGTCCCAAACAGCATTGTTTGTAAAACCATTCCGGGAATCATAGCGTGTAACACTCCCGTATTGATCCGGGCCAACATCCTCTATTTTATAGGCTCCTGAGTCTGCCGTTCCGAACCAGAGGTTGTTTTCCCAATCGGATTCGATGGAATAGACAACGTCTTCAGGAATACCATTGTTGGATCCAAGGTGGTCAATCCGGAAAGTATCCTCCTGGAAACGAATGACGTTAATGCCCGCCGGTAATCCCACCCACAATCTGCCATGGGCATCTTCCAGGATGCTCCAAACCTGGTAACTTCCCAATCCTTCCGCTTCAGAAATTTTCTCAATCCGGAGCTGGTTTTTTCCCACTATTTCAATCCGGTTCAGGCCGCCAAAGCCGGTTCCCACCCAGATTGCTCCATGGCTGTCTTCAAACAGGGTTGTAACGATCTCTCCGGATAACCCCTCTTCAATGCCTACTGCATTAAATGAATAGCCATCATATATAGCGACACCCTTTTCCGTCCCAACCCAGATCCATCCCCTTGAATCTTCGATAATATCCCGGATAACCAGTCCGGGAAGGCCATCATCCAGGCCCAGGTTTGTAAAGTTTTTCCCGTCAAACCGGCTGACTCCTCCCTCACCGGTTCCCACCCAGATATACTCCCGGGAGTCCTGCATTATTTTGAAAACAGTTGCTTGTGAAAGACCTTCATCGACCGAATAATAGACAAAGTTGTTGTGTTGAGAAAAGGCTGTAAAAAGGGAGGGTAAAAAGAGTATGGCCAAAAGGAAAGTTAACCTGTTTCTCCCCCTTTTGAATCCGTTAATACCGGTGAATTTTTTTTCAGATCGGAGCACCAAAACCATATAGGGTGGTTAAAAAAACTTGTGAATAAATATAAATTGTCCTCCTTCGTCTCCTGTATTTTTAATGGGATGAAAATGGGGTTGCTGATCTGAATTGTTTGTTACGGGGATCTTAATGCGCTCAAAGAGCTGGCTTGCATCATAGAACGGAGCCTCATTGTTTTCTAACGATTTTATGACGTAGTAAGCAAAAACAGAATGTCCCTCTTTCCCGGCGTCCATCACGGGTTCTATCCCACCGGAGGTGATGGCTTTACGTGAAGGGCGTTCGTGTACCTTCCGGTAATAGGTTTCTGAGTTTTCAAACGGGATCTGTAATACTTCACCCCGGAAGATCTCTCCTGCAAAGCAGGCATCGGATATAAGCAATGTGTGTTTCGATCGAATACCTGTAAGGGCAGTTTGTATATCATTATTGGATATCAGTTCGGAAATGGAATTCGAACGGGCATCAACCGGGACCCAGTACCCCCTGTTGTATTGCTCCTTATACTCTCCATGACCGGAGTAATAGATAAAGACATTATCCATTGGTTTTACCTTCCGTGCCAGGTCCTCAAAAGCCTCCAGTATCTGGATTCGTGTTGCTTCCCGATTGTAGAGGGTGGTAAAATGATCAAATTTATATTTTGCCTTCAATACCTGTTCAATGGTCTCAGCATCCCGTACGGCATTATGAAGTGGGTCAAAATCCCCGTAATAATCATCGATACCAATAATCAATGCATAATAATCTCCGATCAGCATGTCTTTTTTGGCTTTTGCAACATTCAATCCCTTGGATGGATCGGCAATACCCCTCAGGGTAATGGCATCTTCCTCCTGATCCTGTATTACCAGCTCACCCAGTGTAATTTCTCCAACATCTTCCTGCATTCCTTCAATGGCGATCAGTTGACCGGAATGGACCTCCTGATTCAGGCTTGCAAGGAGGGTGGTATCGCGATACGTCCTGTTCATGCTTTCAGAGAGCTCAAGCTTCACCGGTATTTCCTGGAGAGAATAGCGCCGGTTTGCGGTAAACTTGAAATCGACAACGGCAGTATCTCCGGGTTTCAGGTTACCAATGCGTTTCAGCGCATTATCCATCAGGAAACAGTTCTCTTTTTCCTTCATGAAATCAAAACTGACACTCACATTCTGTGCTTCACCATCGCCAATATTCTGCACGAGGATCTTGAGAATAATGGGTTCTGCAAGCCGGATATTCTTACCGTCATCAGCAATAAAGGCAGCATCAGCAATCAACACATCCGGTTTTCTGAGCTTATGGGTATTGATCTTCATCGTGAATGGGTAGGCATCAAAACCGTTCGATTCAACCACCTGAACCGTGAATTCAACCTGGCTGGTAACCAGGTTTTCTCTGCCCATAACCGGGATGGTTATCTCCCTTATCTCCTGTGGTTTTATATCGCCGACTTCAATCCGATCCGAAAAATCCAATGCATCCATAGAAATGCTATCCAGCGTGACCCTGACATTCACATCTTCCGCTATTCCATTTCCTTGATTAACAATCTTAAACTTGATCGAGCTGGATTCATTGGCATCAATGATCATATTATTGTTCGGATCGGTGAAAATCTGGTTTTGCAGAATCAGGTCAGGCAGGGCTTTTACAATGTTGTCTCTCTCCTGGCCCTCAAACAGGTTCTTCATTTCGCTCTTCCCTTTAATTGCTTCCTTTTCCTGGGGAAAAGCAGCCAGGGTGATGAAAAGTAAGGTGAGGAATATGATTTGTTTCATGGCTTTTCAATTAAAATGTTAGTTTAACAGACAATTGCGGTTGTGCCGATAAAGGATCAAAATCATATCCAAAAGAGATTTTATGCACATTGGTATTATACGTATTTTTCATTAGTTTGTTATGGCTAATGATGATGCATGTATAATCCATGATCCAAACTGCCAGGGCAGAAAAAGCAAAGATGTAAGACAATTGTTTCTGGGTTATGGCATCATCATAAAGACTACTCCTCTCTTTTCTGTCCATAGATACTTTATAATCCTTGTACGTATCAGCAGCCTTTCTGTTATACAGATAGGAAAGGGAGAGGCAGCCATAGCCAACGATTCCCTTAATCCAATGGGGCTTGCCGTCCTTCAATTTGGTACTTGCCCAACCGGGGAAAGCGGTTGACATTAAAAATGACTTGCCAAGCCCCGGGTATTCACCATAGGGTCCGGCTAATTCTGATGGTTCCACAAATTGCGGAACAGCAGTCACTTCAATCTGAAACGCTTCTTCGGTAAAGAAATGATCCCGTTCATAATCCCAGACGATCGTTTTATTCCGCCCGCCGGACACATTCTCGTTTACATCACCGGTCACTGACCGGGCAAGTATAGAATCACCGGACTCCGTAATGGCATTGACAAAGACAATGAATCGTTCATTCTTATCCGATTTCATCAGGTCGTAGGTAATAACAATTTTGCCTTCTTGCAGGCCAAAATCGATGTTGTCGATCAGTGCCTTACTGAGTTCCTGCCCGAAGACCGGTTCGCCAGTAACCAGAAGGAAACATGCTAAAAAATACAGAATTTTGATGGGCCTGATCTTCATCGCGTTCAGAATTATTTAATGATCCCCAGGCTATCCAGTTCCTGGTAACTCACCGTTGGGGGAATACTATTCATCTGTATCTTACCAGCCACCAATTCTGCCACTTTTTTTGCATCAGCCTCGTCATCAAATGGCTTATTGCCCTGTATTACAGGTATATATGGCTGGTGAATGAATCGCTTACCATCAACATACACATCATAACCCCATCCATTTTCGACCTGAAAAACGGTTGTCTCAATCGTTCTCTCTACTCCGGAACTGTCATCGTCATTATCATCCATTGAAATTTCACCCGAGGATCTGTTCATTTTTACGATCATGATAAACGTAACTGCTGCAAGCAGGATAATGGTCGATAACCCTACGATATATCTTCTTGAGTTATTCAATTCTTATTTCACTTTATATCTTCATTCAAAAACCGGAGGTGTATATTCCCAGAAATCATTCAAAACAACCATATTCCCACCGCCTGAATCATATAATCCCATGCCGACATAGGCTTGTCCGTTCAAAGTAAATCCTGCCGCATTGAACCGTGCAACTGCATCAAAAGCAGGAGATTGAGACCATGAATTCACCGCCGGGTTATAGATAAAAAACCGGTCCTGGCTGAAAACAAATCCCCTGTTATCAATGGTATAGCCTAAAAAACGAGTCACTGCTGGTGCAACAGCTCTTTCTGTCCATGACCCGATCGGATTTCCCCTGGTATCGTATCCTCCTGAATCATCTAAGGGATTAAACCGCCAGAAATCAAGGTGAAATGTAGTATTTTCAGATTCATCCACGCTAAATCCCATTCCGACAAAACCGGATCCGCCGATACTGAAGCTCGCTGCATGCTCCCTTCCGATGGAAGGGAAATCAGTCTTCCGGGTCCAGGCATCGTCTTGCGGATCGTATTCCCAGAAATCTATCGGATAACTCCTGTCAGGATCCAGAACTACTCCTCCTCCAAAATATATATTTCCCAGCAGGTGAAAGCAAAAGCCCGTGTATCGGGCAACGCCGGGGAAATCAGCTTTCTGTATCCAGGTATTCCCGTCAAAATCATATGCCCAGGTCTCCTGGGTTCCCTCCAATCCCAGAATAGCCCAGCTGGTGGTGGCAGTGTGGAAGTTGGTCACCGAGGTTCCACTGGGGAAATCGGCCTTCTGGGTCCATGTGTCAAATTCCGGGTTGTATTCCCAGAAATCATATAGAAACTCTGTTGTATTGTTTCCCATGCCCATGTATGCTATTCCGTTCACGGTAAAAGTTACGGCGTTCTCCCTTGCCGGACCGCCAAAACTTGATTTCTGGGTCCAAACATCCTGGATGGTAAACGTAATGGGGTCGCTGTACCGGTAATTTGTTTTATCCGGAGTGGCATATGCCCGTACATAGTATTTAACCCTGGGCTCAAGATCACCGATTATCTGGACAAATTCACCGGGTTCAGGACGGTCTGTTGATGCAATTTGATCTGCACCAGTAATGGTCGGTGTGCTATTGGTTGAGGAAAAAACGAAACCGTAATCCTCAATGCCCTCACCTTCATCAACAATCTCACCGGTGACCTTGACCGCCGTGGAGGAGACGATCTCAACACGTTTGGTGGTAAGGGCGATCTCGCGTACAATATCCAGTTTCTCACAGGATGACAATACCAAACCGACACCAAGAAGGAAAAGAATGGTTTTCTGATAACCGGTATCCCTTTGCATAATAATCTTCTTTGGTTGTTGGATATCCCCGGTTTGCTAATTGGTAAAAAATCGGGAATTCTCTATAAATGTAATAAATATTCGAAAGCAAGTATAAAACAACAGGTTATAAACACGATAACTTCATGCAATTTTCATGCCTCAATCCGGCCAAAATATTAATTTTGTAGTTTAAATTTTTAACAAAGGATTGGCATGAGAAAAACAGCATGGTTGATTTTATTGATTGTAATTTCGATTCACCTGTATGGACAGGGAAAGGAGACAACGGATCCTTTTATCGTCATGTTCTATAATGTCGAAAACCTGTTTGATACAGAGGATGATCCGGCGACCCTCGACGATGAATTTACTCCGGCAAGCGAGAAGCAATGGACCCCGGAGCGGTATGAGAAAAAACTCGATGACCTGTCGGAAGTTCTTAGATCCGTGGATAAAAAGAACCTGCCCGCCATCATCGGTTTGTGTGAAGTGGAAAACCGGCAGGTTCTTCAGGATCTCATTTCCACCCGTAAAATGGAAAAAGGAAAGTATGGAATTGTTCATGAAAACAGTCCGGATATCCGCGGTATAGATGTTGCGTTGATCTATCGGAAGGATCTGTTTGAGGTGGGATCCTGGAAAAAGATCCCGATAAATATTCCTTCTGATACCATAACAACCCGCGACATCTTGTACGTTAAAGGCAACGCAGCAGGTGATGAAGTCCTGCATTTTTTCGTTAACCATTGGAGTTCACGTCGTGATGGTGAAAAAGAAACCGAAAGAAGGCGTATCTATGCTTCGGTTACGTTGCGCAAAGCCGTGGATTCCATCCTTAATTTTGAACCGGAAGCAAAGATCATTATCATGGGAGATTTCAATGATGAACCCACAAACAACAGCCTTCATACTTTTCTCAATGCAAATAACAAGCGGAGGAATACTACCAACCGGGACCTGTATAACCTGATGTATGATATGCATAATTTGGAGAGTATGGGTACATACAGTTACAAGGGAAACTGGAACATGCTGGATCAACTCATCGTTTCCCAGGCATTGATCCATGACAGGAAAGGTATTCATCTTGATTTTACGGACGGTAAGATATTCCGCGAAGAGTGGATGATGTACAGTAATCCGAAGATTGGGGAGGTAACGCCCAACAAAACCTATGGAGGCGTTTCCTATTTTGGCGGTGTGAGTGACCATCTCCCGGTATATTGTATATTGAAAAAAGAAGAATGATCACCTGATTGTCCTTTCCCGGCATATTGCTGTAAAACAGCTACATTCATTGCATACTTCGCTTCATGGATTTTAACTTAATATCAGAGTACAGTCCCACCGGCGATCAACCGGAAGCCATCCGGCAACTGGTGGAAGGACTGGATAGTGGAACACCTTTTCAAACCCTGCTGGGGGTAACAGGGTCGGGAAAAACATTTACCATTGCCAATGTGATTGAACAGGTGCAGAGACCTGTTCTTGTGCTGAGTCATAACAAGACACTGGCAGCTCAGTTGTACGGTGAATTCAAGCAATTCTTTCCGGACAACGCGGTTGAATATTTCGTCTCCTATTATGATTATTACCAGCCAGAAGCCTACCTGCCGGTTACAGACACGTACATTGAAAAAGACCTGTCGATCAACGATGAGATTGAGAAATTGCGTCTCAGCACCACCTCATCCCTGCTTTCCGGACGCAAGGATGTAATTGTTGTATCCTCTGTATCGTGTCTTTATGGGATAGGTAATCCGGAAGATTTTCACAGCAACACACTAAAGGTAAGTACCGGCCAAACCATTCCGAGAAATGTTTTCCTGCGAAAGCTGGTGGATGGACTCTATTCCCGGAATGAATTCGACTTCAAAAGGGGCACTTTCCGGGTAAAGGGAGATACCGTTGATGTTTTCCTGGCATACGGTGATTATGCATACCGGATTTTTTTCTGGGGTGACGAGATCGAGGGGATCGAATCGTTTGATCCGGTTAATGGGAAGGTGATTGAATCACATGAACAGGTTTTTATCTATCCGGCCAATATTTTTGTAACAACACGTGAGCGGATGACTAATGCCCTGGTTGAGATTCATCAGGACATGGAAAAGCAGGTAGAGTATTTCCATGAGATTGCACGGGATGATGAAGCAAAGCGGCTGGAGCAGCGGGTGAAATACGATCTTGAAATGATAAAAGAGTTGGGGTATTGCAGTGGAATAGAGAATTATTCCCGTTATTTTGATGGACGCAAACCGGGAACCCGTCCTTTCTGCCTGCTGGATTATTTCCCTGCTGATTTCATCACCGTGATCGATGAGAGCCATGTCACGATCCCGCAAGTCAGAGCCATGTACGGAGGAGATCATTCCAGGAAACAGACCCTGGTCGAATATGGATTTCGCCTGCCTGCAGCCCTGGACAACCGTCCGCTGAAAATTGAAGAGTTTGAACAAATGATCCGGCAGGTCATATTTGTCAGCGCCACACCGGCTGACCATGAACTGGAAAAGAGTGAGGGAGTGGTTGTAGACCAGGTAATACGGCCAACCGGACTGCTTGACCCGGCTATTGAGGTACGGCCCAGTCAGAATCAAATTGACGACCTGATGGAGGAGATCAATCTCCGGGCCGAGAAGAATGAACGAGTGCTGGTAACAACACTGACCAAGAGAATGGCGGAAGAGCTCAGTGCCTACCTTCACCGGTTGGCTGTTAAATGCCGCTACATTCATTCCGATATTGATACACTGGAACGGGTTGATATCATGGAGAACCTCAGGAAAGGAACATTTGATGTTTTGGTCGGGATCAACCTCCTGCGGGAAGGGCTTGACCTCCCGGAAGTTTCCCTGGTTGCTATTCTTGATGCCGACAAAGAAGGTTTTCTACGATCGTCCCGGTCCCTTACACAAACAGCCGGAAGGGCAGCAAGAAACATCAACGGAAAGGTGATCATGTACGCCGATTCGATCACAGGATCGATGCAGAGTACCATTGATGAGACGAACCGGCGCAGGGAGAAACAATTGAAGTTTAATGAAGAGATGGGGATCACACCGCGTCAGATCATCAAAGCCACGACATCCATTATGGGTGATCTTTCCGGTAAAAGAGGTGTGAAAAAAGCCTACATTGAACAGGAAACGGTGAACCTGGCAGCAGACCCGGTGGTGAGATACATGGACGATAAAGCACTGGAAAAGGCAATTGATAAAACGAGAAGATCCATGGAGAAAGCGGCACGGGAGCTTGACTTCATAGAAGCTGCACGAATGCGGGATGAGATGTACGAGCTGGAGAAGATGCTGAAGGGAAAGAAATAGTTACGTCAATCGTTTAGCGGTAACGAAGCCCGTATCGAAGTGCGGTAATCGGTTACGTTAAAAAAAAGAAAATAACGACTGACGTAAGACGCTTTACGAAACGGGCATCGTAACCGTATGACGTCTGACGATATTTATCTATGGGATAAAAAAAACGCCGGATTCGAATCCAACGTTTTTATCTTTATAGTTCAATGTAATGCTTACCCTAAATACGATTTAAGCAATTTACTCCGGGAGGTGTGACGGAGCCGGCGAATGGCTTTTTCCTTTATTTGCCTGACCCGTTCACGGGTAAGTCCGAACCGTTCTCCGATCTCTTCCAGGGTCATATCCTGGATACCGATTCCAAAAAAGAGCTTGATGATATCCCGTTCACGTTCCGTCAGGGTTGCCAGTGCCCGGTCAATCTCCTTAATCAGGGATTCGTTCAACAGGGTTTTATCGGCAACCGGTGAGTCGTTGTTTGGCAGGACATCCAGCAGGCTGTTATCCTCCCCGTCGACAAACGGTGCATCGACAGAAACATGACGTCCTGACACTTTCAGGGTATCGGTCACTTTCTCTTTTGGAAGTTCAAGAGCTTCGGCAAGTTCTTCAGGCGAAGGAGTACGTTCAAACTCCTGCTCAAATTTAGAAAATGCTTTATTGATCTTATTGAGTGATCCCACCTGGTTCAGGGGCAGGCGGACAATCCTGGATTGTTCAGCCAGTGCTTGCAGGATCGACTGCCTGATCCACCAGACTGCATAGGAGATGAACTTAAATCCACGCGTTTCATCGAATTTTTCAGCTGCTTTAATCAGTCCAAGGTTCCCTTCATTGATCAGATCCGGCAGACTCAATCCCTGGTTCTGATACTGCTTGGCAACCGAAACGACAAATCTCAGGTTGGCCCTGGTCAATTTTTCCAGGGCATCACGATCACCTTTTTTAATCCGCTGTGCCAGTTCCACCTCTTCTTCAACGGATATCAATTCCTCTTTCCCAATTTCCTGCAGGTACTTATCCAGTGAAGCACTCTCCCGGTTGGTAATCGATTTTGTAATTTTTAATTGTCTCATCTTTTTTCTGATAATTATCTCCTACGAAACCTGATGCGAAGTTATGGCTTTAAACAACACAAGTCAAGAGTTAGGTATGGTTAAATAGATCTCGATGAAAAAAGGCTTGCAGAACAAGCCTTTTAACAAGTTGATCCACAGTTATTCACCTCATCGTCTTATCTCATAACTAAAGAACGTTCCATTGGGTTGAATTCCCTCAATGGAATATAGTGTTCTGCCTCCACCCAGAATATCTTTGACTTCACTGACACGCTGTACGCTGTTCCCGTTAATACGGAGAACAATGGTTCCTGATCGCAGTCCCAATTCACTCAAATACCCTTCACCGGCATCGGTGATCTTCACACCATTTGAGATATTGTATTCTTCTCTATCGCCGTCAGAAAGTTCATCGAACTTTGCGCCCATTATCAGGTCATCCGGGCGGACAATTTCGGTGCTACCTTCCGTATTACGTAAAACAACTTCAAATTGTTTCCTTTTATTGTCTCTTTTTATCAGAACATCCACTTTATCGTTTGGACGGTATTTGCTGATCTGTTCCTGAAGTTCTGCTACTGAATTGACATTCACATCATTAACACGAAGCACAATATCTCCCTCTTTTATCCCTGCATCTTTTGCTGCTCCATTTTCACGCACACTATTGATGTACACTCCTTCAATCCTGTCCAGCTTTTTCTCTTCTGCCAGGCCAGCATCCACATCGGTGATGGTGACTCCAAGAATGGCTCTCTGTACTTCTCCGAATTCTTTCAGGTCATCAACAGTTTTCTTCACGATATTAACGGGTACGGCAAAAGAGTTTCCTGCATATCCGCCGGTGGGTGAAATGATGGCAGTGGTTAATCCGATGAATTCTCCATTGAGGGTAACCAGTGCTCCACCGCTATTTCCGCGGTTAAGCGCTGCATCCGTTTGAATGAATGACTCAATCCTGAATTCATCGGGAAGCAATCCCAGGTTTCTCCCTTTGGCACTGATGATACCAGCGGTGACCGTTGAAGTAAGGTTAAAGGGGTTGCCAACAGCAAGGACCCATTGTCCAAGTTTCAGTTTGTCGGAATCACCGAAACGTAAATAGGGCAGGTCTTTTTCTTTGATCCTGATCAATGCAATATCCGTGCTGGGATCACGCCCCACTATTTCGGCCTCGAAAACCCGTTTATCATTTAAGGTTACTTCAATCTCATCGGAGCCCTCGATCACGTGATTATTGGTAACGATATATCCATCCTCTGAAATGATAACACCCGAACCATAGCCAAGCATTGGCTGCTGGTTGCGGTTATACCGGTCTCCGTAAAAAAACTCATACAATGGATTACGGTATGCTGAGCTTCTCTCGGTAACCGTCATCACATGTACCACAGCATGAACCGTATTCTCTGCTGCAAAGGTAAAATCGAACTCTGCCGCTTCGAAATCCTGAGGCAGATTGGCAAACCGGACCAACTGCGAATCGCTCTTCTCAACAATTGCCGGATCAGCAGGCTTTTGAATGAACAATGTATATGTAAATATGGCTATTAAGCCTCCAACCAGGGCCACCATTAATGTACCCAATATCTTCTTTCCGTTCATGATCATCAGTTTTATAATATGGTAACAAATTTAATCAATATTTGTTTGGTTTTTCATTACAAAAATTATGCCTCTAAAATAAGATTGCTAACTTTACAACTACCTAAACGCATGATTATTATTGATGTTGCAGCGTGTATTGTGATTTAACACTTTTTAACGGCTCCTGACATGTTGATTCATTTTTATAAATACCACGGCACAGGGAATGATTTTATCGTCATTGATAACCGGCAGGGGCTGCCCGTATCAGAAAATCAGACACTGTTTAACAGGTTATGCGACCGCAGGTTTGGAATTGGTGCGGATGGCCTGATGTTGTTATACCGTCACGATCAATATGATTTTGAGGTGAAATATTTCAATGCGGATGGATTGGAAGGATCCTTCTGCGGGAACGGTGCACGATGCATTGCAGCTTTTGCATACCGGTCAGGGATTACCGGAAAATCGATGCATTTTAAAGCATATGATGGCATCCACGAGGCATCGGTTGAAAACGATCAGGTGAGGGTGAAGATGAATGATGTTAACCGGGCAGATAAGAGGAAAGATTTTTACTTCCTGGATACCGGTTCACCTCATGCCGTTTTTTCCCGGTCTGATGTAAAGACAATGGATGCATATGCAGAAGGGAAAAAGATCAGGTATAGCAAACCGTTTGAACCCGGGGGAACCAATGTTGACTTTATTCAGCCGGAAGGGAATACCCTCTTTGTCCGGACTTATGAAAGGGGTGTGGAAAATGAAACCCTCTCCTGTGGGACGGGAGTCGTTGCCTCTGCCATTTGTTCAGTCCTGGATGACAAAATGGACAATCCACCGGTCAACGTTCAAACCAAAGGAGGAAAGCTGGAAGTTGATTTTACCATCAACACTGAAAATCATATTACTGACATATGGCTCATTGGCCCCGTTACTTTTGTTTTTGAAGGGAAAATTGAGATTTGATTAACCTGATTATGAGTAAAATAGTTAGATACAACTTCTTTAAGAACAAAATACAACTAACCAAAATACAAGACTCATGAAAACCTACAAACAAATCCGGCGATTCATACTGATCGCCCTCGGTTTTTTCCTGTTCCAGGTATGCTGGCCCCAGGAAGAATCGCAAGCCGACCAGGATGCTATTCGCGCATTGGAACGCAATTTTGAAATGCTTGATCACCGGTTGGATGTCATCGCAAAAGCAATCGACGATATTTACTGGTATAATAAAGTTGGCGATGTTGCCTTCATTGACAAGGTATACATTTACGGTCCTCCCTTATGGAAAGAAGAAAACCCAACAGCCCAGGGGGCCGGGAACCCGGTGAAGTTCTGGTCGTATGTCTTCATCCCGAAGAATATTGATCCTTCGCGAAAATACCCTTTGCTGGTTCTTCCTCACGGCGGGGTTCATAGTGACTTTACCACCTACCATACACACATTATCAGGGAGATGATGGCACAGCAATACATAGTCGTTGCTGCGGAGTACCGGGGAAGTACCGGATATGGAATGAGTCATTACCGCAAGATCGATTACGGTGGCCTTGAGATCGAGGATGTAGATGCCAGCAGGCAATACATGATTGACAATTATGACATTGTTGACAAGAACCGGGTTGGTATCATTGGCTGGAGTCATGGCGGGCTGATCGCCCTGCATAACGTTTTTGAACATCCTGAAAACTATACGGTTGCTTATGCCGGTGTCCCGGTCAGCGACCTGATTGCCAGGATGGGGTATAAAACACAATCCTACCGTGATCTCTATTCAGCGGATTACCACATCGGAAAAACAGCGTATGAGGATGTGGAAGAATACCGGAGAAGGTCTCCTGCATGGCAGGCTCATAAACTGAAAACTCCCCTCCTGATCCATACCAATACCAATGATGCTGATGTCAATGTCCTGGAAGTGGAGCATTTGATAAAAGCATTAAAAGCGGAAGGGAAACAATTTGAATATAAAATCTACCAGGAGATCCCGGGAGGACATTCTTTTAACCGGATGGATACCAAGGTTGCAAGGGAAATACGGCTTGAGATCTACGAGTTCCTCGACCGG
>CAZXGG010000045.1:0-2300 GCA_964640125.1 uncultured Rikenellaceae bacterium
ATACATACAATATGTCTGGCACTTCATCTGTAACTAGCAACTTGAGTTAATTATTTAAAATCAAGGCCATCGGCCCTGGATTATTGTAGAAACTTTTGCAGCCATTTCGCGTGCAGGAATCGTCACGGTCAGTGCTTCTGCATAGAGTTCAGCAACGTCCCTGACCGGAATGATATTGGGAGTCCGGAAGGTTATTTTGCATAAGGGACAGGCAGTGGCAAGCAGCCGGGTATCAGGGGTAATTAGTTGCTGTATGGCATTCTCAGCAATGCTCCGTTTCTCTTCAAAATCCATTTCAAGATCAGCGATGCTGCCTCCGCAACAGAGCCCCTGGTTCTGTTTGTACGCTTTGTTCTGAAGTTGCACTATGTTGCACAATACCCGGCGCGGTTCGCTGTAAATGCCAAGGTACCTTCCCAATTCACAGGGATCATGATAAACTGTCTTTATATCTGACTGTCCCGGGGGCAACAATCCCTGGCTGATCATCGATTCAAGGTACTGGGTATGATGGATTACCGGAACAGGGAAAAAATAGTGGTTCCTGAAGGTGGTCAGGCAGATGGGACAGGAGGTTATGATCAGATCCGGCTTACAGGAGAGTATTCTTTCCCGCGTATATTTCATGATCTCGAAGTATGCCTTTTTCTGCCCGGAAAGAAACAATGGTCTGCCGCAGCAGATTGACTCGGTTTCATCGATCATCACATAATCCTCATCATAAAAATCAAAGATCTTTTTCATGGAAGCCGTAACACCGGGTACCAGTTGCGTCATGCAACCGCCAAAGAATGCTATCCTTGCACGCGGAACCTTTTTCACGGGTTGATCAAGGTATTCATAATCGAATGCAAGGTCGTCGTTCATTCTGATCCGTTCATTCATCCGGATGGAGAGTGTATCCACCTGGACCGGGCAATCCGCTGAGCATCGTCCGCACATCAGGCAGTTCATCATTCGGTTTTCAGATATACCGGACGGCTCGCGCAGTTTCCTGATGAAGTAATACGATTGTCCGTTGCATGAATCCAGTTTTGTCATCTGGCAGCTATCCAGGCAGATACCGCATGAAGAGCAGGCATGGATGCTGAACCCGGTGCATCCTTTGTCCTGATAGGCCTGTATATGAGCATTTTTCAGCAGGATATGAGGCACCTCGGTTAATATGTGCATATACCTTGACCAGGGCAGGACAAAAAAGAATCCACCCAGTGAAATGGAATAGCCAATCCAGGCTATATCAGAAAGATAATTCAGGTTGTCCGGAAGGGTGAGCAGATTCCCCAAAGATCCGGTCATAAACCCGCCACCTCCATAAAATGCATGGTTCAACGTTTCAGCAACAAACCTCATCGGAAAAATAAACCATAGGAACAGCATTGCGGTGCGGTCGTGTGGGTTATGAAGGGGCCTTCGTTTCAAGCCGAATGACCGCGAATTTATTCTTTTATAGAATGCCAGGAACAAACCGGTGATGATAAACAGGAGGATCAGGTCCATCAGGTGGTTAAACCCCTGCAGGAGCCATCCCGTTGCTTCCTGATCCCTGGAAAAATAATCAAAAAACACCGATTTCCATGGTGAACTGAGGATGTGTCCCGTATTGAAGACCGATTCTGCATGTCCGACCACGATGAGCAGGAACCATCCGAAAGCAAGGCTCATGTGCATATACCACAGACGCCGTTTCTGACGGTATATCCTCAGGTGCAGCAAACACTCCCTGAAGATTTCCATGATGGACGAAAGGATCTCCTTCCGGGATAAGGATCTCCAGAGCCTTAACTTGTTTCTTGGATTAAGTGCTCTGAACCATTGGTAATACTTCACCGAAAGGACGCCCAAAAAAATGAACAGTCCAAGTGTGAACGGAAAAACAAGGATGACATCAACCCAGGTCATGTTCCTGTGTTTTAAACTGTTTTCTCATTTCCAGGATGGCTCTCCGGGTATTGATACCGCGGGGGCATACCAGCGAACATTTACCGCAAAACTGACAATATGCAAGTGCTTGTTGCAGCTGGTCATACGAGCCATTCTTTAACAGCATGATCAATTTCCCGAAGCCGGCACCGGATTGAAAGGAAGAGACACAGGTCGCTGAACAGCTTCCGCAAGACATGCATCCAGCGATTGAGGGCACCTCTTCCAGCACTGCCTCGTATACCGGGGACAGCCTGTCATGGTCGATCATCAGATCATCCTGAATGCCGAATCCAAAGTCTGTCATGTTTATCCTCCGTTTCGGTATATAGTTTCTCTTTCAGATACAGGCTTATCCTGCAAGCGACCGCTGATGC
>CAZXGG010000045.1:2400-30167 GCA_964640125.1 uncultured Rikenellaceae bacterium
CGGTATATAGTTTCTCTTTCAGATACAGGCTTATCCTGCAAGCGACCGCTGATGCCTCATCCATCGACTGTATGATGCTTTTGGGGCCGGTACAGGCACCTGCAAAAAACAAACCGTCATCCGATGATTGATCTGCCAGGTCAATCCTGCCCGCACCAAAAAATCCATCGGACCCAACCCGTTCATCAATCTCAGGTAATAAATGCAAAATGGAAGGATCGGGGTGCATTCCAACCAGCAGGACAACCATATCGACGGTTATTTTAGCAGGTCTTCCTGCCAGGGTATCCTCGTACCTCAAAATAACAGACTGATCCGGGTTTTCATTCGTTTCGGACAGCCTTCCACGGATATACTGCACTTTGTATTTCACCTGCGAAGTTTTGTAGCAATCTTCGAAAAAACGTCCACCCAGCCGAAGGTCCATGTAGAAGCAATAGATATTCACGTGCGGGATCATTCTTTTCAATTCTATGGCTTGTTTAATACCGGTTATGCAGCAGTTAGCCGAACAGAATTCACTGCCAACCTTAATATCCCTGGATCCCACACAGTGTATGAATGCAATCTTTCCCGGAACCTCTCCTGCAGCATTGACAACACGATGCTGCCTGAACATCTGTTCTAGGTCGACGGAGGTAATCACATTTTCATATATTCCATATCCATACTCTTCCTTCTGGCATGCATCAAACGGTTTGAATCCGGTAGCAATCAGCAATGCAGGAGCACAATATTCATCTTCATTCCGGTCTTTCACGCAGTATCCATCGGATGTTCCGGAGATGCTTTTGATGGTTATCGGGGAGTGGATAGGTGATGCTGTGCCTGCAAGCATCTGTTCACGGATAGCCTGTGCCGACTCATGATGGGGGAACAGTTCATGCCAGATGTTCAGCTTCCCTCCGGGGATTTTCTCCTTCTCCAGTATACAGACGGCATAGCCCAGGTTATCCAGTATGCTGGCGGCTTTTAAACCGGCAGGGCCGGCTCCCACAATGACGCAATCGTAAAAGATCTTTTTCATCACTCAATAAGCCTTTAACAGTTCAGGAATTTTTGGTTTTTTCAGTTGTTCACCGGAAAATCCGACATATTTCGCAGACGGGTCATACCGGACACCCATTTTCATCAGCAGGGGTTCAACGGCTGTCTGGTGCATGTGTAGTCCGATCTCCCACGGATCATATCCCAGGCAGAGTGCAGCCAGCTCTTCTGCAGAGAGCACCGGAATCCCATTCCCCTCCTCGCCAAAAGTTTCGCCTTTCAATTCACTGATTACATACTGCCAGCGATCGAAGAAATAATTACAGCCCGGGCAATTGGCTACAATCAGGTCCGGTTTGTAGGGTTCCATCGCCTTGAATTTTTTATAGCCAGTTGAAAGGGAGTACCCCCTGCTGGACTTCAGGAAGTATTGCCTGAAGCCAAATCCGCAACACATCCTCCGCTCAGGATAATCAATTGATCTGCCACCAAAAGCTTTGACCGTACCGGAAAGGACACTGGGGTATTCAGCCCCGCCAACTCCCTTTTCAGGGAAGATCTTGGCATAGTGACAACCGATGTGATCAATTACCCGTAGTGGCTCACCCGTATCCTTGTTGACCAGCTTGTAACGAATTTTATCGGCAAGCAGATCCTTGTATTTGTAAATGATATCACTGGCATGAACAAGGTTTTTGGGTTTGTTAAATGTTCTTCCGGTGGCTTTAAAGAGGTATTCACGGACCTGTTCTTCAATTTCCGGATGTTTTTCCCATATTTCAAGAACTTCGTTATAGAGTCCGAATGATGTGACACACGAAACAAGGAAGTTGCTGTATCCTGCCTCTGTCATGAGAGCAAACTGCCTGGCATTAACCGTCATTGCCGTTTCCAGTTTTACCAGATCGACATGATAAGCAATACCCGTACAGGTAGTGTGTTCGGAATCCACGAAGAGGTCAATACCAAGATCCTTTGTCAGCAGGGTGATGAGAATTTGTTCAGCACCCGGAAAAAAATTCTGGCGGATGCAGCTTCTCACATAATAGTAGTGATCATCGGCTATCTCCTTCTGGTATTCTCTCCAGAGAAAAGGTGCATTATCTGTTTTCATCGTCATAATCGGGATTCTCGTAGATATTCCGGAAATAATCATTCAGGATGGATTCATCAATATCGATACCGGTTTTTTTCGCATGCTCCGCCGCATCCTCTTCAAACTGATTGAACCGCTGTGTAGTCCCTGTAACAGCGAATATTTCATTCAACTCATGCATGGTTTCGTCGGAGAGTTTACGCAATACGCCCGATCCCCTGCGGTTGTATGAATTACCAAAGCGGTTATACACCTCTTCGCTGTTTTTTTTAACCCAGTCCCATATGGGCCCCAGTTCCGGGAAGAGATGGGTATCCACTCCATCGGCATGAACACAATAGCCTTTAGCAAGAATCGTTTCTCCGATCAGCTTTTTCAGGGCATACATCTGTCGTCCTCTCGGGGAATGCATATAATACCCCGTTTCGATGGATAAATTTCGGAGAGCGAGGATCAGAAGACCGGGGGCATTGTCACGAGGACACCTGGTTTTGCAGGACATGCACTGACCGCAATACCAGATGGCATCTCCTTTCAGGAGTTTTTCAAGGATGTTTTCGTCATCCACCTGAAGCTGATCGGCTATTTCGCGGGGATCGTAATCGTAAATGGCAGCAGCAGGACAGATTGCCGTGCAGGTTCCGCAATTGATACAGGAAGTCAATCCATGCTGAAACCTGACATCTTTTTTCAGGCGATCGAAAAGCTTTTCCACAATAGGAAATTTTTAGCTAATGTAAACAGCGAATTGATCCTGTAAAAGCCGTCAAATACCCTAAATGAGGGTGCCAATTACGATCGGTATTGGAAGGTAGTGAAGGTGGGTATTAGCACGTAGTTTCTCCGGTATCTTATAATGCAATTAACTTATTTTCAACAGCATACATTACAAGGCTGGCTGTATTGTGGGTTGCTGTTTTGTCCAGAATATTTGACCGGTGTTTTTCAACCGTCCGTTTGCTGATGTTCAGCTCCGAAGCGATCTCCGTATTGGAAAACCCTTTGCAGATCAATTCAAGAATTTCGCGTTCCCTGGAGGAGAGTTGAATGGGCGGACCTGCTTCTTTCCTTTCCTCCTGGATGTTCTTCACCACATTGTAGAGGATCTCCTGGCTGAAATAGGTACCGCCATTATCGACTGTTTTAATCGCCTTGATTACTTCATCGATGCCGGAGTTCTTCAGTAAAAATCCTTTAGCTCCGGCTTCGATCATTTTCAGGTAATAACTTTCCTCCCCGAACATGGTCAGTGTGATGACTTTCAGGTCCGGGTATCTGGCACAGGCTTCCTCCGTTGCCTGAAAACCATCCATCACCGGCATCTCAATATCCATCAACACAACGTCGGGTTGTTCCTCTGTTATGGAATCAAGGAATTGCTGCCCATTTTCTGCTTCCCCCGTGATGATAATATTTTTTTCATTCTCCATCAACAGGGAGAGTCCATTCCTGAAAAGCTGGTGGTCATCAACCAGAAATACTTTTATCTTTTTCATTTCTTGATCTCTTTTGATTTAACGACAATAGTAGCTTCCATACCCATGCCCGGTTCGCTCTGCAGGGTAAAATCTCCGCGGATTGAATTGATCCTGGATTGAATATTGTAAAAGCCGGTACCTTCCAGTTCATCACTTTCAGTGACTCCGGGGTCAAATCCTTTTCCGTCATCCCTGTAATTGACCAGGAGTACTTCGGGTGTCCGCACCAGGTTCAGGTCAATATTCTTGGCCTCGGCATATTGAATGGTATTGTTTATCAATTCGCATATGCTTCTATAAAGGATCACTTCCGCCTCGGGAATAAATCGTTCACCCTTCAAGTTCGATTTGAAGTTAACCTGGATCTTACCTGCATAATTGATCTTTGTGATAAAGGAGTTAAGCATGGTCTCAAGCCCGAAATTGGATAATATATGTGGACTGATGTTATCGGTGATCTCTTTCAGGCTGTCAATAGCCTCATCAATTAATTCCGATGTGTTTTTAATGACCTTTTCATTTCTCTCCGGGTATTCAGCACGCTGAATAGCGGAAAAGGACATCTTGATGGTTGACAGAATGGGGCCTAATCCATCGTGCAGGTCTTTTGCAAAACGCTTGCGTTCCTTTTCCTCTGTTTGAATAATAGCACTCAGCACCTTTGCCTCCGATATTCTCCTGATCCTTTCGGATGCCGATAGCGACCGGAAGATTTTTTTTACCAGAAGGATGCCTGCTGTGACCAGCACAGAAGTTGCAATCCCGAACCAGATACTCAACATGGCAAAATCCCTTGTATAGGATGGGTATGCATAGGGGAGGATCTCGATGAACCGCCGCATGGCCATCAATATTAACGCCACTGAAATCAGAATCCAGGATAAGTTGTACCGGGTAAATTTCGTCAGACTGATCGCCAGAAAGGCAGCTACAAACTGGAGGATGAATGAAAGTATCAAACCGTATAATGTTGTCATCGTTTTATGATTTGATCCGTTTTGAAACTGATGACTAAGTTAGGTAAAAAGCTGCTAAAAACAGGAGAAACAGGTAGCCGTAATGAAGCATCTGGGATGCTTTTCCGTTTAATAAATTTTTATACCTTAGCAAAATCAGGAAAAACAAAGTGTTCACCATTTAATAAAACTATGAGTGTACTGGTTAATAAACATTCCAGGGTCCTGGTACAGGGATTCACGGGAAGTGAAGGAACGTTTCATGCAACGCAAATGGCCGAATACGGTACCAATGTTGTCGGAGGTGTCACTCCGGGCAAAGGTGGTCAGACGCACCTGGATAAACCCGTTTTCAATACCGTACAGGATGCCGTTGACAAGACCGGAGCCGATGTATCGGTCATCTTTGTTCCACCAGCATTCGCTGCCGATGCCATCATGGAAGCAGCCAATGCAGGAATTAAAGTCATTGTAACCATTACCGAAGGCATTCCCACTTCCGATATGGTCCGGGTAAAAGAGTATCTGAGTGACAAGGATGTCACGCTTGTCGGACCGAATTGTCCGGGGGTGATCACCCCTGAAGAGGCAAAAGTGGGCATCATGCCCGGATTCATTCATAAAAAGGGGAGCATTGGAATTGTTTCCCGGTCGGGTACACTAACCTATGAAGCAGTGGACCAGGTGACGAAACTTGGGCTTGGACAATCGACCTGTATCGGGATCGGAGGTGATCCCATCGTGGGTACAACCACCCTGGATGCCATCCGGTTATTTATGGATGACCCGGAAACCGAGGGAATTATCATGATCGGAGAGATCGGTGGAAACATGGAAGCCGATGCTGCTTACTGGATAAAAGAGAACGGAACCAAACCGGTGGTTGGATTTATTGCCGGTAAAACAGCCCCCAAAGGCAGAAGGATGGGACATGCCGGTGCAATCATCGGGGGAAAAGCCGATACGGCAGCCGCTAAAATGAAGATCCTGAACGAGTGCGGGATCCATGTCGTGGAATCACCGGCAGAGATAGGACGGACGATGGCGGACGTGCTATAGAAGGATTAAGCTGCCAAATGGTGGGTAAAGAAGTAGTGAGAGTTGCCTGCTTGACGGCAGTCATGAGTAGTGAGTTGTAATAGTTAATAGTTATAAGTTATAAGTTATAAGTTATAAGTTAATGGTTAATTGGCTTCAAACCGAAAACTGAAAACTACTTCACATGAAACTACTTGAAGGAAAAACAGCCCTGATAACCGGTGCAGCCAGGGGAATCGGGCGGGCGATAGCCCTCCGTTTTGCCGGAGAGGGTGCAGATATCGCCTTTACCGACCTGGTACATGATGAACACGTTAAATCCCTGGAGAAAGAGCTTTCCGGAATGGGGGTCAAGGGCATCGGATACGCCTCCAATGCCAGCAAGTTCGATGAGACACAGGAGGTGGTCCGGCAGATCCTGGAAGAGTTCGGTCAGATTGATGTGCTTGTCAACAATGCCGGTATTACCCGTGACACCCTGTTGATGAGGATGACAGAAGAACAATGGGATGCTGTAATCGAAGTGAACCTGAAATCGGTATTTAACCTTACCAAAAGTGTCCAGCCGGCCATGTTAAAACAGCGGACAGGTTCCATCATCAACATGAGCTCGGTTGTTGGAGTAAGTGGAAATGTCGGGCAGGGTAACTATGCTGCTTCAAAAGCCGGTATCATTGGATTTACAAAATCCGTTGCCAAAGAGGTGGGATCGCGCGGCATCCGGTGCAATGCCATTGCACCCGGATTCATCATTACGGAAATGACCGACAAACTTTCCGAGGAGGTGAGAAACCAGTGGATCCAGCTCATACCCCTGAAACGCGGGGGAACACCTGAGGATGTGGCAAATACCGCCCTTTTCCTGGCATCCGATCTCTCATCCTATGTCAGCGGACAGGTGATCCAAGTCTGCGGGGGTATGAATACATAATGATGTTAATGAGACTCAAATTTTGTATTCTGAAATTTGTTAGTCGAATTAATCCCGCAGAATGCGGGGTTAACAGTTATGCCGAAGGCATCCCTTACGGGAAAAGTTATTAGTTATAAGTTGGATGTTGTGCCGTAGGCATGCCTATGGCAAACGTTGCCTGCCCGGCAGGCAGGAAGGAGGCAGGCAGGGATGTTTGGCGTTGGACGTTTATTTTATGTTTTTATTTACCTGTTGCAAGCAAACACCGATTACCGAACTTAGCTATTGACTTAAAACCATCTTTTTATTACCTTTGTTAATAGCGACAAACCTGTAGAATCTGACGCAACCGTTTTCCATGGCAAAACGTTGTTCGTTGCATTCCTTTGTTGCTAAAATCATTTACCAAAAAAAGGAGGAAAACAAATGGATTCAAGTGTTTACAAAGTGATCGAACTGGTTGGCACCAGCGCGGTATCCTGGGAGGATGCTGCAAAAAATGCCATCGAAACGGCGGGAAAATCGCTGAAAGATCTTCGGATCGCTGAAGTGGTTTCACAGGACCTCAAAGTTGAGGATGGAAAAGTTACCGCTTACCGTACACGAATCAGTCTCTCTTTTCGTTACCAGGATTGATGTTTCCTGGACACAATAGTGTTTCAGTTAACCAGTAGTGATTACAAACCAAATCTCAGGATTCTAAACATGATCGTAAAAAAACTAAAAGAATTTCTGGACGAAAATGGAATTGAGTATATCTCCATTACTCACTCCAAAGCATTTACAGCACAAAAAATTGCTGCTTCTACTCACATTCCCGGAAAAGAACTCGCCAAGACGGTCATCATAAAAATTGATGGCAAAATGGCAATGGCTGTCCTTCCTGCCTCATACCGGGTTGATTTTGACCTGCTAAAGGGAGCACTTGGTGCCAAAAAGGTGGAACTGGCACAGGAGAAAGAATTTAAAGACATCTTTCCAAACTGTGAAATAGGAGCCATGCCTCCTTTTGGTAATCTCTGGGACATGGGGGTATTTGTTGCTGAAAGCTTATCAGAAAACAAGGAGATTTTTTTTACTGCCGGATCGCACACCGAACTGGTCAGAATGAAATTCAATGATTATAAAAGATTAACCAATCCTGTAATCATAAAATACTCGTTCCATTAATCAGGTCCATTGTTCTCTTTTGCTGACCGGAATGATAATCATCAGAATGGGGCAGGGGTTGCACCTCCATGCAAATGCAGTATGCCTCCCCTTCAAAAGCATTGCTGCAGCATGAGATATGGCCTTTCGGACTTCGGTGAGAACGGTTATTTTTATTCACACTTTCCACTTAATCTGCAATTGCATTCGCATTCATCAGATTGGATACGGTCAGGATAAATTTGTATCTTTAAAACGTCGTATAAATGATAAGCTAGTGGTTTACCAATGAAACAGAGAACATTTCTCATACTGGTTTTTGCTGCTGTAATATTGCCTCTTCTTTCGTCCTGTGGCACTTCAAAAATAGTATTCGACGTCATTACTCCGGCTGAAGTCCGGCTTCCGGGTGGGGTTGAAAATACAGCATTGGCAAACCTGGTATCCTCATCCATGGAGGATAACCTGGAAGGGGTCAGTGACCTGCTTAAAGGAAGAGGAGAGCTGGTAAACCAGGTTGCTGCTCAGGGTAGTATCAATGGGTTGAAGAAAGAACTTCA
The DNA here is from genome assembly GCA_964640125.1 of uncultured Rikenellaceae bacterium. Classification (GTDB taxonomy): domain Bacteria; phylum Bacteroidota; class Bacteroidia; order Bacteroidales; family VadinHA17. The sequence goes on from CAZXGG010000045.1 coordinate 10,578, forward strand.
ATCCTCCACCAATACGATACCGGAGCAGATCCGGATCACGGACGAACAAATCCATGCTTCTTCAGGGCAGCAAGACCTTTCCTGGGAAGTGCTTGATAGCATCTGTACCGCTCTGGGAAAAGAGACAGTCATAGCCCTGAAATCGTTTGAGTCAAAAACGACAATGGATTATTCCGGGTATGAACGCAAATCAGAGAAGAATCCGATGAAAGTCTGGTCAATCGATTTTGCCTATAATGTCTCAACCGATTATGTATACATAGCAAGATTGAAAGTGTATGTCAATATCGGATGGAAGATCTATTATCCTTCAGAAAGAATGCTTATCCTGGATCGGGTGTACTCTGACTCTCTTTTTACGGAGGCCAAAGGAATGTCGAAGGTTGAAGCCGAACGGGCGCTGCCCGGAATAAAAAACGCGATAGAGGAGGCCGGTTATGTTGTCGGTGCCCGGTTTGCCAGAAAAATTTCTCCGCGGGAAACTGTAGTTGAACGAAAATACTTCACATCCGGAAATGATGATTTCAAACAGGCTAACAACTTTGTTGAGATGCGGTATTGGGACAAAGCTGCTGAATATTGGAAGAAGAATATTGAGAATCCTAAACCCAAAATCGCCGGCAGTGCCAGGTACAATCTTGCCCTTGTCAGTGAAATGAACGGAAAACTGGAGGAAGCTATTGATCTGGTCGAAAGTGCCAGGGAATGGTATCCTCATAAACTCATTGAAGCATATCATCAGATCCTGAATCAAAGGAAATCAACACAGGAACCCAAACCGGATATGCAATAATCAGGCTAGCAGTGTGCTATGAAAACAAATTCCACCAAAACCATTGTTATACTGCTCTGTCTGGGATGGATCATTTTTTCAGGATGCACATCCATTAAATACTTATCCCTGGAGGTACTTGTTCCACCGGATACACTGATTTACCCAGGACTTCAATCCGCCACCCTTATCAGCCGGAATACCCTGATCGAACTAACTGATTCACTATTTACCAAGGATCCGGACTCGCTGCTCACTGATACCACATTCAGAAAGGAAGTGGTTAATGAATGCCTGAGGGGCTTCCAGGAACTGCTGGAAATATCACCAGGCATTGATAGCGTGGTTCGTGATACGGTAGCATCTGAAACACTCATGCCACCTTCATACCACCCTGAAGATACACTGGTCGACGGATTTATCCCGGAGATCTGCTTGAATGCCAACACCGATATAGTGATCGTTCTGGAAGGGGTATATGCTTCGGACACTTTGTTTGGTACCTGGATCTATCAACCTTTAAGCGATGGAAGGGGTGTAGATGTAATCCAGTACTATAACCTGGGTTTAATGCTGGCAGCTCGCTGGTCTGTTTATAATGCATCGGGTTGCGAAAAGCTGGAACGATACCTCTATGTTGATACCGTGATCTGGTCGTCTGAGGTCCCGCTGGCATCGTATGATGTGCAGTCGCTGCCTGAACCGGAAAATGCTTATCTGGAAGCCTTCTATTGGGCAGGAAACGGCTACGGGAAACGAATTGTGTCGACATGGGTGGAAACAGAACGTTTCTATTATTGTACCAATAACACATTAATGAAACAAGCCTGCCTGGAAGCATCCAATAACCGGTGGAGGGAAGCAGCTATGATCTGGAAAGAACTTTCCGATCACAAGAATAACTCCCTGGCAGCCAAAGCGTCTTTCAATATGGCTCTCGTGTGCGAACTGGAAGATAAACTTGATCTGGCCCAAAGCTGGATCATTAAATCTTACCTGCTGGACAGGAATTGGGCTGTGGAAAACTACCTCAATATTATCAACAACCGTCTTTTTGTGAAAAAGAAATATGATTTTTAATCCAATCCTCCTGATAATCATCGGGATACTGCTTTTCAGCTATATCCTTGAACGCATCCTGAATTACCTAAATGGGCTGAAGTGGTCGGACAAATTGCCACCAGAACTGGAAGACATTTATGATCCCGAACAGTATAGAAAGTCGATGGCATACCAGCGTGATAACCGCAGGTTCAGTAATATCACCGATAGCGTTAACCTGTTTATCATGCTCCTCATGCTGCTGCTGGGTGGTTTTGCGCTGGTGGATGGATGGGCACGCAGCCTCACCGGGCATCCGATACTCATCGGGCTCATTTTTTTCGGGATACTCGGGTTTGCCATGGATATCTTCGGAACACCCTTTTCACTCTACGACACGTTTGTTATTGAGGAAAAATATGGTTTTAACAAAACAACGATCAGGACCTTCTTTCTGGATAAGATCAAAGGGTGGTTTCTTGGTTTGATCATCGGAGGCGGATTGCTTGCACTGTTTATCTGGTTCTATCAGGCGACCGGAAAACTCTTCTGGGTGTATGCATGGATACTATTCACCCTCTTCATGCTGTTTATGCTCCTGTTTTATTCAACACTGATCGTTCCCCTGTTCAATAAACAAACACCCCTGGAAGAGGGTGAATTGAAGACCGGGATCCGTGCATTCTGTGAAAAAGCAGGATTTAAACTCGATAAGGTGTTCGTGATCGATGGCTCCAGGCGATCCACCAAGGCAAATGCCTATTTCAGCGGACTGGGGGCAAAGAAAAGGATTGTCCTTTTTGATACCCTGATCAACGATCTAAGTAAGGATGAGATCATTGCGGTCCTGGCGCATGAGATTGGCCATTACAGGAAGAAACATACACTTACCGGCATGGTCATTTCCACCATTCAGACAGGAATCACCCTTTATATACTCTCCCTGTTTATCGGAAACCCGGCACTTTCAGAAGCGCTGGGGTCAGCGGTTCCGGGATTTCACCTGGGACTGATCGCCTTTGCCATGCTATACAGCCCAATCTCCATGCTGCTTGGTCTGGGTATGAATGTGCTGTCGCGAAGAAATGAGTTCCAGGCAGATCGCTTTGCCAGGGATCACAATACCGGGAAAGCCCTTGCCTCTGCCCTGAAAAAACTGTCGGTGAAAAACCTGAGCAACCTGACACCCCATCCGGCGTATGTCTTTTTTCACTATTCCCATCCGCCACTGCTGGAACGACTGAAAAAATTAAGTTAATGGTGGGTTTATCGTTGAACGGTTGCCGATGCACTAATTGAGCGGGAAAGGGGATTCGAACCCCCGACCCTCAGCTTGGGAAGCTGATGCTCTACCCCTGAGCTACTCCCGCTTATATTATACTATTACAAAGATCGAAAGCTGACAAATGAAAGCGTTGGTACCCTCAGGTTGGGACCCCGCAGAATGCGGGACTACCCCTGAGCTACTCCCGCTTAAAGTACATGTAAAAATAGTTAAAAGGCTGAATAAATACGCTTCAATCTTCAACCATAATCCTTAATCCTTCCGTTGAGCCTCCCACCGGACTTGAACCGGCGACCTGCTCATTACGAGTGAGCCGCTCTACCAACTGAGCTAAGGAGGCAAACCGACCGCAAATTTATAATCTTTTTTGATAATCTTTTCCGAAACCTGTCAGGTTTGACCGATAAAGGGTGTTTGTTGTACAAAACCTGTCGGGTTTGAATCTTTGGCAGTATCAATTTTGTTTCTTATTTTTAGAACCGACAGATCTATTGAAGAACATCATTAATGATTCTGAAAAAAATGACCATGGAAAATAACGAACGCAATGCCCGAAGGGAGTTCCTGAAAAAGATCATCGCCACATCAACGCTTGCAGGATTAGCTCCGTATATCAATCCCATCGAACTGCTGGCAGCAGCCGGAAGGGGTGAAATGCCAAAAAGACCGCTGGGTAAAACCGGACACATGGTCAACCTCTTCAGCCTGGGAGGACAGGCTACACTGGAGATCCCCGGGAAGGAGGAAGAATCCCTTGCCATCATCAACCGGGCACTCGACCTGGGAGTGAATTATATCGATACATCGGCATACTATGGACGGGCAGCCCAGGGTGAAGATCAATTGCCACTGCAGGGAACCAGTGAGCGCTATATCGGGAAAGTACTGAAACAGCGAAGAAAAGAGGTATTTATCGCGACAAAAACCCACGACCGCAGCTACGACGGTGCAATGCGCCACCTGGAAAAATCCCTGAAAAACCTCCAGATCGATGTGATCGACCTGTGGCAAATTCACAACGTACGGAGCCGGGAGAAAGAGACCATCGACCGGATCTTTGCTGATGACGGTGTGATCAAAGCCATGGAAAAAGCAAAAAACGAGGGAATCGTCAGGTTTCTTGGTTTCACCGGACATGAAGATCCTGAAGTGTTGAAAATGATGGCTGAACGATACACCTTCGATAATGTCCTGGTGGCAATCAATGCAGCCGATAAACACCATAACTCGTTTATCGAGAACTTTTTACCAGTAGCCATTGAGAAGAATATGGGGATCGTTGGGATGAAAATACCGGCCAGGGACAGGATATTCGACCACGGCGGGATCATCACCATGAAAGAAGCAATGGAGTATGTATTAACCCTGCCCGTCAGTACCGTGATCGTGGGAATCGACAAGATCAAGGAACTGGAAGAGAACATCCGGATTGCCACGCAATTTGAACCATTATCGGCTGACGAATTGCTTGCCATTGAAGATAAGGTAAAACCATACTACGAACACCTCCAGTTTTTCAAGGGTTTGTCAGACTGGCCGGTGGACTGGTAGGAATATCATTGCTAGTGCAGAATTATCACTGCTGTAGCCACTCTTGTTGCGTCCTTAGGTAGAACGGCTGTTTCATGTGGTTCCAGGTTGTTCAATGTGGTTTTGCCATAACGGGCGATTGAGGACATTAAACACAGCGTGGTTGTCACATAGTGATCCTGAAGGTGGCATAGCCATGCTCCAGTAGGAAGTCTGCCATAGGCATGGCTATGCCACCTTTGGGAGGATGCCCATGGCAAAACCATTTGAAACCTTATCCCTTTATCCTTATCTTTACCGGGCCAGTTTTTTACCATTAACTCTTAATCAACACCCATGCAAGCAGAGATCATAACCATTGGTGATGAATTGCTGATCGGGCAGGTGATCGATACCAACTCAGCCTGGATGGCAGGTAAGCTGAACGAGGCGGGAATTGATCTTATCCGGATCACCTCGGTAGGTGACCGGCGGGAAGAGATATTATCGGCTCTTGACGAAGCAGCAAAACGAGTAAAGATCATTCTCATTACAGGCGGTATCGGACCTACACCGGACGATATTACCAAGGAGATCCTGGCGGTATATTTTGACTGCCGGATGGTTGTTAATGAAAAAATCCTGAAAGAGATTGAGAAATTTCTCAAATCCCGGTCCATTCCAATGAATGAGCAAAACCGGAAACAGGCTGAAGTACCCGAAAAAGCCGAACTCTTATCAAACCAGCATGGCACAGCAGCCGGGATGTGGTTCGAGGAGCAGGATGCCATCTTTGTTTCCATGCCCGGAGTGCCGCATGAAATGAAGGCATTGATGGAGCATGAAATCATTCCACGGCTCAGAAAACGGTTCCTTTCTCCCCCCATCCTGCACCGGACAATCCTCACCTATGGAACATTTGAGGCAAAACTGGCGGAGATCCTTAGTTATTATGAAAAAAAACTGGACCCATCCATTAAACTGGCTTATCTGCCGTCCAATGGAATCATACGGTTGCGTTTCACCATACACGGATCCGATGAAAAAGAGATGGAAAAGATCCTTGATCGTGAAATAAACAGGCTCTACCAGATCATCCCGCAATACATATTCGGAACTGAAGAGGATACACTGGAAAAAATTGTGGGTATGCTGCTGATGAAGAAGAGAGCAACCCTTTCTGTTGCCGAAAGCTGTACCGGTGGCAATCTCTCACGCCGGATAACCAGCGTCCCGGGCAGTTCGGCTTATTTCACCGGATCGGTGGTAGCCTATTCGAATGACATAAAACTGAATGTGCTGAATATAAACCTGAAAAGCCTTACAGACTATGGATCGGTCAGCCGCGAGGTGGCCGAGGAGATGGCTACCGGGGTTCGTGATCGTTTCAAAACCGATTATTCCATATCCACTACTGGTATTGCCGGTCCCGATGGCGGGACAGCCGAAAAACCGGTCGGGTTGGTCTGGATCGCAGTTGCATCAAAGGAAAAGGTGCTATCCAAAAAATTTCTCTTTGGCGGAAACCGGGAACGAAACATCGAACGGGCATCCCTGGCAGGATTGAATTTACTACGGAAAGTGTTGATGGCGAATGCCAAGGAATGAGAATTGTGCGAATAAGAGGTGAGTTGTGAGTTGTGAGTAGTGAGAGGTGAGTGAAAAGAATTTATTAGTTATACGTTATAAGTTATTAGTTATAAGTTAGTTAACTTATTAACCTATAACGTGTAACTTATAACTCCTACAGAAAAGCTCCGGGCCAGGATTCAGCGCCAAACTCATCCATGGGGAGAGATACCTAAAAAATACTTCAACAAAATTTGATTAATTCAATAAAATTCAATTATTTTGCGCACGCTTTTGAACACACACACGATACAGATCATAAACAGACATGTCAAGAGTTTGTCAGGTTACGGGAAAGAGGGTTATGGTTGGAAACAATGTTTCCCACTCGAAAAGGAGAACCAAAAGAAAGTTCTACCCAAATCTTTTTACCAGGAAGTTTTATCTTCAGGAGGAAGATCGCTGGATAACCCTCAAAGTTTCAGCAGCCGGCTTGCGGCTTATCAATAAGAAAGGACTCCAGACCGCACTGAAAGAGGCAAAAGAGAAAGGGTATATTTCACGCTATTAAAACGATATCTCATGGCAAAAAAAGGGAATAGGGTGCAGGTCATACTGGAATGTACAGAACATAAGGAGAGTGGGCTCCCCGGCACATCAAGGTACATTACCACAAAAAACCGTAAAAATACTCCGGACAGGCTGGAACGAAAAAAATATAACCCGATTTTGAAAAAGGTAACCCTTCACAGGGAGATAAAATAAGAGATCATGGCAAAGAAGGTTGTTGCAACATTGAAAACAGGCACCGGAAAGGATTTCACCAAATGCATTAAGCTGATAAAATCCGAAAAGAGCGGTGCCTACCTGTTTAAGGAGGAGATCGTACACAATTCGCACATCAAAGACTTTTTTGAGAAAAAGTACAAGTAAATACACGTACTTGAACGACTTGAAAGCTTTCTTCCATTCAAAAAGAAAGCTTTTTTTTATCTTTGAAAAAGAAATTGAAATCACACATCAATGGCTCGTTTAGGCATCTTTACAAGAGAAAAAAAGGAGAACCTGAATAAAGGACTCGAGAAAACCAAGGAGAGTGTCTTCAAAAAACTTTCACGGGCTGTGGTCGGAAAATCCAGGGTGGATGACGAGGTGCTGGACAACCTGGAAGAGGTGTTGATCAGTTCTGATGTCGGTGTCGATACCACCCTGAAGATCATTGAACGGATAGAAGAACGCGTTTCCCGGGATAAATTTCTTAATACCAGTGAACTAAATATAATTCTTAAAGAGGAGATCGCTGCCCTGCTGGAAGAGAATACCCCGGACGGGAGATTCGATTTCGAATCCATCTCTGAACATAAACCCTACGTGATCATGGTGGTAGGCGTTAATGGAGTCGGGAAAACAACCACCATTGCTAAACTGGCATACCAGTTCAAAAAATTTGAAAAAACGGTGTTGCTTGGAGCGGCAGATACTTTTCGCGCAGCAGCAGTCGACCAGCTGCAGATCTGGGCCGATAGGGCAGGAGTGGAGATGGTAAAACAAAAAATGGGGTCTGACCCGGCTTCCGTGGCATACGATACACTCTCCTCTGCCAAAGCAAGAGATATTGATGTGGTTATCGTGGATACAGCCGGCAGACTGCATAACCGGATCAACCTGATGAATGAGCTCGCCAAAATTAAAATGGTGATGAAAAAAGTGATCCCGGATGCTCCACATGAAATCCTGCTTATCCTCGACGGATCCACCGGACAAAATGCATTTGAGCAGGCAAAGCAGTTTACCAATGTTACCGACGTGACTGCCCTGGCATTGACCAAACTGGATGGAACCGCCAAAGGTGGAGTGGTGATCGGGATCTCTGACCAGTTTAAAATTCCGGTTAAATACATTGGCATCGGTGAAAAACTGGATGATATCCAGGTTTTTAACAAAGCCGAATTTGTTGATTCCCTGTTTGGTTAAACTACCCTCTACGCTATCCCCAGATAAAGAAGATGAAATCCAAACCCAGGAAAATCAAGGTGGTTACCCTCGGGTGCCCTAAGAATGTGGTTGATTCTGAAGTCCTTCTGAAACAGTTGGAAACCAACCGGGTAAAACTAATCCCTGAAGATAGCAACGAACAGGCTGATACAGTAATCATAAACACCTGTGGGTTTATCCTGGATGCCAAAGAGGAATCGATCGACACCATCCTTCATTATGCCCGGGAAAGAGAGAGGGGTACTATTCGGGATTTATATGTCATTGGATGCTTATCTGAACGGTATAAAGATGAGCTCCGGTCCGGAATACCGGAAGTAGATCGTTTTTTCGGAGTGAACGACCTGGAAAAGATCATCATCAATCTTGGTCTTGACTACCGGAAAGAACTGGTGGGAGAGAGGCACCTTACCACTCCGGGGCACTACGCATACCTTAAAATCTCTGAAGGATGTGACAGGAGCTGTGCCTTTTGTGCAATTCCCCTCATCCGTGGTAATCATATCTCCAGATCCATTGAAGATGTGGTAAGGGAAGCGGAGAGACTGGCTGACAAAGGAGTCAAAGAGATCATACTCATTGCTCAGGACCTTTCCTGGTATGGGATCGACCTGTATAAAAAACAAAAGCTGAACAACCTTCTGGCTGCTCTTATTCCCCTAAACGGTATCGAGTGGATCAGGTTGCATTATGCCTATCCTGCCCGTTTCCCGCTCGATATCCTTCCATTGATAAGAGAAAATGAAAAAATCTGTTCTTACCTCGATATACCGATTCAGCATATCAACGACACGGTATTGCAGCGCATGCGAAGGAACACAACAAAAAACGAGATACTGAACCTTCTCTCTGCCATCCGGAAAGAGGTGCCGGGAATTGCCCTGCGAACCACGCTGCTTACAGGACATCCAGGAGAAACTGACCATGCGTTTGATGAACTGGAGAAATTTGTTGCCGATGCACGGTTCGACCGTCTCGGTGTATTTACCTATTCACACGAAGAAGGAACCTATGGCTATCAACACTATCGCGATGAAGTGCCTGAAGAGATAAAATTGTCCCGGAAAAACCGGTTGATGGAAATCCAGCAACATATTTCCAGGGAATTGAACAGTTCTAAAACAGGAGAATTAATTAAGGTAATGATCGACCGGCGGGAAGGAAATTATTACATCGGCAGGACCGAGCATGATTCTCCGGAGATAGACAATGAGGTATTGATTGAAAAAGATGACAGGGAATTGCAAACGGGTGCATTTTACCGGGTTAGAATTACGGAAGCCGGTGAGTTTGATCTGTATGGGAAGATTGAGGAGAAGTGATTGGAATTGTATAGATATATGGATTTACATCAATGTACTCATTAACTTACTAACCATAAATAACGATCCCGAAGCCGACCTTCGGATGAGGGATCTAATAACTTTCGTAAACCATTGTTTGACCATCGTAGGATCATCGTATAAAAAAAACCGCCTTCCGTAAATAGGTGAGGCGGCTTTTTTCCAGGTCGTCAGCAGTTACTTCTTCAACACGGCTTTCAGGACTTTCTCTTTGTCCAGCTTTTTGGTGCAGAAGAACCAGTCGTAGCAGGTAACATCCTCTTCTTTGCTCTCCATACGTTCTTTGGCGGTACCACAGGAACCTGCCGGAGGAATGATCACATCGTCACCCGGTCTCCAATCGGCCGGCATTGCAACGGAGAATTCGTCAGCTGCCTGAAGGGCAATCAGCACCCTGTAGAGTTCATCAAAATTACGGCCCAGGCTCAGGGGATAATAAATGATCGTTCGGATTATCCCTTTCGGATCGATATAGAACACAGCCCGTACTGCTTTTGTTGTAGCTTCACCGGGCTGGATCATTCCATACTTGTTGGCAACCTCCATGGTAATGTCTTCAATCAGGGGGAACTTCACTTCCACATCCTTCATTCCCTTGTATTCAATCTTCTCCTTAATGGTCCTCAACCAGGCAATGTGGCTGTACAATCCATCCACTGAGAGGCCAACCAGTTTGCAATTTGCCTCGGCAAACTGCTGTTCCATGCTGGCAAAGGTCATGAACTCAGAGGTACATACCGGTGTAAAATCAGCAGGATGGCTGAACAGGATAACCCAGCTTCCCTTATAATCAGCCGGAAAATTGATCTCACCCTGTGTGGTTACTGCTTTGAATTCGGGTGCAGGATCACCGATACGTGGCATAGGTGTTGCTTTCTGTTCTTGTTTTTCTTCCATTTTTTTAAAATTTATAATGTTATTACTCTGTTGGATTATTTAAAGAAATATTTTTACTTCTCTCGATCGATTGGAGGGCCAGGTAGTTGTCGCCGAATTTTTCCAGGTTCTCCATTTCAACATCATACCGGTCAAAATGCCGTTCCTCATCTTCTACGAGCTTTTCAAAAATTTTCTTGGAAGCTGAATCGGCATTCTGAGCACATTCGTTTGCCCACTTGTTATAGTCATTGACACTTTCTGTTTCCATTGCACCACCCATCTGCAACATCTCCTTTACGTTATGTATCTTTTTAACCTCAGCTGATGCTTTCAGGTCAACTTCACCGCCCAGAAACAGGATTCTTTCCGCAAGCAGCTCAATGTGCTGCATCTCTTCGATAGCCGTTCTCCTGAACAGGCCGGCCAGCAGGTCGTACCCCTGGTCATCGCAGTGGAAATGAAAATACATGTACTGGTGGACTGCTGCGAGTTCATCAGCCACAGCCCTGTTTAATAATTCAATGCTTTTTTCTTTCATTGTTCTTGATTTATTTGGTTTATGTTTATGGTTTATAAGTAATTCCCAATCCCTCGGCAACGCTCAAAGCCAATTCCTTATCGGCTTTGTAAAAATGATGTAGCTGATGGTGGATTATTTCATCACGTTTTGGTCCGGAAATACCCTGCATTGCTCCGACAATATTGTTGATGGTATTCCGCTGCTCTTCTTTCGTCATGACATCTCGGAACAGGAGTCCGGGCTGTGTAAAATGATCATCAACGTTCTCGTTGCGGTCGTACCAGTCAGCAACATCCGAATCCATTTTCTGGGATGGTTCTTTGTATTGTTCATCCGCTTTAATATCATCAAAACGGTTTGGCCAATAGTTCGGACTAGCATCGCCATTGCTGTCGACACGCATATATCCATCCCGTTGATAATTATGCACATCATTGATCGGGCGGTTTACCGGGATCTGTTCATAATTTGCTCCCAGGCGGTAGCGGTGGGCATCGGAGTAGGAAAGCAGACGCCCCTGCAACATTTTGTCATAAGAATAACCGATGCCATCAACGACATGAGCAGGTGCGAAAGCCGATTGTTCTACATCCCTGAAATAGTTCGACGGAATTTCATTCAATTCCAGGGTACCGACATCCATCAACGGATAATCAGTGTGTGGCCAGACTTTTGTCAGGTCGAATGGATTCCAGCGGAACGTTTTTGCCTGCTCTTCTGTCATGACCTGTATTTTCATGGTCCATTTTGGAAACTCCCCCTTCTCAATGGCATTCACCAGATCCCGTTGTGCCCAGTCGGGATCTTTGCCTTTCATCGCTTCCGCTTCGGGTCCTGTAAAATTTTTGATACCCTGAGCTGTTTTTACATGAAACTTCACCCAGAAACGTTCATTCATTCCGTTAATCATTGAAAATGTATGACTCCCGTAACCGTTCATATTACGGTAGCTGTATGGAGTACCCCGGTCACTGAACAGGATCATCACCTGGTGAAGGCTTTCCGGATTAAGGCTCCAGAAATCCCACTGCATGGTCTGGCTTTTCAGGTTGGTTTTGGGATCCCTTTTCTGAGTGTGGATAAAATCACTGAACTTTTTAGGGTCTTTGATAAAAAACACAGGTGTATTGTTCCCCACCAGGTCCCAGTTCCCCTCTTCCGTGTAAAATTTAATGGCGAATCCACGCGGGTCTCTTTCTGTATCAGCACTTCCCTTTTCTCCACCAACGGTCGAAAAACGGATAAAGATCCGGCATTCATTTCCGATTTTACTGAAAATCCGGGCTTTTGAATACCGGGTGATATCATACGTAACCGTGAATTTTCCAAATGCTCCTGTACCCTTGGCGTGCACCACACGTTCGGGTATTCTTTCCCGGTTAAAATGAGCCATTTTCTCATGAAGGAAATAATCCTGCAAAAGAACAGGCCCCCTTGGACCTACGGTCATGCTGTTCTCGTTTTCAAAGTATGGCCTGCCAGAGGCAGTCGTAAGTTTTTTGTTTTTCTTTTTCATGGTTTGAGATATATGTTAACACAATTATTATTCATGCTTTTATCCCTTATCCTTCATTTTTCCTGAATTTCAACAAAAGGGTAAGAGTATTTTTTATAGCTGTCCTGAAAGCGAATCCGGATCCGTTGGCGGACGGGGCACAATCAATCTTTTCCGTCAAATCAGGCAAAAGGGGGATTACCAGGGATTTCGTTCAGGATTTATCTTCTGCAGTTTTTTCCGGCAGTTTTTTTTCAGCCGTTTTTTTGACCTGCATCGTGATTTCCTCTTTTTTCTTATTGAATCCAACCGAGATAGTATCACCCTCATGGAGTGATGCTTTAATGATCACTTCTGCCATCGGGTCTTCCAGGTATTTCTGTATTGCCCGTTTCAGTGGGCGGGCACCGAACTGGATATCGTATCCTTTTTCCGCGATAAAATCCTTTGCAGTGGCTGAAATTGTAATTTCGTATCCCAGATTATGGATCCGGTCGTACAATCCTTTCAGTTCGATATCGATGATTTTATGGATATCGTCCCTTGAGAGTGTATTGAAGATCACCACATCATCGATCCGGTTGATGAATTCGGGAGCAAAGGTTTGTTTAAGTGCTTTTTGAACGACACTTTTTGCATAGGCATCCCGGGTCTCCTTTTTAGCCTGGGTTTCAAATCCAACTCCCTGTCCGAAATCCTTCAGTTGCCGTGTTCCGATATTGGATGTCATGATCACGATGGTATTTCTGAAATCGACCCGTCGGCCAAGGCTATCGGTAAGTTGTCCTTCATCGAGCACCTGAAGCAAAATATGATACACATCGGGATGAGCTTTTTCAATTTCATCGAGGAGCACCACGGCATATGGTTTTCTTCTCACCTTTTCGGTCAATTGTCCGCCCTCCTCATACCCGACATAACCGGGAGGTGCACCCACCAGTCTGGAGACGGAGAATTTCTCCATGTATTCACTCATATCGATCCGGATCAGGTTATCGACACTATCGAACAGGTATTGTGCAAGGATTTTAGCCAGTTGTGTTTTTCCGACACCTGTTGGTCCGAGGAATACGAATGTGCCAATCGGTTTATTGGGATCCTTCAATCCGGCGCGGTTTCGCTGAATTGATTTCACGACTTTTTGTATGGCTTCATGCTGGCCGATCACGCTTTCGGTCAGTTCATCATGCATCTTCAGCAGGCGGACTCCTTCTGCCTGGGCAATCCGTTGCACCGGTACACCGGTCATCATAGCGACCACTTCAGCGACCTTCTCCTCATCAACCGTTTCCCTGTTCCGGGACAACTCTTTTTCCCACTTATCTTTTTCCAGATCCAGGAGGTCAAGATACTCTTTCTCCCTATCCCTGAAGCTGGCTGCTTTCTCAAAGTTCTGGTTTTTCACCGCTTTGATCTTTTCGTTCTTGGTCTCTTCAAGCTCTTTTTCAAGTTCCAGGATTTTTTCCGGGACAACGATATTCGATATATGGACTCTTGATCCTGATTCATCCAGGGCATCGATCGCTTTATCGGGGAGGTGGCGGTCACTGATATAACGTGCTGTGAGTTTGACGCATGCGTTGATGGCCTCCGGTGTATAGAATACGTTATGGTGTTCCTCGTATCGCTCCTTGATATTTGCCAGGATATTGATGGTCTCTTCAACTGTTGTGGGTTCCACCATCACTTTCTGGAACCGTCTTTCCAGGGCGCCATCTTTTTCGATATGCTGGCGGTATTCATCGAGTGTAGTAGAGCCAATGCACTGGATATCTCCTCTGGCGAGAGCCGGTTTCAGCATGTTGGCTGCATCGAGTGAGCCGGTTGCACCTCCTGCTCCAACGATGGTATGGATCTCGTCAATAAAGAGGATAATATCGTTGGTTTTTGCCAGTTCATTCAGAATGGCTTTCATTCTCTCCTCAAACTGTCCCCGGTATTTGGTACCGGCAACAATAGAGGCTAGATCAAGGGTAACCACCCGCTTATCGAACAGTACACGGGAGACTTTCCGTTGGATAATGCGCAAGGCCAATCCTTCAGCAATCGCTGATTTACCCACTCCCGGTTCACCGATCAGAATGGGATTATTCTTTTTTCTCCGGCTCAGGATCTGAGCCAGGCGTTCAATCTCTTTTTCTCTTCCCACGATCGGATCAAGCCGATCCTCTTCTGCCGCTTTTGTCAGGTCAATTCCAAAATTATCCAGGACAGGTGTATCGGAGGTTGATTTGGCTTGCTGTCCGCTGCCTTTTGAACCTCCAAAACTTTTGGGAACCTCTTCATCTTCCTCATTCGGAAAATCAGCTTTTGCCCGGGTTACTTTATCCATCAGCTCAGCTTTGACAATATCATAATTGATGTTCAGTTCTTCCAGTTTCCTGGTCACCAGCGAGTTTTCATCCTTCAGGATAGCGAGCATAAGGTGTCCTGTATCAATGGTACTCTGCTTCATCGATTTGGCTTCCAGGTAAACCAGTTTTAACACCCGTTCAGCCGGTTTCATCAGGGGGATATTATCTGATTCGCTCATTGAAACCGGGTTATCATCTATAATCCCTCCTTCAATGGTTCTCTTCAAGTCGTGAAGATCTGCTCCCAAAGAAACAAGTACATCAATGGCCAGACCTTCGCCGTCCCGCAAAATACCCAGGAAGAGATGCTCCGTCCCGATGTGGGTATTCCCCAGCCTGATCGCTTCTTCCTTGCTGTAGCTAAGTACATCCTTTATGCGCTGTGAAAATTTTGCGTCCATTTTTTTGTGTTTGTTCCGGTTTGGATAAATCCCTCACAAAGTAAGCAAACCGGACAAAGTTAAGGTACAAAAATAACAATCAATTACTAACATCCAAGTGTTAATAAATCTGCCCCCGAAAGGCCTGAAAATAGATAATAAATCTCTATTTTCGTAAGTTTAATATACACTGCAAAAATAACGATTTTTTACCACATTCGTAAATCTAATCTTACATTCTAAATGTCAGAGAACGAAAAGATTATAAAAATCAACATAGAAGAGGAGATGAAATCGGCCTACATCGACTATTCGATGTCGGTGATTGTGTCAAGGGCGTTACCGGATGTAAGGGACGGATTAAAGCCGGTACATCGGCGCGTTTTATTCGGGATGTCTGAATTGGGAGTGCTTTCAACCAGACCCCATAAAAAATCTGCCAGGATTGTTGGTGAGGTACTTGGAAAGTACCATCCGCATGGTGATTCATCGGTTTATGAAGCCATGGTCAGGATGGCTCAGGAGTGGTCTCTGCGTTATCCTCTGATTGACGGACAGGGAAATTTCGGCTCCATTGACGGGGATAGTCCTGCAGCCATGCGGTATACAGAAGCCCGGTTGAAAAAGATCGCAGAAGAGACCCTGTCCGATCTGGATAAGGAAACGGTTGATTTTCAGCTTAACTTTGATGATACGCTTCAGGAACCAACGGTTTTACCAACGCGCGTCCCCATTTTGCTGGTTAACGGAGCTTCAGGAATAGCTGTTGGTATGGCAACCAACATTCCACCCCATAACCTTTCGGAGGTGATCGATGCTACCATTGCGTACATCGACAACCGGCAGATCACGATCGATGAGCTCATGCAATACATCAAAGCACCCGACTTTCCCACGGGTGGGATCATTTATGGCTATCAGGGTGTTAAGGATGCCTTTGAATCGGGTAGGGGCCGGATTGTGGTCAGGGCAAAAACCGAGATCGATACAACCCCCTCCGGACGGTCTAAAATCATTGTAACCGAGATACCCTACCTGGTTAATAAAGCCGAAATGATCAGGAAAACTGCAGACCTGATCAATGAAAAGAAGATTGAGGGGATTTCTTATATCAACGATGAATCAGACCGTGCCGGGATGAGAATTGTCATCATCCTGAAAAAAGATGCCATAGCTAATGTCGTTCTGAACAACCTGTATAAATACACCCAGTTGCAATCAGCCTTCAGTGTGAATAACATTGCACTGGTTAACGGAAAACCCAGAACCCTCTCTCTGAAAAACCTGATTGAAAGCTTTGTTAAACACCGGCATACCGTCATCATTCGCAGAACCAAATACGAGCTCAGTCAGGCAAAAAAACGCGCACATATCCTGGAGGGACTGCTCATTGCCCTTGATCACCTCGATGAAGTCATCTCCCTCATCCGTGCTTCCAAAACACCGGATGAAGCAAAAACAGGGTTGATGAAAAACTTCGAGCTGACAGAAGTACAGGCTAAAGCCATTCTTGATCTGCGTTTGCAAAAACTAACCGGACTGGAACGGGAAAAGATCAAAGAAGAGTATGCTGAATTAAAAAAACGGATCGATTACTATCAGGAGATCCTGAGCAAGGAAGAGCTGCAAATGACAATCATCAAGGATGAGCTGAAAGAGATCAAGGATCAATATGGCGATGAGAGAAGAACACAAATTGAACTGGATGCAGAAGATTTCAACCCGGAAGATTTTTATGCCGATGAGGATATGGTGATAACGATCTCACACCTTGGTTATATCAAAAGAACTCCTGTCTCTGAATTCAAACGGCAAAACAGGGGAGGGGTCGGGTCAAAAGGAAGCACAACCCGGGAAGAAGATTTTATTGAGCACATGTACGTTGCCTCCATGCACAACACGATGTTGTTCTTTACCGAACGGGGGAAGTGTTTTTGGCTTAAAGTATATGAAATTCCCGAGGGCACCAGGACTTCCAAGGGAAGGGCTATTCAAAACGTGATCAACCTCGAACCGGAAGATAACGTGAAGGCTTATATTAATGTTCAAAAGCTGGACGACAGGGATTACGTGGATAACAATTATATTGTCCTTTGCACGAAAAAAGGAGTCATTAAGAAAACCTCCCTGGAAGCCTATTCCAGGCCGAGACAAAACGGAATTAATGCGATCAATATCCGGGAAGGAGATCAACTCCTGGAAGCCAAACTCACCAATGGAAATCATGAAATCATGCTCGCTAACCGGTCGGGAAGAGCGATCCGTTTCTATGAAAAAACCGTTCGGCCGATGGGACGAAATGCTTCCGGTGTCAGGGGCATTACCCTCGCCAATAAAACCGATGATGTGATCGGTATGATCACTGTGGAAAATGAGAGCGAAGACATCCTCGTTGTATCGGAAAAAGGATACGGAAAACGTTCAAAAATAGGCGATTACAGGCTTACAAACCGCGGTGGAAAAGGAGTAAAAACGATCAATATCACGGAAAAAACGGGAGATTTGATTGCCCTGAAAGGCGTGATTGACTCGGATGACATCATGATCATAAATAAATCGGGCATCACCATCCGGATGGCAGTCTCCGATATGCGCATCATGGGGAGAGCCACACAAGGCGTGAAACTGATTAACCTCAGGGAAAATGACTCCATTGCTGCCGTTGCCTATGTTGAAACAAGTGAGGAGGATGAGGAGGATGAAAATGGAAATGAAGAGCAAAACAAAACAGAATAATCACAAAATGGCAAAGAATTTGAAGAATATATTTTTAAATACTATTTTTGAAGCAACAAGAGTTGCTATCAGTCACTAAACTTTATGAAAATGAAACCTATTTTAGTATCATTATTGTTAATCGCAGGTATCTTCGTGAGTTATGCACAAAAAGGTAAGGTGACCAGTGCCCTGAATTATGTCACCTCGGGTCAGTTGGATAAGGCAAAGGAAGCCATTGAAGCGGCAGAACAACACGAAAAAACCAAAGATTGGGATAAAATGTTCTACGCAAAGGGCAAAGTCCTGCAGGCAGTCGGGGAGACACAAAATGAAGAATACAAGGACCTTTACGAAAACCCGCTACCACAAGCATATCAGTACTATAAGGAAGCCATGGAGCGGGATGAAAAGGGCAAACTGGAGAAACTGATCAACCTGGCTCTGCCGATGTTAGCCAACGATTTTATCAATATGGGAGTCACTAAGTTCCAGGAAGGAGACTATGCCGGTGCACTGGAAGCATTCGAGACCAACCTCGAGATAGGGGATATGCCTATTTTTAGTGGGGGGATCGATACAACGATCATGTTTAATGCAGGACTGGCAGCCTATAACGGCGATCTTTATGACAAGTCCATCGAGCATTTTACGGCTGTAAAAGACCTGGATTACGGGGATTATACACTCTATATCCTCCTGAAAAATTCCTACATCGCCAAAGGCGATTCCGCAAGCGGATTGCAGGTATTGCAGGAAGGATTTTCAAAATTTCCGGGAAACGAAAGTTTATTGATCGAATTGATAAACTTTTACCTCACCAAAGGAGGGGTGGATGCAGCCCAGGAAGCCCTGGAGTATATCGAAATGGCAAAGGAAAAGGATCCTGACAACGCTTCGTATTACCACGCCGAAGGGATCCTTTATGATAAAATTGAAAATATTGAAAAATCAATTGAATCATACGAAGAGGCGTTAAAACTAAATCCCGACTATTTTGATTCCAACTACAACCTGGGCGCTCACCATTTCAACCGCGGCGTAAATAAGGTGAATGAGTGCAATGAGATCATGGATAACGCGGAGTATGAGAAGTGCAAGAAGGAGGCAGATGCCATGTTCGAAATTGCGCTGCCCTACATGGAGAAGGCCTATGAAATCGACTCAACGGATATTTCGACCATTGAAACCCTGAAATTGTTGTATTACCGGATGGGAGAAATGGAGAAACATGCAGAGATGGATAAGAAACTCCAAGAATTAAGGGGCGGATTATAAGAGCCATGGGGGAGGCACTTTTTCCCGCTTCCCCTATATTTCTATATTCCCTATTTAACATAATATTAATTATGGTGCAAACACAGAGAATTTGCGATTAGCTCAGCTAATAAACATAATTTCAGATATAGCGGCAGCTTTGCCGCCCTATATCGGTACCGATTTTATGTTAAAGTAAATTTGCGATCAACTTATCTGCCAAAGTTCAATCGAACTGCCAATCGCGTTTTTCCTATAATTAAGTACTTTGTTAAATAGTCCATTTTAGCATCATGAACAATGTCATCTCGAACGAATGTGAGAGATCTTCGTTGACTATCCACCCACAACCCGGCCCAAATGTCCACCGGACATTTGTCCTGTCCCATAATTGGCTTCGCCTAGCTCCGCTTCGCTCCGGTTCGTCATTATATTCCTGTCCCTTCGGGAAAATAGCCGCACGAAAACATATACAT
>CAZXGG010000046.1:0-27010 GCA_964640125.1 uncultured Rikenellaceae bacterium
AATTCCCATTGATCAGGGATAAGGGGATTAAACCGTATCGTTCCATCTGCTATTCTCATTCCTCCAAATCCTTCCACGACAGCCATCCATGTTCCACCCATGCTCGTAATGTGTAATCCTTCAGCCACCTCTTGGTTGTAATCGTCCAGATCCAATCTTGCCGTTCTCAGGTATAGATTATAGGCTGTGTCAATATCGCCGATTCTTGCAGCCAATATAGAATGTATACATGCCGAGAGGGAGGATTCGTGAACTGTTCGTGGTTCGTAAAAATTGAAATTCCGCCTTATGGTCTCTTTGTCATAACGCTCTTCAAAAAAATAGATGCCGTGCAAAACATCGGCCTGTTTAATAAAAGGTGATCGCAAAATCCTGTCCCATGACCAATGTTGATTAATTGGACGCTGGTTCGGGTCAATCTCTTCGGCAAGAGATTGCTCCTTATCCAGATATCCATCCTGCTGCAGAAAGATCTGACCTTCCTCATCGTATGGAAAATATAAGTTATCAACGATATCTCTCCACAGGCTGGTCTCTTCTTCAAAATCGAAATTCAACTTTGCAGCAAGTTCCCGGAATCTTTGTGGGTTACTGTTCCTGAGTGAATGGATATGCCCCATGGTATAATCAAGGGTCCATGCAGCAATGGTATTGGTATACCAGTTATTGTTCACGTTGTTCTCATATTCGTTTGGGCCGGTAACTCCAAGGATAACATATTTCTGTTTGGG
Source organism: uncultured Rikenellaceae bacterium (assembly GCA_964640125.1). Classification (GTDB taxonomy): domain Bacteria; phylum Bacteroidota; class Bacteroidia; order Bacteroidales; family VadinHA17. The sequence goes on from CAZXGG010000046.1 coordinate 732, forward strand.
TTCCGAGAAGTTGACTCTCTGGCTCCAGAACCGGGAAATAGCCATCAACACTTCCAAACCATAATCCTCAAGGTATTTGTAATCGCCGGTATGTCTCACATAACTATAGATGGCATAAGCAATGGCACCATTGCGGTGGATCTCTTCAAAGGTGATTTCCCACTCATTATGACACTCCTCTCCATTCATGGTTACCATTGGGTATAAGGCTGCTCCATTTTTAAATCCCAGTTTTTGAGCATTCTCAATCGCTTTTCCAAGGTGCTTATAGCGGTATAACAATAGTTTTTTACCCACGTCGGGATTTGTCGTGCAGAGGTAGAATGGAAAAACAAATGCTTCGGTATCCCAGTAGGTACTGCCACCGTATTTTTCACCGGTAAATCCTTTCGGCCCAATATTCAATCTTTCGTCTTCCCCGGTATAGGTTTGATTCAGATGGAAAATATTAAAACGTATTCCCTGTTGAGCAGCCACATCACCTCCAATCCGGATATCGCTATCGTCCCACTTCATGATCCATGCCTTTGTATGTTCGGCGAGCAGGTTTTCAAAACCGATCGTGAATGCAATTTTCAGTACCTGTTCTGCTTCATGCATCAACTCACCCGGTCTATAATCAAGGGAAGTGAGATTAACTGCATACTTAAAGATTGTCAGTATTTCTTCCTGTTGTAAATGAATAGAGCAGGAGTTTTCCAGGTATTTCTCGCGTTCATTTCTGGTTATATCATAACGGATGGGTTTACCGTTTTTCAGAAGGTTGAATTTCATCCCTGTGCACACCGTGAAATCGAGTTTTTTAGTCTTGCCAAGAATATATCCTTCGCCATTTCCTGTTTCCCTGTTGACCTCCTCCCAGAATTGCTCACCATAGTTTGCATCTTCATTCCGTACATCCAGATCGATATAGGGTGTGATTGTTATCTTACCGTTGAAATTGACCGGTTTGACCGAATATTGTATGGCACCGATCTCCGGCATGACAATGCTAAGGAACCGTATGGATTCAACCGTTACCTTCTCCCCTCCGGGTAGTTCTGCTGTAAACGAACGTTCCAGGTAACCCTTCTTCATATTCAGGGTCCTGCGGAACGACAGAATCCTGCATTTTGCCAGGTCAAGGGTTTTATCATTGATCTTAACATCAATACCAATCCAGTTGGCAGCATTAAGCACTTTGGCAAAATATTCCGGATAGCCGACCTTCCACCATCCCACGCGGGTTTTATCCGGATAATAAACACCTGCAATATAATTTCCCTGGAGTGTATCCCCGCTATATGCTTCTTCAAAATTTGCCCGCTGCCCCATCTTACCATTACCGAGTGATAAAATACTTTCAGAAGCCCGGTTGTTTTCAGGATTAAAACCCTCCTCAATAATCAACCATTCATCATGTTTCAGGTAGGAAGTCATTGTAAATCTTTTAGTCTTTATCTTCAACAAAAAAAACCAGGAATGCTGCTATCAGCAGGGAACATCCCCCAAGTAACAAGGCATAAATCGCTTGATTTTCAAACAGGATTCTAACAAAAAAACCCAGGATAGCTGCTGCAGTAATTTGCGGAATCACAATAAAAAAATTGAAAATGCCCATATAGGTCCCCATCTTATGGGAAGGGAGGGAACCTGTGAGTATTGCATACGGCATGGCAAGAATAGCTGCCCATGCAAGTCCTATGCCCAGCTCAGGTATCATTAACATGGTTGGATTCTTAATGAAGAAAAAGGACGCCATGCTCACACCCCCCACAACCAGACTGATGGCATGTACTGTTTTCCGGTTGGTCAGTTTTGCCATCCACATGATCAAAAATGCCATTATCGCAGCGAAACCATTGTATACAGCCATTAACATGCCAACCCAATCTGCACCGGTATTATACTCTTTTTGTATTCGCTCCAGCACGGCAACTGATTGAGGTTTCAAATCGATAAACTCCTTCTTATGCTCATCTACAAAGAATTTTACAATTCTCATGGATGCTACTACTTCTTCTCCTTCTTCAAAGCGCTGCGATAACCTGTCTAAATCCTCTTCAACCAGGCCAATGTTTTCCCACTGCGCAGCTTCATCCAACAGTTTAAGTTGCTCAACAGTACGAACCAGATCAGCATGCGTTTCGCGGTCAAGTCCCATGTCATATTTTGTACTGGTAACACCGGCTGTCGTGTATATCCACATGGAAAACAGGGCAAACCATGAAAAGAACTGGACCAGGGCCAGTTGTTTCATCGTTTTTGGCATTTTAAAAAGATCATTGATTACCACAACCATTCCGCTCTCTGTTTTCTTCTGATGGGTGAGCCAACCAACAATCAATTGCAGAATACCAAAGAGAGCACCTCCGACAAACAACACGCCTAAACCATAATCCATAAAGAGAAAAAAGTAGAATAGTAAAAAGAGGGAGGCACTGATGATTAGCCAGATCAGACCACTTCGGATTAACCGATTATATGCAATTGGACGCTCGTTGTGTGTCGAATGGTCTGATGAAGCTTTTTCTTTCGCTTCCTCAGAGAATTCTTTTAACTCATCCGGCGAATACTCTTTTGTCCGTGTAACTGTCCAGAGAACAGCTAAAAAGAAAACCAATCCCCCGATATAAAATGAGAATTTTACCGATGTAGGAATTTCTCCTTCACCCGCTGTATTTGATATGTGAAACCAATTTGTCATTATCCATGGAAGTGCTGAAGCGATGATTGCACCTGTTCCAATAAAGAAACTTTGCATTGAAAATCCCATGGTTCGCTGGTTTGATGGAAGCATATCTCCTACAAAGGCACGAAAGGGCTCCATGGAGATATTGATGGATGCATCCATGATCCATAACATGCCGGCAGCAACCCAGAGAACCGGTGAGTTCGGCATAATGAGCAAGGCAATGGAAGCAAGAATAGCCCCCGTGAGAAAATAAGGCCGTCTTCTGCCAAGCCGGTTCCATGTATTATCGCTCATGTGACCGATAATGGGTTGAATGATCAAACCGGTAACGGGCGCAGCAATCCACAATATTGGGATGCTATCGACACTCGCTCCAAGGGTTTCAAAAATCCGGCTGACATTGGCATTCTGGAGTGCGAATCCAAACTGGATCCCGAAGAATCCGAAACTCATGTTCCATATCTGCCAAAAACGAAGTTGAGGTTTTGCTTTCATGCTAAAAATATCTTGAAAAGAGAGGTTTTAAAGCGCATGCCCTCCCCATTCAAAAATAGTGATAAAAATTGAATTGTATTCTTTTTATCCCGTTTATTATCAGGCAGATGGGTGCATAAAAATCGAAAGATTAAGGAAGCGGTTGTTTCAAACGTTTGCGACAAAATCAAAAAAAATTCAAAAAAATTCAAACATTTTGTAAATTGTCGGTTGATTTCGTTTTTTTAACCCTCAATTCCCAAATAATGGCAGAGTTTACCTTGAAAATCGAGCATTATCTCAATACATCCGAATCCAGCAGCCCCTATTCAGCGGATGACTTCTATCCGGTTGAATTGAAAATATGCTATAATGACAAAACCATAAACATTCGCAGCAAAATTGCCGATTACTGCCAGCTATATCGCGGTGACATAAAAAACCTTATTGACAACCACCAGGAGTTGCTCAAACACGCTCTGCAGGGATACTTTACCGAAAAATTTTATGCCCTCATCTTTAAAAAAAAGTTGTTCCCGATCTATGACCTGCTGATGGATGAAATACAGCTGATTGAAAAGATCATCTCATTCAACCAGCCGTTTGATGAAAAAAATTTTACTGCACATAACATTGGAACAGAGTATGTAAAACACACAACCGATATTGCTCATATCCTGGACGACAACATCAAAGAATTATACCTGAACGAGATCAAGGGACTATTTGTAAAAAGCATCGATCCAAAGAAGAGCAAAGAAGTGTTTCAGATATCCAATTATTTCATCCATTTCATTAACTGGGAAAAGCGGTTCAGTAACTTTTATGAAATGACCTATGAAGTGCTGCCCAGCGAAATCCGGCTGCTGGAAAATTATTTATCCCCCGAATTCAAATGCCTGATCAAAGCTTACATGGCTTTTCAAACACAGGTGAACATCATCAGAAGAACCTTTGAAAAGAAAACACCCGGTAAAATATCAACCCTTTCCTGGTTTGAGTGGGAGAGTGATATTCGCTCATTTCTGACCCGAAAGTATGAGGAGATCTTTGGGAAAACAAAGACAAAGGAGTATATTGACGGATTGAATAAAGTCATTTCAGATTATATTCACCAGTCAGCCCTCCGGTCCTGAGATGGATTATCATTTCAACAGTTGAGGTGCAGAAAAAAATTGGGGTACTCTATCTCTCCACTACAACCTTTCGAATTTCAACACCGGAAGAATTTGTGATCCGGAAGAAATAGATCCCCTGTGACAGATTATCCAGGGATACCTGGAATTTGTTTTTGGTTAAAGAGCGGAATGATCGTATCGTTTTCCCTGTCATATCAAGAATTTCAAGATCCCATGGGTTAAATTCTTGTGTTGTAAGTTGAACCGTTATCCATTGGCTCGCCGGATTTGGGTAGATTTTTAAATCCCCGAATCGGGGTTTTTCAATTGAAGTGGGTGAGATGGAAACGGAAACGGAAACGGTATCTCCCTCGCAGCCATTCGTTGTGGTTTCAAATACTGAGACCTTACCCTGGCCCGGTTGTGTCCATACGACAACGATCGTGTCACCTCCCTGTGCTGAGAGGATCTCCCCGTGCATAACAGACCAGGAATAGAATGAAGAAGTGTCCGATTCTACCCAGTAGGTAACGGTATCATTCTGGTTCACATTCACTTCACCATAGATTGAACCGGTAATGATCTCCGGCGGTTGCGAAAGCATGACACTATCGGAAACGGAATTCAGATTAGCATCCGTAACCGTTACCGTATAATATTGGTCGGCTGAAAGACCATAAACTGTATGGTTTGTGGTGCTTTGCGGGTCATTCCAGAGAATGGTGTAGGGCGGCATCCCTCCTGTTATCATAACAGTGGCTGTTCCGTCGGAATATCCGTAACAGGAAACGTTCGTGCTATCGCTGATATATGCAAACAGTGGCTCGACGAAATGAGTGTAATGGTATTCCCATTTATAATCGTTTATCCAGCTCCCCTTTCCGGATTGCCACTGCTGATCTGTTTCCCTCACCAGGGAACCGGTTTCATCATAATCCTTCAAGCACCTTTTGTTTTCATCCCATGCTTCTCCATTCCAGGTATAATAAACGTACTCCGATTCCCTACCGGTAAGTTCGTACTGATATGTATACCTTACCGTGTTTTTCCATACTCCGGTAATCCATACCTGATAGATTTTCTCTATAACCTGATCAGACTGATCACGGATATAGGTTATTTTAGTACTTTCCACCCAGCTTGAACTCCCTGTCTGCCAGATAAATTGAATCTCCTCAACCAGATTTCCTGAACCATTATAATAATACAGGTTTTTCGTATCATTCAACCAGGTTGAATCAAGCTTGTTCCAGTTTTGACGCAACATCTCTGTTTTCAGGTCATTTTCGTAGATATAGGAGAACCGGTAATTCATCTCCCATCTCAGGCTGTCCTGATTCCAGTCCTGCCGCTCATAATAGATCCAATGTTGTGACTCATCATAAATATAGAGAAACCGTTTAACATTATTCCAGGATTGTTGTGGGTCGTTCCATACCTGTTCGGTGTAACTGGTCAGGTTGTTATATTCGTTTAAATAATAGAGTCGTTGAGCATAATTGATCCATTCCTGGAGTGAGCCACTCCATGCTTTAATCACTTCTTTATTCCTGTTCCCGTTATCATCATAATGGTATTCCTGCAACACATTATTCTCCCACATTCCGGGATTGGCGATCCAAACCTTCCCAATGGTATTGATCCGAACTTTGTCTTCATTGTAATTATGAAATATACCATACGTCTTTATCCATTCTGTATTTGCAGCACTCCAGTCAAATTCATACACTGAATCCAGTTTTGATTCCTCTCCTTTGGTGATTGCTTTTTTCTTCAGTGAAAAAGGATCAATGATTGTATCTGTTGTATAAAAAAATCGATCCGGGTAATGCAATCTTTCCTCCTGCTGTGCAGTAATCCTGAAAGCAAAAGAGATAATAGTCAGTATGTATATGATCCTCTCTATTTGGGGAAACGTGTTCATTATTTAAACCAGTTGTATCTGGTATGTTTTCAATTCTTTCTCCAGCGATCGTGCATTCCCGGTTAATTTATCCAGGAAATGCCAGAACGCTTTCCCATGATTCGGATGAACGGTATGGGTTAGTTCATGGATAATGACATAATCCCGAAGGTGCGATGGAAGCCTCATCAGGTGCAGGTTCAGGTTGATGTTTTTATGGTTTGAACAGCTTCCCCAACGGGTTTGTGCATTTTTTATGAACACCTTATTATAGGTTAACCCATAGCGCTCTGCCAGCTCATTCACTCTTCCTGGAAGGTATTGCTTTGCTTCAATGCGGAGTGCTTCGGTTACTCCTATCCGGATCACTTCCTGGAACCTTTGATCTGAAATGGTTCTGTTCCCGGGATGAAAAACAGCAATCCTTCCATCTGAAATCTTTATACGGAAATGGTCCGATGCATGTTGCAGTGTAACCAGTTTGTGTTGACAGATTGCATACACGGAATCCGCATCAAAGAAGGTTTTGTTCTCTTCCATGTGCCTGAAATGCTGCTGGTGTTTAATGATCCACGATTTTTTTTGATCAACGAATTTCAGAGCCCGTGAAATCGGCAAACCCCTGGGTATTGTCACCACCACACCATCTCCCGGTTTTAACCGGATACTGATCCTTTTCACCCGGGGATTCAACCGGATGGTTATCTCACCGATATCCGTTACTGTTACTTTTTTAATTTCCATGGCAAGCGACTCCGCTGAGCTCATTCACTTTGCATGTGTGTAAAAAAGGACCAACCTGTTGTGAAAAAGCATAATTGGTCGAATTTTTATCCAATATAGGAATTCAAATTGCGTTTTATCCCTATCTTTACGCTAATTTTTTAAAATCCAAGCATGATGAAAAGTAAGCTTTTGATCTCCTGTTTGTTAGTTGTAATGCGGTTAACCGGGATGACAAGTGCCTTTGGGCAGGCAGAGATCTGGTCTTTGGAAAAATGCATCCTTTATGCTATTGAAAACAACATACAGGTTAAACAGATGGAGCTCTCTTCCGAGTATAATAGCAATATCCTCTTTCAATCAAAACTTGGCGTACTCCCAAATCTGAATGCGGGAGCTACGCATTCCTGGTCTTTTGGAAGAGCACTGGATGAGACAACCTATGAATTTACGAAAGATCAAACCGTGATGTCCGATAACATCTATGTCAGCAGTTCGGTTACGTTGTTTAATGGTCTTCAAACGCTGAATACCATTAAGCTGAATCAATATAACCTCATGGCAAGTCTTGAGGACGTTGATAAAATCAAGAACGATATTTCATTAAGTATTGCATTAGCCTATCTTCAGATCCTGTTAAACTTAGAATTGCTGGAGGTCACAAACAGCCAGCTTGAGATTACCAATTTACAAATTGAGCGAACCCGGCAGCTGGTTGAAGCAGGCAGCCTTGCCCAGGGTAGTTTACTGGAGATTCAGGCTCAGGCAGCCGCAGAGGAGTTGCAGCAGGTGAATATCTCAAACCAGCTCGATATCTCTTACCTCACCCTGACCCAACTGCTGGAACTCGATTCGGTGGGCAATTTTCAGATTGAGATACCCGATCTTCCGCTACCGGAAGAGAAATTCCTGCTTGAATCAGTTAATGAGATCTATTCCGATGCCGAGAGAGTTCTGCCCCAGGTGAAAAGTGCCGACTACCAGCTGAAAAGTTCGGAGATGGGTCTCGATATTGCCCGGGGTGCCAGAAGCCCGCGACTTTCACTTTCCGGTTCCTATGGAACACGCTATTCCAATATCCTGAAAAAATACACCCTTGTGCCTGGAGAAACTTCCGATCCGTTACCTATCGGAACGGTGGAAGGAACCGGAGAAACGGTCTACACCTTTCCCCAACCATTGGTGATTTCGGAAAATTATCCGTTTGGTAATCAATTTACCGATAATGCAACCTACGGGGTACAGTTCAATCTTACCATCCCAATTTTTAATGGCTGGCAAACCAACACCACGATCAGTAATGCAAAGATCTCTGTGCTCAATTCAAAGTATGATCTTGAATACACCAAGAACATGCTTTACAAGGAGATCCAGCAGGCTTTTGCGGATGCGGTTGCTTCACTGAAAAAATACAGGGCTTCAGAAAAAGCGCTCTCTTCCATGGAAGAATCGTTCCGGTACACGGAACAGAAATTCAATGTTGGCATGGTTACGTCCGTTGATTACAATACAGCCAAAAACCAGCTTATCAGTGTACAATCAGATCTTCTGCAATCGAAGTATGAGTATATCTTTAAAACCAAAGTTCTTGAATTTTATCGGGGGAACCCGTTGAGTTTATAATGATCAATCCAAGTAAGAAACTTTAATACCGAGCATCCATGAAGAACAAGAAGCTTTTCAGAATAGTGATTGTAATCACACTCCTGGCAATTATCCTGGCTTTTGTTGGAAAACGAGCTGGCTGGTTTGGGAAAGAGGAGGTTATTGAGGTAGCTGTGGAAAAGGGGGAAAACCGTACAATTACTGAAACCATTACTGCCAATGGAAAGATCCAGCCAGAAACGGAGGTCAAATTAACTCCTGAAGTTTCGGGAGAGATTGTTGAACTACATACCCACGAGGGTGCCAATGTATCCAGAGGTAATCTATTGGTTAAGATTAAACCCGATATTTATGTTTCGGCTGTGAACCGGTCAAGGGCAGCCCTCAATTCTTCAAAAGCAAGGCTTGAGCAGGCTGAAGCCCAATATATACAAAGCCAGTTATCCTACGAGAGGAATAAGAAATTGTGGGAACAACAAACCATTTCCAGATCAGATTTCGAAGCTTCAGAAGCAACATATAAGATGGCTCTTGCCGACCGTAATGCAGCATCCTTTTCAGTAAAAAGCGCAGAAGCCACCTTAAGTGAAGCACAGGAGAACCTGATAAAAACGACCATCTATGCTCCAATAAGCGGAACCGTTTCCATGCTCAATGTTGAACTGGGAGAACGGGTCCTTGGTACCCAGATGATGACCGGAACCGAGCTGATGCGTATAGCCGATCTTTCCCGGATGGAAGTGTTGGTGGAAGTGAATGAAAACGATATTATCCGCGTGAAGAATGGTGATACAGCCATCATCGAAGTGGATGCCTATCTGGATGAAAAATTCAAGGGGGTTGTCACTGAAATCGCCAATTCCGCTACCTCAACCGGTATCTCTATTGACCAGGTTACCACCTTTGATGTGAAAGTGCTGCTGCTACAAGCATCCTATCACCACCTGATTACGCAGAGAAGCCCCAGTCCTTTCCGTCCCGGCATGTCAGCAACCGTAGATATTCAAACGGAAACAAGAACAGATGTTCTTTCAATTCCTATCCAGGCTGTAACCACCCGCCTGGATACAACAGCGGCACAACGCGATGAAGAGGGTGTCATCCTGACGGATGAGGACCCAAAAGTAGTGGTTTTTATCGTCTCTGGAGAGATGGTTCGTTTACGGGAAGTTAAAACGGGAATACAGGATAACAACTTTATCGAGATTGAGTCCGGATTAACCCTGGATGAAGAGGTTGTTGTGGCACCCTATAGCGCCATTTCCCGAAAACTTCAGGACAGTACGTTAATCAAAATCGTTACAAAAGAAAAACTATTTGAGGAAGAGGGTAAATAAACAACCTCTCGGAACTTCAGCCTAAAGCATCGCATGACATGGCACTCATCCTGAACATTGAAACAGCTACTCCTGTATGTTCAGTTGCTATCAGTCAGGATTCCAAAATCATCGGGATTCTGGAAAGCAGAAAAGACAAATCTCATGCATCCCTTCTGGCTCCCTTTATTCATGAAATTTTTAAGAAAAACTCAATCAGGAAATCCGAAATGGATGCTGTTGCCGTTAGTCGTGGACCCGGTTCCTATACCGGATTACGGATCGGGGTATCAACTGCGAAGGGCATTGCTTTTGCACTGAATAAACCCCTGATCGCAGTTGACACCCTGCAGGCTATGGCATATGGCGTGATGAAAAATCTTGATCACGGGGATTCGCAATCCATCGATCCTGACACCTGGTTGTGTCCTATGATCGACGCACGAAGGATGGAGGTATATTCAGCTTTTTTTGATGTCCATATGCAGCAGCAAAATGAAATCAACGCTGAAATCATCGATTCCCGATCATTTCAGGATATTCTATCCCGGAGAAAAGTGCTCTTCTTTGGCACGGGTGCAGAAAAATGCAAAACAGTACTGAATCACCCCAATGCCTCCTTTATCGATCATTTCTCTCCTTCTGCCGAATATTTGACCCCTTTTTCAGAAGAGAAGTTTCATCGGCAAAAGTTTGAGAATGTTGCTTATTTTGAGCCATTCTATCTGAAGGATTTCATTGCCACCATCCCCAGGAAAAATATCTTTACATAAAATGATCGTATCATTCATCACAATAATTGATGAAATGGTAAAGTTTTTGTTTTAGTTGGATTATGAAGCAGTGTACTCATATCGTTCTTAGTCTTCTCCTTTACCTGATCTCTTTCCCCATTAGCGCTCAGGAGGAGCATGTTGAATTTTCCCCTTACCAGCCCGGTGAGCGGTTGAGTTATCTGATCCATTACGGATTAATCCATGCCGGGAATGCGATCCTTTATATGGAAAGCGATACCCTTATCGGGAAAAATGTGCACCACCTGGTTATCTCCGGATGGACTACCGGATTAGCTGATGTGCTCTTCAAGGTGAGGGATACCTACGAAAGTTATATCGATCCCGAAACCGATCTGCCACTGAAAGCTATACGGGATATCAGTGAGGGAAGGTACAAACGGTACAATGAAGTTACTTTTGACCGGGAGACAAGGTCTGATTCAACGATTCTATTCAGCCAGGCTTCCGGAATGTTTATCGCTGAAAAGAACATTCACGATATCCTGTCTGCTTTTTACCATTTCAGAAAATATTACCTCCCGGAAGAACTGAAGAAAGGAGATCTCATTGAGATCAGTACCTACTTTACCGATGAATTATTCCCCCTTATGATCCGATACGCGGGAACGGAGACCGTAAAAACCAAAGTGGGAAAGGTGAAATGCCTCAAGTTCAATCCGGTGACAGAAGTCGGCAGGCTGTTTAAAACGGAAGAGGATATGTCTGTCTGGTTCTCATTGGACGACAACTTCATTCCTGTAAAAATCCGTTTTGATATCTTCGTGGGTTCAGTGCAGGTAGATCTGATTGCTTATACCGGCCTTCGCCATGAATTCAAGAGTTTACAAAAATGAGTTTCCTTACCCTATTATTCGTTATTTCAATCAATAACGCTATTTTTGTAAGGAATATATCCAAATGCAATGTATGGCTACGACAACAGATTTCAGGAATGGCTTATGCTTGGAATTCAATGATGACCTGTACACCATTGTCCAATTTCAACATGTAAAACCCGGCAAGGGACCGGCTTTTGTGAGGACCAAGCTTAAAAGTATAACCACAGGAAAAGTGATCGACAATACTTTTACAGCAGGTGTAAAAGTGAATGTAGCAAGGATAGAAAGAAGGCCCTATCAATTTCTTTATAAAGATGATATGGGTTATCATTTCATGCATAGTGAAACCTTTGAACAGGTTGCGCTGGAAGAGAAATTTATCGCTCTACCCCTGCTGGTAAAAGAGGGCCAGGAGGTCGAAATCGTTTATCATGCCGAAACGGAAACACCCATCTCCGTTGAATTACCACCATTTGTTGTTCTCGCGGTATCCTATACTGAACCGGGTGTTCGGGGAGATACCACCTCAACCTCTTCGATGAAACCGGCAACGGTTGAAACCGGTGCCACTGTTTCTGTTCCGCTGTTTATTAACACTGGTGATAAAATAAAGATCGACACACGAGACCAATCCTATTCTGAAAGGATAAAATAACTCCATGGTGATCAGAACTGCGAACAGGCTCAAATTTGTCCGGAAGAATGGCTGAAAAAAGTTCAAAAAAAAGGCTGCAGGTATCTAAATTCAAACTGAATTCTTTACTGGCAATTACAAAGGCAATTAATGAAAACTTGTCTGTAGAGGAGTTATTGAAGAGATATGAAGAGATCCTGCGGAGAGATCTGCTCATTGGAAAAATCCTGATCTATAAATTCGGAGTTAAGTGGGAATGTATCCTGAATTCTGGCTGCCCGCCTCAGGTGGCAAACAAGATTAATGTGGAAGAGGATCTCCTCCATATTAAAGAGATAACATTTGTTCCTTCGGAAAAAGAAACTAAACTTCGACCTTTTGACATCATCATTCCCGTCCATAACAACATCGCTCCTCTTGCTTTTGTATTGATTGGAGATATTGAGGAGGAAGGGGAAGGGGTTAGTCCTACCATTAAACATCTGAACTTCATCCAGACCCTCTCCAACATCATCCTGGTTGCGATTGAAAACATCCGGTTATTCAAGGAAAGCTTGCGACAAGAAGCAATAAAAAAAGAGCTTGAACTGGCATCGAAGATGCAAAATATGCTGATCCCGGATAACCAGACACTCCCTCATAATGACCAGGTATTCGTTACCGGGTTTTACCACCCCCATTACGATGTAGGGGGGGATTACTATGACTGTATCCTCTTAAATCCTGAAGAGTTGGGATTTTGTATTGCAGATGTGTCGGGAAAAGGAATCTCTGCAGCCCTGCTCATGTCAAACTTTCAGGCAAACCTGAGGGCTCTGTTTACATCTGAAATATCCCTCGAATTACTGGTGGAAAAACTAAATGAACGCGTGATCAGCAGTGCTTCCGGAGAAAAATTCATTACCCTCTTTGTTGCGAAATACAACTCCCGGACTAAAGTCCTTGAGTATGTTAATGCAGCGCACAACCCTCCGATACTGTATGAAACCGAATCCGGAACAACACACCTTTTTAATACCAGTTGTGTTGGTATTGGTATGATTGATCACATTCCCGTGATTAATGGCGGTTCATTCACCCTGAAGGAGAAATCCAAAATAATCTGTTATACAGACGGGCTATCTGAATTACCCGATGAGCATGGGGAAGAGATTGGCACAAAAACCATTGCTGCATTCCTTGCCAATAGCAATACAATCGGTGAAAACATCAATCAACTGATCCAGAAACAAAACATCAAATCAGGAAATGACCGCCTGTTTGACGATGTGTCAATCATTGGTGTTGAATTTTTTTGATTTCAGCTTATCCTGTTTCCTTTTTCTGCTTCTCAGGTCCAGTGCAACAAGCACGGCAATGAATCCCCAGAAGGGAGCAGATGCCTTGTCGGTTTCCAGAAAATTGTTCAGGAAACCGTGAAGGAAATAGGTGCACAATCCGAGCGTGATCGCCAGGGTAATCATTTTTAACCACCTCTCCTCCGTTCTGAAGTAGGTTTTAAAACCCGTTGTTAACGAAGTAATCAAAATGAGAAGTATGGTGATCGTACCAGGGAATCCACTCTCAGCCAATGGCCCGATATACTCGCTGTGTGCATTCCCACGGTCTCCAAAATTGGTACTGATAAAAGTGCGTTCCCAGGAGTATTGATAGGGCGCATACTGGAACTGGTATGTCCCCGGTCCCCAGCCAACCAATGGTCGTTCCTTGAACATGCGCAGGGCAGCATGCCACCGGTTAATGCGTTCCAGGTTTGATGCATCAGATGTAATGTTGGAGATGGACTGAACATGTTCTGCAAAATCGCCAGAGGAGGTTTGTTTGTTCTGTTCAAGCATCATGACGATCTCCGTACGATAGGAATAAACGCCAAACAAGATCAAACAGGCAAAAAGGAAGATCATGCTCAACCGCATCCTTAGCCGTACAATAAGAAATATCAGAAAGGCACCTGCCAGACTAATCCATGTTGCCCTTGTATAGGAAAATACGATCGCTGTAGAAAAAACAAGGATGAGGATCCATATAAGGGTTTTGAATTCGATCGACTTGTCGTGTCGCAACGCAAAGGCAAAAAGTACCGGATAAAAAAATGCCAGAATTGCCCCATAAGCTGTATGATCGTTATAGAAGGGCCTTACGGCAGAATGTGAAGCTTGCTGGTCCAATAATCCCAGATGAACATGGTGGATAAATGCATATACAATGATAGCCGCGAAGGGGATGATGTATGCCCAGAGGTAATTGGAGATGTTTCCGGCCCGTCGGAAAACCTGGGTGGCAAGTAAATAGAATCCACAGACAAACCAGAGGCGTGCCAGGAAAAACTTCAGTGAAACCACCGGGAGAGAGCTGGTCAGGCTGGTTACAAATATCCATCCAAGGTTCAGCAGAATGGCGATGGTAGCCGGGTGCTTCCACACCCGTTTATCAAATGATCGTTCCGATATGATTTTCAGGAGAAAAAGGATCAACAGACCAAACAGCAACGGTTCGGTTGGCAGGGACAGATCCATCTTCAACCCGGGAATGAATTCTTTCAGGGGAACCGAAAGTGGGGTGAGAAAAACGATCACCAACAGCAGTTTATCCATGGCAAGAAAGGCTGCCAGAATCACGAGAAGGAACACCGGAACAAGGTTGAAATAATAAATCTCAAAGGCAGTAAACGCCATATTCAGAACAACAAAGAATATGGACAGACCATAGATCCAGAAGATGGTTTTCCTTTCTCTCTGAAGGGTAAGTTCCATGTTCAGGTCAAAGGGTCTTACGCACTGAATCGATGGAAACAAGAACAATCAGGGTAAACAAAAATGCCGATAAGGTTGAAATGATGACGATGATGGATCGTTTCGGATAGGCTTTTTTCTCCGCTTCCTGCCCTTTATTTACGATGAATGTGTGTGAGAGATTCTGCTCGGCATCGACCTTTGCTTCGACATACTTCTCCTTTAATAAACTCAACCGTGCACTCTCATTTTCAAGGAATTCCGTCAGGAATAGATAAGTCCCGCCATGTTCCGCCAGAACGTTGATCTGTTTTTCCAGCCGTTCTGCCTGACTCCTGTTGCCCCTGGATACAGCATCCAGGTAGAGCTCGACTAGCCCCTGGGATTGTGCTTCAACATTAAATACACCCAGTTGCCCCAATGTTTTTAACGAATCTTCCAGTGCACCGATCTCATTTTTCAGTGAAAAATATTCCTGTTCTACGATTTCATATGCTTCACGAGCACGTCTCTTCTGCATCCGGTTCATGGTTGAGTCAAGCAAAGAGGCTATCTCATTAGCCATATCTGCGGCAACTCCGGGTTCCGTATCCAGCACATCGATGCGTATTGACATGTATTCCGTTTTGCGAAATGAGATGTTTTCCTTCATCTTGCCATACAGGGTAGTGTATTTATAGCGTGAATCGGGATCGATCTGATAATGTTCGAACAGGTTGTATTTTTCCACCAGTCTTTCCCTTATCTCGTCAGAATAAAGTACCTGAAGGAGCCGTTCCGTCTCTTCCTCCTCACCAAACTGCAGGATGTCCTTGGCTGGACCTCCACCGGTTGTGGAAATCAATGCCTTGGAAATGGAAGTGGATGATGAAGGAAAGAAAATAACCGTTGATCGGTATTTCGGTGTAATGATCAGTGAAACGATCACGGATGCTACAAAAGCAATAAAAGAAACCATGATCAGGGGCTTCTTTCTGTTCCACATATAGAGTAAAAGGTTTGTCGACTCAAAACGAAAGCCGGATACATTAGGTTCGGTCATGTCAAATGATTTGAGAGGTTCATTTATTTCCGGGATCCGCAATATAACAGTGTTTAAGAAAACCCCGGTTTACCAGAATAACGAAACAAAGGATAAAAAAGTACGTCAGTTAAATCACCCGTATCAAATGAAAATTTTTCTTTCCTTTCTGCACCAGCAGGTATTTATCACTGATCAGATCATCTGCCGTAATTGTTTGATCGGGAGAGGTAACCTTCTCTTTATTCAGGTTTACTCCTCCACCTTCAATCAGGCGCCTCAATTCGCCTTTGGAAGAGAAGATTGCCGTTTTTTCCACCAGCAAATCGAGCAGGTTTGAACCCGCTTTCAATACTTCCTTGCTGACCTGGTATTGAGGAACTCCTTCAAACAGTTCAAGGAAGGTTGCTTCATCCATTTGTCTCAGGGATTCGGTTGTCCCTTTTCCGAAAAGGACTTCCGAGGCTTCTATAGCATCGTGTAGTGCCTCTTCGGAATGGACCATTATCGTAACCTCATTAGCCAGGGCTTTTTGAAGTGTTCGCAAATGGGGTGTTCCCCTGTGCTTTGCCGTAAGTTCCTCTATTTCTGTTTGCCCCAGCATGGTAAAGATCTTAATGTATCGCTCCGCATCATCATCGGAGGTATTAAGCCAGAACTGATAAAATTTATAGGGTGAGGTCATCTGCGGATCAAGCCAAACATTCCCCTCTTCGGTCTTCCCAAATTTACCACCGTCGGATCGGGTGATCAACGGGCTGGTGAGCGCAAAGGCTACTCCTCCCGATTTTCTGCGGATCAGTTCTGTGCCGGTAACTATATTTCCCCATTGATCGGACCCTCCCATCTGCAGTTTGCAGTTCATGGTTTGATAAAGGATCAGGAAATCATATCCCTGGACCAGCTGGTACGAAAATTCGGTGAACGACATTCCGGATATGGTATCTTCCCCTACCCTCTTTTTCACCGAATCTTTTGACAGCATATAATTAACCGTAATGTGTTTACCGATATCGCGAATGAAATCCAGAAAGCTGAACTCTTTCATCCAGTCATAATTGTTCACCATTTCAGCTTTATTGGGCGCTTTTGTTTCAAAATCAAGGAACCGGCTCAACTGGTCCCGTATCTTTTCCTGATTCTCTCTCAATGTTTTCTCGTCGAGCAGGCTTCTCTCCTCGGATTTGCCGGATGGATCCCCGATCATTCCTGTAGCTCCCCCGACCAGCGCGATGGGTTTATGTCCTGCTGCCTGGAAATGTTTCAACATCATGATCTGAACCAGGTTCCCAATGTGAAGGGAGTTTGCTGAAGGATCAAACCCGATATAGGCAGTAACCATTTCCCGTTCGATCAGTTCCTTTGTTCCGGGTGTCATGTCATGGACCATTCCCCGCCAGCTTAGTTCATCAACAAAATTCATATTTCTCAAATGTTTCACGCAAAGATAATATATAGAATTATATGAGGACCAGGGTAAGGACAATTATCCCAAGCATACCAAATAGCAAGACAAAGGTATAGACACCGGAAAGCAGCATGAATTTGACAAATGTCTTGATGATGGATTGCCGGTAAAACCGCTTCATCCCGACAACAAGATAGATGGGAATTAGAAGGATTAAAAATCCCACCACTTTTTGCACAATCCCATCAAAAAAGATCGACACAAGGGCTACCAGCAGGATAACAAAAAAAGCAAAACAGTGGAAATAGATCGAAAAGATAAAATGTTGAATGTAGAAGCGCCTTGACCGGATATAGAAAAGTTTGAGGAGCAGTGCAAAAATTGGCAACAACAGAAAGAGGGATTGGGAAACCCGTTTCAGAAATACATTCCATGAGTATTCAGGATTTTCAAGAAGGGTTGCCATGCCATTCACCAATCTTTTCCGCAACCATTTTTCCGGTGGAAGAGTATCGCTTACTGCTTTCAGGGATTGAATGATTTCTCCCCTTGTATCGGTCGTATCGCCTTCCAGTATGTGCTTGTAATAAACGACGTCACCCCCGACCCGGACCACAACCGTATCAATAACCTTCGGGACTTTAGATGAATCCGGAACGATACTGATATGGTTCAGCGTATCGACCCGGGATGAATCCTGGCTGGGCGTATTCACGTTCAGAATTCCTGCTGAGATCATGTCGGTGCTGGAAATTTCCAGCAGTGCAAACAGGATGATGCTGATAAAGATAAACAGCTTAAATGGCGGATAATAGGTTGCTCTCCGTCCAGCCATATATTCAGCAGGAAGAAAACCCGGTTTCAGCAGTAGCGGTTTAATGCTTCGCACAAAGCGGGTATCAAATTCAAAGAGCGTATCCATCAGGTCCTTGAACATCTCACCGAATGGCCTGTCCAATTCCCGGGTCGATTGCCCGCAGTTGGGACAGTAATTGCCGGTATACCGGTGACCACAATTCGGGCAGGTAATAATGTCAGGTAGGTTATCCATCGGCATCAGATCAGCACCCCATCTTTATCTTCCGTTTCCTTTCTCTCCCTGAATCCCCTGATGCTTTCAAAATTCAGGTCGTGGAAAATCATCGGTGCGAAAGCTGAAATGGGTTTGTAGAGGAACGATTCCTCGATCTTATCCTCAGGAAGAAAATGTGTTTTCCTATCGATTGTATTCAGGATTACCAGGATGATGCTCAGGATGAAGGCGGTTTTGATCACGCCAAACAATACACCCAGAAGGCGGTTAACAAACCCCAGTGCAATGGCTTTTACCAGTTTGTCGAGTGCCTTTGCCAGCAGGTGTACCACGACAACAATAATCACGAATGTGATGGCAAAAGAGATCAGGGGAAGGTACTGGGTGGTCATGTCAAATTTCTCAATCAGGAAATCGGATGTCATATAAGAGAATTTGATCGCTCCGAAAATTCCGAGTATCAGTGCCGCCAGGGAAGCCACTTCAATGATTAGACCGTTTCTGAAACCACGGTAAGCACTCCAGAGAAGAAAGATCAGCAGGATCAGGTCGATGTAATTCATGATTTGTTCGAATACAGTGACAAAAATAGGAATTATTTGGTTTTTGCCGTCTATTCAAAATCCGCTATCTTTGGGGCTCGGAAAAAAAGGCTCCATTTCATCCGCCGAAGCAATAATGGATACTATTGCGAAGGTGGAAGTTCAAGGGATACCTGCCTGCGGCAGGCAGGGAATAGCGGTTAATCTGGAATAGAGAGCCAAAAAATTGGCCCCGTAGTTCAATGGATAGAACAAAAGTTTCCTAAACTTTAGATTCAGGTTCGATTCCTGGCGGGGCTACTCTTTTTTAGGGGGAATTTTTGGCCATTTTACCTGCAGATTCATTATAATATGGACTGTAGAGACGCCATGCATGGCGTCTCTACGTTGAAAACATTTTCCAAAGGCATGAAAAACAGTAACCTGGAAGAAACTGCTAACATGAAAACAAATCATGGCAAAAAAAACCGCCTCAAGAATTTTGAGACGGCTTTTTTTATAGCGTTTTAACTACCTCAACACAATCCGTTCAATAAAGACGTCATCTTTTGAATGTATCCTGAAGAGATAGACTCCCTGGTGATACCCAGACATGTCAATCCTGTACAGGTTGTTAAAGTGCTCTGTTTCCATTACCTTTCTGCCGGTAATATCCATGACTTCGATCCATGATTTACCGGGAACAGATACAAATACATATCCTTCCGTGGGATTGGGGTAAACCTTTATCAATCCTTCCAGCTGGTCATCGATACCGACCGATCCATGTGAGAACACCTGGAATTCATAGATGGAATAGCCCCACTCGGTGTTAAACCGTTCCACGCCCTGGAATCCGATGTACCTGGCTTCCAACGACGGTTCAAAGGTGATCACATCGGTACCGCCATCGCCAGCGGTTTCAGTATATGCCAGGGTCCATGAACCTTCTACAAAAGATGATAATGTCTCATCGACGAGGAAATCGAAGGTACTGGCTGCGTCTGCTTCCTCGGCATAATAGATCTTGTACTGTTTACCATAGGCAGCTTCCCAATCGATCACTACGCTGTCAACCAGATAATCCATTCCAAGATCTACGAACAGCCATTCATTCTCCTCACAATCCTCCCCGAGTAATGTTGCAAACCGGGTCGTAGGATCACCGTCAAGAGCATTGGCTCCAAGCTTGGAAGCACTTTCAGAGGACGATACTTTAACCGTAGCGCCAAGGGCTCTGTTCCGTGTATCAACAATATAGATACGGAAGGTAGTTTTAGCCGTTTTTCCGCCTGAATCTTCAGCTTTTATGGTGATTATTGCTTCACCCATGGCATTGGCAGGAAAGCTCAGATCAAGGGTATAGTCACCCTGTATCGTAACAGTCACCAAAGCAGGGTTGGTATTGCTCTCAATGGTGAACGTGAGTACTCCACCATCTTCCTTATCGAAAAAGATGGTATCCAGCTTTACATAATTAAGGGATTCCCATGCATTTTCATCCGGCCATGCCAGTAATAAAGGAATGATTTTTTTAGCATAGGGAGAGTTGTTCATGTCTCCGGAAATAAGGGTCACCTCATCTGGATGGTCTTTATAGATTGCTTCAATGCCCGGTTTATGGTGGGTAAAATTCCCGGTATTATCCCCCGGCGTCTCAAAATATTTCCAGGCCATAACGCCAGCATATCCCAGGTTATAAGCAGCAAGGTAAGCATCCTTAACCGTCATGCCCCCCAGGATGTTTGTTCCGGATTCATTCAAATCCGAGAACTCGCCAATAACAACAGGCCTGTCGGTAAGACCGAGATCTGTGGGCGAATTGGTAAAAGGATTCGGACCGCCACCATAATAATGAGCCATGTAAAAATCAAGGATACCGTCATCATCCCCACCCTGTGCGATCAATGCATCATCTGTATACCAGTTGCTACCCGACTGGCAGGTACTGAAGCTCAGTGCACCGACCGACACAGCAACAGATGGATCCGTACGATGAATTGCGCCAGCCTGCAGGTTGATAAATTGTTGAATCTCCTCCTTGGTAGGAATGTACTCAGAAGGGGCTGTAGGATGACCACCCGTGAGCAACTCGGGTTCATTCACAATCTCCCAGCACAGGATGGCAGAATGTCCCTTCACATTTTCAACCATCGGTACCAAAGCATTATCGATATAAGCCTGGGTATAGACCTCATCGGATATGAGTTTATAGTTGCGCTCATAATTCGCTTCTCCGGCATTGGTCTGTAGGAGGTTATGAGTCCACAGGCAAAGATCCACCATAATGTTTCTTTCTGAAGCCAGGTCAAGTGCACGCTTAATCGCATCCAGGGCTTCCTGCTGTATGCCTGAGCATTTGTCCTCAGCATCAAACAGAGGTGTGTTTACCGTGTGTGTATGCAACCACCAGCGAATGATATTCCCACCTGATAGCGCAATGGAATCCAATGCCTTGACATATTCCGGTTCATACGGACTGAATCCTGTCAGCTCCTTACCTCCGTATTCCAGCCATGCCAGGTTGATCCCATTGCCAAAGAAATTTTGTCCCAGCGATGTCTGTAACCGGTTGGTGATGGGATTGGTGTTCCCCATCGAGAACCAGTCGAACTCAACATTACAGGTAAACGTACTGTTGGCATTGAAATAGAAGGCCACCTCCTGTATCATGGAAAGGTCATAAACATCCACACCTGTTTCCATGGTTGCTCCAATATCGAAGGTGTAGGTAACAAAATAATCCGAAGCTTCCACATTAAAAACCGGGTGCCCCAGCGTACCCCATTCATCCCAGTTGCCTTCGGCATCCTTGAACTTAATGGTCATGGGAAAAGCCTGATCCGATCTCATTCTCAACTTGATAACCGGATTATCAGAAAGGTCAAGCGGGGATTCCATGAATTTAAGCCCGAAGGATTTCCAGGATGCAGAAGTATTGCAGGCAATTTTAAGAACATCATCCTCTTCAGTCAGGGCATAGTTGGTCTCTTCATAGTCACTCCACGGTTCATCCATAACCAACACATCATCGCTGAAGTCATCATAGAATCCGGATACCTGATCAAGGGCATCATCGTTATAGCTACCCATGGAGAACCAGTCGAATTCCACGTTACAAACAAAGGCTGAATTTGCATTAAAATAGAATGAGATTTCCTCAATCCTTGCCAGGTCGTATACGTCGACACCCGACTCCATGGTTGCTCCAACATCGAAGGTGTAGGTCTTGTAATAATCTGACGCTTCTACGTTAAATACAGGATGTCCCTGGGTTCCCCACTCATCCCAGTTACCATCGGCATCCTTGAACTTGATGGTCATCGGAAAATCCTCGTCCGATTTCATTCTGATCCGGATGACCGGGTTAAGTTCAAGATCAACCGGCGCATCCATAAACTTCAAACCAAACGAGGTCCATGAAGCTGCTGAATTACAGGCTATGGAAAGAACCCCATCTGCTTCAGAGAGTGCATAATTGGTCTCATCATAATCGCTCCAGGGTTCATCCATCACCAGGACATCATCATCGAAATCGTCGAAGAAGCCTGAATAGGACATGTCGGCTTTCTCCGCCATTGTGCCGATTGCCATGTATTCAAATTCAACATTACCGTTAAAATCGTTCTGGGGATCAAAAAAGAAGTAGATCTTTTTTACCTGAGTGGCATCGTAGGTATCTTCCCCCCCGTAGTTGGCATCAAAGTCGAAGGTATACAGCAGGAAATCCTCACTTTGATCCACTGAAAAAGTGGGATGAGCCCAATTGTCAGCCGTCCCGTCTTTGTCTTCAGGTTTAACCATCATGGGGAATGCCACAGTGGACTTTATCCTCAATTGCAAAACGGCACCGGTAACGTCAATAGGAACAGGTAGTTCAAGACCGAAGCTGTTCCAGGAGTTGGCAGGAAGATCCACAGTACATTTCATTTTCCCGTTTTCCTCAACGAAATTGTACTTGGAATCATAATCCTGCCAAACGGAAGAGATTACATCGTTATCAAACTCATCAATAAAGCCAAAACGGTTGGCTTGTTGAGCTTGCATTACTGTTCCTGTAAAAAACAGGATCAGCATAGAACAAAGAAAGTAGCGTGTAAAAGTTTTCATAGGCATACGTTTTAGATTGGTTTAGAGTTTAATTCTATTTATTTAATAAGCAGGTCCATCTGAAAAGGTAACGTAGTCAATGTTCACCTCCAGGGCCTGTCCGGTTTGTGCAGAGCCGGTAGTAACCACTATTCCTACGGCGCTGAGTTTTTTAAAATCAATCGTGCGTGGTTCACCCATTTCATGAAGGGTTTCCGCACGAAGGTTTACCGAAAATCGTTTCCATTCACCATCCGTTGTTATTTCACCGATATTTTTAATAAAACGGGTTGTTCCTTCATAAGCAATCAGTTTAATGAAGCCGCTTGAGAGACCGGTATTTATCCAGAAGTTTACATGCGGGGCATTCATGAATTCAGGAGTGGTAAATGGTCCATCATAGTTAATCTCACCCAGTTCTTCATTTTGCAGGTTGACCTGATCCACAATAATGCTTTGATAATGCAATCCCTCAAAGGATTCAACCGAACCGCCATCAATGGAGGAAGAGAATGAAGAGGTGGGGGTTCCCGAAACAACAAATTGGTCTACCTGATCTTCAAACAGGTACATGGTATCGGTGATAATGGAAGGCCCGTCGGTAATCATGATCTCATCAAGGCTAATTTCAAAGTAGCTTCCCGAAGGAATATCACCGGTTGTATACCCGATTTTAACATATGCAAAGGAACCATGTGGATCGGGTTTATTGGGTCCTTCTCCCTCCCATTTTTCCCACCTTAGGTCTTCGAGCCTGAATGACTTCCATTCCCAATCCTCATTGCTGTATTGAAAATCAAGCATATCATGGGTTCCGTATTTTGTTTCTGCCTGTTCCACTTCAAACTGGAAATATCCGGAATGACCATTGGTATTTATGAGATAGGTGATGTGTGGATCATTGAACTGGCTCAGATCCAACGCCCCTCCGTCCTGATTATCTTCCCGGAAGAGCTCCCCCAGATAAGCCCATGATGCTCCACGGTCTGTTTCAGACGTAACAGGAACCACATTCAGTTTTACGGTGTAGAAGTTTTTCCGGATCTTTTTGACCCCATCGGGTTCAGCAAGGTTCAGTCCGAATTGAGCCACAGCACCATACTGGGCTGCTGCGTTATCAAACAGCGGCGTTTCTCCGTCGCAATCCCAAAGGATCATTGGGGGAATGGGATCATAGGGTTGTGGGTCGATTACCGGTATCCAATCAGAAATCCCTCCGGCAGGTGTCAATATGACAACCTCCTCAGAGAAAGGGATAAGCTGCAGTTGCACCAGCGAATCGGGGATATCAAGTCCAACGGTGACCACAATTATCTCAGTGGGAGTTGCATTCTCATCCCTGATTGCAAGCGTCAGGTCTGTCGATTCACCGACCATCCGTATGGCTTCCAGCAAATCAACATTTGTTCCCAAAAGCTTAAAGCGCCTTTCCCGTTCAATCACCTCAGGAAAAACAAAAACCCCGATGGGAGGATAAACTGGAACAAAATATTCTTCCGTCCGTTGTGAATAGTCATAGTTGTTTTCAACATACAGTTGCCCGGCAATGATGCGACGGGGAAGGTGGGCAGTGATTGTATCCTCCCCATTCAACGAATCTCTTTTCACTATGAAATCGGGCACTTCCTTGTTGCCAATTTTCACCCGGTAAATGCGGTCAAAGTTTGTTCCTGTAATGGTGATCTCTGAACCCACCAGTGCCGTATTGGGGTAGAATCTGGTTATGGTAAATCCAGGGTACCGGATATCATAGTCCTCGGAAAATTCCTTTTCTTCACATGCCGGGAACAGAACCAGGATGCAGATCGTGGTGATTAAAAGTGCTTTTATGAAAAGGTAATCTGTTTTATTCATGGCGTCTAATAATTCGGGTTCTGTGGTGTTATTCCCCAGCTTTCCACTTCCGACCGCGGTATGGGAAGTACCGGAATATATGATGTATTTCCTTCAAAATTAGTGCCTCCCAGGGAGTGTGACAGGCAATTTGCACGAGTGGTTTCATCGGGAAGGGCATCAAGGTACCTTCCGGTGCGAACAAGGTCCCAGAACCGCAATCCTTCCATAGCCAATTCAAATCTTCTCTCGCTCCAGATTGCTGCAAGCAGATCATAACCGGTAAGGTCTGACGGGATATCTTCAACCAATACCTCCCCCGGGTTGTATGGTTCATAGGTATTCTGGCCTTCCACAGAACCTTTGGGTAGGGTTGTATTTCTGGCTCGTGCACGAACCTGGTTAACCCGTTGAATAGCCAACGCTTCTCTGCCCGTATAATAGGCAGCTTCGGCATTCATCAGCAAGATATCTGCATACCGGAATTTCCTCTGGTTCTGGGGGCTATCCTTACCATCGCCGGCAGGTCTGAATGCCGGATCGAGTGCTGCTTTCCGGTTGAGATATGGACTTTCTGCTCCTGAGAACCACTTCTGGACCACACCATGAACGATATCTCCATCACCATATGCCGTACAGGCAAGACGGGGATCTTTTTCTCCAAAGGCATTCACCAGGTCTTCTGTTGGATCGTTAAATCCCCAACCCCAATGCTCCCGGTTACCCTGGAAAACCGTGGAGATGGATCCTCCCATAATGCCGCCCCAGTCTTCTCCCGTGGTATTTTCTGCACACTGAACTTCAAAAATGGAACCGGGTCCGTTTTCACCTTCCATCTCAAACACCTCAGCATAGTTGCTGGCCAGATAATACTCTCCCGAATTAATGATCGTGTCGGTATAGGCGTAAACCTCTTCCCAGGAATGACCATTGGAGTTATCGGTTCCCAGCTGGTACATGAACACCCTGGCCAGATAAGCAAGGGCAGCTCCCCGTGTTGCCCGTCCCATATCATCTTCATTATATTCACTTTTTTCAGGCAATAAGAAAGCAGCCTGCATCAGGTCACTTTCGATCTGTATGTATATCTCTGCCAAAGAAGATCGTTGGAGGTTTCCCGCTTCGGATCGAAGCAGGGGCCTGGTAATGAGTGGCACACCACCAAAAAGACGCGCCAGATAGAAATAGTAATATCCTCTCAGGAAACAGACCTCTCCTGTGAACCGGTCCTTTATTGCCCCGTCAATGGGAGAATCCTCCAGGTTGCTGATTACCGAGTTGCAACGGTAAATTCCTGCATACAGGTTGCTCCAGGCTGAAGTACTTTTATCGAGGTCAGCAGTAGCTCTCCACTCTTTCATTTCCTGAATCTGTTTTTCATCACTGGGACCTGAACCTCCTTTCAAGGCATTATCCGAGAGAATATCACCCACCATGAATTCCTCGAAATGTCCAAGATAACCTGAACTACTCGGATCTGTTGGAACAGGACCCTGACCCCATGTCAATACATCGTAACAGGCGTTCACCGCCAACTCACAATTTTCTGCATCATTATAAAAAATGTTCTCCGTATCGCG
>CAZXGG010000046.1:27110-29738 GCA_964640125.1 uncultured Rikenellaceae bacterium
TTCCGGTAGGTCGTATTGAATTCAATACCCTGATTAGTAAGATCTGCAGCATTATCATAGGGTGCACCCGTTCCGAAGTAATAGGGTATTGGGGTGATCACCAGGATATCTTTTGTGGTCTTGTAAAAATATTCCAGGGTGAATTGTAACTTCCGGTCAAACAGACCGGCATCTAGACCAACATTAGTCATCTGCGCAACTTCCCAGCGGAGTTCGGGATTACTCATGGTGGTTGGGATCCTACCTTCCACGATCCGATCACCAAAGACATATACCTGGTCCGGTTGCATGGTCGACAGGTACTGGTAATTCCTTACGCTGCCTTCATTCCCAACCTTACCCCATCCGATCCTCAGTTTCAAATCACTTACGAGTTCTGAGTGTTCCAGGAATGATTCCTTCTTTATATTCCACCCAAGGGAGAAGGAAGGAAAGATACCCCACCGGTTTTCATCTGCAAATTTGGAGGATCCGTCACCCCGAACGGTTCCTGTGAACAGGTATTTATCCCTGAAGGCATAATTCACCCTGCTGAAGAATGAGAGAATGTTCTGTTCCCATAAATAGTCGGTATTGGTAACAATGGAAAAATCGGTTTTATTCTTTGCAGAGGAGAAATAATGGCTCTTCTCATCCAGGGGCACATCATACGCTCCCATTTTGACATGGCTACTGCTCATTTGCTGGGCTTCAGAACCCAGCATTACGTTCACATGATGGTTCCCAAGTTCCTTTATATAGGTGAAATAGCCCGACCATACCAGGTTCTCCGTAGGGATTCGTTCATCATATAATTCACTCGGAGCTTTTAATTCTTTGCTGGAAACAAAAAATTCAGGGAAATAGGTACTCCTTTTGAAGGTAACATAGTCCATTCCGAATTTTGTAAAGAAGGAAAGATGATCCGTAATGGAAAGGTCTCCCCACACATTCAGGATTAATTGATTTTCATTACTCCGGTCAAACTGTGATTCGTAGACCCTCCTTGCCGGGTTATTGTTGACCTGGCTGAACTGGTCAACTCCCCAGTTTTCCTGGTCCTCATTCCAGGCTGCCGTTATCGGATCGACGCGCAGGGCGGTTGTCAAGACGCCCGTATAAAGATCTTTATCAATATAGGAACGTTGGTTATTCACAAAAGCAAAACTGATCCCGCCAGTGATCCATTTCTTCAGAGAAAATTCACTGTTTGCCCTAAAGTTGATCCTTGCCAGATCGCTGTTCTTCACGATACCTTCCTGGGAAAAATATCCGGCTGAAATATAATATTTATGGCGTTCCCCTCCTCCCGAAAAACTGAGATCATAGTTTTGGATAACTGCCGGTCGTAAAATTTCTGACTGCCAATCAGTGCCTTTGAAGCCATTGTCGATAACGTAATTGAGCTTTTCTATCTCTTTGTAAAGGCTTTCATCCGAAGGATCGATATTATCAACATCTATTCCGTCATTTGTATAAGCTAAAAGTTTAAGTCTGGCGTACTGCGTGGCATCAGCCATTTCAACAGGACTGATGACCTTCTGGATACCCGTGTACGCACGAAATTGAATTTCTGCCTCTCCTGCTCTTTCACTTCCATTTTTTGTGGTTATAAGGACCACACCATTGGCTCCCCTCGATCCATACACAGCTGTTGCAGATGCATCTTTGAGAATCTCAACATTTTGTATATCGGAAGAAAGAAGGAAGCTGATGTCATCATAGGGTATGCCATCAACTATATACACAGGATCACTATTATTGAATGTTCCGGTACCGCGGATTCTGACCCTCATGGATTCACCGGGTTCTCCCGATTGGGCCGTAACCCGAACCCCCGCCAGCCTGCCCTGTAAAGCCTGTGTAATATCTGACACGGCAACCTGTTGCAAATCGTCAGCACTAACAGTGGCTACAGAACCCGTTAAATCACTCCTCCTGACCTTCCCATAGCCAACAATGACCAACTCCTCAAGGTCCAATGTCGTCTCTTCAAGGTTGAATCGCAATTCCTCCTCTCCGGAGTAAGCAATGCTTTGTGAAGTATAGCCCACATATTGTACCACGATGGTATCCCCCGTTTCCACAAACAGGCCAAACCTTCCGTTCTGGTCTGTTATGGTTCCCTGTAAGGTGCCTCCGATCAGGACCGTGGCTCCAATAAGGGGCTGATTATCTGATGCTGAATAAACATAACCGTGCACTTCCCTCTGTTGTGCTACCGCCAGCCATGTGAACATCAAAAAACAGATCAGAGAAATACCCTTTCCCTTGAAATACGTAATTTTTGATGATGGGGGCATGTTATATCAACGCTTGTTTAACCTTTAGCCAGGGAAAAAGTATCGTTTTGGCTGATCCAGTGTTTAATCAACCGAATATAATCCATGTGAAGATATTATTCCAGGAAGACAAAAAATTTCAAAGTCATCCTGAATTCTCTCCTATATTCTCATATAAATTTAATCTATCTTCGTCAAATAAAATAGTTTTTAAATAGAAATCTTATGAGGATTACACTCCAGTATCGTTTATTACCCTCAGGTGCATGATAATTCCCACATCAAAGCTCCCGTGCAACAAGTAAGTGTGGATATCGTCTTTTAATTGCCTATCTTTTACCAATTGTTCCATAATACAACAGCTAAT
>CAZXGG010000047.1:0-28256 GCA_964640125.1 uncultured Rikenellaceae bacterium
AGCGACAATGGCCCCTGGCTTGTTCAGGGGACTAATGGAGGATCAGCCGGATTATTGCGAGATGGCAAAGGGACAACCTGGGAAGGGGGGATGCGTGAACCCATGATCGCCTGGTGGCCGGGTACAATCCCTTCGGGTGTGACTTCCCTTGAGATCATCAGCTCGCTGGACCTGTTGCCGACCGCTGCAGCTCTGGCTGGAGTCTCTCTCCCGGACCGGGAACTTGACGGATTCAACATCCTTCCCCTTCTGAAGGGAGAAGAACAATCGCCACGCGATTTTTTTGTTTTCTATCGTGGAGACCGGGTTTATGCAGCCCGGTTAGGCCCCTGGAAAGCACACTTTATCACCCAGACCGCTTACCCGGATGGTCTGCCTGTTCCACATGATCCACCCGTGTTATTCCAGCTTAACCAGGATCCCTCTGAACGATTCGACCTGGCAGCAAAGAACCCGGAGATCATCGAAGGAATATATGCCCGTATGGAGAAGCACTATGCATCCGTTGGACACACACGCGTACCCTCTGTTGAAGCTGAATCATTGATCGACAGGGCGCGGGTTACAGGAGGATCACTTCAGTCCCAGGATATGTCAGGATTTAAGGGAATGTGGGGAGGCAATGCCCAGTTGTGGTGGGTGGAAGCCTCCCCGGGCGATCGACTTACCCTGCCCCTCGAACTATCCGAAGGCGGTACATACGACATTGCCGGCTTCTTTACCCGTGCACGGGATTATGGAATATTCCAGCTTTATATCAACGGGCAGCCGGCCGGTGAACTGGTAGACGGTTATTCAGCGACAGTGGAGCCTACCGGACGGATTTCATTCGGCAGGGTGAAATTGAACGAAGGAGTGAATGAACTTGTACTTGAGCTTATTGGAAAAGATGTGCGGTCCGCAGGCTATTCCGGTGGCTACCTGGTGGGTGTCGATGGATTCCTGCTCCGGAAATAACAAATCGTTCAAATAAACAACTCAAGTTACACCATAAGCACTCCTTAAGAGTTATTTATAGATGAGTTGCCAGACAAATTGAATAATTAGAAAATATTTTTGGAGAACGACTTTCCAAGTCGTTCAGCGACTCGGAGAGTCGCTCTCCAAGTGAAAATTATTTATTCGAGCAAATCAATTAACAATCTTAATTAAGTGGCAACTTGAATTAACCATTATAGTCCAAACAAATGAAAAACAGCATGATAAATCTTACTACCTGGATAATCAGCGTCATCCTTTTTGGATCAGGATCCTGCAGGTCTGAGCAACCCGAACAGGAACAGGATCAGCCAAATATAGTATGGATCGTTTGTGAAGACCAGTGGAGTGATTTTTTTCCGATGTACGGAGATTCAACGGTCAGCCTGCCTACCCTTGAACAACTGGCTAGCGTAGGAATCGTCTATGAAAACGCGTTCGCCACGGTGCCAGTTTGTGCCCCGTCCAGAAGTGCCCTTATCACGGGAATGTATCCGACCACCCTGGGAACGCACAACATGAGGACATACAATGGGTACAATCCGGTGAATCAGCCTTCTATCGGGATTCCAAGTTATTCACCTGTGGTTCCTGAAAACGTTCGCTGCTTTACCGAGTACCTCCGGATCGCAGGCTATTATTGTACGAACAATGCCAAAGAGGATTACAACTTCAAAGCTCCACCATCAGCGTGGGATGAGAGTGGGAGGGATGCACACTGGAGAAACAGGGCAGAAGGTCAGCCCTTCTTTTCGGTGTTTAATTTCAATGTTACCCACGAATCAGGAATCTGGATAAGGAGGGACAGTGCTTTATTAGTTGATCCGGAAAAGATCAAAATACCACCGTTTTTCCCGGACGATTCTGTTATTCGGCACGATCTGGCTGTAAATTACAGTAACATTGTTCGTCTCGACAAACAGATTGCAGGACTGATACAACAGTTGAAAGAGGATAGGTTGTATGATAATACGATCATCTTTTTCTACAGTGATAATGGCGGTCCTTTCCCACGGTTTAAAAGAGCCCTGTACGAGACAGGGATCAAGATACCCCTTCTTGTTCGTTTTCCAGCCGCTGCCGGGGAATCCGGACGTAGCAAAGAGCTGGTCAGTTTTATCGATTTTGCCCCCACCGTTTTATCCCTTGCCGGGATAAAACCGCCCGGCCACATGCAGGGCAAGGCATTTCTTGGGGAATTCAAATCAAGACAGGAAAAGCAGTATGTTTTTACATCAGCCGACCGGTTTGATGAAACATACGACAGGGTAAGGGCAGTACGATCTCAAAGATTTAAATACATCCGGAATTTCAATACCGGGCTTCCCTATGCTATTCCGAACTCCTACCGCATGAACATGCCCATGATGCTAAGGCTCATTGAACTGGATGAGATGAATCAACTCGATCCCGTATCTGCACTCTGGATGGCAAATACCAAACCGGCAGAAGAATTGTACGACCTGATGACCGATCCCTATGAAATCAACAACCTGGCGGCGAATGATCAATACAGGGATACCCTGTTTTTTTTCAGGGATCTGTTGGATAACTGGATAATAGAAACCAACGACCTGGGAAGATATAGAGAGAACGAACTGGTAAGTAAATGGCTCATTGATGGGAAACAGCCGGTATTAGACGAGCCCGAATTTACAATTTCAGAAAATGATCTAATCATTACCTCAGATGTCCCGGATGCTACCCTGTTGTGGAAATATCCATCTGGGAAGAAATGGATTATCTATCATGCTCCCATACCCTGTTCAGAGAATGATACCATTGAAGCGAAAGCGGTCCGGATTGGCTATACCGACAGCGAAGTGTCTCAGTTTGTCGCTAAGTAACCTACCCGTCTAGCCGCTTCAGGTGACCAGTCAGGAGTGACGCGTTACTTTATCCCAACACCGAGGACCGAGTACCTGATATTAAACCAATTTTCTCAATTCCGAAGATCCAAACCCTAAGTAAAACGGTTCATAATTTTTCCAAATATCTGCAGAAATAGTACCTTTATTGTTCAACCGAAAATTGAATCCAACCTAAAGCCTGATTATGAAAACAATTTACATCATCTTCCTTTTGTATTTTATTGCTATTTATTCAGATGCACAGGATTTCCAATTGATAAATTCCGGTGAATTACTTGAGAAGGGCATTGCATTGCATGACGAAGGGAATTATGAGGAGGCATTGGAACAATACAGACAGATAACCCGGAATGATACCAACTATCTGCATGCGCTTTCTGAAATAGCTACCACCTATCTTGCCATGAAGGAATATGATTCCGTAATATCCATTTGCCAGGATGGATTAAAGGAAAACTCGGAAGTTGATTATATGTTCTGCAATTTATTGGGTACAGCTTATGATGACACGGAACAGCCGAAAAAGTCATTGGAAATTTATATGAAAGCCGTTGAGGAATATCCGGCTAACTCCTTACTTCATTTCAATCTTGGAATCACACTGCTTGGTATCGAAAAGCAGGAAGAAGGGATTGAATACTTGAAAAGGGCAATTGACCTGAATATCTATCATGCTTCCAGTCATTATTACCTGGGTAAGACGCTCGCTGAACAGGGACGTTTTGCACCGGCGTTCATAACACTTAGCATGTTCGTTTTGCTTGAAAACACCAGCCAGAGATCTGTTGAAATAATCAAAATGCTTCAATCGATCTCTTCCGGTGGTCTAGATCAACCGGAGAAAACCTATCCCGAAGATCAAATATTCAATGAACTGGACCTGATTCTCAGATCCGGTATTGCCTTAAACAAGGAATATAAGACAAAGGTGAAAGAAAATGATTCGTATGTAAAACAGTTGCAGGTAATGTGTGAGAAAATACCTGATGAACAAATTACGGATAATTTCTGGATGATCAATTACGCACCTTATTTCAGGAATTTGTTGAACAGCGATTTTCTTCCTTTTCATACCTATTATGTTTTCAATTCGTTAAACAACGATAAAGTCAACAAATGGCTTAAAAAAAATCAAACGAAGCGACCCGATTTTATTTCCTGGGCAGAGAACCACTTGAATGATATCCGCAGTAAAAAGATTATAACTACAGGTGATAAAATCGAACCGGTCTCCTGTTGGTACTATAATAACGGTAGCATTGAAGGCATTGGTAAAACGGGAACAAGTGGAACCGGTGAGGATATTATGATCGGTCCATGGACTTTTTATTATTCCATCGGTAATATCCAGGCAAAAGGTATGTTTAATACCGAGGGACAGCGTATTGGAGAATGGAATTGGTATTACACTGACGGAACATTGAAGGAAATCGTGTACTATAAAGAGGATATCATCCAGCATAATAACCTGCAGTATCACCACAATGGTGAATTGCATTACGAAATTCCATATAGAAATGGCGCGATTGACGGACTGGCTAAAGAATTCAGCAGTACAGGCGCACTGATTTATGAGGGAGAGTATGAAAAAGGTCAAAACCAGGGTTTTGAAAAATACTATTATTTGAATGGTAATATTAAGTATCACTATTTCTATAAAAACGGTGAAGGAGATTCTATAACAAGAGAGTATTATCCGGATGGAAGCCTGAAACGGGAGTTTTTCCTGAAAAATGGAGAGATGAATGGCTTGGATACGGATTATTACGAAAATGGAAATGTGAAATCAATTGGGGAATTTGTCAATGGTGTACAAACCGGGCCCTGGAAATGGTACTACGAGAACGGAAACATCCAAAGTGAAGGATTACTTGAAAATGGTGCATTCTCCGGTGTTTACAAACTATATTATTCCACAGGCATGATAGAAGAGGAAACGCACTATGCTGATGGTAAACTAAATGGCAAGGCATCAAGATGGGATAGGAAGGGCAACCTGCTGGCAACCTATATATACAATGATGATGCTTTGATTGAGTACACCAATTTCAATTCAGCGGGAGAGATCCTTTCAACCGGAAAGGAAAAAGATGGAATAATTGAATTTGAGCTATTTTTTCCAGAAGGCATGAAACAGACAGAAGGTAAGATAGTCAATGGGAAGCGGGATGGAAGCTGGAAAACTTACTACCGTAATGGAAATATCGATGAGGAGGCAACCTATGTGAACGGTAAATTAAGCGGACCGGTTAAGTCCTATTATAAGAATGGAAAACTCTATGCAGAATATAACAACCGGGATGATTCAATGGATGGCTTTTACAGGTCATACCAGAAAAATGGAAAGATAAATGTTATGGGTTGGTATCAGATGGGCCAGATGCAGGGTGACTGGTTTTCCTATTCAACGGATGGAAAAATCGCATACCATGGGTACTTTTTAAATGATAAACCCTTCAGATACCAGATGCACTATAATCCGGATGGGAAACTACACTATGAGGAATATTATGATGACGGTAAACTGCAATTTTATACCATTTTTGATAGTACCGGAATCCCTTTTCATAAAACAGAGCTTGAAAAGGGAAATGGCTCCTTAACACTCAAGAATGTGCAAGACCAGATTCTGGTAACCGGGAAATACAAGAACGGAATGCTTGAAGGAGAGGTTCTAACTTACCTGTCTCCAAAACAGGTCCACAAAAGGGATCATTTCATGCTTGGACTTAAGAATGGACTTTCCGAAATATATTCTATTGAAGAAAAAGTGAAGGAAAAAGGATCGTATATTAATGGAGAAAAAACCGGGGAATGGTCCTATTATCACGATAATGGACAATTGGCTTCTACTGGAAAATATCAGCGAGATATTAGAATAGGTGAATGGAAATGGTTCTATGATATCGGAGAGCTCCGGAGAACAGGTATCTATAATGATGGTTTCGAGGATGGGGTATGGAACCTGTATGCTCCATCAGGTGAATTGATCTACAGACTCTATTATGCTGAGGGTGATATTCTTTCTTATGCATATCTGGATGGCTCTGGTAATGAAATCAAAATCCCCCTTCCCCTGGAGTCAGGTAAAATCATATGCTACTACCCAGGCGGTACAAAATCAGCTGACTTTGAATTGAAATGTGGATTCAGGGAAGGACCGTATGAAGAGTGTTATCCTAACGGAAACCCGATGTTTCAGGATTACTTTGTAGCGGACCAGCGGCATGGTACCTCAAAGGAATTCTACCCGAATGGCGGCCTGAAACTTGTTGAATCATACTATTTTGGAACTGAAAACGGAGAAACCATTCGTTATGATGAAAATGGAAATATAAAACGGGTGGAACATTACATGTTTGACCTAAAACACGGAGATTGGATCGATTACCAGGACGGTTCGATTCAATCGACAAAGAAGTTTGTCTATGATTACCTTATTTTGGAAGAAGATTAGACTGGCAGCAACAGTAACCACCTTTTGGTTTGGCCTTTCTATTGCGTTTCCGCAGACCACTTTGAGCATTGAAGAGTACCGACTTCGGTTCCCCAATGATTTTGCTGTCGTAATGAAGGAGGAAGCGAGCATCCGCATAAACCTGGAAAATTCCGACCTAATTATAAATAAAACATACAACAAAGAGACATTTTATTATTCCGATCCACTGGAAGGTAGTTCTGATGAGGTCCTGTTTACAAATTCATTTAATCCCCTGTTGGACCTGAAGGCCTATTTTTACCAGTTAGAGGGTGGACGATTCAAACGCACCGCTGTGGATAATATCTTTAAGAAAGATGATTATGGAGACAATATTTTCTTTGATGACCGGAAAAGAGTTGAGATCATTTTCCCAAAAGTAACCTCAGGGACAAAAACTTCCATACATTATAGCAAAGATATACTCGAACCTCACTTCCTGGGCAGCCACTTTTTCTCTTCCTATTTCCCCGTCGAACTGAGTGAGTTCGAGGTGATCTATCCTGAAAAAGTAAAACTGGGCTATAAAGTGTTTAATGATCCAAACGGGAAAATCAAGATTACCGAGAAAAAATCAGGGAAAAAGCTGGTTTTACATTGTAGCGCCACTGATCTGGAAGCATTTGATTATAGGGACAATGATTTTACAATCAATTATTTCGAACCACACATCGTTGTCTATATCAATCACTATATTGCAGGTGAGGATACAATCCAATTTCTCTCTGATTTGTCGGACCTCCACAGATGGTATTATACCTTCATAGAGGATGTATCGGAGAAATACCATGAAGTATTGAAACAATTTACCGATTCGTTAACAGAAGGGATAAACTCAGAGTTGGGAAAGGCAAAAGTACTTTATTATTGGATTCAGGACAACATAAAATACATCGCGTTTGAGGATGGGTATTCCGGATTTATACCACGTCCCTCCATTCTGGTTTATAACCGGAGATACGGAGATTGTAAAGATAAGGCCAATCTTTGTTGTGAACTGCTAAATTATGCAGGAATTGAAGCCTACCTGACCTGGGTAGGAACCCGCGATATCCCTTACCGGTACAAGGAAATTCATGCACCGATTGTGGATGATCATCTGATTGTATCAGCCATTATTGATGATGTTTATTATTTTCTCGACCCAACGGGTAACTTTCTGCCGATTGACTATCCTTCATCTTTTATTCAAGGGAAGGAGGGCCTTGTAAGCAAAAGCCGGGAGAATTTTGAAATCGTCGAAGTTCCTGTAATGAAAATGAATGAAAGTGTTTTTACCGATACTTCCAGACTGACTGTCAAAGGGAACGATTTACACGGTGAGTCGCAAGTGACCCTTTCCGGCTATTATAAAACAGAATTTGCCCCATTGGTCCGTCATAGAACACCTGAAAAACTGAAAGAACTTATTGATTCCAGGTTTGAGAGGGGGAACAATAAATTTACCGTGAAAGAATGCAATTACTGGGGATTGGAAGACAGAGACAAGGATTTCCATGTTTCATATTCTTTTGTACTGCCTGAATACTCAAGACGGATTGGTGATGAGATATACATCAACCTGAATCTGGACAGAATGTTCTTCGACCAGAAGATAGACGTGGATGTGAAGCGAACAGATAAAAAGTTTGATTATCGCTATACTCAAATCCATCATCTCTATTTTGACATCCCCCATAATTGTGAAATTACATCTCTGCCTGGTAATTCACAGTACCTGCATCCCTCCTTCGGATACGAGATAACATACAATACGGAACAGGATAAGATACATCTTGTCACAAAATTTTATATCAATTCGATCCGTATTGGTGTCAATGAATTTTCGGAATGGAATAAGATGGTCGATAACCTGAACAAAGCCTATAGCCAGACAATCGCAATAACCAATCGACTACAATGAAAAAACTGATTTTGATATTTGTTTTTCCCGTTTGCCTGTATGGACAGGATATTCAATACAAGTATTCTGCCTGGGATGCTGACTTTTCTTATCCGGAACTTTCTGCTGCAGAACTCGCTGAGTCATTTATAATCCTCAAAGATCATAGAGTGACGGAATATATATTCGATGAAAATGAAGACCTGACACAATTCGAATCAATCCACAAGCTGGTTCTTGTCAATTCAGACAATGCTGTGAACCGTTTTAATAAATACCGTATCCCACTTACCAATACAAAACGATTGGTTGAATTCAGAGCAAGAACGATTAAACCGGACGGAACTGTAATTGAAGTGGAAGAGTCGGCTATGAAGTCCATTGAAGATTATGACGAATCCGGACCATACAGAATATTTACCTTTGAAGGGGTTGAAAAAGAAGATGTGGTGGAAGTTTTCTATACCGTGGAGAAAAACCTTCGTCTCTATGGCCGGTATACCTTCCAGACATCAGGTATTGTGAAAACGGCAAAATTGGAAATCATCTCTCCATCAAACCTTATTTTCGTCGTAAAAGGATACAATACAAATTTCCATATCACCGATACCGTTATCCAGGATAAGAACTATGTTATCGTGCTGAAAGATTCAATTCCTGCCCTGTTTGAGGAAAAATATGCCTATTATAGTGCTAACCAGGCAAGGGTCGAATACATTTTTCATGAAAATACAAACCTTAATACTACCAGTTACCATACCTGGGCAAATGCAGCTCAACTGTATTACGAGGCAGTATATGGTTTAGATAACAAGGTTGAAAAAACGATAAAAAAATTCCTTGCTAAACTGCCTTTGAAGAACCTGTCTGAGGAGGATAAAATAAAGACCATTGAACGGTTTATCAAAACAAATTTTGAGATAAAATCCATTGAGGGTATAGAAAACGGTGATGAGATTGAAACCATTCTTGAAAATAAATACTCTTCGGAACTTGGAATAACCCGGCTGTTTGCAAACCTGTTCAAGGTGGAAGGTATAGATCATCAACTTGGAATCACACATGACAAAACCAGTCAACGATTTGATAAGGATTTTATGACATGGAACTTTCTTACCTGTTACTTGTTTTATTTTCCTGGAACCGATAAATTCCTCTCACCCACCTCTTCCGAATACCGCTATGGAACGGTTCCTGGTATAAATTCCTCGATTTATGGTATGTTCATTAAGGAAGTTCAAATTGGTGACTATACCACCGGAATACCGGTTTTCAGATACATTCCTCCACTCGCTTACAATCAAAACATTACCAATCTGGAATTGGAAGTTACCTTTCCAGATGATATTAGTTACGCTATTGTTGATATGAAACACATTTATGGCGGCGAAGCAGCCATTCCCTTGAAACCTTATTTTGAGTTTTTACCTGAAAGGGATAAAGAAGCCATTACAGACCAGTTTATAAAAGCGATCGGTGAGAATGTGGAAATTCTGGAGAAAACGGTTTATAATACTAACCTGGATACGTCAGCAGTAGCTAAGCCACTTACTGTAGCTGCCAGTCTTACCTATCGATCCGCTGTTGAGAAGGCCGGGGAAAACTATATTTTCAATATCGGCAAGTTGATCGGTGAGCAGGTAGAACTGTATCAGAAACATACCCGGCAACAGATAATAGATATTGAGTTTGCCCATGAACTCGAAAGAACGATCCGTTTTACCATTCCACCGGGTTATGTAGTGAAGGGATTGGAAAACCTTGAAATAAACATTGAATACAGCACGGATAATGAAAAATCCATGGGGTTTATTTCAAATTACAAAGTTGACGGGGACATAGTAGATGTTCATATTTATGAGTATTATACCAGAACAGTTTATCCTATGGAACAATACGAGGAGTTCAGGGAAGTGATTAATGCCGCAGCCGACTTTAACAAAATCTCCCTGCTTTTTGAGAAAGCAAATAAACCCGATCTGTGATAAATCAGCACTCAAACACAATTGTTACCAGATCCATGGAAACGGTTTATTGTATGATTTCATCAAAGAAAAGTGTCATTAGCTTCATATAATCGACAAATTCAGTAAGTGGTAATGTTTCATATTTATCGTAAATGTCGTGATAGGCTTTTATCCCTCCCTGGGTATAAATAAAGAAACAACGTACGCCTTTCTCATGAAACATGCAATGATCACTGTTGCAGGCAGCTCCTCGAGTATCAACTTTAGGTAATAAGCCGTGCTCATTATTCAGTTTTGTGATGATATCAAACTCCTTCTTGTGAATACTTCCGTTAACTATTCGCACACCCTCCTCACCGGTACCTGCAAGATCAAAGTTGACGAGAAACTTAATTCGCTCCAGGTCAAACAACGGGTGTTCGGTGAAATAACTCGCACCTAAAAGACCGAGTTCCTCGGCTCCTGTTGCAATGAAAACAATGGAGTAATCATGAGGATTTTGGTTGTAATGCTTTGCCAAATTGAGTAACATGGCTATTCCACTTGAATTATCGTTTGCTCCAGGGAAATAAGTATCGCGTCCCATTTTCCCTAAATGATCATAGTGAGCTGTAACAACCAGGAATGAATCAGGCTGGTTTCTTCCCGGTACGAATCCTATCAGGTTTTGTGTTTTGCAGTTTTCTATCATCCTGGCATCAACAGCCACTTCAATCTGATTGACCTTACTCAGGTCCATCTCATGATTCACGGTAAAGGAGGGTTTATCTGATTGCATTGTTCCCTTGCTCCATGTCAACTTATTTGATGTTACAATGATTACACCGGATATCGGGGATTGCGGACTGTACTTGAGAAAGTTTATAATCTCATTCAGTTTTTGTTCCTGTTTCTTTTCTCCTGGTTCATATTTCCTTTCATCAATGATTAAAAATTTGCCATTAGCGGATTGGATAGCTGATATTACAGCCTGTTCATCAGCCATTTTCTCTTTCTGAAGGATTATTACTTCGAACTTCCCTTTAAGAGGTGCTGAAAAAGGGTCGACAAGAAAGTCTTTTCCGGGAATCAACTCTGCTTCACCAATTTTCAACTTCATTCTTTTAGGGAAGGTGTTCACATTTACAGTAAACTCCTGGAAATAATCCTCTTCGAACGACAACAATCCGATTTTCCGGAACTGGGAAACAATGTATGCAGCTGCAACCTCATTACCCTTTTCAACATATCCCCGCCCTTTGAATTCGGGAGATGCAAGTGTACGGACAATCTCTTTTGCGTAGTCAATATCCTGCCCTTTTACAGAAAAATCTAATAAGAGAAGGGTAATGAATAATAATCTCTTTATCATTCTTTTTTATACTGGTAATTGCAATCTGGGTTATGCATTCTTCTCAATATATTCGATTAGTTTCCCTTTCTGCTGCATCAACTAGTTTATAATCCTTAGGCACCTCAAATTCCTGGGCATAAATGGCTAATGAAGCAGTAATAAGCATCAAAATTGTGAATGTTCGTTTCATTGTATAAAAGGTTTAGTGAATTTTGTAAAACATTAGAAGTTGTATCAAAAGTATAAAAAACATTTCATGAATCGGCTTACCGTGAGTAGTTTCCATGTGCTTGACGTGTAATCTGCAGACCCGTCAGAGATTACCAGACCCTGACGGGGTCTCTGTTTTTGAAATAAAATCCTCCTTTTATCCTCCCTGCCAGGCAGGTATACTTATGAGGAAAGATAGAAGTATATCTGTACGTTATAACTTTTGATGTTGGATGTTGAACGTTGGATGTTGTGCGTTGCTATGTATTACCCTCGTCTGACTATTGATTGACCCTGTGAAATAGTGACTATGTCACTCCTGCTATGCAGGATTTCACAGGATAAACCATCGTGTTATTCATCCCGCCACGCTTCAATCGGGGGTTCGTCATACAGGATCATCAGGCTATCCAGCTGGTGGTGTAGATCAGCTTTTATGTCCTGATAATCCGGGTGATCGATCAGGTTGTGCATTTCCGAGGGATCATTCTCCAGGTCATACAGTTCCCATTCGTCGATGTCATTGTAGAAATGGATCAGTTTATACCGTTCGGTCCGGATTCCGTAGTGCCTCTTTGCCATGTGAATGCTGGGGAACTCATAATAATGGTAATAGAGTGATTTTCTCCACTCTTCCGGTTCTTCTCCTTTTAAAACAGGAATCAGGGAGATGCCCTGCATATCTTCCGGCACTTCCAGATTTGCCAGTTCCAGGAAGGTTGGGGCAAAGTCAATGTTCTGTGCAAATTTATCGGTTGTTGTACCCGGTGATATGATTGCGGGATATTTCACGAGCAGGGGGGTCCGGAACGACTCCTCGTACATGAACCGCTTGTCGAACCAACCGTGTTCGCCCAGGTAGAATCCCTGGTCGGAAGTATACACCACGATGGTATTCTCCTCCAGTCCGTTTTCTTTCAGGTAATCCAGAATGCGTCCGACATTGTCATCCACCGATTTGATGCACGCGAGGTAATCCTGCAGATACCGCTGGTATTTCCAGCGGGTCAAATCGTCTCCTTCCGGTGTGTTGTCCCTGAATTTTTCATTTATGGGGCCGTACACGTTCTCCCAGTTATCCCGTTGCGATGGATTCATCCGGTCGAGGTTTGCACGGTAAGTGCTGTGATACCAGTTCAGGAAAGGCTCAAATCCTTTTTTCTCAAGGATCTTGGGTTGAATCTTATTATCCGCGCTGAGCGCCATGTGGTCACTGATCAACATTTCCGCATCCCTGGCAGCCGTTCCCATAATTTTATGGGTGTCGAATAAATTAAAAGGTTCAGGGAAGACAACATCATGGTAATAATCGAGGTACTCTTCCGGTGGGAGCCATTCGCGGTGGGGTGCCTTATGCTGGTAAAGCAGTAAAAACGGTTTTGATTGATCCCTCTTTTGATCCAGCCACTCGATAGCCAGATCGGTAATGATATCCGTTACATACCCTTCGATCTGCATCGTATCGCTTTCGGTCAAAAAGTCGGGATTGTAGTACCGTCCCTGTCCAGGAAGGACGCACCAGTAATCAAAGCCCTGGGGAGTGGATTTCAGGTGCCATTTCCCCACAACGGCAGTCTGGTAGCCTGCTTTTTGCAGGTATTTTGGAAGGGTGGGCTGGTCAGGATCAAACGTATCACCGTTATTCCGAAAACCATTTTTATGGCTGAACTTGCCCGTGATAATGGTTGCCCGGCTGGGACCGCATATGGAATTGGCCACAAACATATTGTGAAACATCATGCCCTCCTGGGCAATCCTGTCGATATGGGGTGTTGGGGCCAGTTTACTGATGGGATGTCCGTACGCACTGATTGCCTGGTAGGCATGGTCATCAGACATGATGAAAATGATGTTGGGTGGGGTGACTTTTTTTGCCGTTTCTCCACAACCGGCAATAACCAGGATGATGCATGCAATGAGTAGTATGTTTTTCATGGTTGATGTTTTAATTTAAATTGCTCATTGTCGAAAATAAAGTTTATTTTTTTATTGGAGAGCGACTCTCCGAGTCGTTTTTATTGATCCGCCTGGCGGATCAGGAGCGACTTGGAAAGTCGCTCTCCAGGAGTTGTTATTCACTCTCCAGGTAATTCTTGAAATCAGGCTTTATATAATTCCATTTGTATTCTTCCCAGGACATACAAAAACCTGCTTTTATAGGGTTTTCAAGGACATAGGATAATGTCCAGTATAAATCTTCACGATCCCTAATGATCCGGTCAAAACTTTCATGCTGCCAAAATTTTCCTCTCCGGTTTAGTGCTTTGTTACATTCTCTTGCACTGAATTTTTTTATAGATTCCAAAATGTCCTGTAGATATATTGATTTCCCTTGCTCATCCTTGTCATAAGTTGTTAGAACAGTATGCACGTGGTTCGGCATGATACAATATGCGATCAAATCATACCTTTTTGTATCCCAATAATGGATTGATTCAGCTACTATATGAGCAATTTCTGGCATCCTAAGGAAATAATTACCAGTCTTTATAGAGTGTAAATTTTCATCAAAATGTTTCAGGTAATTTCGTGTTATTGTTTTCTGTATTTCTTTCTTATTTTTTTTCAATTCGAAATGAGATGATTTTAAATTATCATATTTCAGTTGCATATTTTTGAGGACCGTTCCTGGTAATGCACTGGCAAGCATCCAGGTAATGGAATAGGATTGATTTTTAAGGTGGTAATGCGGTAAATTTCGCTGGTATATTTCTTTCTTTTCCATTTTCTTAATGGAGAACGACTTTCCAAGTCGTTTCGACCCAGCGGGTCGATTCTTTTTTATTTCTGGAGAACAACTTTCCGAGTCGTTTTTTATTGATCCGCCTGGCGGATCAGGAGCGACTTGGAAAGTCGCTCTCCAGAGCATTTCCGGAGAGAAACTCTTCAGACAAGCCTCTCCAAGTCGTTTGCGCTCTCAAGAGCGCTTTTTATTCCGTCCTTAGCGGGATGAGCAACTCTTCCAAGGGAATGCCTACGGCAAGAGAGTCGCTCTCCAGGAATTTCTCCATGCTCTGTTCTGCTTCGAATTCAGCCTCCAGAAGATACCGGCAGGTGCAGTTGCCAATCACTATTTACAATAGCAATAATGATCTGATCAACAGCAGCATGGGGTTCCTGTTCATTCCTGATCCGTGTATTTGAATCCCAGTTTCTCAAGCCCGTTGTGCACCTCCTCGCATGACATAAAGAGGTCCCAGATCAGGCCGGTGCGGTAATTTTCAATCATAACAACAATTGGCCCCTGGTCGATCGCCAGGTATCGCTGTGGGTACCAATCGTATTCCACGGAAAATGCATCGTAAAAACCATACTTCCCCAGCAGTTTATCCCCATACTTTTCATAAAACCCATGCAAAGCATCCATGGAGTATTCTGATGTATAGGGGAAAGAGGAGAGCGCGGCAGTGGGGGAAATCACCCCGGTATCTTTCCCGGGTTTGTGAGCCATGTAGCCAATATCACCATCTTCTTTCCGGGTGTAACTGGCTGTCAGTCCCCAGCAATCCGGTCCGTATCCTTTGTATCCATTCGGATTTTCAATACACCATTGCCTGTTAATAAGGGTGTGGTTTTTGTTCAGTTCCCAGTAGTTTGCATACCGGTCCACCAGTCCCCGGGGATCCAGTCCGACATAGGAATAGTGTGCCCAGAACAGGGGACCACCATATTCGGGTGCACTGTTGCTTTTCAGGATCAACGGGTATCCGTAAGTAACCTTGTCATGAACGATATCACCGTTTCTTGCCCACCCTTTGTGATAGACCTCCGCATCGATGGCATGGGTTGGTGAAGATGCTGCCATGATGTAATAGATAAGGCATTCGTTGTATCCCCTGACCTGGTGGTTCATCTCCCAGCCATAGTCGGGCGACCAGTGCCAGTAAAGCACATCCTCTCCGTTTTTGGTGAACCAGTTCCATTCGGCTTCGCGCCACAGTTGATCGATTCTTTCTGCCAGCACTTTCTCTTCCGCATTATCCTCCCTAAGATACTGTCTTACGGCAAGCAGCCCCTGGAAAAGATAGGCTGATTCAACACCATCCGCTCCATTATCTTTCTTGCTGAAGGGTTTTTCTTTTCCTGTTTCTCCATAGATCCAATGTGGATACATTCCGTGAAACCGTTCTGCAACTTCAAGAAAGCTGACGATTTTATCAAGCCGTTGCACCCCCTCTTCCCGGCTGATGAATCCCCTTTCGATTCCCACAATGATCGCCATAAGCCCG
Source organism: uncultured Rikenellaceae bacterium (assembly GCA_964640125.1). Classification (GTDB taxonomy): domain Bacteria; phylum Bacteroidota; class Bacteroidia; order Bacteroidales; family VadinHA17. The sequence goes on from CAZXGG010000047.1 coordinate 15,949, forward strand.
AAACCGGAGCCTCCCGAAGCAATCACATTCTTATCGTCCTGGGGATAGATCCCATCCACATGGTATCGTTCCCTTGCCATTCCGGAATTTGGTTCCCCACCATCCCAGAAGTATTGGAATGTCCTGTACTGGATCAGAGTCAACAGGGAGTCATCTGATATCTCGTCCTGTTGATCAGCTTCCTGTTTTCCTCCGCTGCTGCAACTCATGATGACAGGTATGGCTGATAAAAGCAGAAAATATTTCAAAAACTTAAGTTTTTTTATTTTCATTGATTCTTTTATTCATATGTAAAACCAAGTAATGTCAGTCCATCCTGGATTTCCGGGGCTGACATGAAAAGGTTCCAGAGCAGTTGTGTGCGGTAATTTTCTATCATTACGATGATGGGTCCCTGGTCGATGGCAATGTTGCTGGTTGTATACCATTCAGCCGTCACATTAAAGGCGTCATAGAAGCCATACGGCCCCCATATCCTGTCTCCGAGCATATAATAGAAATACCTCATGGCTTCCATGGATTCTTTCGGTGTAAAGGGTATCGAGGAAAGCGCAGCCGTGGGTGTGATCACCCCACGATCATTGGTCGGGGAATGGGCAGAATAACCAAGGTTGCCATCACTGGCAGTCAGTCCCCAACATTGCTCATTGTATCCCACGTAGTTGTATGGATTGACAATACAATACTGACGGTTGATCAATGTATGGTTAACCACCTGTTCCCAGTAATTGGCATACTGATCGCTCAGGTTTCGCGGATCCACACCCAGGAAGGTATACTGTTCGAAGAACAGCGGTCCCCCGTAATCCCGTCCGAGGGGCAGGGTGATCCCGTAAAAGGTTTTTCCGTTGATCATGTTGGATCCTGCTCCCCAACCTTCTTCATAGACCTCTTTTGTAATGCCATGAGTAGGAGAGGCAGCAGCCATGATATAGGTTATCAGGCATTCATTCCATCCCCTGATCTTGTGGTTCTTTTCAAATTCATAATTGGGAGACCAGTGCCAGGTCAGAGAGTTTTCACCCTGTGTGTACCAATCCCATTCAATGGTTTGGTAGAGGGAATTGATGCTTTCAATCAGGGCGCTTTCCTGCGTATTGCCGGCATCCAGGTACTGCCGTGCTGCAATCAGTCCCATTGCCATGTAGGATGTTTCCACCAGGTCACCACCGTCATCGTTTGAACTGAAAGGAATTACACTACCGGTAGTGCCGTTCAGCCAGTGTGACCAGGCGCCGTGAAAACGGTCTGCATCGCTTTCGAGAAAGTGAACGATCGTTTCAAGCCGGTCGATCCCTTCCTGGCGGGTAATGAATCCGCGTTCAATACCAACAAGGATTGCCATCACGCCAAACCCCGATCCACCTGAGGTGACCGTTTCGTCAGAGGTATTGCGCTCCCTGTTCAGTCCGCTGACCGGGTGGCCAAAATCCCAGAAATACTTGAACGTTTGTTCCTGAACCAGGGTTAACAGCTCTTCATCCGTGATTTCCGGGAATTTGTAGCTGGTGTCAATCATTGTATAAAATTCCAGCTGCAGGCCCTCAAATTCCCTCTCCATACCGTCAGCAAGTGCTGCTGAAATGTTGAATTTCATTTTACGGTAATATGGAAGGGATTCCACAACTTCAAAGGTGAAAATGGAATCGGTCACCTTTTCGATTGCCATGTCATAGGAAACAGCACCACGGGTTACAGAAGAATGTGTGACCAGGAGATCTTTGGAGACCGAATCGGAAAAAGTAACCTCAAAGACCGGGGTGAAACCGATTTCCTGTATCCTTGCTTGCTGATCTACAATTTCCCCGTCTATTTTTATTTCCGTGATATTCAGTGGCGGGTTCAATGTGGTAAAGGTGACTTCGAGTCCCGGAAACAGCTCTCCCTTGCTCCCTTTTAGCCCTGATCCGAGAGAAACGGTATAAGTGGAATTCTGCGACAGTTCATCCTGAGGCATACCGGAGACCGTTCTAAAACCATCCAGGTAAGATATACTGAGATTAACCTCATTTTCCCCCTGGTCGTACAACATAAAATTTTCGGTAACAGTGGATGTATCAAGGACCTGGGAAAACCGCACAACTATCGGACGGTCGATTGCCATTCCCTTGTTCAGCTCATCCAGTTGTAATTCGTCGCTCCCGACACTCACGGAGATCAGCTGCAACTGACCGGGTTCCGGCTTTTCTTCCTCTTCTTTTTTGCAGCATAAAGATAATAGAAGAACTAATCCTATTATGTAGAAAATAGGTCTCACTAACGTACGATTTTTTATTCAAAGAGGTAAAAGAAGAGGACTTCCAGTCAGGAAATCCTCTTCTTTGGATAAATTTTAATCCCTACTGCTCATTTGCATAGAGCGTGGCGACTTCCGTTTCGGTAAAGGGTACGCTGAAAATCCTGAACTCGTCAATCGCTCCCTTGAAGAATTTTTTCTGATTGGAATCTTGGAGGAGAACATCCTGGTAATTACACCAACCTGTTGATGTGCTTGTCGATGAACAGGCACTCCCCAGGGTCAGTGATGCTTCCAGCCCATCAACCGGCGTGACTCCATCATTGAGCATATCCCAAAGTGTAAGATCCGACATCAACCAGTCGTATCCGCTTGTGTTCCATTGAAAAGCAGCATACCTGACCCCGTTTACATAAATGGTCTTGGTCCGTGCCGTGGCATCAAAGGTCATTACAAGATGTACCCACCTGTCTGTTACAGAAGTTTTCATGAAATCACTATTACCTGTCAACGCGCTGATCACATAGCTCCATCCACTGCCCGTGCTACCGGCATCATAGTTCTCGTCGCTGTTGTCGTTCACTTCAGTCCAGGCAGTACCTTTTGGATTCGTTGCTGCATTATTACCTGCATTTACATGCGCGGTAGCATATTTCAGGAAGAACTTCGGATATCCATCAGCCTGTGGATCATTACTTCTTCTACCCATTTCCAGGAAGTATCCTCTCTCAGCTGCTAAACCCATCGGCCAACGCATCTGAGGCGGATCAGTGGTTTCCATTCCTTCATAATCAGCCGATGCCGTTTTAAACCAGAAGCTGATGGTTATGCTCGGGCTGATCAGGTCAGCTGCGGCGGCCACTTCCACCAGGTTCCCCTCACCATCAAAGTAAGCGGCAGCATTCGCCGTATTGTTCCTGTCATCCGTAAATCCAAGCGTTCCGACAGTGGTAACGGTGTGGTTTCCTGTTTCATCGGTGGCAGTTTGATCATCGAAACTCAGGTGAAGAACCATGTACTCATCGTTTGGAATATTCATTCCCGAGGTTCTGAAACCGAGTGTATTGCCACTGAAAGCCACCCCGTTAGTGCCTTCAATGGTTGTTGAAATATCGATGCTGAATTGACTGCCTCCATCCCATCCTTCGGATGGTGTTGCAGTAACTACCGGACCAACGGTGGTTAAGGTATAATCCTGCAGCGTTGCTTCATCCGTATTGGTGATCTTGAAGCTGGTGGTGCTAACCGTAGCCGGATCAACATTGGAAGAGAAGGTGGCTATGATCAGTGCATCCTCGGGGACATCCGTTACCTGGGTTGCCCCGGCAAGATTAAGTCCACCATCGGTCATCAAGCTCACCAACTTGAACTCCTTTTTCTTTTCCTCTTCACATCCCGTGAAGAGCATGATTCCTGCAAGCAGGAAGATAGATAAAACGAAACTACATTTTCTCATAATCATAAAATTTAGGTTAACGAAAAATTTAATTCCAGTTTGGATTTTGTGTCATTTTTCCTTCAGACAGATCGATCTCCTGCTGTGGAATGGGTAGAAGCTCGTTTTTACCTTCCGTGAATCCCAGGGGACCGAGTACTTCAGCCATCCGCCCCTGTCTCATCAGGTCGAAATAGCGAATGGTTTCGAAAGCCAGTTCATGTCGCCGTTCTTCCCATATCAATTGTCTCAGGGCATCTTTGTCCGTTTCTGTTCTGTCGGGAAGGATCGTTTCATTCCCCCCGCGGGCTCTTTCCCTCACCATATTCAGGTAAACGAGTGCCTGTGTTGGGTTATTGTTCTCGTTGTGCGCTTCGGCGGCCATAAGCAGAACATCGGCATAACGAATCACCCGCCGGTTGTGTCCCCAGTTATCCTGGGCACCCGTGGCGCCATTAACATACACTTTCTGGTTGTAACATTCAATTTCAACAATGTTTCCCAGCCCGTCATAGGTAGTATCCGAGGTAAGGTCGCTTCCTTCAATCAGGACACCATGCAGCACCTCGCCCAGATAGATTACCGAAGCATCCAGCCTGGGGTCTTCGGTTTCGAAATGGTTGATGTAATCCCAGGATGGCCGTCCAAAACCCCATCCCCAGTTGGGTGTTCCCCTGACTCCCTGGGTGTTGCCATACTGGTTTCCACCCTGGCTATTACCAAGGGGAATTGCCCCCACTTCAAAGATGGAACCGGGCCCATTTTCACCTTCCACGGAAAAGACACTGGCCCAGTCCGGATCGAGGCTGTATTGCCCGGACTGTATTACCTCCCCGGCATATTTCATGGCATTTGGATAATCGTGCAGTTGAAGGTATACTCTTGCCAGCAGTGCCTTGGCTGCTCCCCGGGTAGCCCGTCCCAGATCCTCATTCCCATACTCGCTTTTCTCAGGTAATTCCTGTGCAGCATACTCCAGATCGGGAATGATGATATCGGTATAAATTTCAGCAGCCGGGGATCGTGCAACCGTGCGATCGGGATTTATGGCTGTGATCTTCGGAATGTCTCCCCACAATTGAACGAGGGTGAAGTATATATAGGCACGGATGAATTTTGCTTCTCCAATATAACGGGATTTCAGCGCTTCATCCATGGGTATTGCCGGTAACTTTTCTATCACAATGTTGGTCTGCCTGACGGATTGATACAGTGTTTGGTACCAGGCAAGAACATACGCATGGGAGGGGCTGAACGAGAAGTTCTCAAACTGTTGCAGGTCCGGATTGGACCCATTCTCACTTCCCTTGGTCTGGTCATCAGCCATGATATCAGCCAGGGGATATCCCCCCATGATCCACCAGTTTCTCAGGTTGTTGTAAGCAGCATTGGTTACCAGGTATGCATCGTTTTCATTTGCCGGGTAAGTCTCGTCCGTGATGGTGGTAAGCGGAGGATTCTCGAGAAAAGACTCCGAACACCCCAGAAGGATTGCCAGTATCGGGAAATAGAGAAAAGATCGAATGGTCTTCATGATTCCTCTGTTTTAAAATGTAAGATTAATACCAATACCATATACGCTGGTTACAGGATATACTCCCGTATCGATTCCGTTCATCCGCACGTTTCCTCCTATTTCCGGTGTATAACCCACATACTCTGTTAACGTAAATACGTTGGTGCCCCGCAGGAAAACATGTGCACGTTCAATCTTCAATTTGGCAGTCAGGCTGCTGGGAAGATCGTATCCAAGCGTAAGGCTTCTGAGCCGGAAGAAAGAACCGTTGTGTATGAACCAGTCGGACTCGCTGTAGTTGATACCGCCTGCTGTCACCCTGGGTTCAGAATTGGTCGATCCCTCGCCGTCCCACGCATCCAGGATCCGTTTCTGGTAATTGTATTGCCCGGCTCTGATAGCATCTTTCCCATCGTAAATTTCCTGTCCCAACTCACCCTGGAAATCGACAGCCAGTGTGAATCCTTTGTACCTGACCGTAGCATCCAGTCCGAAAATGAAATCCGGAATGGGTGATCCCAGGTAGGTTCTGTCATCCGGTGTGATCTCCCCGTCTTTATTCACGTCAACATAGCGGAAATCCCCTACTCCCTGAGTGGAAATATGGGGATAGTCATCGAGTTCAGTCTGATTCTGAAATACTCCATCTACCTTGTACCCATAGAAATACCCGATGGATTCGCCCACGGCAACCCGTTTCACGTTCTGTCCGTTACCCAGGCTGCCCAACAGCAGGAAATTGTCGGCACCGGTCTGTTCACCCATCTTGATCACTTCATTGTAGACGGTCGATCCCACGGCATTTACTTCATAGTAAAGGTTCCCGCGCGTATCCCGCCAGGAGATGTTGAATTCCAATCCCCGGTTCTTAACATCAGCAGCATTAAAGGCTACATAGGTGAACGATCCGTTGCCGAAGTGACCGGGCAGTGGCAGGTCGATCAGAATATCCCTGGTTACCTTCTGGTAATAATCCATCTCCAGGGTCAGTTTGTTCTTCATCAATCCGATTTCAAGACCTACGTTCGCCTGATTTGCCTCTTCCCAGCGAATCAGTGGATTGCCACTGGGCCCATAGGTAGAACCCGGATAGAGCGTCTCATTGACTCCGAATACAGCACCAAGTTCACTTTGAATCAGGGTAAACCGTTCATTGGTATCCACCTTATCATTACCCACAATACCCCAGCTTCCCCTGATCTTTAAGTTGGAGATGAACGGAACATCGAAAAATCCCTCTTCGGAAACTCTCCATCCGGCAGCAAAGGAGGGAAAATTTCCCCACCGGTTGTCTCCGGAAAAGACCGAAGATCCATCCCTGCGAAAGGTTGCTGTCAGCAGGTACCGGTCGCGGAAGACATAATTTGCCCGGAACAGGTAGGATACCATGGTCTTGATCGACGCACTGTTACTGATCTGGATTTCGGTCAGGTCGTTGGAAAGATACTGGATATCATCCCGGATCAGGTTCCTCCCCGATCCGGAGAACCCTTCACTGCTGAACTTCTGAGCAGTATAGCCAATGACGGCATCCAGGTAATGGGAATTTCGTTCAAAATTAAAATTCAGGGTGTTCTCCCATAACCAGTTTTCACGTGAGGTACGATCCTTGCTGAGCCTGGTCTCTTCATTCTGCTGCTGTGGAGTTACAAAAAATACCGGTGTAAAACTCTTGCCATCAGCGTACTCAAGATCAACGCCAAAGCTGGACCGGAAGGTAAAATGCCGGAGGAATGAGACATCTGCATAGAAGTTACCAACGGACCGTAAGCCATCCCTTGTGTTGTTATTGTATTCAATGGATGCCAGTGGATTGCCGTTGCCGCGGATTCCATAGAAATTACCCTCCTCATCATAAGGAGGATCGGTTGGCCATGCCCGCAGTGTGGAAGCCACAACATTCGCTGCAGATTCCTGGTTGAACAAGCTAAAGGTAAGGTTATGACCGATATGGATGAAGTCATTCATCAGGTATTCATTGTTTACCTTAATACTCAACCGCTCGTAATAGGATTTTGGAATAACGCCTTCCTGGTTGAAATAACCGACACCGGCATAATATCGGGCTTTTGAACCACCCCCGCTTATGGAAAGCTGGTAGTTCTGAATGGGGGCAACCGTCCTGTAAACCTCCCGTTGCCAGTCGGTATTCTCAAGAAGATCCAGGTTGTTGAATGTCCCCGGGGTGATTTTGTTTACGGTCTGGGCAAATTCCCTGGCATTCAACATGTCAATGTAATGCTGGATGGTTTGAAGATCGTATCCGGCTGTCAGGTTAATGATCGATTTCTCCCCCAGTGTACCGGACTTGGTGGTAATGATAATAACCCCATTGGCTCCCCTGGAACCATACATGGCGGTGGAGGAAGCATCCTTAAGCACCTCAATGGACTCAATATCAGCGGAGCTCAGAAAAGTGATGTCATCGAGGATGACACCATCCACAACAAAAATGGGATCCGGGTTACCGAAGGTGCCAACGCCCCGTATACGTACCGTGGGAGATGAACCCGGAGCTCCTGAATTGCTGGTAACACGGACACCTGCCACCTTTCCCTGCAAAGCCTGCTCGGCAGAAGAGGAGGGGATCTTCAACAGATCATCACCCTTCACCGAAGAGACCGAACCGGTAAGATCACTCTTTTTTACTGTACCATAACCAATCACCACTACCTCATCCACACCAATGAGCATTTCAGCCATCTCAATATTGATTTCGGTCTGGTCACTCACCTGGATCTCCTGCGCAGTAAATCCCACAAAACTAAATACTACGATATCACCCGGAGTAACACCTATACTGTAATTACCGTCCAGATCAGTTATGGTTCCCTGTTGAGTTCCTTTTATGTATATGCTTACACCGGGTAAGCCGATACCGGACTCATCCGTAACCCTGCCGGTAATGGTCACTGGTTCCTGCGCTTGCAAAACAATACCGCAGAAAAACCATAAAAACAACAATGTGAATATGGAACGAATCCTTTTCATGTATTTTGGAGTATTTAGGACAAATAATAAAAATACAAGATAACCAATTGAGGCCATGAAGTCAACATTTAAACCACACCTTGAACGCTTCATCCTGTAAAAAGCATTGGTGTAGCTACACTTTTACCTCATTATTTTTAAAAAATTTCTATTTAATTAATTATTAATCAAATTTATAAGTTTATCTTATTTTTGATATTTGACATCTATTTTTATATAAAAAAAGGATGAAAAGTGAACTAAAAATTCTTATTTTTACAGATAATAGTCACCTTTCAGGCTAAGAAACTGCCAAAAACAGTACAGAAATTTATAGAAACAGTATACTATGTGGAAGATTAAGTGCTTTCTGAATATCGTATTCATCCTGATGTTGACCAGCTATTTGAAAACTTTCGGGAATGATTCCTTACACTATTCGATAGCGCATTTTTCAAAAGAGGAATATCATGCTCAAAACCAGAACTGGTCGGTTGATATGGATGAAGATGGCATCATCTATTTTGCCAATCATGCCGGGCTTCTTGAATTTGATGGTATATCCTGGAATTTTTACCCCTCACCAAGCGGTACCATCATGCGGGCTGTGTCGGTCAGCCCGGACGGGACCATCTATACCAGCGGTTACCGGGAACTGGGATACTGGACGAGGGATGATTTTGGTATCCTGCAGTATCATTCATTGAATCACCTCGCAGAGAGCTATTTTACACGAAATGAAGAATTCTGGAATATTAAGATCCTGGAGGATAAAATTGTTTTTCATTCATTTTCATCTCTCTATATCTACCAGGATTCCGCGTTTGTAGTTCTTGATCCGGAGGGGTTCATAAATACGATTGCTTACATTCATGACAGGGTGTATATTCACCTCCGGGATCAAGGCCTCTTCCTCTTGAATGACTCCAATGAACTGGTTCCGTTCTTTACGGATGATTTCTTCCGTGGCAAGCTGATCCGGGCCATATTACCATTTGATCAATCTAAAATCCTTCTTGGCACTGCGTCTGACGGATTATTCCTGTTTGACGGGGAGCAAATTACCCCCATTTTTCCTGAATTGCATTCCTTCTTGTCCACAAACCAGATAAACAGGGGGTATAAACTGGATGATATGTTCATTATCGGCACTATATTGAATGGCATTATTGCATTCAATAAGGATGGAGAGATTCAATTTCAGATCAACCGGGAAAACGGGCTTCAAAACAACACCGTTCTGGGCATAATGACAGACCGGTACAAAAACATCTGGCTGACGCTGGACCGGGGGATTGATTTTATCTCTTTTCACATCGATCCTTCTTTTGAAACCCATAATGATCTTGGTATTGGAGCCGTGTATACAGCTGCCATGTATAATGATAAATTGTACCTGGGAACAAACCAGGGATTATTCTACAGAAAATTAAGTGATAGCGATTCCGGTTTTTCACTGGTTCCCGCAACCCAGGGTCAGGTATGGGATTGCCGGGTGTATGACGGATGCCTGTTCGTAAGCCATAACACGGGAACCTTCCTGATCAAGGGGGATGAATTCCGAAAAATTTCAGATGTCTCAGGTGGTTTTTCCGTCATACAGAATGCCTTTGATCCCGAGGCTCTGTTTCAATGCAGTTATTCAGACCTGGTTGTTTTTAAAAAGACGAACGGTGAGTGGGAGCATGCACATTCCCTGGCAAACTTTTTTGATTTAATACGATACATTGAAATGGATCATCTGAATAATTTGTGGGCAAGTCATATGCACAGGGCGATTTACAAACTTCAACTCAATGATAGCCAGGACTCCATCATCAACACAAAATACTATGGAATAAACTCTGTTTTCCGGAAGGATTTCAACATCCATGTTTTTAAAGTAGAAAACAGGATCGTTTTTACCACCGGGGATTCACTGTTCACCTATGACGATATGTATGATACGATCATTCCCTTTACAACATTGAATGAATCGTTGGGACATTTTCAACAAGCCCACCGGATCATTGAGGCACCGGATCATCATTACTGGTTCATTGCGTCCAGATCAATAGGTCTGTTTCAGGTAAAAGACAGCCACGTTAACCTGATCAAGCAGTATCCATCCAGTCTGTTCCGGGATCAGCTGGTTGAAGGATTCGAGAACATACTTCCCATTGACTCCAGGCGTGCCTTTTTATCTCTTGAGAACGGGTATGCCATATTGGACACCAGGGCTGATGATGAAAAGGAGATCATTAAATCAATGAATCTTACCCTGACACGAATATTTGTAAGCGGAAAACAGGGTGCTGCCAAGAACATGTCATGTAATCAGGGCAAGCTTGTACTGGATTATGGCAGAACAAACCTACAGCTTAACTATGCTTTCCCGAAATATTCAAATTCTGATATAAGATATCACTATTTTATTGGAGGTTTGGATAATCAATGGTCAGAGCCAATGGGAAAACCAGTTTTTGAACTGAACAGGTTGCCGGTTGGGGATTTTACCATCATGGCTAAAGCCACGAATGACTGGTTGGAAAGCAGTCAGGTTCATGAACTTCAGGTGCGGGTTAAACCTCCCTGGTATAGAAGCATGGTGGCAATTCTCTTGTATATAACCATGATCATTGTTTTGTTTATTCTATTCCGGAATATATCGATTGCGAGATTGAAACGGATTGAACGCAAGCGAAGAGAGATCCGGGAGAACCAGCTCATAAAACTCAGAAACGAAAAGTTGCGTGCCGAACTGACCTATAAAAGCAGGGAATTGGCCAATTCGACCATGTCGATTATCCGGAAAAATGAATTTCTTCTTGAATTGAAGGATGTGTTGAAACATCAAAAACACTCCATAGGGGAACGGTTTCCCAACAAGTATTACCAGGCGTTGTTGAAAAAAATTGACAGGAACCTGTCGGGAGGAGATGACTGGAAGATTTTTGAGGCACATCTTGAGAAAGCCCATGAACCATTCATTCAGAAACTCCTGAAAAAACATCCGGAACTTTCTCATTCCGATCTGAGGTTGTGCACCTACCTGAGGATGAACTTATCCTCAAAGGAGATTGCTCCCTTGCTTCACATTTCGGTACGGGGAGTGGAAAATCACCGGTACCGGCTGAGGAAAAAATTGAGCATCACCCCGAACCAGAACCTGACCGATTTTATCCTGAGTGTTGAGGTGTAATCCACCAGCCGGCCTGCAGGAGTGATGAGCATGTAAAGACTGGTGCTCGGTACTCGGTTCTGGGTCCTCGATAAAAGAAGTTAATAAACAACTTGCAGAACCATTATCCGAAGGACTCCTTCGGAGAGTTCCTATCGAATTACAATTGTATGACCTTTGATTGACTATTGTTTGACCACCGCCTGCCTGCGGGCAGGTATGACAATCATATGACCATTGTATCACCAGGAAAGTCAACCACAGACCAGACTATATTTAAAATACGAATAATCCTGGATGTTTAAGTGCCTCTTGATAAATGGCCCCTTTTGCAATAAAAGCGGGTCCCAGACCACTGCCTCTTCCGACTAATAATCTGGTACCGGATTTCAGGGCAAACAAATCAAGCCATTCACTGGAGAGTTTGAAATATTTTTCACGATCCAGCATGGTCCAGCCAATCAACCGGCTTCCCGATTTTATCACTTCGAGTTTTTTAGTAGTAAACGAGCCGGATTCTTTGTTATATCCAATCAGATCGGTTATCTGGTGACCCGGTTTTGTTTCGGCTAAGGAATCCGGTTTGTGCAGACTGAATCCACCCGAGGTTTTGCTGCCTGACAGCAAAATGACCGTACCGGTCTCGGAGAAACGATATTCATCATAGGTTTCATCGGGTATCCGGATGCGCCCGTCACTTTGTATTACTGCCCAGCCAAATATATACTTGCCTCCCTTTACCAATTGTGGCATTTTTTATCCTTTTTAATGGAATTTTGTTTAATTTGGCAATGTAACCCGAGGTATCCATAAAACCAAATCATATGAAAAGGAAAGTACTGTTTAAATCCGCCCTTCTCATGCTTTTTATTCTGCCCCTGTTTCTTACCTGCGAGAAACCAACCCGGTATTGTGTTGAATGTGATTGCCTCACCAGGGATAAGTGTTACAACAGCTACGACAGGGCTGAAAGTTTTGCCGAATTAATGGA
>CAZXGG010000048.1:0-25907 GCA_964640125.1 uncultured Rikenellaceae bacterium
TCTACCCCTACCGGGGTAAATTTAGATGGTTATTTGAAATTTTGTTACCGATATTTTGAAGTATTACACGGCGGGCAGGTTTAACCATGCTTCTCGTCCGCCGGAGCGGATGCGAATGAGGATTAAAGCCCGCCAATCAAATCACCGGTAGTTTCCATGGGTCACGGTAAACCGGTTTGATGAGCTGGTTCGCCTTTTCACTGTTCACAAATTCCTTCTTCTCCCTGTCCCAGAAAAGTTTTTCACCCGTCCGGAAAGCAATATTACCCATATGAGCAAAAATGGCAACATCTTTTCCAACACTGACCGGGCAATTGGATTTCTTTCCAGTGCGAATGGACTCGACAAAGTTTTCGATGTGTTCATAAAAACCTCCCGGGCCTGAGCGGAAAGGAACTTCCTCCATTTTATTCTCATCCCCTGATTTCTTTTCCGAAAACACCTGCCATCCGCCCCGGTTGACCATCAGGGTTCCGTTATTCCCCTGGAAAAGAATTCCATGTTCCTGCTTTTCCGGTCCGATACCAAGGCATACGGAATGCTCCCAGCTTATTACAAAATCATCGAATTCATAGAGTATCTGCAAAGTATCCGGTGTTTCTCTGGCGCCTTGCGGATAGGATAATTTACCTCCGCTGGCAACAACAGTGTTAGGCTCAGTGACATCCATGCCATATAGTGTATAATCCAGCATATGAACGCCCCAGTCCGTCATCAATCCTCCGGCATAATCCCAGAAGTATCTGAAATTGTAGTGAAAACGGTTTTTGTTGAAAGGACGTTCCCTGGCCGGTCCGAGCCAAAGGTCATAGTCCACCTCCGGTGGAGCGGCCTCATTCGGAACAACCGGAAGCATCTCCTTACCGGTATAGGACCATGCTTTCACTCTGCTGATTTTACCAAGATCACCAGACCGGATAAAATCTACAGCCTCCTGCCAGTGCGGGCCGCTTCTCTGCCACTGCCCGACAGTTACCTTCAGCTTATACCGCTCTGCTGCTTCTGCCATAATGTGGCATTCCTCAATGGAATTAGCCAGGGGTTTTTCAACATAGACGTGTTTCCCTGCCTGAAGGGATTCAACCATTATCAGGCAGTGCCAGTGATCAGGTGTACTGATGATCACAGCATCAATATCCTGATTATCAAGAAGTTTACGATAATCGGTATACAGTAACGGTTTCTGATTAAACTCCTCTTCAACTTCCTTTGCCCTTGCATCCAATATCCGGGAATCGATATCGCATAGCCCTCCACAAACGACATTTTCCTGATTCAGGAATCCTTTCAGGTTTGCAAATCCCTGATTACGAATTCCAATGGCTCCGACGACGAGCTTCTTGTTCGCATCGGAACAGCGCAGTGTGATGGGTATTGAAGCGGCAAATCCGGTTACACCAACTGCTCTGGCAGATGTTTTTAAAAACTTCCTTCGTGATGGATTCATGATAATACTGTGTTATATGGTGATACGGATCGATTTTACAGCTCCCTGATCCAGATATTACGGTAACTTACCGGATGATCATGATCCTGGAGCATCAGGGGCAGTTTATCTTCATGGAAACGATAGGGTGGTGTACCAATGTAATCAGTTGGTCCCCTGATCTCCACATGATTCTGGACTAACACCCCGTTATGAATGACCGTGACATAAGCAGGAGATGCCAGGGTCTTATCGGCATTGAATCGTGGTGCAACAAAAATAATATCATACGTTTGCCATTTACCCGGCTCCCGGCACGCATTTACCAGCGGGATATGTTGTTTGTAAATGCTTGCCGCCTGACCGTTGTAATAAGTCTCGTTTTCGTAGGAATCAAGGACCTGCACCTCATACAAACCCATCAGATAAACGCCACTATTGCCTCTGTCCTGTCCTTCCCCTTCTACTTTTTTTGGAGTCCTCCATTCAAGATGTAGCTGAACATCTCCGAAGGCCTGTTTTGTTCTGATGCTTCCTGTACCTGGAACCACAGTCATTGATTTTCCAAATACCTTCCAATTTGCTTCCGCTGAGTTGGCAGTCCATTTAGAAAGATCCGTTCCATCAAACAGAATGATTGCATCGCCTGGGGGATCCTGTTTTTTACCCGGAACCACCACATCCGGTTTTCGGGACCAATCTTCAGTCTCTTCAGGGGCTTGTGAAAACCCCATTTGCATACCAAGTAAAATCAGGATGGGTATCAGTGAAAACAGTGCCCTCTTTTTCATGGCTGTTTACCCATTATTTTGTCAATCTCTCCAACGCAAATTCCGCCATTTCCGCTACTTCAGGATCTTCTGTGAGTTTTTCCAGGGTTGGGATACAATAATCTGAACCCATCCAGCTCAATTCCCGGCAGAGTTGTTTTTTACATTCAGCGGTAGCCTCTGATTCACATACTTTCACCATTTCCTTTTCAAAACTAAGCAGAGTTTCTGCGGTCCCATCCGATTTCCTGATCCGGTTGCTGAGGTCTGCCATGTATTTCCTGCTTTTCCCGATCTCATAGGTAGTAATTCTGCTCATCAGCTCTTCGAGTGTCAGGGGCCGGTAGTCCTCCCAGAAGAAGGTACTGGCGGAATTCGGAAAATCGGGGTGGACAGGCTGTTTAACCTGGCCCGTGGCAGCCCATTCAGCACCGCGTAAAAAGGTAGTAATAAACCCCGCACAATGGAGTGCCGATTCCTTGCTTTCCGAATCAGGATGACCCAGGGCATCATGGAAGACCCTGCCTTCTCCAAAGGTAACGGTAAAGAGGACCGGTTCATCCCTGCCTGTTCCCCCTTTTGCTGTATCGGAAAAAGCGGTTGCCAGAATGGTCAAATTTTTTCCCGGACCTCTCAAGGCACCGTACAACTCATCATTTCCATGCAACCAGCTATCTGGTAATCCCTTCAGGATCGGGTGTTCCATATCCCGGTGAACAACCAGGAAATCGTGAGCATCTCCATGTTTCCCGGCTTTCCCGGGGATATCTTCTTTGACCATCTTTCCATCCTTCCAGTAGCAATAGTGTCCTGCATTCTCATCGCGGTCACCCCAGCCACCCAGTCCGGTGATCTCGTTGTATTCCTTCCAATCCGGAAATGCAATGCTGGCACCATGATAAACAACCACTCCTCCACCGCTTTTCACATAGTCTGCAAAAGAGCTTTTTGTCTGTTCGCTCCATGGATCACCATCATAGTTCAATACAACCAGGTTATAGACTGAAAATTGGGGGGCAAATCCACTCATATCCTCCCCTTTGGAGGGACTTTGAGCAACTTCTACTGCAAATAATCCTGAATTTTCCATGATTTTCTCCAGTGCTTCAGTACTTGTTTCCCAGTCATGACCGCTCTGGCCTGTAATGATCAATGCCTTCATTCCGGTACTCTTCTGGCAGGAATGAAACAATCCAACACTTACTGCGAGGAAAAGAGAGATGATTAAAACGTACAGCCCGTCGATATTCTTTATTTTTTTCATCCGATATATTTTTTTACTGATTTGCATCAAAATTAAATAAAAAGGTTCGTTTCATATTAGCTGAAATAACAGGGTAATTCATGAAGCTCATATCTTCCAGGGGGCCCTGAAGGGTCTGGATAATAAGCGGTTTGCCATATCACTATTGGTGAATATCTCCTGTTCCGGATCCCAGTTCAGTTTTTGACCCGTTAGCATTGCAATCTCACAAAGCAAGCCGACACTGATTGAGCGATGGGCTGTTTGTACCGGTGCAATGGTTGGCTTTCTCAATCGGACACAATCGAGAAAGTTCTGGTGGTGATCCTGGCTATAATAGAGTCTTCCATCTTCAGGAATCTCATTTTCAAGAATTAACGGATCGCTGGCTTCCAGAACATTACCACGTGCCACATGAATCCAACCTTCATCACCATACCAGGCTGTACCCATTCCAAACGGTAATCTACTCCGGTTCGCAACCCGCATCACGATGCCATTTGCATAGGTACAGTTGATATCATATTCAACCGGAACATCAAATATTCCCTCTCTTGGGTAAACACCCGTTCCTTCTACTTCAACCGGACCGCCATCATCCAGGTCAAGCCCCCAGTGAGCAATATCAACATGGTGGCCTGCCCAATCGGTTAGCTGACCACCCGAATAATCCAAAATCCATCGCCAGTCCCAATGACTAACACCACGGTAGGGAACTGCAGGAGCAGGACCCAGCCAGAAGTCCCAATCCAGGGTTTCAGGCACCGGCATAACAGGGGGTGTTCCGATCAGGGATGCACCATCCGGCAACCCAACTTCAACGCGATTAACCTTTCCAATGAATCCATTTCTAACCAGTTCACAGGCTCTGCGAAAATTCTCTACCGATCGCTGCCAGCTGCCCGTTTGCCAGATGATGTCATTCTCTTCACAGGCAGTAACGATTGAACGGCCCTCCCTGATGGTCCTTGCCAGGGGTTTCTCACCATAGATGTCAATTCCTTTTTTTGCTGCAGCCACAGTGATGATCATGTGCCAGTGATCGGGCAACGCGATAGAGACAGCATCGAGTGTCTCCTTCTCGAGAAATTCCCGAAAGTCATGATAGGTTCGGCACTCCGTGTTATTGTTCGTCTCATCAACATATCGTTTTGCCTGATCCCGGTGGTTTTTATCAACATCGCAAACGGCTACGAACCGGGTCTCTTTTTTGCCAAGGAAGTTTCGCATATTCCCGGTTCCCTGGCTTCCAACTCCAATTGCTCCCATAACAATGCGGTCACTGGGGGCAATGGCTCCTCCCCTGCCGAGCGTAGAGGCCGAAATGATGTGTGGAAATGCTATTATCCCAATGGCTGATGAGATGGTACTTTTAATAAATTTTCTCCTGTTACTTTTCTTCTGTTCCATATAGATTTAATTTATATTTTGTATAAAAAACGCATCATCACAGAATTAATCGATCGTAACCGCAGTACCCGGCACAGGAACCTCAAGCTTCATATCCACAGGACCCATCTCCAGCTTTTCAGGTCCCAGTTTCAGGTCTGAATTCAGGATTTCATCCCAGGTGATCTTTTTCCCTGTATAGGCTGCTTCCCTTCCCATGATGGCTGTTAAAGTGGAATGGGCTGTCTGTTCCGCTTCATTTATATACTGCCCCGTACGAATAGCCGTAACCAGATCGATATGTTCCTGTATATACTCCGAGATCTTCACTGTTGTTAATGGCTCTCCCTTCTCATCCTTTGGATAATCATATTCCCATTTTATGGTACCATCCGGATTATAGATTCTGTTTTCGCAATTTGTATACCCTTCGGTTCCAACGACCACTTCTCCAACACCATTGGCACAATTATCGATCTGTCGGGACATACTGTGGGAACTCAATCCGTCACCATAATCAAAGTCAATGCTGAAAAAATCGTACTGATCTCCGGTGACACGCCGGTGTCTTCCTCCATAACCGATTGCACTTTGTGGCAGTTTTCCGGCGAACCAGTTTATGACATCGATGTTATGCACATGAGTATCCAGGATATGATCACCACTCAGCCAGATAAAATTATTCCAATTCCGGATCATATACTCCATATCAGACCACCCCTCCTCCCGCAAGCGGAACCAAACATGCTCCTGGTTCCAGAACGCTTTTGCTGCAACGATTCGGCCAATTGCCCCATTGGCAACCCGTTTGTACGTTTCAATATAATCTCTCTTATGCCTGCGCTGGGTTCCTGTAACAACACACAGTCCAAATGCGCTGGCTTTTTGTGCCGTACTCAGTATTGAACGTATGCCCACCGGATCTACGGCAACCGGTTTTTCCATAAAAACATGCTTCTTTGCCTTAATGGCAGCACTGAACTGTTCCGGCCGAAAATAGGGTGGCGTGGCCAGGATGACCACATCGATATCTGTTTCCAGAAGTTTCAGGTACCCATCGAAACCGGTAAAGCAATTCTCTTCCGGAATATCAATGTCATACTGGTGAAATTGTGCACGGCACGCATCAATCCGTTCCTGGAACAGATCGGCAAGTCCTGTAATTTCAAGATTTCTCCCGGCACTGATGAAGTTCTTTGCTGCTCCGGTTCCCCGGTGTCCTGCTCCCACAAGACCGGCTTTTAACTTCTGTCCGTCGGGTGCCATATCCAGTAGCGGGGGTAATCCCAATTCCTCATGTGACTTTTTCCTGCTGCAGGAAGAAATCGCTGCACCAATACCAAGTGTTCCGATGGTGCCTGCAATGGCAGCGGTTTCAAGGAAATGCCTTCTGGTCAGATTCTTACTGTTTTTTTCCATCTCTATGTTGTCATTTATATCATGGTTGATCTACTGCTTCGTTAACACCGATTCCACTTCGCAAACTACACGAAAACCGACATGGATGCAGTCCGAGTACCACCAGATGCTTTTCGGTATCTGAGGATCTGTCACCAACCATGCATCGGTTCTGGTCTGGTCCCGTGCTGCTGATCTTACATCTGCAGCATCACTGCGGTATGAACCTCCCCGGATTACATGCTCTGTTCCACTGACAGGGCCCGTGGGATTCATGACGGGTTCTCCGGAATAGGAAGCATACACATCCGGCGCATACCAATCCTGGCAAAATTCACTCACATTCCCCACCATATTGACCAAACCAAACAGATTGGGCTTTACTTCCCCGGGTTCATGCGTCTTCCCTTCACTATTCAATAAGTAGATCACATAAGAATTGATCACTGAAGTATCCGGTTTGAATATTTTTTTCATGAATCCATCCGCGCTATAGTCCTTGGGGTCGCCCTTGAAGAAATAGGGACCATCGGTGCCTGCCCTGCATGCGTATTCCCATTCAGCTTCCGTGGGTAAGCGGTACGTTTTGCCGGTAACTTTGCTTAACCACCGGCAGTATGTTTCAGCGGCAAAATGGGACATGGTAATCGCCGGCCTGTCGCCCTTCCCCCATCCCTGGTCGGGTGCACCCCATGGCGGTGTTGCACCGGTTATAGCATCCACTCCGGCATCCCGTTGCAGTTCCTCCAGGCTCTTCCGCCCTTCCGATGCAGTGGCATTAAAAAAAGCCAGGTACTCATCCCAGGTCACTTCCACTTTCCCCATCCAGTAATCATTCACCCTGACCCGTTGCACCGGTCCTTCATGCGGTTTCCTGAATGCTTCCGATTCGGGACTCCCCATATTGAATTCACCACCGGAAACAGCAACCATCTCAAACGAAACGTTTGTTTGTGGTATATATTCGGTGAAGTCCTTGAATTCATCAACCACTGCAGGTTCAGAAAAAACAACGGTTGGCTTTGTAACGGTCTTCCCAAAATCAACGTTTTTGGCATGAATTGCATTTTCGTCATAATGCCCTACAGAGAGGTGACAATTCAAGCAGGTCACTGTTTCCTTCTGCTGTGTATAGTAAAGATGCGCTTCATCCCCCTCTTTTGATAAAGTAGAAGGGAAAAGATTGTCATGGCAATCCACGCATCCGCTCATATAGGTATAATGAATTGCATTTTCCAGGGTTGACTTTTCCTCCCAGTTGATCTTATCCGCATCCTTAAACCACTCTCCATAAACATCTTTTGCACCGTGCTTGATTTTCATCATCAGATGGTTATCACCTTTAGGTGGCAGATGACACTCAAAGCAGTGAACAATCACGCCACTTTCGTTGTCATAATGGGTCGATTGTCTCCAGGTGGGCTCCACATGCGGATGGGAATGACAGGAGAGGCAATATTCATCCGTGGATGTGTATCGCATGGCACGGTTCCCAAGAAAAATAAGTAAACCGGTGATCAGGATACCACTCAGAAAAACGTAACCAGCTCCCTTTACGAATAATGAACGTAATCCGGAAAATAGTGCACGAAACTTCATAGAAACTTCATAAAATTGGTAACGAAAACGCTCAGAAAGAATTAGTGAAAATGAAAACTTCTTGTAAAGATAATATAGAATAATCAATGAATTTGTCTAAATCAACCATTTAATATAAATCTAAATAAGATAAACCTATTCCTCCTTGAAGCTTGGTATCAGCTTAAATGTTTCAATAGCATGTTTGCCAATATCCAGGTTGAGGTGGTTTTTATTTGTAGAAATTTCGACACCCTCTTCTTCAATGATATTTGTTTTAAATGCTTTTTTCAGGTTAAAATGGGAAGTCAGTTTGCTGCTCCCCTCGTTGCCTTCTGATTCATAGACCCTTACTATCAGGCTGTTATCATCCTCACATTTTTTTATTGTGGAAATGATTGCATTCTCCCTATCCACAGAAAAAAAGCTGATTTCCTCCGGTAATGTTTCGTTTTCCGATACTGGCGGATCGAAAACAACAAACAACTTCTCATTGGATTGCCTGCCAAACTTGTACCCGTTTTTCCAATCGGGATGGTGGGAAGTAAGTGAAAAGTAGAAGTGATGATCACCGGCCTGGAGGTATTCATTCCCTTCCCCATGGCAACTTCTTCTGGAAGCCAGAAGCAGGGGCTGTAACACCGGTTTTCTGATCCCCTTGTCCGTGGGGTCAATATAATCTGCAACGGCCACGGATGAGGAGAGCGTTATCCCGATCTTCTCATCATACCCTGCGATCCAGTTTTCTATTCCCCTGGGATGGATCTCTTTGCAGGGCGTAACGTACCGTTCGCCTGCTGCCCCTTCAATTTCATCTTTGCCAACTTCAACAACTCCAAAGGGGACTTCATAAGCGACCTGCCCGTCAGAGAGATCGAGTGGAAGAGCCATACGGTATTCACGGAACAAAACACCCTCCCAGTCGATCAGTGAAACCTCAACATCAATCCGTTTAATGTGGTTATAGATGATCAATTTCTGCTCAACAATGGCATTCCGTATGGGTTGCCGCATTGCAAACAGGCTGAATACCTCTCCCTTTTCAAGCCATTTCCATTCGGTATCATAATTGGAAACCCTGTCGAATCCTTCCATGGTGGGTTGTTGAATATCTGCGAATTCTCCGGCACCGTTTCCTTCTGATCTCATGGTAAACACCTCACCGCCTTTCAGGTTTGAGCCATCAAGCAGGTTCCTCCCCAGCTCCTTATCAACGATCTGTTCGATAATGCCATCGGAAAGAGTAATGTTATAGAAGTTGTTTTCGTAACCCGTTGCCGTGTGTATGGCGTATTCCTCCCTTTTCTGCTGGGAAGGATTGACATAATAGGTTTTATATCCTATCGACGGAACATCTTCAGCAACATAATGAAGAACTGCTTTTTTTAGCGATCCATCCGGATGCCTTACTACGTCAGTCAACTGGCTCTCAACAAACTTCCCCTGGTGATCCTGTACCATCACATTCTTTCCCCAACCCGCTTCCCACTCAAGACCGATGTGAACAGGATCGCTCCTTTTCCAGGAAAGAGTGTTGAAAACGATCGCCGGGATGCCTTTATTTCTGTCTGTCATGACTCTTGAACTGATTGATTTCAGGGCAGTATTGGCTATTTCACTTGCCTCATGATGCGCCAATTCAAATTTTTCCAGGAAACAGGCATCTGTTATCTCACCATTTTTCCCGCCCCATCCATGATCAGGATATATTTTTGCCTCCCATGCTTTGGTCATGCGGTCCTGTGGATATGCCTCAAATGATTCAACCAACAAGGCATTAATGGCAGAAAATTTCTCAGCAACAGTCATCAGGATATCTGCTTCGCGGCTTGCTTTCAGTGCTTTTTGGTGTGAAGGACCATGAATATAAAGCCAGACAGCTGGTCTTTCACCCATGATGGAGGGAAGTTCTGGTGCAGATTTTTCGAAATCCTGGATAAAATTCCTGGCTGAAGAAAGCATTATCCCGGGCAGTTTGATCTGATGCTGCTTTCCAAATTCATCCTCAAAATAAGTCAGGTTATGCCAATGATCAATAATCTGGCTATAATCTTCAGCAGGACTCATATCCCAGTCAGATAAAAGGGGCACCACCGGATCTGATCCTTTGGAGGACAGATAGTCTCCCCACCAAACAGCCTGATCTGCAATGTGAGCTGCTGCACTGAAAAAATCACGATGCAGATGAGGAAAAGATAAGGAATAATGTCCTGGTGAGTAGGTTGTTACGAAGGACCCATCCGGGCTATACCACCTGAAAACGCCCATCTGATGTCGGCTGATCACCATCTGCTTGGTGCCGGCTTTCTTTGCAATCTGAGGCATCTGCAATGTCCTGCCGGGGACATCAACATTCCAGTAGGTATCCGGTTTATATCCATCAAACTCTTTTGAGAGCCACCTGGCACCCAGATAAAACTGCCTGATCAGCGATTCACCCGAATACATCTCTTCGTAGGGTTGTATATAGGTGGACCCTGATGTTAACCTGCCAGAATGAAGCAATTCGATGAACTCCTCCTTCTGGTTCGGGTGCCGCTCAATAAACTCCCGAACCATCAGTACATCCTCAATGTCAAAATGGTATTCAGGATCCAGGCGTGCCTGTTCAAACAGGGGGGTAAGTAACATGGTATCCCGCTCAATGATACAATTTTCAGGACTATCCATCCAGGCAATATCCTGGTGACTTGAGTTCATCAGGTAAATTTTGCCATTGCCCTGGTTTGCATTGGATAGTTTCTTCAAATTGTTTATTAATTGTGGTTTATAGATGATCCTGGTTTTCAGGATCCAGGTGCCATCCGTTTGTTCAGAAGCCTGGTTGATAACAAGGGTTGGATCCCTCAGTGCAGTTACGGATTCCCCGGTAAAGAGACCGGGAATTTCAAAAAGCTTTCGGCTCTGATGAAACAGGGAAAATGGAATTTTCTTTAATTCACTCCTTTTGCCGGTCAACGAAAAAGTGCCGCGCGAAACAGACTCATCCAGATCCAGTTCAACGGCGTGAACGGTCTCACCAACCTTGCAGGAGAGTGTTTGACCTGCCATATATTCGGGTGCCACCAGAATAAAGGAATGGGACTCTCCAACGGAATGCCCGGTCAGGTCAAACCAGCTTTCGTATTCAGCCGCCCTGTGAAGATAAGACAGTGCATCCGGAGCCTGATAGACAATGCACCAGGTATTGGTTTCTGCTGCTTCACCAACCACTTTTATGCTTAATCCCTCTCCGGGCGTTAACCAGGATGAAGGAGAATGGAGGGACATGTATCCATGACCATCTCCATGACGATCGGTCATAAATACTGAGAATGCAAGCTTCCCTCCGTCATCAGAGGTCACCTCCCAGTGATCCGAAGGATTGGTAAAGACAAATTTTAATTCCCCGTTGATATACATAAAGAACTCTTTATCCCGGTTCGGTTTGTCCATTGCTGCGATCCAGAGAAAATCTGCAGCTTCGCCTTCCCAATCAGGCGGGATCTTACCCGTGAGCCATTCGATCGCCATTTCCCCATTGGTTGTCCGGGTGAGTAATGAGGCGGTAACATCCTCACGAATTGATTCATAGGTAAATTGATTACCACCAAGATTTTCAGAAAAACCTTCAAACCAACCGTGGGTTCTTTTGCTTAAACTGCCCTGTTTTTCTATTCTCCCTCCAGGTTCTATTTGAGCATCTGCTCTTTGCATATCTGCTAAAATTGTCAGAAAGGTAAGAAACAAGATAGGCATTACTTTTTTCATAGATTCAAAATCCTCAATTTTCTGGTTGCAGGGATAAGATCAACTCTCTGGTCCCATATTTTTTTGTTGCCTCGATCATTGTTCTGAAATTTTCAGGTGGTGTATTTCTACCCATGGCACACCCGGTACTTACAAACACTCCCTTGCCTCTGGTGTCGGTAATGATCTTCTTAACAGCATCTTCAACATCATTTTCAGTACCAAACACCATGGGGTCAGAGGGATTAATATTTCCCATTAAAACAGTATCCACAGGAATTTGCTCTCTTGCCTTGCCCATATCCACCTGCCAGTCGATTTCAAGGATCCTGGCACCGGTTGCAGCCATTTGTGGAATGATGGAAGTTGTATTTCCACAGATATGAATGGAGAGTGGTATGCCATAGTTCTGAACCTCATCAGCCAGCAACTTCTCAGGTTTCCATGCAAAATCACGATACATTTCCGGTGCTATCAGGTTAGGGCCGGCAAGGGCATCCCCGATAGAGGTTACATGTGCACCGGCATCTTTCTGTGCTTTTGCAAAGGCAACACATGCCTTCCTGCAATATGCAATAACATCCCGGATGAGCTGCGGATCCTCAGTCATCAGATCAACCATAAATTGCTGGGTGCCCCGTAACAGGCAAGCTACACTAAATGGACCCTGGTCCGCTCTTCCCATAATGAATACATGATCCCCAATCGCCTCCGAGAGGGTTCGGGTTGCTTCAAGCCATTCGGGTAACCTTCCCGCCTTCAGCGGATCAGGCACCTCCAGGTCGTAAATATCACGCAGATCCAGTAAAACCGGTTTTGATTCATCAACAATTGCCGGTTCATCATCCCTTAGAATAACCCGGGCACCACAGGCTTCAGCCAGTGAAGCATCATCAAAATCAATGACACAGCCATCGTAACCGTATTTTTCCTGGCACCGAATGTGGGTTTCTGCCATGCGCTTCCCGTTCCGGTTAATATCCCCAATCCGTAATCCTGCATCCATTATTGAGAACATGAAGCTCTGTGGGACAACAGGTACCCGGTCAGGTATTTCACGGTTCAACACTGAAAAACACCGCTCCTTTGAAGTCATTGGATCAGCCTTTTATTCACTTAACTTAACGAAATCAGAAAACCCATTTGAGATGATATACCGGTCAGTCCGGTGCACCCTGACGGAATTCCAATTCAGCAAAAACAGGATAATGATCCGAGATATAATGATCCCTTTCATGTATCGGATAGATCCCATGCTGAAGGACCGTGAATGAATGATTCAAAAAAACAAAATCAATTTTTTTGCCGTCCTCAACACTGCCAAATCCATTATAGGTCATGTTCCCTCCAAAATGCGGGGTGTTGGAAACAAACTGGGCATCTACCAGACCCGGGGAATCTCCGGTTTTTTCCGTAAGAATTGAATACCCTCTTGATTCATTTGTGAAATTGAAATCACCGGTCAGGATAACCGGCTTGCCGTTGGCTATGGTGTTGATTTTGGATATCAGCAGCCTGGCACTCTGAGTCCTTGCGCTATCGGATACATGACTGAAATGGGTATTAAATACATAGACCACCTTTTTTGTTTTTTTCTTCTCCAGTTTTACCCAGCTTACCACCCTGGGCAGGTGGGCTCCCCAGGATATACTGCCTGTATCACTGGGATTCTCGGATAACCAGAAAGTCGACTCATCCAGCAGGTTGAACTTCGTTTTTTTATACACGATAGCAGCATATTCCCCTTTTTCCTTCCCGTCATCCCGACCAACTCCACTTCTTGCATAATCCGGTAATATAGCACCCAGATCTGTAAACTGCCGGTGCGTCACTTCCTGCATTCCTATGATATCGGGATACATTGAATGGATCAGGTCGGTCACCATGTGCTTGCGGTTAGACCAGCTATTCTCTCCATCAGCCGGATTATCATATCGGATATTGAAGGACAGGACTGTGATTCTTTCCTGATTTAATGAACAGGAGGTCAAAAATACAAGAAGCAAATACAGGATAATCTTATTGGTGCTCATGATGTTATGTTTTTCAGAAAAGTAACTCGAAACGTATAAAAAGGGATTGACGAATATCGATGAATCAATCCTTTATCAAATACATGGTGAATTGTATATCTGTCACTGCCCGGCTTGTTTTTCCACTTCCCGGAATACCCGCATCAGATTGCCTCCCCAGATTTTAGCAATCTCCTTTTCAGTATACCCTCTTTTCACCAGTTCTCGGGTAATATTACCCATTTCACTGACATCGGAACAGTCTTTTAGCCCTCCACCTCCATCAAAATCAGATCCAATGCCAACGTGATCAATTCCGATAAGCTCAACAACGTGGTCTATATGATCAACCAGGTCAGCAACAGTAGCATATTCTCTCGGGTATCTTTCCCTGATTTCTGCACGTTCCTTCCGGTACAGTTCCATCCGATCAGTTGAAAGCGTATCCGGATCACCATATTTATTCTCCAGCATATCATACGCTTGCTGCATGGCTTCCTCATCTTCTCTCTCTTTCACAAAAGAGCTTACCAGGGTAACCTGTATCACACCGTTATTTTCCTTGAGCTTCAACAACATCTCATCCGACAGGTTTCTTGGATGATTACAGAGAGCCCTGGTACAACTGTGTGAAGCAATCACCGGTGTACGTGAATATTCAACGACATCAAAAAAGGATTCATCGGAGATGTGTGAAACATCAACCATAATCCCCAAACGGTTCATCTCTTCAACAACCTGCATTCCAAAATCGCTTAATCCATGATGCAAAGGGCCTTCATCATCCGTTGAGCTGTCACAGATATCATTATTGCGTGAATGACAGAGGGTGATGTATCTTGCCCCCAGATCATAAAAGGTCTTAACCAGTGATAGATCCCTGCCAATAGCATAACCATTTTCGATACCGATGTAAACTGCCCGCTTCCCGAGTGCTTCAATTCGTAATGCATCAGCAGACCTGGTGGCTGGTTCAGCCAGATCGCCGTTCTTTTTCAGTTCAGTATGTATCCTTTCAAAGAGGGTCATGGCTTTTCCCCTTACAGTTTCATAACCCTCTTCATCAAGAGGTCCCTGAGCAACATAAACCGCAAAGAAGATCGCATCCAGGCCGCCCTCTTTCATCCTTGGAAAATCAACCTTGCCGGTACGTTCATCCGGGGTGGTCCCACCGCGAAGATCGATATGATCCAGTGCCAAAGGAGTATCAGCATGCGTATCAACTGTTAATACCCTCTCATGGATTGCTATGGCTTTTGCAGTATTATCATTTTCATCCCTCTTTCCCTGGCAGGAGATCACCAGTAAGGTTATCACCAGAGAAGTGACGTTAAACAATGACCGCTTGATTCTCATAATAAGCAGATATTTAATGGAAGTACTAAAAATAACCATATATCAATTAAATTAACGGATTGTTACCGGAAATTTGAGGAAATGTATTGCATTTTTTTTCTATATTCGTCTGAATAAATCAGGAAACCATCCTCCTTGAACACACAAAGATATATCCATCCGTTCTGCACTGCAAGCGGGAAAGGTGCAAATTCCATCGTTCAATAAACGCCCTTTCATCATGACGTCTCAAACACTTATTCTGGTTATCTTTTTCATCCTCACTCCTTTTTTAATCCTGTTTCTTGAGAAACATTTTATCCTGGTCAAAAAAGTGGGTGCAGTTTTAATTTGTTACGGTTTGGGATTGATCATCGGTAATTTAGGGATCCTTCCTGAAGGGAGTGAGAAGTACCAGGAATTACTGATGAATATAACCATCCCGATTGCCCTGCCGTTGATCCTTTTTTCGTTGAATGTCAGGAGATGGTTAAAGATGGCCGGTTCAGCCATGCTATCCCTGGGCATCGGGTTATTCACCGTCATTGCAATGGTTATTGCCGGCTACTTCATTTTTGTTGATGATATCGATGAAATCTGGAAAGTCACCGGAATGCTTGTGAGCGTGTACACCGGAGGAACGCCGAACATGGCTGCCATGAAGACTGCCCTGAACGTAAACCAGGAACTTTACCTCATGACACACACGTACGATCTCTTTTTGGGAGCCATTTATTTGATCTTTATCCTCTCAGTCGGACAGCGGGTTTTCCTGCTGTTTTTGCGTCCGTTCAAGTCAACGGAAGAGGGTCCCTCGCCTGATGTGGCTGATTCTCAAGAGGATTTCGAATCGTATGAGGGCATATTCACGAAAATAGTCTTTTTACCCCTGCTGGCAGCGCTTGGATTATCACTGCTCATCGTTGCCGCAAGTTATGGATTGAGTCTCCTCTTTCCGGAAAGTTTCATGACGGCAGCAATCATACTCCTGATCACAACCTTCAGTATCGCGTTCTCCTTTGTTCCAAAAATCAATCGGATTAAAAAAACGTTTCAGGGAGGGATGTACATCATCCTTATATTCTGCCTGGTCGTAGCCTCAATGGCAGACATCCGTCAGCTGGCTAACATTACTTTTTCTCTTTTCTGGTTTGTTGCACTGGTGATGTTCGGGTCACATTTTCTTCATGCCCTGATTGCCAGATTCTTCAGGTTAGATGCCGATACCGTGATCATTTCGGGAAGTGCCCTGATCTGTTCTCCACCGTTTGTACCCGTTATTGCTGGCGCGTTAAAGAACCGGGAGGTGATATTGACCGGGCTTGCAGTCGGAATCGCCGGGTATGCAGTGGGAAATTACCTGGGGGTATTGATTGCCTATGTGTTGAAATAGGTATTGGTATATTGAAAATAGGATGTATTTATTTGAGAACTGGTTGCATAGTATTAAACCAACTGGAGAAATGGGAATGTTAATACCGGCAAGTACAAGATTAAAAACTATGTACTCAGTAACTCACTTACCTACTAACCTAATAACTCTTCAAGGAGTTCAACTAAGGTTTCTTTCTTTCCAAACTCACAGAAAACTTATCAACTTATAACTGATAACTTTTAACTTCTTCATCGCGGGTAGCGGCCAAACAGTTTCTTGAAAAACCGATGGAACTTATGTGGACCGGTTACGGGTTCAGCATACATGAAAATGCACTCCTTTGTAATCAATTCCAGGTTGTTTTCCCGGGCAAGGTTCAGGGCTTCGTCCGTATGAGACATCTGTTGAATCCACACCTTCTTAATTCCCTTTTTTATTGCTTCCTCCAGGAGTGATTTAGTCTCCCGCTTCGGGGTAACGATATACAACCGGTCAACTTCATCAGGAAGCGATGCAACATCAGGATAGCATTTCGATTCACCAATCAGTTCAGCATTCGGATTTCCAGAAAAAATATGAATTAAATCCTGTCTTTCAAATTTTCTATTTTCTCACGCATATTGAGGAAGAAGCGGTTTCTTTCCCGCTCGGCAGTACCACTGATCAGGGTTGATTTGCCAATGAGGTTTTTGCCCCAGAAATAATTTTTCTGAAAGAATCCGGGGTGATCGGTATACAACAGGTTAATGGCATTATTGGTTATATAAGTGATCCCTTCCGTTTCCCGTTTAACAAGGATCGTATTATCTGCCAGTACCAGGTCGTTGTAGTATAATTTAAAATTTCCTTCCTGGCCCGAGGGCTTCATTCCAAAAGGAAATTTAAATCCATATTCAGCCTGTTTCTGGAGATGTCCCATTAATTCCAATAACTTATCCAGTACGATGAAAATATGAGATCTGTCTTCAAAGTACCCCGAATCCCTGTAAAACAGGATCTGTTTAAAGAAACTATTCAATGCTTCAGCACTGATCAGTTCAATGGTTGGAACCTGAAGATAAGACTGAATTAGTTTTTTACTGAGTTCTGAGAGCTGCATGCTCTGATCTTCAAATGAAAATTTCTTGTCCTGGTAATCGGAAAAACCCTGGTTGGATTTCCTCCAGAAAAAGAGTTTGAAAGCAGCAACTTCAGGCACCTGAATAACGTGTAAAAGATTTAACTCATTCAGAATGAAAATTACTTCACCCCCGCCCTGTCTGAAATGACCCGCAAAATCCCTCAACAGGGCTTCAAAATAATCCTCAAACCGGAAATCCTGCTCATCCAGCAAATAAGAGCTAAAGCATATCTTCCCCGTATAGTGGTCCAGGAGACGATCAATGGATATGGCGTAGTGTTTTGACAATTTGCAGAATTCATCCAGCGATAACTGTTTTTCACCACGTATTCTCCGATAGGCACTATCCGTACTGATCCCTAATAATTCGGAAATTTCATCCACGAGTGAAAGATGGGCAGGCAACCGGTTTTTTATCTGCTGAAAGAATTGATTCTGAATATTCTGAGCTAATTCCATTCCATATCAAAATTAGGATTTTTTAAGAATCAAGTCAATGGTTTGGATCAATTATTTGCAGATCTCAATTATGACAACCCCGTTTTGTCAAAATTTGCCAATTCTTCAGCATGCTGGACCGGCTTGCCCATCCCATTTGCAGAATCTGAAAAAAGCCTTTCCTGCGATGTAAATTTCCGTTTCGCCACGGACCTGTTCAACCGTAACTTTGATCTGAAAAAACCATTACTGACTTAAAAAACGAGAGCCATGAAAACAAAAACATTATTATTATCAGTTTATATTCTTCTCACAATCTGCATCCAAGGTTGTGAGGAAGAAGAAAATTCCGATTGGATGTTAATTTTTGAGGATAATTTTGAAGATTATATCATAGGGACCTATCCTTCGGAACGGTGGACAACCCGGTTCGACGGTAAATCAGCAGAAATCAGTGATATGGTTTCATGCTCCGGAGAGCAATCCTTCAGGTTGACTTCCTATCCAACCTGGGCACGTGTGGAAGCAGTACCCCTGGATAGTATGCCAGACTATTTATGCTACGAAGGGTGCATTTATCTCGGTCAGCCCGACAAAGGCTATACAATCGGGCTGGGGTTTAAAGAATCAAGCACTACTTACCGGTTCAGAAATTCATTCCAGTTCGCAAACGATGGCCGGTTGCTAATCAATGGAGACCCTTGTATGACCTGGTCGGCGGAAACATGGTATAAGGTGAGGCTTGAAATAGATTTCGTAAATATGAGGGGGAAAGCCTGGGTTAATGATATCCTGATCCAGGAAACAATTAACATTACCGACAAAGAGGAATGCATAGACTTTGCCCTGTGCGGTTATAATTTCAATAGCGGTACAAGCACCGCTTACTATGACGACATAAAGATCTATATGAAATGATCCCTGGAAAAATTTTGATAAGAGTGTTCGGTCAGATGGTAATATTGGCCTCATTATTCCTTTTTTCGTCAACCGTGTTGAGCCAGATCCCGCAACGCTCCGGTTCGGGAAGATTGTTTTTCGATACACTGAAAATAGATCTGTACAATCCACCTGCCTGGAACTGGCATCTGAACTGCACATTTTTTCAAACAGAAATCCTGCCTGACCAGTCGATGGTCCTTTACCCAGGAAGAGCGTTTTCGTTGTTTAATGGTAATCAATGGGAAACGGCTTTTGGAATTCGATCCGTAATAACAAATTCAGACTACCGCGTTCTTAATGCATGGAAACCAGTCCCATATCTGAGAAAGGAACACTGGATCTCAAGGACAGGCAGGTTCATTATCCGGACCATCGATTTCTTCTCTGATTATGATCTTGAGTGGGCGGATGAGGTAATTTATGATTTTGGCGTAACTTACAGAAAAGAACAATATTTTGATCAGATCCATCGCGGTTATCCGTCATCACTGTATCAATTCAATGCAATACCTGATTCCTCAATCCTGAGGAAATCCATTCTTTATACTCCTGTCTTAAAACAGGATACAACAGGATTTACCAAGATTAAATAGAGGTATACTATCTGTTCACCATGTTGGGTACAATTTTGCAGCTCTCGTTTGTTTGTTTCTTTCCGGCGATAACCATCGCTGCAGCAAACCGGTATAAAGTGTTTAAATACCTCAGCCCGATCATCCTTTGTTACCTTACCGGCATAGTGGCCGGGAACATCCGATTTCTTGATTTCGACCGGAATCTCATGACGAATGTAACAGGAATAAGCATTTTCATTGCCATCCCGCTTCTTCTCTTTTCTTCCGATATTGTGAAATGGTTGAAGCATTCAAAAACAACCTTTCTCTCCTTTTTTCTTGGGGTCCTGGGTGTGGTGACCAGCTCAATCATCGCCTGCCTGATATTCAGGGATAATCTGGAAGAGGCTGAGGAAGTTGCAGGAATGATGATCGGAGTGTATACCGGTGGCACACCCAATATGAGTGCCATCGGGCTCTCGCTAAAGGTTGAAGAAGAGACGTTTATCCTGCTAAATAGTGCCGATATCGTATTCAGCGCAATCTATTTCATTTTCCTGCTTACGATAGCAAAAAAAACATTACTGCTATTCCTTCCACGGTTCAAAGGGTACAATGGTGAGAATAAGAACAACCAGGATGAATCGGATAACTTTAAAGAATTACCCCTTTGGGATAAGATCCGGAATATTGCAGCCGGAAGTCTTGTTTCCCTCTCAATGGTGGGTATTGGGCTGCTATTTTCCTGGCTGATCAGTGGAAAAATGGATGAGATAAGGATCGTTATCCTGACAATCACTACGCTGGCAATTGCCTGCTCTTTCATCAAACCGGTTCGGTCCATAAAGGGTACCTATCCGTCAGCAGAATACCTCCTGCTTATCTTTGCCGTGGCCATGGGAACAATGGCCGATTTTTCAGAGCTGATCAAAGCCAGTTCATCACTATTCTATTTCTGCGGAATAGTTGTGGGGTTGTCTGTCATTATACATTTCTTGCTATCTTTCCTCTTCCGGATTGATGCAGATACCGTGATCATCACTTCGACAGCTGCTATCTTTGGCCCTGCTTTTATTGGACCGGTCGCCAATGGAATTCAGAACAGGGAGATCATTGTTCCCGGTATTACCATGGGATTGCTTGGATATGCAATCGGTAATTACGTTGGGTTAGCTACAGCAGGATTATTAACTCTATTATAACTTCAAAATGATGAAAAAGGAGAAAGTGCGATTTCCTCAAAACGGATTGGATTCAAGCGAGATACATGCACAAATTGAAAAAAAGAAAGCGGGTGATGCGAAATGGAATACCGGCAAAATGTTCGGATTCGTTTACCATCCCGGAGATGAAGTCGGTGATACATTGAAAAATGTGTACCTGAAATACTTTTATGAAAATGGATTAAACCCATCACTCTTTCCCTCGGTGCGAAATATGGAAAACGAAACCGTTGCCATGGTATCTGACCTGTTGCATGGCGATGAACAGGTAGTTGGGAATATAACTTCCGGGGGTACGGAAAGCATCCTGATGGTGGTTAAGGTTGCCCGCGAAAAAGCATCCAGGGATTATCCGCAGATAAAATATCCTGAGATTGTATTGCCTGTATCAGCACATCCTGCATTTGAGAAAGCCGCCTATTACCTGGGAATAAAAACAATTCATGTTGCGACCGGTGAAGATTACCGGGTGGATATGGAAGGGATCCGGAAGGCAATATCTAAGAATACGATCCTTCTTGTAGGATCAGCCCCCTGTTTCCCATATGGTGTGATTGATCCGATCGAGGAACTGGGCAAGCTGGCACTTGAACACGAAATCCCTTTTCATGTAGATGCCTGCCTGGGTGGATTGATGCTCCCATTTGTAGAAAAACTGGGTTATCCAATCCCACCTTTCGACTTCAGAATTCCCGGGGTAACATCCATCTCAGCCGATCTGCATAAATACGGGTATGCCGCAAAAGGAGCATCGGTAATCCTGTATAGAAACAGCAAACTTAGAAAATTGCAATATTATGTCTTTACTGATTGGCCGGGTGGAATTTTTGCTTCAACAGCCATGTTGGGTACCAAAAGCTGCGGACCCATTGCCACAGCCTGGTCAGTTATTAAAATGCTTGGTATTAAAGGCTACCTGGAAATGGCTGATGAAGTGATGAAAACCACCAAACGTCTTCAGGAAGGGATAAACGCAATCGATGGACTCCATGTAACAGGTACACCAGATATGTCTATCTTCTCCTTTACCTCAGACTATAGCAATATCTTCCTGATCGGTGATGAAATGAAAACAAAAGGATGGCACATGGATATGTTGCAGTTCCCTGATTCATTGCACCTTACAGTAACCAGAACGAACATTCCGGTTGTGGATGAATTCCTGAAAGACCTTGAAGAGGCTGCGCAAAAAACAAGGAAATTAAGCTGGAATAAAATAACAACAAAACTTACCGTATCAGCAACCGGCAGGCTATCCAAAGCCTTGCCTGAAAAAACATTTCAAAAAATCGCTTCAGCCTCAGCCAAAATAGCGGAGCATGATAAATCCGGTAAACCATCACGCATGGCAGCCATTTATGGTATCTCAGGCACACTTGAAAAAAGGGAAAACGTTCACGAACTGGTTTTAAACCTGCTCGACCAGATGTACACGCCGGATTGACAGCCAGGGAATAAATTCTTTTCAAACAATAACAGTATGCACCGGTTACCAGGAGAAAGGCTCAGTACCATTCTGAAATCCGAACAGTAGTGAATCAACCTTGTGAATAACAAAAAAAAAATGCCAGGCACTGATTGAAGGACATCAGGCCTGGCATACTTTATCACACTATGAAAAGTGCTGCTGTTTAATACATTTTATTAATCAACTCACCAAAAGCATTTCTTCTTTTCAAGATGAACCTCAATTGCTCACCTGCTTTGGTAATCAGATTCAATCCATTTGGAAATATCTTCTTCGTATTGTAAAAAATAACCTCTTTAATCTGTTCAGGTAAAATCTCCAGATTGTAAGTAGTGCATTCGGGATTCTTTGAAAGAAAGTAAATGCGCTGGTTGGTGACAATCAATTTACCGGTTACCTTGTTCTCATCGCAATGATGTTCCGTATCCCCGGCTTTGAGAACAACTTCGTTCGCTTTTAAATTTACTACCATGGTACTTCTGTTTAAGTAATCATTCTTAAGGTTCGTGCTTCCTGCTCACCTGTGAATTCCTCTCATAAATAATGCCAGTCATTACATCTTTTTGGTAATTAGCTGGTTAGGCCAGTTTGTTTCTCTTTATTGGACACTGCTTTTGTTCGAAAATGATACACTACGCGTTCGTATTCAGACGGTTTATCTTTCTTTTCTTTACTGTAAAGACGATCGGGATGGTAAAAAGTTGCAGGTAATATCAACCTTATTGACAAAAAAAAATGATTACCTTAATCCGGATTGTTAAACCTGTTAACCAAAAGGTGTTTCATGGTCGATATTTTTTCAGCATTTACCGGTTCTCTTCTATTCCTTTTACTGTTCTGGGCATCTCTTACATCCATTGCGGAAAGGGAGTTAAAAGCTGCAGTGAGGTTCATTGTTCTGGCAATCCTTATTCTCTCCCCGTATGTACTGCTTCACTTCCTGAAATTTCCCGGAGCAGTGTTCCTTCAATGGGGCTTCATTGGATTGCCCTACCTTTTCGGTCTGAGCCTCCTGATACCTCTGCAACCAACAGGATACAGGTCCAGGTCTATCCCCAAACCGGGGCAGGATGAAAGAGATACGATGTTCTCCAGAAAAGATCTCATCCCAGGCACTGAAACATATGATGCATACTACCAGCGTAAACCCGAGCATATAAAGGCAGACAATGGTTTCAGAGCCAACCCGGGACTGCTCCAACGCGGCACTAAGTACTTTAACCGGGCAGCCTATGCTGCGGCAAATGCAAGTTTCCAGACAGTTGAGCAACTTCACCCGATGGCATTCTCTGTCATACCAGCTCACCGGGAACCGGATAACACAATAATGATAACTGGTTTTATTAGAAACTGGGGGGCAAAACTTGGAGCTCTGGAAGTGGGATTTACCCGGTTAAAAGATTATCATTTCTATACTGTTGGAGGAAGACGGGAACGATATGGAAGGATGATAAAAAATGATCATCAATATGCCATTGTATGTACTGTTGAAATGGATCATACCATGATGGCATCAGCACCGGCTGCTCCAACAGTCATGGAATCAGCACAACAGTATCTCTCTTCAGGAATCATTGCTATTCAAATAGCTGAACTTATCCGGAACCTTGGATATTCGGCAAGAGCTCATATCGATGCAAATTATGAGTTGATATGTCCTATCGTAGCAAGAGATGCCGGGTTGGGAGAAATTGGCAGAATGGGATTACTGATGACAACCCGGCATGGCCCGAGAGTGAGAATCGCTGTAGTTACTACAGATCTTCCATTGGAAATTGACAAACCTTCGCATGAACCCTACATCCTGGATTTTTGTACCCGGTGTAAAAAATGTGCCGAAGTATGTCCTGTTCAGGCTATATCCTTCGATAATCGTGCGCCGGTCGAGGGGGTCGTGAGATGGAAAATAAACGCAGAAGCCTGTTATACATACTGGACAAAAGCCGGTACAGACTGCGGACGCTGTGTAATTGTATGTCCTTTTTCACATCCCGACACACTGCTTCATCTCCTGGTAAGAAAAGGCGTCAAAAATTCGGTTCTATTCAGTAAACTTGCAATTCATCTGGATCATCTGATCTATGGTAAAAAACCGGAACCCAAAAAAGTACCTGCATGGATACCAACCCGTATCAGAGAAGAATAATGATGTACCCGAACACTTCCTGCTCCCAATAAACCAAACCAACCCCGAGAAGCTGATCCTGCCAAATTACTGTGAACCGTTTTTATTATTAAAAATTTGGATGCATCTTTGCGATAGTTTAATTTGGATTTATAATCTGAGTGCCGACTAATCGACTATCCAATATGTCATACATTACCAGAGCGATCAATGTAGTTGTGTCATGTTTATCCGCAGAAAGGTTCTATTCTGCGATGAACCTTGCATATAAAAAACTTCACAACCAATACTACATGCTTCACTATCCATTCTATAAAAACGAAGAGGATGATTTCCTTCAGAGCCAGAAGAACCTAACCAATCATTGCTTGTCAAAGATATCACCCATTAAAGGAAAAACGGTTCTTGATATCGGGTGTGGTAATGGTATTCAGGGGTTGCATATATCCAGGGATCATCAACCGGGAAAATATATCGGGATCGATATTTCACCCGGTAACATAAAAATTGCACAGGATATACTAAAAAAGAACGCTTCTGAAAACATGATTTTTCACGTGGATAATGCACAGGAAATGGCCAACATCAATGATAATTCCGTTGATGTTGTGATCAATATCGAAAGTGCGCTTCATTACCCTGATAAAATAAAGTTTCTCAAAGAGGTAAACCGTGTATTGAAACCGGGTGGAGAGTTCTTGATTGCAGATGTATTAACGAAAAGAAAGCCAAACGGCACAGATCAAAACGGGAAGAAGCGATGGGGTATCTTTCACCACTGGACACTGGAACAATATTGCCAGTCATTCCCGTATGTTAATTTGAAATTGATAACCACAGATGATATCTCCCAATCCATTCTTAAAGGCTTTACGAACTACAGGAGATGGTTCAGGGGGACAAAGGTGAATGGAGTTTTGAAACGCTGGGCATCGGACCTGCTTATATTCCTCAATGCGAAAATCTATGCGTACATGTATGCGAGAAATCGTTCATATTACATCTTTGCCGGGATAAAGCCACTGCCCGATAGATTGCTGTAAAAAAAGGGTATTGCAAAACATAGTTATACAGAATTACGTTTAGAGAAAAGCCGTTATTTTTATCCGCTATGGAAAAGACCCGCAAAGTAGTAATTACCGGAATTGGGCCAATTACATCCATCGGTATTGGGAAAGATGAATTTTGGAAAAATCTTTTAGATAAAAAGATCAATCTCTCTCCTATCCCCGAGAAATTTATGATAAATCACAATTTCAGGTCGCGGTTTCTTGTGCCTTTTCCTCGCTTTTCAATTGAAGATTGGGGCCTTCCAACCAAATACAACAGCATTATGGAAGAGACCTCAAAGTTATCGGTTGTAGGAACGATCATGGCGCTGAAAGATGCGGGCTTCACCGGAGATGATTTCCAGTCGATCATTCCCGAACACCTGAAAAACTCAATGACCATCCTTGGAATAGGGATCGTCGCATTGAAAACCGCTCTCTATCAATACGCTATACAAGGATTAGCTCACAAACCCGAAATTCTTGAAGAACTCGATGTTTATCCGCGATATAACCGGATGGCAATCCCAAGTATCATGCCGAATTCAGCATCTTGCTGGAATACTATTGTGTTTAATATTCATGGACCAAACTTTACCATAAACACATCCTGCTCCTCGGGAACCTATGCCGTGGGAGAGGCTTATGAAAAAATCCGTAACGGATCAGTGGATTTGGTGATTACAGGTGGAGTCGAGTGTTTGCAGGATAACGTCGGAGCAACCATGAGAGG